>NZ_NOXG01000001.1:0-510127 GCF_003207955.1 Novacetimonas pomaceti
CCCGATCCCATCCCGAACTCGGACGTGAAAAACCCCAGCGCCCATGATACTGTGCCTCAAGGCACGGGAAAGTCGGTCGCCGCCAGATCTTCCAGACAGCCCATAACACAACTCACCACCGCGGGGTGGAGCAGCCCGGTAGCTCGTCAGGCTCATAACCTGAAGGCCGCAGGTTCAAATCCTGCCCCCGCAACCAAAAATACGTGTCTGATAAGACAACAAAAAGCCACCCCAATGGGTGGCTTTTTTTGTGCCCGGAATTCTCCGCAGGATGCACATAGGAAACAGACGGAAAGATACCGGGGTAGAGCTTCGTCCACTTTTACAAATGCGTGAAAGCGGGGAGGGGCATCCCGTTGCCTGTTTCAGGGTATGATCCTGCCTCATCGAGTCAGGATGTCTCCCCCCTGCTGTCTATAACTGGAGTAGCAGGAAAGTCTCATGGCCGCAGACGAACTCATAGGACTGATCCGTTATCTCGGTCAGGATGACTGGCAGCACTGTTTCGCGGAAGTGCTCGGCGATCACATCGGTCCGGCGCTTGAAGCGGGCGACATCACGTTCGAGGATCTGGTGGAGATGATCGGTCCCGATGCCGCCATGACGCTATGGGCTGTGTCTTCGAGGATTTTCTCGGGCAGGACTGGGACGATGCTCGGAACATTGTTGACGTCTATCTGAAACGCCGGGGCTAGAAGAAAGGGCCACGCAACAGCGCCTATATACGTGCCCTCCAGGCTTCGGTCATGAGCCTGTATGAAGTCTCGGACATCAGACCCGGCCAGAGCCTCATGGCGCGAGACCTGCTGCGGGGTGGCGAACCATGAAGGCACAACAACCCGGACACTGACGGATTGCAGCGCGTCTCGTGCCGTCCGATGGAAAGACCATTCTGGCAGGCGACCTCCTCGCTTACGGCTGACCTTGCAGAACAGGGCGCATCCGTCTTCGAGGCTGCCATCCTCATTCTCTTGCTGTTCCTGAAGGCGGAGTTGGCCGAACGCGAAGTGCGCTCCATCGCGAACCAGATATAGACCGTCCAGATTCCGCCTACATGGACGTGTCCGGGTTCTCTTTTGCCAATAGGATAGGCAGGTCACCGAACCCATGGTCCGCCAGATTCATGGCAGGGACTTCATCGAGCGTGCCGAAAATGTTGTGCTGATTGACCGGCATGGGAACCGGGAAGATCCACCTGACGGCCACCCCCATGGCAAGTGTTGCCATGAGGAATGCCGCGCGTGAATAGGATCGCTCGGTTGTATTTAGTGTCATGCCTTACAGTGTTGCCGTAATTCCGAAGCGGAAGGCCCGTCCGAGAACACCATTCTGGGCCCAGGACGAGTTGTAAAGGTAGGAACCGTAGGTACCGAAATCATATGGAGCCTTGAAATCGGTCAGGTTGTAAATGTTGACATAGCCAGCCCACTGCTTGTTGAACTGGTAGTTCACAGTCATGTCGATGTCCCAGAAATGACGGACATTGCACTGCGTGGGATAGAAGCTGCTGACGTCCTGATAGAGCGCATATTTGCAGTTTCCGGCTGTTCCCGGGCCATCGTTATCTTCCGCTGTGCCGTGGTAGCCGCTGGTGTAATAGACGGTGAACGTCGTCGAGAGCCTGTTCCACGTGAAGGTATTCTGCCAGTTGGCGCGCCAGCGAGGCGTACCCGACGCAGAAGTCGTGTTCCATGGACCTTCGGTACCGGCAAAGCGCTCTATGCCTACACCCGGTATGCTTTCGTTGAAACGATGCACCCATGTTGCGTGACCGTTGCTGTACCAGTTGATCATCTTCAACGGACCAGGGAGGCGATGGGTAATCGAGAGGTTGAGGTCCACGCCATCGGTCATCATGCTGTTGGCGTTGATATAGGATGACTCAATGATGCCTGCGCGGCGCGGTGCGTCAGGATGCAGTGGGTCCGCAACGTCGGGGATCACCGTATCGCCGTCGATCATGACCGTCCTGTTGGTGTTCATGGCCTCGTAAGCTGAAGCTACGGTTGCTGCCGGAATCGGGTTGGAGACGATGACGTTCTTTTCGCGAATGTACCAGTATTCCGCGCTGAACGTCGCCCACGGGACGGGATGGAAGACTGGACCACCCGTGAAGGTGGTGTTTGTCATGGGCTTGAGGTTCTTGTTGCCGACGCTTTCGCCACCAAGGCTGTAGGCCTGGGCGTAGTCGTCCTTGGTTCCGTTGGTGTTGAGATGCTGGTTGATCCAGGTCTGGTTCGAGGGACCATAAGAAGTGTAGCCAATCGTAGTGCCGTTTGTTTCATAGAAACTCGGGACCTGGAAGCCCTGTGACCATGTCCCGCGGAGCATGAACTCCTTGGTCGGCTTGAAGGTGACGCCGATCTTCGGGGAGAAGTGGCTGAAGCCTGTGGAATAGGAGTCGTAACGTCCTTGGAAATCGGCGTTCAGCATCTTCACGATTGGCGCATTCAGCTCGAAATATCCGGAATAGACGTAACGATGGCCGATCGCGCTGAACGGATTGATGCTTTCATACTGGTTGTTGACGTTGGTGGTGTCGACCGGGTTGGCATTCGGGGCGTTGAAGCCTTCGTAACGGACGTTCGTTCCGACCGCGAGGTTCAGCATTCCGCCTGGCAGTTGTGTGAGCCCCTTGGTGACAGAGGCCTGCCAGGAATATTCTTCCGTATTGGAGTGGACGATTTCCGTTGGCGCGATGGCGTTCTTTGCCGCGGCGGAGTTTGCGGCCTGATCAACGAAATTATAAGTACCGTTCTCGATCGCATAATCAAGGTCGGCGATGTTGATGTTGTTGCTATATTTCGTGGAGAGGTCTGTATTCATGCCGACAAAGCTGGAATCATAGTTCCAGTCGCCACCCCAACTTGACGGTTCCCAGCCTGTCAGATGTATGGACCCGCGGTAGTTCTGGGAGAACTGGGTTTCGGCCGTGGGGTCGATGAAGCGTCCGTAAAGCTGTGCGCTTTCACCGAGCGATGCATAAGGATTGTTGGGGTTCAGCGAACCGTTCGGCAGATAGGCAGGCGCGAGCACGCCCTCGCTCGTCCCAAGCTGGGATTGTGTGTTGGCGTAGAACGCATTCGGGGTACCTGTATAGTAGGACAGGTTCTGCGAGTAGGTGAACATGCTCACAAGCTTCACGCGGGAGCCAAGCCTGACCGTGAGATGGGCGGTTGCTTCCACGCGACGGTCGTAAGGTGAAATCACACCATACTTCGAAACCTTGTCCTGTTGGCACAGGGTGCTCACCGAACCCGTCGGTGTGCCGGCGACGTAGCCCGAATGGGCTCCGGACAGTCCATTGCATCCAGAGGTGGGGTTCAGCAACTGATAGCCACTGAGCGCCTTTCCGTTGCTGTCGACAGCCTGTGCCGTGACGCCGGTGGTTTGCGTGACGGCATTGGTAAATATTCCGTCAGAACCGAGAAGGTTACCATCAGCGTTTCCGCCGCCGATACCCGTGATATTGCTTGTATTGTATGGATAGCCGAGCTGGCTGTTGGTGATCATGTCATCGGACTGGTATTCCGAGTTGACATAGAAGTTGTAACCATCCTTCGCCACGTCACCCACGCCGTAGTTCGCGTAGAGACGCTGATGGCCACCATAGCCGCCCTGGGTAAGGCCACCTTCCGCGTTGCCTTCGAAGCCCTTGATCTGTTCGCGCGTAATCATGTTGATAACGCCGGCAACAGCGTCAGCACCATAAAGTGCCGAACCGCCATCCTGCTGGACATCAATGGTCTGTACCAGTGACGAGGGCATCCAGTTCGTGTCGACAAAGTTACGTGCGCCGTCGTCGCCTGCGGGATAATAGGACAGGCGCATGCCATCCATCATCACGAGCGTAGCGGACGTCTGGAGGCCACGCAGAGACGGTGCGGATGCACCACCCGCGAAGGCACCGTTGGCGGAGAACGCGTTCGTCAGATTGCCCGAACCATTGGATGACAGAAGCTGAAGTGCGTCGGTCACGGTCTTGATGCCGCGCTGCTGAAGCTGCTTGGCGGTGATCTGCTCGATCGGCGAAGCGCTGTTCAGGTTCTTGTCACGGAACATTGTGCCCGTGACAACGATGCTTTCGGCGCCCGTCGAATTTCCGCTGCTTGCGGAAGCATTTTTCAATGCCATCTTGCGCGATGTGGTGGTGGCCGACGTCTTGCCCGTCGCAGAGCGGTTTGGGGCCTTGCTTCGTTTTGTGCTGTCAGGGTCGTCCTGGGTGGTATTGACGGCCTGGGCTTGCGCCGAGTCGGCGGGGGCCGTGACAGCGATGCCATTCAATGCAGAAAAGGCGAAAAGTATGATGTTCCGATGTGGGGCTGACCTGACTTTCATGGAAAAACAATCCTCAAGCTGGAGAGCAAACCGGAGAGTTCGTCACGGAAAAACATCGTTCTTGGATAACAACATATATGAGCTTATAGCTTGGGTGTCCTGTTATAAAAAACATTAATTCTTACAAAAAAACCTTCGAACATAAATTTAGTCCGATGTGTTGCATAAAAGCACATAAATTTCTTGATCGTAACAACTGATGCGATGTCTATTCCGTGTTGCATTGAATTTTGTGTTTGCATGCCAGGGGCATCGCCCTGAATCAAGTGGAGGATCGAACGACCATTGCGTGCTGTAACTTCTGGCGTAGAAAACGAAGCGTGACAGGTCTTATGCCATCTCCCGTGTGCTACGTCCTATATCGGGAAGCATCCGGTCGATTTGGAAACACGTCTCCATCGGCAGTTCGCACTGTCGTTGAAAAATACTGCAAACAAAAACCAGGCGGTCTCCACCGCAAAAAAGGTGCTTCTGGCCATAGCAGATACAGAGTCCAGAGCGGCGTGATGGCGCCGTGGCGCTAACCGTCCTGAAGATGGGATGCGATACCCCAGGTGGAGGATCCAAACATTATTTACAGGGTTGCTGATCAATGAAGGGCTGGTAATCGTCACCGCGTTTAATGATCGCGTGTACGACATGCCCCATCTTTGCGGTGAGACGTGGATGCGACGGTATGGCCTGAGTGATAGCCAGTGGGAGCGGATAAAGGATTTTCTCCCGGGTCGTTAAGGTCATGTCGGTGGCACAGTTGCGGATAACCGTCTGTATATCGTTATCGCGCGGGCATTCCGTGGCGTGACCTGTCAGTGCGGTTTGGGGATTGGAAGAATGTTGACAGATGTCTGCGCCGCTGGTGCGAAAGCGGCGTGATCGAACGGATTTTCCGGCATCTGGCTGCCGATCACGCCAATGACTACATGATGCTCGACAGTACGATAGTCCGTACTCACCAGCATAGTGCGGGCGCCCGTAAAAAAAGGGTGTGGATCAGGCATCGGGCGATCCCGTGGTGGGCTGACCACAAAAGTCCATGCCGTTGTCGATGCCGCGGGAAAGCCGGTAGTTCTTTCGCTGACGCCAGGGCAAAGGGCCGGCATCACTGAAGCAGAGCCTTTCATGGGTGAAGTCGATCCCGCAGCCTTTATCGCCGACAAGGCGTATGATGCTGCTCCGCTTATTGAAAAGCTTGTAGAACAGCAGATCACACCGGTTATTCCATCAAGGAAACTCCGCCTCTCACTCTACAAAAAGAGAAACGAAATTGAGCGGTTCTTCGCTAGACTGAAGCAGTTCAGGGGCAAGGCCAAGGGCTCTTCGTCGCTACGGGCAAACCAGACGGACCTGCTTGTCCCATCCGGCTGGCGCTTTGGTTCGGAAAAGGCCGTGATTGGCATCAGGCAGCGATGCGCTACCCCGCTCCCAGCGCTTCCACCATGTCGAGGCGGGATTACCGATATTGATCACACTCCGATCGACCCTGTGGCCTTTCAGGTATTCGACCCTAATCTGCCCCCGTCTGACCAGGCAGATGCCTGTCTGGACGCCAGACTGGACTACATGCGGGCTGTTCTGCAACGGGATTCATTTTTTTCTCAAGGAATGAAGCATCTTCCTGGGCGAATTATTAATAATAATCAATTGTATGATTATATATGGAGAAAAAATGACTTTTTACGACCCCTTATATCTTGTTCATAGAAAAAAAATAGGATATAGACCTCACCAACATTTTTATATACCTCACAAAGGATTGCATTGTGAATTTTAGGGCCTATTTTATTTTTATTTACTCGTTATTTTTATCTGCGTCTGAGTTTTATATTTCAAATAGCTCTGTAGGCCATAAGCATTACCCGCATCACGTATTTCTTATAATAGAAATGTTCCCCTTGCCATTCCTGTTTTTCAATTTAGGGAAAATTATATCAGCCATTTCCAATGGATTTTTACTATTTTTAACGATATTTGATTCATTTATTTCCTATAAATGCAAGGCTGTGACGGACGCAAATATTATTGCGGTGTTGGGAACAAATAAAAATGAACTTGTTTCCATGCTGCATACTGTCAATATTATTGTCTTGATGATATCTTTTTTATCGTTTTGTTGTTTCATTTATTTGTTTTATATTTTGGGCCGCGTTAACAAAAAAAAGCATAAAAATATCGTCTATTATACTTTTTCCTTTGCTCATGAACTTTTGTTATGTTTTAACACAGACGCTCACAAATAAAAAAATAACACGTACATATGATATCGCATCTCAACTAAGGTTTGAGCTGCCGGGTGTTTTAGGTGATATGTTATTTGCCATTTTGATCTCTTCGCATTCAGGGGATCCACTTTATGTCACACCAGTCGTGAGGCATATTGTAAGGGACCCTTCCATTACCAGGCAAAATGGTGAAAAAATCCATAACATAGTGTTTGTTATGGGAGAATCTTCACTTGCAACACACTATGGTATCTATGGTTACAAATCTTCTAATACAACGCCAGTTCTTGATAAATACAAAGAACAAGGAAAAATATGCGTAATTCAGAATTCGCATTCCGCAGCAGATATGACACGTTCTTCCGTTCCGATGACATTTTCGTTCTTTTCCCCGAAACAACAGGATACACTTTTATCAGAAAAAAATATCATTGAACTTGCACAAGACCAAGGTTACAAAACATTCTGGATTTCATCGCAAGATGGGACCGGACCCTATGCACGTAATTACGGATACATTTCAGAATTTAGCAATTATGTGACACGTGGTGATCTGAATAACACAGAAAATGGCATACGTAGTGCTCAGGACGATACTCTTTTACCTGTTATTAAACAGAAATTTTCAGATACTGCACCCTACAAGCTCTATGTAATTCACATTTACGGTAGTCATCAAAACTATGATGATAAAATAACATTGCAGGATGTAAAAGAATTGCCGCAAGCCATAACATATGATCAAAGCATACATCATACAGACCGTCTGCTCGGTGAAATCATGGATATGGCAAAACAGGAACTTGGTGACTATACTTTGATTTACACATCAGATCATGGGGAGATCGTTGGTGTTGGTCATGGAATACAATATGGTGGATACGATCAGTATAATGTCCCATTCCTGATGTATGATCCAAGCAAAAAATATTGCAATATTGCTGAGGAATTTGAAGAAAAAAGAGGATATTATTCATCTCTGGTCAATAAGTACATTCTTCTGTCTATGCTCGGTTATCCATTTTCAGAGCCGGAAATTGAAAAATTGATACCAGATGATATTATTCTACATTCGGACTCGAAGGTATATGATTACAAGTCAATCCCGCAGTAACTGGACGGATCGAAAGGCTGTTAAATAATGCCCCGTGCGCCTGAACTGGGGCAGTCTGTGTGACGGAAGCCTTTTCCGACTGGGGGGATCTGATCTGAAGCTTCCGGCCATGACACCGTGCCGATTTCTGGCTGACAAGGGATATGATAGTGACAGGATACGGGGGAAACTGCTTTTTTGAGGCATTCTTCCCGTAGTCCCACCGCGTTCAAATCGCACAGAGGATATGCTCTGTGATTTCCATTGTTACAGGGATCGCAACTGTATCGAGCGGATGTTCAACAGGATGAAGCAACTTCGCCGTACTGCAACCTGCTATGACAAGGAAATCCTTCCTCGCTTTTCTCTACCCCGCCGTCATCAAGTGCTGGTTACTGCCTTTTGTAAACAAAACCTAAACAGTCTCGCTACGTGTGGATGGAAAGACTCTGGGAAAATCCTTTGCGTTCGATACCTGCGTGCCTGCATGCTGTATCGTGTCGATGGAAGTATCAAACCCCCAGATGATGCACTTGCCGTCGGCAAAGAAAGCCGAAATAGTTTTTCGGCGGCGACCGGTTAACCGCTGAGCGTGCTGATCCCGCATACAGGCCTTGCCCAGACGATGATCCGGACCAGAGCCCTGTCCCATTGATGACGCGATAGGGTGCGCAAGGGCATGGGCTATTTGCGCGACATATCCTGCGCATTGAACGCTGAAAATGGTGAGTTGAAGTTTTGGCATGATCATTATCAATGGGTGGAATCCGGTGGCTCCTTAACTGGAAAATCGCCCAAAAGATGAAATGTTTCCGATAAGTGCAGCAAGCTGGCTCTGGCTATTCACGTTCAGTTTGTAGAAAATTTCCTTGAGCATGGTTCTGGCATACTGTTCCGATATGCCGATGATTTTTGCAGCCTGGCGTGGTGGATGTCCTGCTCCGACAATACTGGCAAGGCGCGCCTCTGACCTGGTAAGGCCCAATGCCTGCATGATGTCAGAAATATCAGGCAGAACAGGCTCCAGACTTTTTGTCAGAAGAACGATAAAATCATTATTATTCAATAGTGGGTTATTGATTTCCGTCAGAGATATCCTCATGGCCTTCAGCAGAATTTTCTGTCCATCCGTATTGTTGATGACAGCAAATTCCGATGCCTGAACCGTATCCTGCATATGACTGACTTTGTTTAGAATTTTTGTTATCTGATGTTTGTTTTTCTGATTGGTGGAAGACAGTTCGCCGCCTTCATAAGTCAGTGCATTTCCAATCAGGGATTTGAATATGGGATTCATCATAAGTATTTTCCCACTTCTGTTCAGCAAGGCAATTCCAAAGTTCGCATCATTATGAATTTTGCATGTGTTTTCAAGTATTAATGATGTATATATACTCGAAAAACTTAATGATCTGCATATATGTCTTGAAATAATGTTTCTTATGTATTTTTCATTATTTGTTTCACTTCTCTGGCCATCGTATCTCTGGGTGGAAATTTTTATTCCAGACGTAAATATGTCTTGGTCGACAAAGACATTTACGCGACCCCAATTATATTTTTTCAGAAACTCATTATAAAAAGCGGACTTTTTTATTTCATCTCCGACCAGTAAATGATTGTCGGGAAAATCCCCAACAATGTTTTTCTTGTATTTAAACGATATGTTGTATGGGTCTATTTTACAATATGGGTCTGTACGGTGGTAATAATCATAGGATGATGCATCGTGTTCCGGTTTGTTGAGGGATGTTAGTAACATATCTTTAAGATTCGGATCGAAGGGCACGACCACAACGGCAGCGACATCGATAAGCTTTGCGCATTTTTGAAGCGTATCTTTCCAATCGTAATTTCCAAGAGCGGATTCATATATGAGTTCGATAATGGAATTTACTTTCTGACACATATTCATTTACCTATCAAAAAGTTGACATATCCGGAGGGAGTGGCTCCTAAATGTGAACACCGTATATATTATCTTCTTTTGGCATCCAATCCCCCCAAAATGAGAAAGCTGCATTTTGCGGAACCGGATGACGTCCAGGCATGGCTTTGTGCAGCATCCCCAAAGGCGTGAGCGTGCCAACGGAGAATGTGGGGTCACCGTCATGCCCCCTGTTCTGTCCATCGTCTCAGCTATGTCGTGGCCTTATAATGCGGACTGAACCGAGATTTCGCTGCGACTGTCCTGCGGACATATGGAGGACCGGCATTTACGCATTTTTTGGCATGTGTGCTTGTGTGTGTAAATGAACAACGTTCATTTCACGCAGTGTGAATTCCCGCATGGCAGTCTGGTCAACGTCATTCATAATCCTGAATACAGATATTTTCAGAAAGATGTATGATGCGCCATCTGATAAATATGAACGTTGTTAATTCCGCAGGGAGTCCTGCCAAGGTATAATCCGATCACTCTGGTTCATATCCTGCGGCTCCTTTATGTGCTGAAAGATTATTCAGAATGACGACACCTCTTGGCGAGAGGCTCGGAGCGAGCATCTTTCGGGTATAGGAGGCAAACCACTCGCCGGTTACGGGGAGCATGCCGGACAGGCGCAGTCCGTCAATGAACGTTGTGATTTTCCGGTGCCCGTGGGGCACAGACATCCGAAAGCGTGCGCCACGATGCGACCGTTTCCGCAGGCGGCCCATCTTCGTCGAGGCAGCGCCAGATCGTGCTCGGCGCAAGCGGACACCGTGTGCCGTTGCCAGTTTCTCTGCGAGTTCGACGAGGGAAATATTGGCCTGTGCGTCAATCGATGCCAACAGGAAGGCCGACCAGGCTTCAATCCGATGAGAATGGCGATCACCGCCCCGCGTCAGAGCGTGGTCAGGACCGCTTGCCTGCCACTCCGCCGGCCATCGGATGACACTCGACGAAGACGCACCAAAACGAACCGCCGTCGCATGACGGTCATCCCAGAAACAATAGCTGCAAACGTGCGACAGCGAAGATCAGCAGACAGGCCTCCGGTCATACGGGCCGGCCTCCATACCGGCGCACAGTATGAAACAGATTGCGCCCGATATGGAAATCCAAAAACAAAACATTCAGGTCCGGGGCGTAGAGCCGCCCCCGGTGGAATATGTCACCCCCGCCGCGTGTCATCGACATCCAGGCTGCCGTGCTGCGTGTCTTCGCTGCATTGCTTGAGGCTGTATGGGCCATGGCATGTCCCGCCTCCTCGGGAAGGGGGGCAGTGCATATCGGGCAATGGCCCTCAGGATGGTGATGATGCTGTTACATGACCTGCCATCGGAGCAGTCAGGGGGCAAGGGTCAGGAATACGGCTGGCGCCTGCATTCACAACGAATTTTATGAAGTCCTGATCCAACCCACAGTGCGAAGGGTATGGGGTGTTGCCGATGTCTCTTGGCTGTCCAGCGGATTCGCCCTAAAAACTGGCAGTGTGCACTGAAGCCGTCAGCATGACGGGAACAAAATAGGCAATGCCAGATTTTTTCCGGACAGGATCACACATGTCAGGTATGCTCGGATTTTTCAGGCATGACTGCAATGAACCGCTTCGGATCGTATTGATTATCTCTGCGCCTTCATCATATGGATTTGCCTGTCGAATCCGCACCATGCCCACAAGGATGACGTCCCATTTCAAGAGCCTACCACAAAGGAAACGTCGCTGAAGACTTACGGATCGCCACCGTCAGGATACTGGAAACCGAACGGTTGGAAGATCTTTCAGTACGTCGTCTGACGCGGGAAGTCAGGGTCGCGCCAGCAAATTTTTATAACCATTATGGCAGCCTGAACGATCTGCTGCTGGAAATCGCCGCGGATTATTTTGAAGTGTTCCGCGAGCAGGCAGCTCATATCAGCCGCACATCCGCCAACCGGACGGAGGCACTGAAGCGGACCATTTTCTATTTCGTGGATTTTGCGCGCACCCACCCGCAGCTCTACCGGTTGATGTTCGGCTACATACCCGACGCCTATACCCATCCTCGCTACCGGCAGACCGCAAGCGCAGCGTTTGAAGACCTTATGGAACTGATATACGGCTATAAAGTCTTCACCACCAGTGACAATTTCGGTCCCAGAGACATGGCGGCGCTGGGAAGCAAGGTGCAGATCGGTTACGGCCTGTATGCCATGCTGTGCGGCCTGTCGAACCTGTTTGTGGCCAATGCTGTCGATGGCCCCTTTGCCCAATTCGGCAACCCGCGTGAAAGCATCGCCCAGTTCCTGAATGGCATTATCGATGCCTTCATCAGGGGTGACCTGCCCAAGGTTTTGGGAACGGAAACCTGAGTCCGGGCCTCTCTTTTCCCGCCGGATGAGAGGTGATAGGGTCTCGCCCCTGAATACGAACATTATTCATATTAAAGTTCAACCGACCAGAAAGGGAAGATTCTGCTGCCATGGTTTCAGTTCTTCCCAATGCTTCCGATGCCCGACCGGAACTGACACGATGGAAAACATGGCTTTATGCCTTTCCTGCGCTGCCGGCGGCTTTCATCATATTGCCGATGAATATTTTCATACCTGCCTTTTATGCCAGCCATACGACCGTTACCCTGTTGCAGATTGGCACGGTGACATCGGCATGCAGGGTCATTGACGCACTGGTGGATCCGGCAATCGGTTTCATGTCTGACAGGTGCAGTGCCCGGTCCGGTGGTCGTGGCATATGGGGCGTGGCCAGTGCTGTCCTGTGCTGCATTGCACTGTACTTTCTTTTCCAGCCATCCCCGCATACGACAGTCCTGTATTACGGAATATGGGCCTTCGCACTGTATCTGGGATATTCCCTGTTTGAAATTCCCCGTTGCGCATGGGGGGCGGAACTTGGTTCGCGTCCATCCCTGCGTACACGCATCAACGCAACGGTTGGCCTGTTTACCATTGCGGGCAGCCTGATTTTCTGGCTGGTTCCTGTCATCCTGTTCCGGTTTTATGGCACGACTGGCTTCACCCAGGGGACGCTTTCCGTCATTGTCTGGTTATATGCAGCCCTTATGCTGCCTGCTGTCGTATGCGTCCTGCGGTATGTTCCCGACGCATCGTCCGTACGGACCGGCGCGCCAGCCCTGCGCGGGCTTGTGCAGTCCCTGACACGGAACCGGCCTTTCGTCCTTTACCTGCTTGCTGTCGGGCTGTGGGGGATCGGGCAGGGCATATGGTTATCCACGACGTTCTTTTTCCTTAATGATTACCTGCGTGTGGGCAGTGCTTTTCCGTTCGTCATGATCGTGTTTTTCCTGTCCACCATTCTCGCCATTCCGGTATGGGTGCGCCTGGAACATTGGGTGGAACGTCATGACATATGGGCCATCAGCATCGTCCTGACCGTCCTGACGCGGCCACTTGCCCTCCTGCCGGATCCGGGCATGCAGAACCTGCCCGTCATCCTGCTGCTGACGGCATTGGGCGGGGCCCTGTCCGCGCCTGCAAATTTTGCGCCCGCCGCCACGCTGGGGGATGTCGTGGATTATGACATCTGGAAAACATGGACCAACAGGTCAGCTACCCTTTATGCCCTCAATACACTGGTGACCAAGGCCACCCTTGGCATAGGTGGTGGCGCGGGGTTCATCATCCTTGGCTGGGTCCATTATCATGCCGGGCAGGTAAACCACGGCCTGCCGCTGACGGGCCTGCTGTCATGCTACACCGTCCTGTGCGGCATTCCCCAACTGATCGCGGCGGCCATCATTTTTCGTTTTCCTATCGGACGACAGGAACATGCCCTGATCCGCCATCGCCTGCATGGACGCTGACATCGCCCGTATGCCTGTCCAAGAATGATACCTGAATCTTCCTTTTATGGTTACAGGAAACGACAGTCCTGCAGGATACCATGGCCTGCATACATGCTTTTTTTCATCACGTTACATTTTGTATTATGCCCCGCCAGAGCGACAACCCAATCCCCCCCAAAAAAGAATCCGAAACTTCCGGTCGCCCATCTGGCACAGGGCAGGCCGCAGGCCGAACAGATGGAAGTTACCGCCCGGCGCACCACCCAGCGGCTGTCTGACGTGCCGGCGCCCACGACCGCCATCGGTGGCCAGACCCTGCATAATTTCGATATCCTCGATATGAAAAGCATCATGGACATGGTGCCGAACGCCGTGGTGCCGACTGATCCGCAGAATATCAATACATATATCAATATCCGCGGCATCCGGCAGGTGGACAACAATGCCGATCCCAATTTCGGCATGTACCGCAATGGCATCTATGATGGTGGCCTGCGCACCAATCTCGGCCCACAGGTGGATGTCGCACGGGTGGAGGTCAATCCCGGCCCGCAGACGGGCCTGTATGGACGTGACGCCGTGGGCGGCGCGGTCAATGTGGTATACGCGACGCCGGAACAGAAAACCGGCGGATACCTGACCGGGTCCTATGGTAATTATGGGCGGGGTGAATTGCAGGGCGCGCTCAATGTGCCACTGTCGCGTCATTTTGCACTGCGCCTGACGGGCTGGTACATCGACCAGCCACGGGGTTCCCTGTACAACGCCACATTACATGAATATGAGGACCGTTATCGCCAGCAGGGCCTGCGACTGGGGGCGAAATGGACACCCAGTGACAGCCTGTCCCTGACATGGATGGCGGAATATGGGGATGTTCACGGGCCGTCCCTGGCCGGTTACGCACCCGATGGCGTTGCCAACCTGATCCAGGGCAGCGCGGCCGAAACGCCGGGTGTGGTGTATCGTGACACCCCCGACCGTTCCCACAATCATCAACTCTACCTTTCACAGGACCTGACATACAGATCACACTGGGGCACGTTCCAGTGGCTGTCCGCCTACCGGGATTATCATCTTGATGCAGGCGAGGATGGTGACCGCACGGACCTGTCGGCGTCATCCTATCCCCTGACATTGCAGAACCGGTTTGTCCGTCATGAAAATACACGCAATTATTATACTGAACTGCTCTGGTCTTCACCACAGGACCGACGCCTGACCTTTATGGCGGGGGCATCCTATTTTCATGAATATTTCTCGTTCCAGCAGATATACAATACAAAAATCGACCTGAGCCTTCTGCAGGGGAGGTGGGGCAACATTGCCTGTGATGCGTTGCAGGGTGATCCGACATGTTCTGCCATTCCTGGTGGCCGCTTTCCCGATACCGGTGTGCAGGCGATCAGCGAATATGCCCCGGGGCCGGGATCGGGAATCGGGACGCAGTCATGGTCCGGGTTTGTTTCGTCCACGTTCCATATCACCCCGTCCCTCAACCTGACGGCGACAGCACGCTATACACGCGACCGGAAAACCCTGTCCTACAGGCAGTACAATAATCCCGTGAATGCGAGTGGGCGGGCCATTGCCGCCCTGTTCGGGAATGTCTATCCGGACATGTCGCTCAATGACACGGCAAGTTATGGCAACTGGAGTCCCAGCGTCGAACTGAATTACCATCCATTCCACAACATCAATCTTTATGCCCTGTACAGCAACGGCTTCCGGGCGGGTGGTTTCAGCACGACAACGACAACGGCGGCCCTGATACCGTATGGGGAAGAAACCGCGACCAATTATGAACTGGGCGGACGCACGCAATGGCTTGACGGGCGTCTGGGCGTTAATGCCAGCCTGTTTTATATGACGCAGAAACACCTCCTGCTGGATGAGGCCGATCCACGTGCGCCTGCCGCGTTCAGTTTCTATTACCTTGCCAATGTCGGCAGCGCGAATACATACGGCGCGGAACTGTCGGCCCAGTTTGTGCTGACCCGCTGGTGGTCACTATCAGGCAATGTCGGCTGGCTGCATGCCCGTATGGCTGGTGGCCAGTCATATGGCAGCGATGTTGCCAGGCAGTCCCTGCCCGATACGCGCACATGGACAACGAACATACGATCCGAAATGGCGTATCCCATCACATCCACCTATAACCTGCTGTTCAATGCCAATTGGCATCATGAGGCAGGTGGCGTGCTGGATATCACCAATGTTCCGTGGCATTCGCTTGATCGTCTGGACCTGACGCTGGGAATGGCGTGGAAGAAGAATCAGCTTGTCGTCTTTGCCAACAATGCCTTCAACAACCGCGTCGTGGATTATGCGCTGACTGATGGAATCGATATCATGACCGCGCCCGCGACTTATGGAGTGCGTTTTACCGCTGCCTTTTAGGGCCTGTTAGACCTTGATATAGCCTGCTGTAGCAGCGATGAGGATAACGGAGGGGAAAGATGTGGCGGTCTTCTCATATCGGGTCGCGACAGCCCGCCATTCCTTGAGCCCTGCCCACAGGTTTTCGACCAGATGCGGGAGTCTGTAAGCCCGTTTCGGGCAGGCGACCTCGGGATCGTTCTTCCTTGGTAGGATGACAGGACGAGATCCGCGATTCCAGAGATCCTCACGAAATTTGTGCGAGGCATATCCGTTTGCCGGGTTGTTCAGATACGGGTTGGTACCATGTCGAGAGTGAGCCGGAGGAGCAGTCAACCGATCGCAGAGATATGGTTGGGAGTTTTTTTTACGGTATGAATATATGTACTTATTGGTACAAAAATTTTCGAAAGGCAACAGCGATCAATTCCCGCGGTTTTCGGAAATCATCGACATGTCGGGGACATTGCTTCTGGCATATATCTGCATCCAGTACACGCTGCCCGCGGAAACCAGCAACAGGATGCATTCAACCAGAAGCAGGGTTGGAAGGTTTCCAAAGGCCACGATCTGTCCCGCAAGCCATGGCGCAACAGAAAGTCCCAATCCAGCCAGAAGGTTTACCTCGGCTATGACTTCGCCTTTTTTGTCCTGTTGCCCAATGGTGGCGAAAATAAACGGAATAACGAATGTCCATGCAAACTTGAAACTCACGATACCTGCGATGAATCCCGCCATCGTCGGCAACATCAGAATCAGCAGGGCACCAATCAGCACACCGTATCCCATGAACATTGCGCCATTTATATTGGGCCTGCGGCCGTACCAGGCTGCCAATGCCGATCCCATGACCCCGGCGAACGCGGCGCCTGACATCAGCGCGCCGCCATGCAGGGCATTGATTCCCGCGCGTGTGCTGATCGCACCCGAAAATGTCCATACGCCACTCAGCCCCATATAGAACAGCAGGACAGCAATGCGACGCAGGAGTACGGGAAAACCTGATGAAATTGAAACATGTCCATCATTTGCGGGACGGGTCCCGGTGCCACCCCGGGCCAAAAACAGGCCCAACCAGGACAGGGCGATAAACAACATGGGCAGCAGGATGAAGTATGACCTTATCCCGTAATGCGTAAACAGCGCGGGCAGCAGGGCAAGTCCGATGACACCAGTCATGCACTGACCCAGAATATAGATGCCATAGGCTCGTCCCCTGTCCGCGCGTCTGTTGGCGCTGCTCATCGCGACAATTCCAAGCATTGCGCTGAATGTCGCCGTAATGAGGCGCACGAACAGAAGTGCGATGAAGTAATGGAGGCACAGGATCGCGATAAGGTCGCCCATGATGACGACAGCAACCGACACCAGCACGATCAGGCGCCACGGCATGCCGGGCAGGAGCCATCGTCCCCCCAGCCCGGCAAGGCAGTAGCCCCCGAATTCCATCGAGAAGAACAGCCCGACCCTGCGCGCATCAAGGCCGAGTTCGGTCATCAGCTGGGTGGCGATGACCGGCGCGCACAAAAGGCTTGCATTGGCCAGCCCCGCGAAGGCCGCGATGGCGATCAGTCCGCAAAGTCCTGACGTCGGGTATCTGTCCTGCTTGGGCATGGCATCATGTCTCAGAAATTGGCGGTTATATCGAAACCGACATTGGCGGGCGGGGCGACGACATCATGAATGTAATTGCCTGCGGGCTGGGCAAAGAATGTATTGAACTTGGAGAGGATGATATACCGGTTCAGGACATTGTTTCCGTAAAGCGACGCGGACCAGTATTCCCCCCTGTACATGACCTTCAGGTCCAGCTGGTTCCATGATGGAATATTCAGGATCGGGTCGGCGGAAGTTGCGTTCGTACCCACGTAGGTACTGTCAACCCACCGGAAATTGGCCTGGAACACAAGGCTCTTTTTTGGACCAAGCGGTACTGTGTAATCGCCACGGACACTTGCCGTCCAGTCAGGCGTGCTGGGCAGAGAGGAACCTGTCCGCACCACAGGCGCCTTTCCAACGCCGGGATGAATGACGTAATCCAGAAATTTGCTTGGGGTATAAGCCGCGTTTGCCGTGATTTCGAACTGGTTGATGGGGCGCCACGCCACGCTGGCCTCAAACCCCGTAATCCGGCTTGCCCCGGCGTTGGTGATGGCGTTCGAGGTAATGCCGTCCCGGACAACGGTTGACTGTACCTGCTGATTTTTCAGATCGATGTCATATCCGGCCAGTTCGAGACGCAGGCTCCTGTTGACCTGTGACTTGATCCCCATTTCATAGGTGCTGGTTTCTTCGGGCGCGACAGGGCTGACATCGGTGGGAACGACCGGTGCTTTCTGGTAACTGCCGGACTTGTAGCCCTGTGCATAACGAAGATAGACGGATGTCCCGCGCCGGATGTCATATCGCAGCGTGGCGGAAGGCAGCGCCTTGCCCCAGGAGTGGCTGCTGGGCACGTCCGTATTGAAAGAGGCCCATGATCCCAGACTGGACAGGGGGGATTTCAGGACATTGTTGGCAGGAATGACATAACGTTCTAGCCCCGCCGCGCTGACATCTTCCCAGACATAGCGTAGCCCCGCATCCAGGTGCAGCCTGGGCGTGATTGCGTATCCCACCTCCCCATACCCGGCGTAGCCGGTGCGACGCAGGGAGACGACCTGGGAATTCCAGATGCCGGAATACAGGGAATGCAGCGTGCCGTCCGGGGAATCCAGATCCGAAAGGACGTAGAAGCGGTTTGTATATTCCCGGTCCTTGTAGGCACTGAACCCGACATTCCATGTAAAGCGTCGTGACCCGTTGGACTCGATACGGAATTCCTGCATCTTTGACTGCTGTTCGGAATAGATGTCCTGCAGGTTGTTCTGCAGTCGCGCATCGCCGACAAAATCCAGCGGGATATCCGAATTCGCCTCACGCCATGACGTGATGCTTGAAAGCTTCATGTAGGGAAGCGTGTAGCTTGCGACAATGGCCGCGCCGTAATCAACGCTGTTGGACTGATAGGCAAGATCGCCATTGACGGTATAGCAGTGACAGCTGTTCAGCGGGCCTGCGCCGTTCTGGTTGCCATTGTCGCGATGGTAATCACCGATCAGCCGGATATCGAGGTTGTCGGTAGGCGTATAACGCAGGACCGTACGGAAACCACCTTTCTGTTCCACGCCAGTATAGCGGTTGAGGTTGATATGGTTGCCATATTCCGCGACCAGGTTCTCGCCGGGGAAATAAGGGTCGGTAAAGGGGAATTTCGATTTTCCCCTGTTATCTATGTAACCATCCGAACGGCTGTAATCCGCCAGGATGGATCCATACAGATTCCGTGCGATCTTGCCGCTGAAATAAAGCTGCGTCCGCAATGTATTGAAGCTGTCATAACCAACTTCCGCGCGGCGTATCCGTTTTTCACTGGGCGGCGTCGTGACAATGTTGACGACCCCGGCCTCCGCATTGCGGGCAAACAGTGTATTCTGCGGGCCCTTGTAAATATCCACGCGCTGCGGATCCATAAAACCTACGTCGAAGTTCAGGGATGGCATATAGACGCCATCAACATAGGTGCCGGTGGCGGCCTCCAGCTGCGCATTGGTGCCGACACCGCGAATGACCAGCTGCGTTGATTCCTGTGTGGGCGATAAGGAGCTTGTCGTCATGTACAGGCCCGGCGTCATGCCCAGAAGGTCCGTGGTACGCGCGACATTCAGCTGTTTCAGTTCCGCGCCGGAATAGCTGCTGATGGATTGCGGTACCTTTATCAGTTCCTGCTTATGGCTCTGGCCTGTGACATTGATTTCCTCAGGAACGATTTTCCTGTCAGCGGTTTTTACATTGGACCCGGGTGTCGTTTTTCCCGTGGGATGCGACGCGGTCTGGTCCATCGCCGGATTGCGCTGCGTATTGCCGGCCGCGCGTGCCTTGCTGCATTCCGCGGCGGCCAACCCGAAAATCAGGGCCGGAATCGGTACAGACCCAAGAATATGCGAAAAAGAACTATAACCTTTTTCTATGTTCCTTGACATGGGAACTTTGTCCTGTTTTCTGGGTATTTCTAATATTATCAGGAAATATCCTGATGCTATTTAATATATGCGTGCGTATTGTTCGCAGATATTCTCCGGGCTCCAGTCCCGGGTCTTGTCCATTTCGCATTTCTTTGCAGTGCGTATCCCTTCGATCAGGACAGGATCAAACCACTGCCGGACAACATGATCCGAAAGAAAGCATTCCAGTGCCGCGCCAAGGGTGGCAGGCAGGCGTGTTATTCCCGACTGCGCGCGTTCGGCCTCCGACAGGGCGTCGGGATCGCCGGACAGCAGCGGTGGGGTCGGCAGGCGCTGGCGCAATCCCTCCAGACCCGCGCGGACCAGGCATCCCAGGGCCCAGTAAGGGCTGGCCGTTCCGTCTGTCGGCCGGAATTCTATGTTGAAGGCACGGGCGGGATCGGCATGGGGCGCGATCGGGCATATCCTCAGGGCCGCTTCGCGGTTCAGCGCGCCAAAGCTGCTGTAGGCGGCGCTCCAGTGATGGGGAACCAGCCGCAGATAGGACACGACCGTCGGCGCGCACAGGACCATCAACGCCGGCATATGCCTGACAATGCCGGCCACGAACTGCCCACATCGCGCGGAGACGCCATGCGGCCGCGCGGGATCGTAAGCAACCGGCGTGCCGTCCGTCGCATCAAGGAACGAGAAATGGATGTGCAGCCCGTTGCCGACGCCATCGGGATGCAGCTTGGGCGTGAATGTGGCGCGATGCCCATGCAGGCGCGCGACTTCGCGCACGACCTCGCGCACCAGAACCGCCTTGTCCGCGGCCTGCAGGCCGGGCCGGGGGGCGCAGGCCAGTTCGAACTGGTCCTGTCCGTATTCGGGAAGTATTATTTCCGGCGCCGCGCCAATATCCGTCAATGCATCGACCAGATCCCGGCACATCGTGTCCGCGCGCCGCATGGCCTGCAGGGAAAAGGCCGGTGCAGCCCCCCATGACGCGCCCTTTATCTGGAATTCCATTTCAAAGGCACCCTGAAGGATCAGGCCGAATTCATTTTCCAGATCCGACAGTGCCGCCTTGAGGAAGGAGCGCCCGCAACCATACCAGGGCGTTCCGTCCAGCGTGGTGATGTCACACAGCATCCCGTCCAGGGCGCCATCCCCCAGGCGGCGCGACAGGAACCGCGTCTGCGGGTCCGGAAGCAGGCGCAGGTCACCGATGCATCCCCACGGATTGTCAGCCGCGATTTCATCAAAAGGGGTGAGGCCGAGGTTGGCGGGCACCCACCCGCATCCCTTTTCCATCGCGGCACTGCGTGCGGGCAGGGGAAAGAAACGGCCGCGCGTGATCCCGACCAGGTCATTGGTCAGCAACGCCCCGAGCGCCGTTGTCATGTGGATATCATTACTCATGTGGCATGATCTCTGTCATGCGATGAATGACATCGTCGGTATTCGTCACCATGCAATATCCCCCAAAGGCCGTCAGCGCCGCATGATGGCGCGCGGCGGTGTATGTCGCGCATGCGTCTTCGGGCAGGACAACGCGGTAACCCCTGTCGGCAGCATCGCGCACGGCCATGTCCACGCACTGGTCGGTCAGCTGTCCGGCGACGATCAGGTGATCCGTCCCGAGATTGCGCAGGAGATAGTCGATATTCGTGGAATTGAAGACGCCAGAAGAAGTTTTCGGAAGAACAATCTCATCCTTTATCGGGGAAAGTTCCGCGATGATCTCGCCCTGCGGGTCATCCGGCGCGATATGGATCGGTGTCAGCTTGTGATCAAGGGAACGGTCCCGCCCGTCGGAACGCAGGCTGCGGATGATGGTATGCACGACATCCACCCCCATCTGCCGTGCGGTCCGCAGAAGCCGCATCTGGTTGGGAACCGCAACCGTGGCGTTGCGATGGGTGAAATAGTCGTTATCGGCACCGGACGCGGAATGCATCCAGACAACCTGCATGTCCACCAGAAGCAGCGCGGTCCGTCCCACTCGCATTTTTGAATTCCGTTGTCTCATCAACATCTATCCGTAATTGTGCGTGGATGTGGACCATGGTCCCGTAGCCCCTGAAGATACGATGGCGTACGGGTCGATACGGTGTCAATACAATTTCATTATGGACATTATATTAGATAATGTGGAATATCTTACATTCCTGACAGATTGTCAGTCTGCTCACGCAAAATCCGTCGCATGACGGGTCAAGGGGAAATGGAGACAGCCCGATGCACGCAGCGTTTGAAAAAGTATGTGCCCTGATTGACGCGGAACAGGACTGGGCCGTGCGACACAGTCAGGCGATCGTGCGCATTCCATCCGTAAACCCCAAATTCCAGCGCGGGGAAGGCCTGAACCGGGAGGCGGACGTGCAGACCTATCTGGCCGGAATTCTGGACGGGATGGGGTTGGGGACAACGCGCTATGATGTCTTTGCCGGCCGGCCGAATCTCATTGCCTCCCTGCCGGGGGAGGATGAAACGTCCCTGATGCTCAATGGACATATCGACGTGGTTCCCGCGGGTGAGGCCGCGCGATGGTCGATGGATCCCTTTTCGGGGGACATCCATGACGGGCGGCTGTGGGGACGGGGCGCCACGGATATGAAAAGCGGCGTGATCGCGATGATCGCCGCCCTGCGCGCTGTCCTCAAGGCGGGTTACAGGCCGCGTGGGCGCGTGGATATCCATTGCGTCGTTGATGAGGAGGCCGGCGGTTTTGGCGCGATCGACGCCGCAGCGCGTTTCCCCAGATGCCGGGCCGGCATCATCACCGAAACATCGTATGGCCGGATCCTGCCTGCGGAGGGCGGCCTGGAATGGGTACGCGTGGTCATTCCGGGCCGGACGGCGCATTCCGCATGGCGCTATACCTCCCTTTACCCGCAGCCACCGGGGCTGGAGCGCACGCCGGGCGTCAATGCCGTCGATCTGGCGGCAAAATTCCTGATCGCCATGCGCGATCTTGAACATGACTGGGCAATGACCAAAAGCCATCCCCTGATGCCGCCCGGTATGAATACGCTGCATGCGGGTGTCATTCGCGGCGGCGCCTTCGCCGATGAACGCGGCGTTCCGGCCATGATGGAAAACCCGGCCATAACGCCTGACTGCTGCGCCATTGATATCGACCTCAAATTCCTCCCGAATGAAAAAACCGCCGATGTCAGGCAGGCGTTCGAGGCATTCGTCCACCGTTTCGCACAATCCGATGACTGGCTGCGGCACAATCCGCCCCGGGTGATATGGGAACTGGGCGGCCTGCATTTCGAACCTATGAACACGCCTGTCGACCATCCCCTTGTCCAGTCGCTGGCGGCGGGACGCAAAAGCCTGGGACTGGATGTCGAGATCACCGGTTTCGTCGGTGCGTCCGACGCAGCCCATTACGCCGCGCATGGCATCCCCTGCGCCATCTATGGC
The DNA here is from genome assembly GCF_003207955.1 of Novacetimonas pomaceti. NCBI lineage: Bacteria > Pseudomonadati > Pseudomonadota > Alphaproteobacteria > Acetobacterales > Acetobacteraceae > Novacetimonas > Novacetimonas pomaceti. The sequence continues at coordinate 23,178 of NZ_NOXG01000001.1, forward strand.
TGCTCCGGCAATAACGCCCATGGTATGGACGAGTATGTCGAGATTGACAGCATCACGGAGACGACGAAGGTGCTGGCAGGCAGTATTATGAAATGGTGTGGTATTCACGACGCATGATGGACGGCAACATATCAATCCGCGATCACCTGATTGCCCGCAGCGCTGATCTGACCCGTTCGGAACTGAAAGTGGTCCGGGTCCTTATCGACAATTATCCGCTGGCGGTCATGGGACCGATGTCGGCATTGGCACGCCAGGCGCATGTCAGTGACCCGACCGTCATGCGCGCGGTATCGAAACTGGGATTCGACAGTTATCAGGACATGAAGACGGCGATGCTGGCGGAACTGGACAACAACCGGTTTTCGCCGCTGCATGTCTTGCGAAGCAAGGATACCGAGGCATTCCGTTCCGACAATGTACATAACGTGTTCATCGACGGGATCATCGCCAATCTGACGGCGATGCGCGACGGGTATCTTCCGCCGAATTTCCGCGCAGCACTCGACCTGCTGGGCCGTCGCCGGCGTTACGTCCATTGCCTTGGCGGTCGTTCAAGCAAATCCCTGGCCAAGCTGTTGTGCGGGCACCTGATCCAGGCGCGGCCGGGGGTGACGCACATTGATGGCGGCCCGGCGGACCTTGTCGATATACTGGTCGATTTTACGGAAAACGATACCCTGGCGGTTTTTGACTATCGCCGGTATCAGGACGATATCATCGCATTTTCCCGCGCGGCGCGGGATCGCGGCACGCGGATCCTCCTGTTTACCGACATGTGGCAGTCCCCCATCGCGGATTTTGCCGACATAACCCTCAGCGCCCCGATCGAGACCGTATCCCCTTTCGACACACTGGTCCCCGGACTTGTCCAGATCGAGACCCTGCTGGCCGCCATGATGGCGGATCAGGAAAGCCGGGTGCAGTCGCGGTTGGAAGACATCGAGGAAATCCGGGAAAAATACGGAAAAACCCTGTTTTAACAAGCATGACATTCCATACCGGAAACCGCGCATGGCCTGGTCATGCCGGTGTGTAAAGTCCTGCGACATGCATAAGGTCAAGCATGAACAATACAAACGGACCAGATACATCCGCGCAATCGGAAATCGGGGCAGTGCAGGTCATCAATGCGCAAGGGCGTTCGCCCTATGTGATTTTGTGCGAACATGCATCATCGCATATTCCGCCGGCATATGGCGATCTGGGACTGCCAGAGGCGGAACGGCTGCGGCATATTGCATGGGATATCGGCGCGCGGGACATGGCCATCGCGCTTGCGCGTCGCCTTGATGCGGTGCTGGTGCTGGGAACGGTGTCGCGACTGGTGATCGACCTCAACAGGCCGCTGCACAGCAGCAGCTCGATCCCCGAAATCAGTGAAACCACGGTCATTCCCGGCAACACGGACCTGTCCGTGGAAGAGCGCACGAAACGGCATGAACACTGGTTTCGCCCGTTCCATGAAACGGTGACGGCCATCCTTGATGAACGTGCCGCGAGGAAAAAACGTACATTACTGCTTGGCATCCATACGTTTACCCCCGTCTTCAAGGGGGAGAGACGACCATGGGCCGCCGGCATTCTTTTCGGTCATGCGCGGTCTTACGGCCGGCTGTTCATAGAGGCGTTGCACAAGGCATCGCATTTCCCGGTTGCGGAGAATTTTCCTTACCAGATCGAACTGGATGAGGATTATGCCGTTCCCGTGCATGGCGACGGTCGTGATCTTCCCGCCTGCCTGGTGGAAATCCGGCAGGATCTGGTGGCGGACGAAACAGGCGTTACGCGCTGGGCATCGTTTCTGGCAACCGCCGCCCGTGAAGTCGAGCAGACCTTTGACGGTCAAGGGGCCGTTGATTGAATCAGTCGGGCATGAAATGACGCCATACCTGCCACCTTAAGGAACGGTCCTGCGCCCCGAAACTGGGACATTCTGGGGCGTATCGCTTTTCCCGTAATGTATGGGATTTACCCGCTGCTGGCGCCTCCGGCCCGATGACGCGTCCTGCGGATGGCTGCAGGTTTTTCCGCTTATTGGGTAGAATCGCCCGGGCGGGGCGTTACGGGGATCCCTTTTGAACCGTCCGCGCGGGGCATCCTGATGGTGCGGGCGTTATGCGTTGCCGCAGGGAAGGCCAATCGCAGCCTGCCGTCACATGTTGCGGCACGCCCTGAGTCGTATCCATAGACATGTCCGTTTACCGATTGCTCACTTTTACGGAACATAATTCCGATACCAGCTTCAGCAGGCAGCACGGTTCAAGAAGTTCCGGCGGGAAAGGTATCAGATATGACAAAATACACTACAGCTTCGGGCGTAACTTACGATATCACGGAGCCACTTTCCAATTTGCTGGTACCTATTTATAACGACTGGGACGTTACAATTACAGCGCCCGATGGATCGGTGGTATACACGGGTGAAAACATAAACCCGGGGTTGGACCTTCTCGGCCTGGTGCAGGTATTTTCGGGTGGAGCCGTCCTGACCGGGACCCAGGACTATGACACCCTGATAAGTGCGGCCAGTAACCAGACGATCATAAGCGCGCCCGGATCTACCGGTGATATTGATATTGGAATTGGCGCGGCAGAGGCAAATACCTATTACATAGGGGGGGACAACACCCTGTCCGGCCTTGTCGAAGCGATTTCGGGAACCACGATCAATGTGGTTGGCGGGACGGCGACGCTTACAGGCAACAGCGGCGGCTCCCTCGTCGGCCTGCTGACCGGTTCAACGGTCAACATTGAATATGGCGGCACGTTCAATACCGGCGCTGCCCTTGTCAGTGTCCTTGAAGGGGGCACGGTCAATTTCGGCACGGGCGGCGGGACGCTGATCCTTAATGGGGGCGGCACGGTCATCAGCCTGCTGTCGTCCGGAACGCTCAGTACAACCACCCTGAACAATTATGATCCCTCAAAGGACACGATCGAACTGCAGGGCACGACCGGTGCCGTTTCCTCCTATACGATCAGCGGCAGCGGGTCGGATGGCAGGGTCATCAACCTGCTCAATTCCAGCGGCCAGACGGTTGCCGAATATTCCGTCAACCTGGCCGATGGCGTGACCCTGCCGGATGGTAAATATTCAACCAGCGGGACGGATGCGGCCGACAATCCCCTGCAGGTGACCTATGCTGATGACAACACCTATGTCGGGGTCTGCTTCCTCGAAAATTCCATGATCGAAACCCCGTCCGGGGAACGCGCGGTGCAGGACCTGCGGATCGGTGACGAAATCATCGCCTATGCCGGGGATCACAGGCAGGCCCGCCGGGTCATCTGGGCCGGGCGGAAACATGAAACGGTCCGTCCCGGCCTTCCGGATGATGAGGCAGGCTATCCTGTCCGCATCCTCAGGGATGCCATCGCCGAAGGCGTCCCCTACAAGGACATGCTGATTACGGCCGAACATTGCCTGTTTTTTGATGGGGGCTTCGTGCCGGCCCGCATGCTTGTCAACAATCGGTCCGTTTTTTACGACAGGTCGATCACGTCTTACGAATACTACCATATCGAAACGGAAGAACATTCGGTGATCCGGGCGGACGGCATGCTGACCGAAAGCTATCTCGATACAGGTAATCGCGCCAGTTTCCGGCAGAGTGGCAACATCGTCAGCATCGGGGGGCGGCCTGTCCGGTCATGGGCCAAAGATGCTGCGGCTCCCCTGACCGTATCGCGGGAGGTGGTCGAACCGCTGTTCCGCAGGATTGAAGGCCGGGCGGCGGAGGCCGGCCACGCCATTGCATCCGAAGCGCCCATGGTCAGTGACGATGCCGATCTGCACCTGATGACGGAAACAGGCGCCATCATCCGCAAGATGCGCGAGGCGAATGGATACGCATTTTTCATGATCCCGCCGGGGGTCGAGAATGTGCGGATCATGTCCCGGACCAGCCGGCCATCCGACACGATTGGCCCCTATGTCGATGACCGTCGTCAACTCGGCGTGCTGGTCAAGGATATCAAGCTGTTCGAAGGCAGCGTGGCGCATCCCATTTCCGACCATCTTGCGAAAGACGCGGCCGAGGGATGGCATGATGGCCGGTATGCCCCCGCCAATGTTCCCTGCCGCTGGACGGACGGGCAGGCAGTCCTTCATCTGGGACAGCGGCATCCCACGCTGATGGGGCTGCTCTGTCTCGAAATTCTGGCTGGTGGTCCCTACATTGTCACAGATAACGGGCCTTGTATCCCCGAGGCCCCACGCCTGACGGCCTGAGCGGGATATCCCCCGTGCCCGAACGGGCGCGGGGAGCCCTGCGTAGGGAACCGTTCCACGCCTGCCACGAAATATCGAGGAATCATGAAGGAATTGCTGATGAAGCGTTTCCGGACAGTTTTCAAAGCAGCATGACGACACCTTTTGTCCTGAAAGTCGCCCAGGTCTGGACCGGCGCGCCGCCCCGTGGCGAAGTGCGTCATATTGACGAGGTTCATGAAGGCCACGTCGTATTCCATAAACAGGCGACGCGTCGCCCCTTCCTGACATACCGGACAACAACGGTCATGGGGTTTCGCAAGTGGATCCAGCAAAGTCAGGCTGTCTCCAGTGACGGGATGAGCGCGGCCAGCATCCATGGATTTTCCCCGTCCCGTGAAATCGGGCAGCGTATCCAGCTTCTGCGCAAGGCCGCTGGATTAAGCCAGCAGGCCTTTGCCGACCTGCTGGGTGTTTCCCGAACCGCGGTCGGATTTTGGGAAACGGGACGCCCCAACAGGATCAGCCGGCATATTCCCCGCATCGCCCAGATTTTCGGCATTAGCGAGGAAGTTTTCCTCAATGGACGAAGCGAGGAAACGGTGCGGGTTGATATTACAAAAGATGAAGCCAGCATCATAGAACTCTACAGATCGCTTTCCATGGAAAACAGGCTGCAGGCGATCAAACGCATGGAAATGCTCGTCCGGAAAGAGGGCAGGGGCATTTCCCCGTGAAACCGGGTGCGCGCGTGGCGTGCTTCAATTCCGGGTAATCCTGCCCGGGGCAGGTGCCTCATTCCGGCGTTTACACACCCCATGTCCTTCCAGAGGGGGGGGGAGGGGATATCAACCTGGCATCTGAAGGCAGGATGGCAGGCAGTGCAGGATTTCAGGGTGAGTAATAAATACCATAATTTCAAAACACATTTGTAATTAAATAAAACAAAACAAAGTCATAAAAGACAATAAATATCTCCTGTTCAGGATGCATCGTGGGGGATAGGGTCCGGAACATTGCAAAAAGATATGTTTTTTAAATAAATAAGAAAAATATATTATATTTGTTGATATTGAAAAAGGTTGCGCAGTCGGGCCGAAGGTGATGCTTTCGATACATGGCATATCGAAAGACTTGAACGAGGCATGAAGATGACGATGCGCAAATCGGTGGGGGCCTACCTGATCGAACGTCTCCAGCAACTGGGGGTTCGACGGATTTATGGCGTTCCGGGCGATTATAACCTGGAATTCCTTGAACTGATTGAACAGGCCGAGGGCCTGACGTTCATAGGGAACTGCAACGAACTCAACGCGGCCTATGCGGCTGATGGCGATGCCCGCCTGTCGGGAATTTCCGCGGTCCTGACCACGTATGGGGTGGGGGACCTCAGCGCCCTGTCCGCCATTGCGGGATCTTATGCCGAAGGGGTGCCGGTCGTCATGATTTCGGGCATCCCGCCGCTTCACGCCATCGCGCAGCGTGCGCTGCTGCATCATACGCTGGCGGATGGCGGGTATGAAAATGTCATGAACTGTTACAGGCAGTTCACCGTGGCGCAGGCCCGCCTGATGCCACAGGATGCCGCGACCGAGATCGACAGGGTGCTGGGCGCTGCATGGCGCGAAAAGCAACCGGTGTACCTGCAGCTTCCGTCCGATACATGCTGCGTTTCGGTAAGCGTCCCGGCAGGGAATGACATTTCATCCTCCCCCGGCAGCGATCCGGTGCAGTTGCAGGCTGCCGTGACGGAAATGGCAAGGCGGCTGGAACAGGCCAGCAGGCCGGTGCTGCTGCTGGACGCGCTGGTGCGTCGTTACGATCTTGGCGCGCGGGTGCGGCAGCTTTCGGAAATGCTCGATATCCCGTTTGCCACCCTTGCGACATCCAAGGCGGCCCTGTGTGAAACCAGCCCGCGTTATCAGGGAATATATGGCGGCAAGGCGTCTTCACCCGCGCTGTATGACCTGGTCCGGCAGGCGGATTGCGTGATCGGCCTGGGCGTGCGTTTCGTGGATGCGACATCGGGCTATTTCTCGCAGTCTTTCGACAGCGATGCCTTTATCAATATCGGGGCGTTTGACGTGCGCTGCGGCGCGGATGCGTTCATGGGCGTGGGGGCGGCCGACCTGCTGGATGGCGTCCTTGCCCATCTGGCGGCGCGCGCGTCCTCTTCCCGGCCCGCGAAGGCCGCGCCTGCCGCCCCGACAGGGGCGCCGGACAGGGCGATCGGGACGGCGGAATGGGGACAGCCCGCATTCTGGGCGCGTATCCAGACATTCCTGCGGACAGGCGACGTCGTGCTGGCCGATAATGGGACATCGCTGGTGGCATTGACGCATATGCGCATGCCGGCGGAATGCCATTTCGTGTCGCAACCCATATGGGCGGCCATTGGCTATACCCTGCCTGCGCTGCTGGGCGCGCTCAACGCAAGCCCGAAGCGGCGGCATCTGCTGTTTATTGGCGACGGGTCGTTCCAGATGACGGCGCAGGAACTGTCCAGCATCCTGCGCGCGGGGCACAGGCCGGTGATTTTCCTGCTCAACAACCGGGGATACACGATCGAACGCATGATCCTGGGAGAAAATGCGGCCTATAACGATATCGCCAACTGGGATTACGCCGCATTGCCGGAGGTGCTTGGCCCATCGGGCGGGGCAATCTGCCTGCGGGCAGGCAATGCCGATGAACTGGAGGCCGCGTTAAGGCAGGCGGAGGACCCCAGCCATCTGGTCTTTATCGAACTGGCATTCGCGCCAATGGATGGTCCGACGGGAATCGCCTCGTTCGGGGGCGTGGTGCGTCATTATGATTATGGGGCCTTTGGCGAGGGCTGATTTTTCCTGATATCCATCGACAGGGGACGATTTTGCATTGCGCTTCCTGTCGATGGCGCTATCTTATTGAAAAGCACGGCGATCTGACACGCCTGTATGTTTTGGCGTCATTCCTGCCGGGTGACGCGATTTCCAGCATTCTGGAAATCCCCAAAGACCTCACGAAAACGTGAACGAAATGCCTATTGCTTGGGCATTTGCCTGCATTTGATGCAGGGTGAGGGCATTGGCTTTTGATGGAAATCAATCCTGCCTCTATTTTTATCACAAATATTCGGACGGCCCCTGCATGTCATGGGAAGAGTTCAGGATGATGTTTGTTTTGTAATCAAATATTGGTTCTGGAATATTTATGAAACCGTCATGAAAACGGATCTTCATTATTTCCTCGTTGCAGTGAAACGGCGTTTCGTGTTTTTACCGCGTCACTCCACATCGAGAGATATGAAAGAAAAGAAAATGCTGATCCAGAATCTGAGCGAACTGCTTGCCAACTCTGTCCATGCCATGTCGTCGCTGACCATGGTGTCGTTCCTGCCCATGATTGCGGCGCTGATGATTGCGACCATCATTTCCGATCGCGTTGCCTAAGGCGGGGGTTGTTACCCCCACCTTGACCCTGCCCTGTTACAGGCAGGCACCCCGCAGCGGTTGATGTGCGATAAGGCCGCCGGTTTCCGGCAGGCATGATATTCCCCACGCTGTGGCCCACGATCCGCCCATGCCCGGTCATTCCACTGGAATACCGCAGGCAGGCAGATCGTCATCCGGAAACAGGGCATATGATAATGCCCCTGCCGGACGGATAAATTACAACCAACCCTTGCCCGATCCGGATGCGGCCCAGAGATGGCGACCGTTAATGGTCTGCCGTGACCGCATTGCTGGAATGGCTGTCCTGTAAATGATGTGCAGGGCGCGCCGTATCTGATGGCTGCTGTCCGGTGCGAGATCCCGTGGGTGGGAAGTGCCAGGCAGAATCCTGCGGTTACGCAGTTTAAAAAGCTTGCGCTTGGACGAGCCTGTAATTGTAAAGAAGTTTTTGGTGAAGCTTTTTCTAAAAGCTTCGAAGAACGTCGCCTTTTTGGAAAAAGGCGACACCCAAAAACTGTTGTATTTTCTATCAAAGGGTTATTTTCAGGCAACCTGATTGTATCAATCGGCCTTGATGGTCCCTGCGGCAGGCTTTCAGTAAATGGGTTCGTTACGGCCAAGCGCGCGCAGGCCGCGAATGATGCTGTAAATCGTCCATCCCGCCCACCACAGCATCAGCAGGAGTGGGAAAACAAAGAAAATCGCGCCTATTCCGCCCGAAATGGCGGTGATCGCGATGCTGAACAGATACAGCAGCAGTCCCGCCACGGAATAGATCAGCCCAGTCAGGAAAATCGAAATCTGGAACTGGAAATGCGAAGTATAGGGCTCCCGCGAATCATTCCGATTGATATAGGCGAGTATTATTCCAAGTGCGCTGGTTCCCGGGATGAAAAAACCGATCAGGTACAGGATATAGACAATGTTAACCATTGAATTGCCGCCATCTTCCCCTTGTGATGGGGGCATTCCTGTCCCGTTATGCGCATTGAAATCCATTTCTGCCTCGCTCTGTTCTCTTTCTGTGGGGATGTCTGACATACATTACGCGATGCGAATGATGGAAACTTATCCGTTCATATTGGTCTAATAATATTAATTCAATATCTGATAACAGATAGTTATAAAACGAAGATATGTCTTTGTGCCCTGAATGCATCCTGCCATGGGATAAAAGGCACGTGTGCTTCCCATGGCCATGACCGCCGCACAGGCTGCCCTATCGCGGGGGCGTGGGATACTTAAAAAAATATTATCGCAAATAATAAAATTATAATGCGCTGCGGAACCGGGATCAGCCGCCGGATGACCGTCGTGGCGGGAGGCCGGCCGGCATGCTCCCTGCATCATGACCCTTTCATCACGAAGGATGCGCGGGCGATTTCCGATGGATGTCCGGCATGCGGTGGTTCCACCCGCAGGGCATTGATGGCAGGCGATGGCGGTCATGGGGGAAAGGACGGAAAAGGGCAGGGCGGCCCCGGTCTTCATCCTTTCCGGATGGGGCTTGTCCTGCATGGGGTGTGGGTGTATCGGCGATAAAGGACGGCCGGTGGACTGGTCCGGTACTATATTTCTTTCCATACAGAGCAGATACATGACCGAAACACTGACTGCCCGGGTGACGGGGGCGTCCGATGCCGGACGTGCATCCATACATCCTGCATGGATCTTTTTCATTCTGGCGATGGGCGGGTTCGCCATCGGCACGGCCGAATTCGCGGCCATGAGCCTGGTGCCCATGATTTCCCACGACATGAATGTCAGTGTGCCGCAGGCGGGACATGCGATTGTCGCCTATGCCGTGGGCGTCTGCGTGGGCGCGCCGCTGATCGCCCTGATCGGGGCAAAGGCCAGCCGCAAGCTGATGCTGATCGGCATGACCGCGCTGTATGTGCTGGGCAGCGCGCTGACCTCTGTCGCGCCATCCTTTTCATGGCTGCTGCTGTTCCGCTTCATCAGTGGCCTGCCCCACGGGGCCTATTTCGGGACGGCGGGGATCGTGGCGGCGTCGCTGGTCCCTGAACGGCAGCGGACGCAGGCCGTCGCCCGTGTCGTGCTGGGCCTGACGATCGCGACCATCGCGGGCGTGCCGATGGCCAACGGCCTGGGGCTGCTGGTGGGGTGGCGCTGGGCGTTCGTGCTGATCGCCGCGATGGCGTTCTGCACCATGCTGCTGGTGATCCTGTTCGTACCGGCCGATCCCGCGCGCCCCAATGCCGATGCCCTGACCGAACTGCGCGCCATGCGCAGCCGTCAGGTATGGCTGACGCTGGGGATCGGGGTCATCGGCTTTGGCGGCATTTTCTGCGTCTATACCTATCTCGCCTCCATCATGCAGGAGGTGACGCATGCGAAGCCGGTCATGATCCCGGTCATGCTGGCGGTTTTCGGCGTGGGCATGACGGTGGGCACGATGGCCTGCGCATGGGCCGCCGACCGCAAGATGATGCCGACCATCGGGGGCACCCTGCTGGTGAACGCGGCGGCGCTGGCGGGCTTTCCGGGGTCCATCCACAGCGTCTGGGGCATGATGCCCATCGTGTTCATGATCGGCTGCGGCGGGGGGCTGGGGACCGTCATCCAGTCGCGCCTGCTCAGCGTCGCGGTCAATGCGCAGGCCCTTGCCGCCGCAATGAACCAGAGTGCCTTCAACCTTGCCAACGCCATTGGCCCATGGCTGGGCGGTCTGGCGATTTCCGCCGGCTGGGGCTGGGGATCCGTCGGCTGGGTCGGCTGCGCGCTGGCGATGGGCGGGTTCACGATATGGATGCTTTCCCTGAGCGAGGAGCGCGCGTCCGCCCGACGCAGGGCCGGTGGTTAGGGCGGGGGTATTGAACCGTCATGACACCTGCCTGTAACCTTGGGTCATGACGTCCTTTCTTCCCGACGGGGTGATGCTGCCGCCGCTGCTGGGTGACCTGTTTCCGCCCTGCGTCGTGTCGCGCGCGGATGCGCCGCTGCTGTTGCGTGTGCAGGAAATACTCGACATCACCATCGCGCCGCATGCCGCCGACAATGACCGGACCGGCCGTTATCCGACCCATGCGATATCGCTGCTGAAACAGTCGGGGCTGCTGATGCTGGCGGTCCCGCGGGCCTATGGTGGCATGGGGGTGGGACAGGCCCTGTCGCTGGAGGTCATGGTGCGCATCGCCACGGCCGATCCCGCCGTGGCCCAGATCTACAAGGTGCATGACGATCTGGTGCGCGAGATTTTTTCCTATGCCACGCCCGCGCTGTGTCATCGCCTGGCGGAACGTATCCGTTCCGACCATGCGATCATCGGCATGGCGGTTGCCGAAAATGGCCCCACGGCGGACAGTTTCATGCAGACGCTGGCCATCGCCCGGCCGGATGGCCAGTGGGTCTTGCGCGGGCGCAAGATCTACGCCACCGGGGCGGCAGGAGCGGACCTGATCGCCATCACTTCGTTTGATCCGCTGGCGGCGCGGGATCATGATGACGTGCGCGCGGGCCTGCGTCTTGACCTTGTGCCACGCGCGACGGCGGGTCTGCGCATCCTGCAGGACTGGAACAGGATGGGGCAGCGGGCGACGGATTCCGGCACCGTCATCCTTGACGATGTCCGCGTCGGGTCTGAATGGAATGCCATTGCCCCGCAAAGCGTGCTGCCGGTGCATACGTCATTGCGTTATCAGGCAGGGTTCAGCGCGATCCTGATCGGCACGGGCATCGGGGCCCTGCGCGCCGGGTGTGATTTCGTGGCACGGTACAGCCGTCCATGGGGGGCAGCACAGGTCGAACGCGCGACGGATGATCCGTATGTCCGTCGCCGGATCGGCGAAATCGGTGCGGACCTGTCGGTGGCCTATTGCGCGGTCCGGCAATGCGGGGACCTGCTGGACCTGCATGAACGCGGCGGCATCGCGCGCGGCGCGGTCGCCATTCCCGTCAGCGCCGCGCGTTCGGCCGCGACGGGGGCGGCGCTGCGGGCGACATCCGATATCCTTGCGGCCACGGGCGCGCGCGGGACCGATCTGCAATACGGCCTTGACCGCTACTGGCGCGATGCGCGCACATTGTCGCTGCATGATCCGGTGGACTGGAAAAATGCTGAAATCGGGCGTCATCTCCTGACAGGCTGGACGCCTGAACCGGGACCGTACCAGTAACCGGCATCGTGACGGTCGCGCCTGAACACTGCGTAAAGATAACGTATTGACGGGAAAATAATAAAAGTTTTTGGGTGCCGCCTTTTTTCAAAAAGGCGGCGTTCTTTCGGAGCTTTTTGCAAAAAGCTTCACCAAAAATCTTCAAGGTTTTCCAATGGTATCGTCGCTGCGACCTCCCTGCCTCTGTCGTGCGTGATGCGGGGCTGTTCTGGAAAAATCCTTTCGGGAACGCTGGATTGTCCACATGCGGACCGGAAGTGGCGGAGGATGAAAAGATGCTGTGTGCAATAGGATTGATGAGCGGCACGTCACTGGACGGCGTCGATGCGGCATTGGTCGAGACGGATGGCCACAGGATTGGAAAACGTGGTCCCTCGCTCTCGCTGCCCTATGCGCCGGAACTGCGCGAGGGGCTGCGCGACCTGCTGGACCGGGCGCCGGGACTGTCGCCTGACGCGCCGCAGGTAAAGGCGATGGAACGCGAACTGACCCTCCGCCATGGCGAAGCCGTGCGGGCATTGCGGCAGAAGGCGGGATTTCCCCATGTCGATGTCATCGGTTTCCATGGGCAGACGATCCTGCACCAGCCGCAGGCACGCCGGACATGGCAGATCGGGGACGCGGCCCTGCTGTGGCGCGAGACGGGAATTCCCGTTGTCCATGATTTCCGCAGCGCCGACGTCGCGGCGGGGGGCGAGGGGGCGCCGCTGGTCCCGTTCTATCACGCCGCCCTGCTGGGGGCGGAGGAACGGCCGGTCGCCATCGTCAATATCGGGGGCGTGGCGAACGTGACGCTGCTGGACAGCAACGGGCGCATCCATGCCTGCGACACGGGGCCGGGCAATGCGCTGCTGGATGACTGGGCGCGCATCCATACCGGGCACCCGTGCGATATGGACGGGCGACTGGCCCGCGCGGGACAGGTGGACCATGCGATACTGCGTGACCTGCTGTCCGATCCGTTCTTTCACAGGCCCGCGCCAAAATCCCTCGACCGACAGTCCTTTCACCGCGCGCTGGCGATGGTCTCGGGCCTGTCGGCGCGGGACGGGGCGGCGACGCTTGCGGCATTTACCGTGGGGGCCATTGCCGGCACGCCGCTGCCACAGGTGCCGCGTGCATGGTTCATCTGTGGCGGTGGGGTCCATAATCCGGTCATCATGCAGGGCCTGCGCCAACACCTGCCCGGCGTCGTGGCGTCTGTCGCGGAACTGGGATGGGACGGGGATGCGCTGGAGGCGGAGTGTTTTGGCTTCCTGGCCGTGCGTTCCCTGCTGGGCCTGCCGATTTCCGCGCCGGAAACCACCGGGGTCAGCCATCCGCTGACGGGCGGGCATATTGTCGGCGCTGCTGGCGCGGTCTAAAGAAACGCCCGTATTTCCATAACGGATCGTGCCATTTCATGTCTGATGCTGCTTCCCTGCCGTTCGTGACGGTCATTTCCACGGGCGGGACGATCGCGCGTTATTCCGATAATCCGTGTGACACGGTGGATTATGCCGAAATAGGGCAGGATCTGGATTCATCGGACCTGCTGTCGGCGCTGCCTGCGGTCGTACGCGCGCGTTTCCGGGTGCGTGAGATCACATTTTCACAAAAGGACAGCAGCCATCTGGATATGTCGCAATGGGCCGCCCTTGCGTGTCGTATCCGCGACCTGCTGGCGGAAAATCCGGACATGGCGGGCATCGTGGTGACACATGGCACCACGACGCTGGAGGAAGGGGCGTTCTTCCTTGACCTCGTGCTGCATGAGAATCGTCCGGTCGTGCTTGTCGGCGCCCAGCGTCCCGCCAGCGCGATCAGCGCGGACGGACCGGCCAACCTGCATGCCGCGCTGCTGGTGGCGGCCTGCCCGCAGGCGCGTGGCAAGGGCGTGCTGGTCGTCGCAGATAACGAGGTCCATGCCGCCGCCGCCGTGACCAAGGCCGCGACCTATCGGCTTGATACGTTCCGTTCCCCCGATTTCGGGCCGCTGGGCGTGATCGAGGGGGACGTGGTCCATTTCGCCCGCCAGCCCCTGGGGCGTCGGCATATTGACAGTTCCGTGCTGGGGCGTATCGCCCGCGGCTGGCCGCGCGTGGACATCTGCTACAGCTATTCCGGGGGGGATGGGGCGGCGATCGCGGCGTTCCATGCGGCAGGCGCGCGTGGCATCGTGGTTGCCAGCATGCTGCCCGGGATGTGCGCGCCGGGGGAAAATGACGCGCTGGACGCCGCGCGGGCGCAGGGCGTGGCGGTGGTGATGTCGAGCCAGGGATCATGCGGGGCGACAATCCCGCGACAGGACCTGCGTCAGCGCGGGATCGTGGCAGCGGGCCGGTTGCGTCCGCGTCAGGCGCGTATCCTGCTGACATTATGTCTGGCGATGGACATGTCGATGGAACGGATTGCGGAGATATTCGATATTTCCTGACGCAGGCCCGATATTTCCAGTGCCCTCGGAAACTGTTTGAAAAGTCGGGCCTGACAATTTCCTGAAATCATAAAAGTTTTTGGTGAAGCTTTTTTCAAAAAGCTTCGAAGAACGCCGCCTTTTTGAAAAAAGTCGGCACCCAAAAAACTTTTATGATTTATTATCGGCAGGTTGTTTTCAAACAGTCCCTCAGAAAACGCTGTTGAAGGCGAACTGCGGCGACAGGACGCGCGCCGTGTCATGCCCGGCGAAAATCGCGGTGACGCCCGCGATGATTCCAAAACGCGGGGACCAGTTATATTCGATGGCAGGCGCGATCATCCAGTCGCCCGACCCTTCGCCCACGGTATGGACCAGCGCGCCCCGCGCGTCATGGCCGTGGATGCTGGCCCCATCGGCCCAGTCCCGCGCAAGGTCGAGGGCAAGGACCCATTTCTGGCTGATGCCATATTCCAGTGAAAAGCCGCTTTCCCCGTACATGCCAGGGCGCGCAGTTCCGTGGAATCCCTGTGTCGTGCCGTAACTGCTGGTATTGGTGATGTGCGCCGTCGTCAGGGCGCGGCGGAACGTGCCCCATATCCGCAGGCGCAGCGCATGGTGACCCGGCAGGGTATAGGTGGACTGTTCCGTCAGGGCGAGGCGGAATGTATAGGCGCCGGTTCCGATCCCGTCTTCCGTCCGGCCCAGCTTGGTATAATCCCCGGTGGGGAAGGCGATCCCGGCAAAGATGCTCAGCGCCGGGATATAGCGGGTGGGGTCCGCATTCAGGTAACGCCACATGACATCCACGGGCAGGTCCCCGAACTTCGCCCCACTGGTGGTGTCGCCATGCCTGCGCCAGCCATAGCTGATGGTCGGGGTGGTCTGGATGCTGATGGCGTTGGTGATCGCGTATTTGTACAGGGTGAAGTTCGAAATATCCCGCATCCCCGAATGCAGGGCGCGCTCCCGCCCGCCACTGTCGAGATAACCGGTGGGCGTGCTGTAGGCGAAATAGGGCTCGAACGCGAACACGCCCTTTTTGGTCAGGGCACCGGAAGGGGAGACGAGGGAGCCGGTGTACCATTGCTCATAAGTGCGGGAGAGGGCCTGCGACCCGCCTTCGCTGCTGTTGCCGGTATTTTCCCCATGGGCGGCGGGGATATGCAGCAGCAGGCAACCCATGGCCGCCAGCCATGATGTGAGCGGAGGACTGTATCTTTTCCGGGTGGGGCGACGGCGGGTGGAAGAGGGGAAAAAGCCGTCGGTTCTGTGTGCAGGCAACGTGCGGGACTCGGTTTTGCCGGGCACGCGCAGGATCCATGCATCAACATGGCGGGCGTGTTCGTGGGATTCATGATGGGGACAGTTCGGGCCGCGTGGTCCCGTTCCATTTTACGACATCATGATTGTTCCCGGCATCCGCGACATGTTCCGCTCCGTCGCCCCGGACACTCCCTGTCACGGGGCGGCATGGCCGGGCCACGCACGGTGGCCTGCCCTGCCGGGACCAAAAAAGGGGAAAACAGCCACCGGAACAATACCTTCAAAATGTATGGCAGCTATTTCCCCCGTCGTGACGGGCAGGGACGGTGTTACGAACGGCGTATCATCCGCCAGCCCAGCGCCAGAACGCCCCAGATCAGCGGGATGACGGCGATCGTGCAGGTGCCGGCGGGATAATCGCACAGCATCAGCAGCAGCACGCACATCAGGAAGCCAAGAGACAGCCATGACGTAAAGGGCGCGCCGGGCATGGGAAAGCCCGTGGGCGCGATCTCGCCCCGTTTGATGGCCTGTCGCATCTTGATCTGGCTCAGCAGGATGAAGGCCCATGTGCTGATGATGCCGACGGAGGCGAAATTGAGGACGATTTCAAAGACCTGGCTGGGCACGATATAATTCAGCACCACGCCAAGCAGGTAGATCGCAACCGTCAGCCCGATCCCGGCGGCGGGGACGGAATTGCTGTTCATATAGGCCAGGAAACGCGGCGCCGTTCCGCCCAGCGACATGGCGCGCAGGACGCGGCCCGTTGAATAAAGCCCCGAATTCAGGCTCGACAGCGCCGCCGTCAGGACGACGATGTTCATGACCGTGTCGATGCCCGGAATGCCCAGCGCCTGAAAGAACGTGACAAACGGGCTGACGCCCGCGTGATACGCCGTCCATGGCAGCAGGCAGACCAGCAGGATGACGGAACCGACATAGAACAGGCCGATGCGCCAGATCACGCTGTTGATGCTGCGCGGCAGGAAGGTGCGCACGTCCTCGCACTCGCCGGCCGCCGTGCCGATAAGCTCGATCCCGGAATAGGCGAAGACCACGCCCTGCGTCAGGATCAGCGCGGGCAGAAGCCCATGGGGAAACAGGCCGCCATTTTCGGAAATGAGGTGGAATCCGGTGCTGTGCCCCCCCACCGGCGTGCGCAGTCCCAGCACGACGGCCCCGACGACAAGGAAAAGCCCAAGTGCCACGACCTTGATGAGGGAGAACCAGAATTCCATCTCCCCGAACCATTTGACGCCAATCATGTTCATGCTGGTGACAATTCCCAGCGCGGCAAGGGCGAACACCCATTGCGGCACATGTTCGAACGTGCCCCAGAAATGCATGTACAGCGCCACGGCGGTAATATCGACGATGCCCGTCATGGCCCAGTTCATGAACGACAGCCACCCGGCGGCATAGGATGCCTTCTCGCCCAGGAATTCACGCGTATAGGATACGAAACTTCCGCAGGTGGGGCGATACATCACCAGTTCGCCCAGGGCACGCAGGATCAGGAATGAGAAAACCCCGCACACCAGGTACACGATCGCAAGCGATGGCCCCGCCGACTGCAGGCGCGACCCCGCGCCCAAAAACAGGCCCGTGCCGATCGCCCCGCCGATCGCGATCATCTGGATCTGACGTTTCCCCAGGCCCTTGTGATATCCCTCGTCTTCAGCTTCCGGCAGGATATGCACGTTATCTTCGGAGGTGGGGTCCAGTTGCTTCATACTCTTGTTTCCGGTTGTCGATATGGGTTGGGGGCAGGCGACGAATGGGCCGTTTCCCGCTTGATACGGCGAAGGACAGGGGCAAGCGCTGTCTTCAGGTCGGGGGGGCTGGGCGGTGCATGGGGACATGCGGGCGGGACCTGTGCGCTTTCGATGCGCGCCAGCAGCAGCTTTTGCGCGCGCGCCATGTCCCCCGCCGTCATCGCATGCACAAGGGCATGGTATTCCCCATGGATGATCCGCGCGTCATGCGGCGTTGGCCGGGGCAGCGCAAGGCTGCTGCGTGCCATGAGCGAACGCATGTTTTCCGTCAGGATCGGGTTGTCCAGCAGCCGGGCGAGCCAGACGTGAAAATCCGCCAGCAGGAAGGAGAGGTGGCTGATGTCGCCATCCTCCATCGCGGCGCGCTGCCGGGCAAGGTGGCGCAGCCCCGCCGCCGCCCGGTCGGGGGGCAGGGGAACCGTCAGGCGCAGGATGCCGATCTGGATGATCCGCCGTGCCTCGCACGTGGCGCGGATTTCCTCGCGGCCCTGTTCGGGGATGAACCAGCCGCGTTTCGCGACCACGCGCACCAGCCCGCGTCCCTCCAGCCGGACCAGCGCCTCGCGCACCGTGGCGCGGGACGCCCCGAAGGCATCGGCCAGACGCCCCTCGCTCAGGCAGGTTCCCGGCACAAGAAGGTGCGCCATGACCGCGCGCAGCGTAACGCGTTCGATATACACGGGAAAAACTTCGTTCATTGCCCTGTCGTGTTGTTCCGGGTTGCGGTTGAACTTGTCAGACATCGCCATGTCTGACAAGAGCGCCCGACAGGCCGCGATACGGGGGGACGACAACAAATTGTGCCCCATGGTGCTGTACGGTATCGAGGCAGGGCATGTGCGACGCCATCCTGCGGGGACCGCGTCATCACGGCGCGATGCGCGATGGCGCGGTTTATGGGGTGCGGTAGTGTTGCGCGGACTGTTTTGCATGGTTCTGGTCCTTGCGGGGATGCTGGGTGCGGCCCGGGCGGAGGACGAGCGTTTCGACGCCAATGAACTGGCGGCCGATGCGCCCCATTATTTCGTGCTGCGCGCGACCGACGCCCGCACGGCGCACATGACGGGGGATGTCCGGGTGTCGGAAACGTCGCTGGATTTCACCAATGGCAGCAGGATGGACACCCAGCTGGTGAACACGGATCTGGAGGATGGCCTGGTCTATCGCGTCCTTGACGACGAAAACCCGCCCATGCCGTCGGGGCGGCCGCTGTGCCCCGCGCCGCTGCATCCGCTCTATCTCGTCTTTGACACCACGGCGCCGCAGGATCAGTCCGATACGTACCACATGACATTATACTGCGGGTCGCGTCCGCTGGACTTTGCCCTTGTGGACCCGGCGCGGCGTGCTGCGGTGCTGGTCTATCGCCGCACGACGGATACGAACTGGGCCCATTCCTCCGACGAAGGGGGATATGTGCGCGGGGAGGTGGAGGCCCATTGCAGGCTGGCCCATCCGTCAGGCGTCCCGGGGGAGCAGGCCTGCATCCAGCGCGAGGAGGACGCCTATCGCCAGATCCTCCAGCTTAAGGCATCGCCCGACGCGCTGAAACGCTGCGGTTCGTACGTGACGGCGCGCGCGACCCATGCGCAGGGGGACGATGTCAGCTTTTCCAATATCCTGCATTGCCTTGGCCTGCGTGACAGCCGCGCGGTCTTTGATTACTGCGCCACGCGCATCACGGGGCAGAAGCGCGCCAATGACACGACATTCTGGGACGCGCAGCCGGAGCAGGCAAAGGGGATATCCCTGTGCTTCAACGCGCTGGCCGCCACGCAGGCCCGTAACTGAGGTCGCGGGCCTGCGGGAAATCAGTCGATCGGGTCGAGGATCATGACCTCCAGCGGCTTTGCCAGCAGCGTGGCGAAGCTTCTGGCCATGGCCTGGAAATGCGGCGTCTTTTCATGTTCCGCCAGGGCCTCGCGGCTGGCCCAGCGTTCGACGAACACGAACCGCGCGGGATTGGCGCCATCGCGATGCGCGACGTAGGAAAAATTGGTGCTTTCCGCGCGGGACGGCGGGACGCAGGCGGCAATCGCGGCCTCGACCTGCGCCTCGCATCCGGGCTTGGCCTCCACGATGGCGACGACGGTGATTTCCTTGCTCATGAAAAACGCTCCACACGATATCGGGACAGGGGCCGACGCCGCAGGGGCGGCGGACCCTTTCGTGCCTATGGCGCGCAAGGTGGTAAAGTCAATGTTACCGACCTCCGGTGGAGGGCATCAGGCCCCGTCACGCAGGGGAGGCAGGGATCAGGCGACCTGCGGCGCTTCGACCTGGGAGGCGAATTTCTGGAGCTCTTCATGGTGCAGGACAAAGACGCGGCTGCTTTTTCCCGCCTGTATGGCCTGCTGGGTATAGGGCGCCGCGGAGACCACGACGGCGATGCGTGCCGACAGGTCGGCCTTTGCCGCCACGCACTGGTGGATGATCGCCTCTTCCACCGGCCTGCGTTCGGTCCAGCACTGCACAACCATCGACAGGCTGTCCTTGCTGGCGGAGATGAGCGTGCCCGCACGTTCGACATTTCCCGGCAGGCGGGCGTCCCACCCGGCTTTTTCCAGCAGTTCCATGCAGTACGCGACATACTGGGCGCAGCTCATGCCCGGCCGATACGGTTCGGCTGTCGTGATCAGGCGCAGGTCGGGACGCGGCGGTGCCGGCCGGCTTGATACGGCGTCGATGCTGGCATGCACCTTTTTTTCGATGTCCGTCCAGTAATGTTCCCGCTGTTCATGCGCCAGCGCGGGGATCACGGTGGTGCGACAGAAACGGCTGACCTCACGCTGCCATTGCCGGTCCGGGGACTGTCCGTGGGCGGCCTGTCCCTCATGCGCGTGAAGGCGGCGCTGGATCAGCAGCCCGGCATTGCGTTCGACAACCGCGCGTGCCTGTCGCAGGGCGGCACGTCGCCCCACGAATGCCATGATCGCACGATAAAGAACCACCAAGATCCATCCCGCCCCCATTATCAGCAACGCGGAGAGCAGCATTGATCCCACTTTCTGAAAGCCGCCGGTCATGAAGAACAGGTCCGTGGGCGCTGGCGGGTCGGTGCGGGCAATGATGACCGGCCCCTGCTGTTCCTGTGTGTCGGGTACGGGGGCGGCCGGTCCGGCGGGCGTGGTCGCGCCGGTTGCGGCATCCGCGCCTGTCGTTGCATCCGGCGCGGCGCGTGGCGGGGCGGCAGGGGCGTCCGCCGTCCTGCTGGCGGGCGGCGGGCTGAGGTCGGCAATGTCGGCCGTCATGAAATACAGTGGCGGCATGCCCGGCACGGGCGGGCTGTGCCGCAGGAGGGGGAGGCCGTTGCGGTTTGCGATCTTTTCCCATCGCATGTCCGGCGTCACGGCATAGCACTGGCCCTGCGACATGGTGGTGCGTCGCCATTGCGGATCGTTCTGGTGCGGATTGGTGCGGTCATTCAGGCTCTTGATGGCAGCATCATCACCGCACGCCACGGTGGGGTGCTTCACCTTGTATATGCTGCCGGCCTGAGCATGGACAGGCAGGCACAGAAGCAGACAGGCGTATGCCCATACCCGCATGTTTTTCTCCGTCTTGCCCCATCCATCACGTGGAGACGATGGCCAGCATATAGATGATTTTTGGCGATTTGTATGAAAACAACGCAGATATGCAGAAGATATCCATATCTGTAAAGCAGCCATAAGGGCCGTTTGTCAGGGGCGGGCCGCCTGTCGCGCATATAACATTTAAGCGAGTGCGCAGCGGCCCCCGCCCGCCATCCGGCAGTATGGGGGATATTCGCGGGCGGGCATGTGTCCACCGGATATCTGCCCCATGCCCGCCGGTATGGCGCGGCGGACGTTCCTGTCGGAACTTGGGGCCCGTTTTCTGGGGGCGGTATCGGGACAGGGGTGCATGGACAATCAATTTCTGGTGGCGTTTGCGCGGCATCCCGCGGTCCGCGACGCGCTGGGACGCTGTTACGGACGCGCCGACATGATGCTGGAGGCCGGGTGGGAACAGGTGGCCGACGGGATGAAGGCCGTCATGCGCGGCATCGGGTGCGAGGTCATATTTTCCTCTCCCGCCACACGCTGCCGCGTGGTGGCGCAACGCATCGCGACGGCGCTGGGACTGGAAATCCGTATTGACGGGCGCCTTCACGAACTTGATTTCGGCAGGTGGGAGGGCATGCTGTGGCGCGACGTGCCGCGCACCGTCCTTGACGCATGGGCGCGCGATGTCGAGGGATATACGTTCCCCGATGGCGAAAACGCCCGCGCCCTGCGGGCCCGCGTGGCGGAATTCTGGGATGATGTCGTGCGGCAGCGCCGTTCCTGCGCGGTCGTGACGCATGGCGGCCCGCTGCGCCTGCTGCGCGCGCTGGCGCGTGGCGGGGTGGCGACGCTGCCGGGGGATGCGCCGCCCATGGGCTCCGTCCACGTCATGCAGCCCCGGCTGGCGCATGCTGGTCACAACGGCTGCCCCCCGGCTTAGGAAAAGGCGGGCACCGCCATCAGGAGCGCGCATTCCGCAAGGCATGCGCCCGCGCCCAGCATATCGCCCGTCTGTCCACCGATCTGTCGCCGGGCCAGACGGATCACCGCGCCCGCGACCATCGCCGTGACAACCATCGCGCCCGCCGCGCGCCATGCGCCCAGCATCCACCATGACAGTGCCGCCGCAAGCAGCAGGCACGCCGCCAACGCTGCCGCCGGAACGCGCGCCATGCCGCTGGCGATCCCGTCCGCGCGGGCCGGGGGCAGGCGGGCGAGCATGACCACCATCGCCGTGCGTGCCAGCGCGCCCGCGACCGGCAGCACCACCAGCGCCAGCGCGGGGGAAATCCCGCCGATCGCCCCGACGCGGGCCATGAGCGCCAGCGCCAGCGCCATCATGCCGTAACTGCCGATGCGGCTGTCGCGCATGATCTCCAGCTTGCGCGCGCGGGTCGCGCCGCCGCCAAACCCGTCCGCCATGTCCGCCAGTCCGTCTTCATGCAGGCCGCCCGTCAGCAGGACCTGCGCCGCGACGCCTGCTGCGGCGCACGGCAGGGGCGAAATGCCAAGCCGCATCAGCACCATGAACACCATCGCGCCCGCCACGCCGCACAGGGCCCCGACGACGGGCCACGTCCATACGCAGCGCGTCATGTCATAGGGCAGGCCGTCACGCGCCAGCCATCCCACCGGCATCCGCGTCAGCAGCCCCACCCCACAGACGATGTCCGCGCGCAGGCATGCCAGCAGGCGGGTCATGAACGGCTGCTGATCCGTGTCTGGTCAAAGGTCGCCATGCCGTTATGACAGGCCACGGCGCTGCGCAGCAGGGGAATGACCAGTGCCGCGCCCGAGGCCTCGCCCAGGCGCAGTCCGAAATCCAGCAGCGGCGACAGGCCCAGCGCGCGCGCCAGCACCGCATGGCCGCTTTCTGCGGAACAGTGCGACAGCACGGTATGGTCCAGCCCGTGGCGATGCATGCGCGCAAGGGGGGCGGCGGCGGCGGTGCAGACGAAACCGTCCAGCACGACCGGGATGCCGCGCCACCGCGCGGCAAGGACCGCGCCCATGATCGCCGCCAGTTCATGGCCGCCCATCGCCTGCGCCACCAGCAGGGGATCGTCCAGCATGCCTTCATGCAGGGCCAGCGCCTGGTCGATCACGCTGCCCTTGTGCACCACCCCGGCCTTGTCCAGCCCGGTGCCGCGTCCCGCCCACTGCGCCCCGTGCCCGCCCAGAAGCCCCGCCGCGATGGCGGAGGCCGCCGTCGTGTTGCCGATCCCCATTTCGCCCAGGCACAGCAGGTCGGTGTCTTCGTCCACGGCCTCCATCCCCGCCGTGACCGCCTCAAGGAACGCCGCTTCCGTCATGGCGGGCGCGCGGGTGAAATCGGCGGTGGGCCGCAGCCCCATCAGCGGCACGACCCGCAGTTGCGCGCCGCCGACCCGTGCAATCTGGTTGATCGCGGCGCCGCCCGCGTTGAAATTCTCCACCATCCGGGCCGTGACGCTGGCGGGCCAGGGCGACACCCCGCGCGCCACGACGCCATGGTTGCCCGCGAAGACGATGATGCGCACGTGCTCCAGGCGCGGGCTTACGCGGCCCTGCCACCGTCCCAGCCACGCGGTCAGGCGTTCCAGCCGCCCAAGACTGCCGGCAGGTTTGGTCAGCGTGCGCTCGCGCTCCGCGATGGGGGCATCGACGCTGCTGTCAGCGTCCGGCAGGTCGATGCACGCGGCACGCAGCTGCGCCATCGAGGTCAGGCGCTGCGGAAGGGATGCTGCCGTGGCAGCGCGGGATTCACGGGATGGCATGATCGCATTTGTGTGGTCTTATGCCGCGCGATGCAAGGTGGGGAGGGGCAAATGCAGGCTTCGGCTGAAGCGGCGGACGCGGCGATCGGCATGGCCGGGACCGTGCTGGTGCTGGGGGGTGCGCGTTCGGGAAAAAGCAGCTTCGCGGAACGGGTTGTCGGGATATGGCCCGCGCCATGGACCTATGTCGCGACCGCCCGCATCCATGACGCGGAAATGCGGGACCGGGTGGCCCACCACCGCGCCACCCGCCTGCCGGGCTGGCACACGGTGGAGGAGCCGGTGGATATCGCGCCCGTCCTTGACGGCGCGGGCGCGCGGCCGGTGCTGGTGGACTGCCTGACGCTGTGGCTGACGAACCTCCTGCTTGACGGGCATGATGTCGCGGCCGCGACCGGGGGGCTGCTGTCGGCGCTGCGCCGCAGGGCCGGTCCCACCGTGCTGGTGGGGAACGAGGTGGGGCTTGGCATCGTGCCCGACAACGCGCTGGCGCGTCGTTTCCGTGACGAGGCGGGACTGCTGCATCAGGCCATCGCGCGGGAGGCGGGGCGCGTGGTGTTCATGGTGGCTGGCCTGCCGATGGAGATGAAATGACCCGTTCCTCGGGATCCGCCGTCACGGCGGAAGGCGGGCGGCTCTGATGCCGGAAATGACGCTGGCTATATATTATTTCCGCGATGGCGTGCCGGCGCGGATGGGAAAGGGAGCCTGATGGCGCGTGCGCTGATGCTGCAGGGAACGGGGTCGAGCGTCGGGAAATCGGTCCTTGTCGCGGGGCTTGCGCGGGCCTGCGTGCGCCGGGGCCTGCGCGTGCGTCCGTTCAAGCCGCAGAACATGTCCAACAATGCCGCCGTCACCCCCGGCGGTGGGGAAATCGGACGCGCCCAGGCATTGCAGGCGCGGGCCTGTGGCGTGACGCCCGACGTGGACATGAATCCTGTCCTGCTGAAGCCCCAGGGCATGACGGGATCGCAGCTTGTGGTGCGCGGACAGGTGCGACAGCAGGTCCATTCCCGCGATTTCACATCCTTCCGGCGTGACCTGATGCCCGTGGTGCTGTCTTCCTTTGGCAGGCTGGCCGGTGAATGTGATCTCGTGCTTGTCGAAGGGGCGGGCTCCGCGTCGGAGGTCAACCTGAGGGATAATGACATCGCGAACATGGGCTTCGCGCAGGCGGCGGACGTGGATGTCGTCATGGTTGGCGACATCGACCGGGGCGGGGTGATCGCAAGCCTTGTGGGCACGCGCGCGGTGCTGCCGGCGCGGGACGCCGCGCGGATACGTGGTTTCATCGTCAACCGCATGCGGGGGGATCCGTCCCTGTTCGCCGCGGGCATGACGGCGATCGCGGAGCATACGGGCTGGCGACCGCTGGGGCTGGTGCCGTTTCTGGAACAGGTGCGCGACCTGCCGGCGGAGGACGCGGCCGACCTGCATGCGGGGCGCGGGGGAAATGGCAGGGTGCACGTGGCGGTGCCGTGGCTGCCGATGATCGCCAATTTCGATGACCTCGACCCCCTGCGTGCCGAAGCGGACATCGCCCTGACGATCGTGGCGCGCGGGCAGCCGCTGCCCCCGTGTGACCTTGTGATCCTGCCGGGGTCCAAGGCGACAGTTGCCGATCTGGCCGCCCTGCGGCGGGAAGGATGGGACATCGACCTGCACGCCCATGTCCGGCGCGGGGGACATGTTCTGGGGATCTGTGGTGGCTACCAGATGCTGGGACGGTCTGTGGCCGACCCGCATGGGGTGGAAGGGACGCCCGGACGGGTTGCCGGGCTCGGGCTGCTGGATGTCGAAACGGTCCTGTCGGGGGAAAAGCGGCTGGAAAACGTTTCGGGGAAACTGTTGCCCGAAGGCGCGCGGGTGCGGGGATACGAGATGCATATGGGCGTGACCGACGGGCCGGATCACGTGATGCGGCCCATGATCGACCTGCATACCCATGCCGATGGCGCGATGACGCGCTCGGGACGCGTGTGGGGGACATACGTGCACGGTCTGCTGGGCGATGGCGCGGCGCGGCGGTGCCTGCTGGCGCGACTGGGCGCGGGATCGGACGGGCGCGACCATGACGGCACGGTGGAGGAGGCGCTCGATACGCTGGCGGACCATCTGGAACGCCATGTCGATATTGACGCCCTGCTGGAACTGGCGCGGCCGGTCAGCCCCTCATGACGGGTTTTTGCCCTTGCGCCACGCGCGCCGCGTCATGAGGGCCAGCGTGATCAGGACCACGCCCTGCACCATGCAGGCGCGGTGATAGAGGGCCAGCGCGCGTTCAAGGTCGCGCGGCGTCACGCGGGCGCTGCCATCGCCCACCCATGGTTCATGCGATACGACCCCGTGATAGGAACGCGGCCCCGACAGCCGCACCCCCAGCGCACCTGCCATCGCGGCCTCGGGCCATCCCGCGTTGGGGGAGCGGTGGCGCCGCGCGTCACGCCGCACGATGCGCCAAGCCCCGCGTGCATCCATGCCGGGCATCGTCACGGCCGCAAGGATGATCCACAGCGCGGACAGGCGGGAGGCGGGCAGGTTGACAAGGTCATCCAGACGGGCGGCGGCATGGCCGAAACGGTCGTGGCGCGGGGTGCGATGGCCGATCATGCTGTCGGCCGTATTGACCGATTTGTAAAATGCGGCCCCCGCCGGTCCCCCGATGACCATCCACAGCAGGGGGGCGACAACGCCGTCCGAAAAATTTTCCGCCAGGGTTTCCATGGCCGCGCGCATCACCCCGGCTTCGTCAAGCTGCGCCGGATCGCGTCCGACGATGTGCGAAACCGCGTCGCGCGCCTGCGGCAGCCCGTCCCGCGCGGCAGTGCTGACCGCATGGACATGTTCCCATAACGAACGTTGCGCGCTGAGCGAACTGGCCGCGATGCCGCCAGCAAGGAGCGCGAACGGCGGCGCAAGGCGACGTGACGCCGCGCTCTGCAGCAGCGCAACGCAGCCGCATGGAACCGTCGCGATAACGAATGCTGCGAAAAATCCCTTTCTGTGCCTTGAACGATCGCAATCCGTGTCGTGGTTCATCCGGCGGTCCAGAACATCCGTCAGCCATCCCGTCCACATCACCGGATGGCCGATCTGGCGGACCAGCCATTGCGGATATCCCGCGATGGCGTCACACGCGGCGGCAACGCAGGTGGTCGCCACGTTGCGGGCAAGGAAAGGCAGGATGTTCATGGGCGCGCAATATTGCGCCGAAGCTGTCGGGTCAAGGCGGGGGATGAATAACTCCCCACCTGTACACATGGCATGTCTGACGCCAGCGTGTGGCGGCCATGTCGCGCGCATGGGTGGATGTGTGGGGTCATGTTTTTAAAACTGTAGAAAATATAACGATATATATTAAAACATCATGATGGCTTTCTGCTTGTGCCGGATGTCATGTCACGCGTTTGCGGTCGGGATCGTTACGGTTGATATTAAGAAAAACCGCAAGTTTATTCGACATTCGCTTGACATTGTCAGGTTTCGCGTCGAAATGAAGGAATATCGTGGTATATCCATAATGTCCCAGTTGCGTGTTTTGTAATGCCAGCCCAACAGCAGGTAGTCAGCGATGGAGGCCATCGTCGGGCGGTCTGCCTGCATCCCGTCGGGAACGGCGCGGGCAGTGCCGATTGCGATGTCATGCGCCGGGTTGATGATGGGATACATACATTTATTTGAGGGTGGAGTGTATGGCAGACAACAAAAAGGCAACCGTTCGCAAGGGACGGCGCGCGGCGGAAACCGGCAAGGCACCGGCCCGTGGCGCCACAGCATCGCGCAGGCGCGCCGCAGCCGTGGAAGAGGCTGAAGCGCCCGTGGCAAAAGTGGAAAAGAAAGCCACGACTTCGAAAAAACGCGTGACGCGCGCGAAGAAATCCGAAACCCCGGTGAAGGTCGACCCGGTCCGGATCGAACTGGTCGAGGACGTGGTGGAAGTCGCCCCCGCGCCGGCGCGCAGGGGACGTCGCAAGGCCGCTGCGGAACCGGTCGCGGAACCACCCGTGGAAAAGAAAGCCGCCACGCGCCGCAAGCGTGCCGCCGCCCCGGCCCCGGTGGCGGAAGTGTCAGCCCCGGTGAAGACGCGTCGCCGTCGCGCGGCGGCCGTAGCGCCGGAACCCGTTGAAGAGCCTGCCCCCACCCCCGCCCGGAAGACCCGCAAGCGCCGTGCCGCCGCGGCACCGGAGCCGGTGAAGGAAGTTGTCGAGGCAAAGGCCTCGGCGCGTCGTGCCCGCAAGGCAAAGGCCAAGGTCGAAGAGGTTGTCGAGGCCCCGGCGCGCAAGCGCGCGACGCGCGCGAAAAAGCCCGTGGCGGACAGGCCGGTGGAAGAAGCATCCCCCGCCCCCGTGCGTGTTCGCGCGACCGCGCGCCGCAAGAAGGCCGTTGCCGAAGAAGTGAACAAGGTCGAGGTCCCGGCGCGCAAGCCAGCGAAGGCCAGGGCGGCGTCGGCCCGGACATCCCCCAAAAAAGCCACGCCCGCCAAGGCTGCGGAGCGTGCGCCGAAAGTAAAGCGTTCCGCCGTGGAAGCGTGGCGTGAGGCGCGTGCCCTGCGCAAGCAGGCGCGTCTGGACCGCCTGGCCGCGCAGCGCAAGGACAAGTAATACGGCCCCATGCCGGGGCATGTTTCGTGGGCGTGCGATCCCGTCAGGGAAAGCCCGCGCGCGGTCCCGCCCCGCCCATTGATGCGACCCGCCTTCGTGGCGGGTCGTTTCATTTTCGGGACAGGTGGTTCAGGATGGTAAAAATCACCTACCGGCCCGCACCCGGGCAGGCGGCAGGACGCCATGGCCCGGGTAATGCCATTACGCATTGTAATGATGGAGACATGACATCCCGATGAGCAGATCGCATGCAGTCCCCTCCCGTCGCACGTTCATGCAGGTAATGGCGGGTGCCTCGGCCCTTGTTGCGACGCCTGGGGTTGTGGCGCGTGGGCACGCGGCCCCATCGACCCCGCCCCATGCGCCCGTGTTTTTCAATGATGCCGAATGGAAATTCCTGAACGCGGCATGTGCGCGCCTGATCCCCGGGGATGCGCTGGGGCCTGACGCGGTCGCGCTTGGCGTGCCGCGTTTCATCGACCTGCAGATGGATACGCCCTATGGCCGGGGACAGTTGTGGTACATGCATGAACCGTTCGTCGCGGGGCCGGCCAACCTTGGATACCAGTTGCCTCATGCGCCGTGCGAACTTTATCGCCGGGGGATCGCCGGTGCCAATGCATGGTGCCTGCAACACGAAGGATCGGATTTCGCGAACCTGCCCGCCGCGCGCCAGGACGAAGTCCTGACGATGATGGAAAAGGGGGAAATGGCGTTCGACGATATCCCGTCGGATATGTTTTTTGAACAGTTGCTGTCCAATACAATGGAAGGTGCGTTTGCCGATCCCGTGCATGGCGGCAATATCGGGCTGAAGTCATGGACCATGATCGGCTTTCCCGGCGCGCGGGCCGATTTCATGGACTGGGTGGATCAGTACGGGGTTGCGTACCCGCTGGGCAGTGTTTCAATTTCCGGGGAAACCGCCTGACATGGACGCAACGCGACTGAAACCCGTTGATGTCGTCGTCATCGGTGGTGGCTGGGCCGGTTCGATCATGGCCAAGGAAATGACCGAGGCGGGACAGAAGGTTGTCATGCTGGAACGCGGTCCCGACCGCAGCACCGCCGTCGAGGGCGCCTATCCCGGTTCCATTGACGAGCTGGAGGGTAACTATCGTTACCGCCTGTTCCAGGACCTTTCAAAAAGTACCGTTACAATCAGGAACAACATGCGCCAGCGCGCGCTGCCGTACCGGCGCATGGCGGCGTTCCTGCCGGGCGAGGGCGTGGGCGGCGCGGGCCTGCACTGGTCCGGCGTGCATTTCCGCATGCCCCCCGACGACCTGATCCTGCGTTCGAAGGTGATCGAGCGATATGGAAAATCCTTTATTCCCGAAGGCATGAACCTTCAGGATTACGGCGTCACCTATGACGAACTCGAACCGTTTTTCGACCGCGCGGAAAAGGTGTTCGGCACGTCGGGCGAACCTTACATGATCAACGGTCAGGTCGTGGGAAAGGGAAATGTCTTTTCCCCGTCACGTTCGCAGCCGTTTCCGCTGCCCGCGCTCAAGGACGTCCATACCGCGCATCTGTTCCGCAAGGCCGCGACAGAGGCGGGATTCCATCCCTATTCCATGCCCGCGGCCAATGCGTCGGCCCAGTATACCAACCCGTACGGCGCTCAGATGGGGCCTTGCAATTTCTGTGGATATTGCAGCGGTTATGCCTGTTACATGTATTCCAAGGCATCGCCGAACGTGAACATCCTGCCGGTCCTGCGGCGCGACCCGCTGTTTGAACTGCGCACGCATGCCCATGTGCTGCGCGTTGAAATGGACAGCACGAAAACCCGCGCCACCGGCGTGACCTATGTGGACCGGGAGGGACGGACCTGGACGCAGCCCGCCGAACTGGTGATCATCAGCGCGTTCCAGTTCCACAATGTCCGGCTGATGCTGCTGTCGGGCATTGGCAAACCTTATGATCCTGTCGCGAACGAAGGGGTGGTGGGACGGAACTTCGTCTATCAGAACGTCACGACAAGCTTTGTCTGGCTTAACAGGAACATCGAGACCGAACAGTTCATCGGGACAGGTGGCGGGGGCGTCGCCTTTGATGATTTCAACAGCGAGAATTTCGATCATGGGCCTCTGGGCTTTGTCGGGGGATCGCCGGTCTGGGTGAACCAGGCGGGGGTCAAGGCCATCGCCGCCGCGCAGGCGGGTGGCCCGCCCGGCACGCCACGCTGGGGCAGCGCGTGGAAGAAGGGGCTGGTCGATACCTATCGCCATTCCCTGCGCATCGACGCGCATGGGGCGAACATGGCCTACCGCGATGTCTTCCTCGATCTCGACCCGACATGGAAGGATGCCTATGGCCTGCCGCTCCTGCGCATGACGTTTGACTGGAAGGACAACGATATCCGGATGAACCGTTACGTCGTCGATCGCATCGGGGAAGTCGCGCGCGCCATGGACGCGCGGCAGGTGCAGCTGACAAGGCGGGAATTCGGCGTGCCGTTCGACACGCGCAAATACCAGACAACCCATCTTGGCGGGGGCGCGGTAATGGGCACCGATCCCGCCACCAGCGCGCTGAACCGCTATCTGCAGGCATGGGACGTGCCCAACGTCTTCGTCATTGGCGCGAACGCCTTTCCGCAGGGGACGGGCTATAACCCGACCGGGATGGTCGCGGCCCTTGCCTACTGGTCGGCATATCATATCCGCCAGACCTATCTGAAAAATCCCGGCCCGCTGGTGTCCCTGTGAGGGGGGGGCACGTCATCGCCCTGCTTGCCGGGCTTTCCGGGTGGGGGCTGCATGCGGCCTGCGCCGAACCGGCACGCGACGAACGGGCGGAAATCGTGGCGGGGGAATATGTCGCCCATGCCGCCGATTGCGGCGCGTGCCATACCCTGCCGGGGCATGCGCCCTTTTCCGGCGGGCTGGCGTTCCACCTGCCGATGGGCACGATCCGTTCCACCAACATAACACCCGACCCGAAGGCAGGCATCGGCGGATATAGCGAGGCGGAATTCGCCCGCGCGGTGCGTCAGGGCATCCGGCGCGACGGGGCGACGCTGTATCCCGCCATGCCCTATCCGTCCTATGCGCGCATGACGGACGCGGATGTCCATGCGCTGTATGTCTATTTCATGAAGGGCGTCGCACCGGTCGCGACACCGGTCGCCCCCAATGACATCGTATGGCCGCTTTCGATGCGCTGGCCGCTGGTGGCATGGCGGATGATGTTCGTCCCGTCGCGGGATCAGGCAGGACAGCAGGTCCGGCGTGCTTTTGCCGATCCGCAGCTGGCGCGCGGGGCGTACCTGGTGGAAGGGCCGGGCCATTGCGGGGCGTGCCATACGCCGCGTGGCATCGCGATGCAGGAAAAGGCCCTGACGGCGGCGGACGGGCCGCTGTTCCTGTCGGGCGGCGGCGCGGTTGACGGCTGGAACCCCGTCAGCCTGCGGGGGGAGGCGCGCGTCGGGCTGGGCCGGTGGAGCGAGGATGACATCGTCACCTTCCTGCGCACCGGGCGCGTGACGCATGCGGCGGCGTTTGGCGGCATGACCGACGCCATCAGGCACGGGACGCAGCACATGACGGAAGAGGACCTGCGTGCGATCGCCCATTACCTGAAATCCCTGCCCCCCGCGCAGGCGGAGCAGGCGACGTGGCGGTATGACGCGGCGACCGGCCGCGCCCTGCATGCGGGGGACCTGTCGGCGCGCGGCGCGCGGGCCTATGTCGATAACTGCGCCGCCTGTCACCGCACCGACGGGCATGGATATCCCACGACCTTCCCCCCGCTTGCGGGCAATCCGGTGGTCATGGATGCCTCCGCCACGTCGCTAATCCGTATCGTGCTGACCGGCAGCGTGCTGCACGCCACCCATCAGGCGCCGTCTTCCTTCGTCATGCCCGGCTTTGCCGCGCGGATGGATGACCAGGCGGTGGCCGATGTGGTGAGCTTCATCCGGCAGTCATGGGGCAACGCGGCGCAGCCCGTCAGCGCGTCGGACGTGGCGGCGGTGCGCCGTTCGACGCAGGCATCCACGCAGGGGCAGGAGGGCGCGGCATCTTCCGCGCGTCAGCCAATGAACTGAATGTGAAGGAATGGCGGGCGATCTGGCGGCCACGGAATGGTTGTCCATCCCGTCATGCTTCTTCACTGTGGGCGATAAGGGAGGGTACGGTCATGAAACGTCGTTCATTGCTGGGTGCTGCGGTTCCCGTGGGGGTCGCGGCCCTTGCCATGGCGGGCGGGGGGCAGGCATCCCGCGCCGCGCCGGCCGCCACGGGCAGGATGAACCGCGATTATGGCCTCAATTCCGCGGGGCCGTTTGAAATCGTTGCCCGTTTCGATGGTCCCGGCCCGTCCGGCATCGCGGTCACGCCGGGACGGCGGATCTTTGTCGGCTTTCCCCGCCATGCCATCAACCACGCCGGCGCGACGCTTGCCGAACTGCGCGCCGACGGGCTGCATGCCTATCCCGATGCGCAATGGAGCATGCCCTCGGACCGGTCCCCGCAGCAGCGCCTGATGTCGGTGCACGGCATGACGACCGATACGCGCGGGCGGTTGTGGTGCATTGATGACGGCAAGCTGGCGGGACAACCGCTGGCCCCCGGCGCGGCGAAGGTGATCGGCATTGATCCCGAAAAAAACACCATCTTTGCCAATATCGTGCTGCGTCCCGGCATCGTCCTGCCGGACAGCCACATGAACGACCTGCGCGTGGACCTGACGCACGGGGCGGCGGGCACCGTCTATGTCACGGATTCATCGTTCGGCCTGTCGCCCGCGCTTGTGGTGGTCGATATCGCCACCGGCCGGCAGCGCCGGGTGCTGGCGACCCATCCCGCCGCCCAGGCGGAACGCGGGTTCATGGCGGTGGTGGAGGGACGGCCGCTGGTTTTCGATCCCCCCCGGCACAAGCCGGGCTTTGTCTGGGGTGGGATAGATGGGATCACCCTATCGCCCGACAGCCGCACGCTGTATTTCTGTCCCCTGACCAGTCGGCGCCTGTACAGCATCCCGACCGCCGTGCTGTCGGATTTTTCCACGACGGAGGCGCAACTGGCGCAGGCCGTGCGTGATGAGGGCGAAAAGGGCGTGGCCGATGGACTGGCCACAGACGGGCAGGGACGCATTTACACCACCAATTTCGAACATGACGCCATTTTCCGCCGCAATGTGGACGGGTCTTTCGACACCATGGTGCGCGACCCGCGTGTCCTGTCCCCGGACGGGATTTTTGTCGATGGCAATGATGTCTATTGCACGCTGGGGCAATGGAACCGCCTTGGCGGG
Organism: Novacetimonas pomaceti; assembly: GCF_003207955.1. Classification (NCBI taxonomy): domain Bacteria; kingdom Pseudomonadati; phylum Pseudomonadota; class Alphaproteobacteria; order Acetobacterales; family Acetobacteraceae; genus Novacetimonas; species Novacetimonas pomaceti. The sequence continues at coordinate 56,549 of NZ_NOXG01000001.1, forward strand.
CTGAATGGCGGGCATGACCTGCGGGTGCCCCCGTATTACCTGATCCGCTTTCCCGCCGATCCCCCCGACGCCGTGGACGCGCTGCATGTGAAATAGGCACATCGCAAAGACGGCGCCCGTATGTCCGTTTGAAACGGCAGACATAATAACATACTGAAATCATAAAAGTTTTTGGCGAATCTTTTCCCAGAAAGCTTCGAAGAACGTCGCATTTTCGAAAAAAGGCGGCACCCTCAAAACTTTTGTTATTTTTTATCAACGGGTTGTTTTCAGACAGTCTCTAACTCTTTCCCTTTGGCGTGAATTGCGGCAAGAATCCCGTCATGAATATTCTGTCGCGCACGATGATGCCCCTGATCCGGCGTCTTGATCCCGAGGACGCCCATCAGCTTGCCCTCAATGCCCTGCAACTGGGACTGGGAGGCGTGTCCGATCCTGCCCGGGACGATCCCGCCCTGTCGGTTCGCGCCATGGGGCTGCGGTTTCCCAACCCGATCGGCATTGCCGCGGGCTTTGACAAGAACGCGCTGGTGGTGCGTCCGCTGGCGCGCTCCGGCTTTGGCTTTGTGGAGGCGGGGACCGTCACGCCGCGTCCGCAGCCGGGCAACCCGCGCCCGCGCCTGTTCCGCCTGAACGAGGACAGGGCGATCATCAATCGCATGGGGTTCAACAATCAGGGGATCGACCGTTTCGCCGTGCGTCTGGCACGCCTGCAGCGCGTTAGCCCGTCGGGCCGCAATTTCGGCGCGCGCGTGCCCGTGGGCGCCAACCTTGGCATCAACAAGACCGGCGCCGACCCCGAACGCGACTATCCCATGCTGGTCGGCCGCATCAAGCATTACGTCGATTACATCGTCATCAACCTGTCCTCCCCCAACACGCCAGGCCTGCGTGACCTGCTGGAGGCCTCGCGCCTGAAATCCATCCTTGATGCGATCGCGGCCGCGCATCCCGAACGGCCGCCGCTGCTGGTCAAGCTGTCGCCCGACATGGCCCGCGATGACATCCCCGCCGTGGTCGAGGCCGTGATCGCGGGCGGTGCGCAGGGCCTGATCGTGACCAACACCACCATTTCGCGTCCCCGCAGCCTGCGTAGCGCCTATGCCAACGAAAGCGGCGGCCTGTCGGGACGTCCGCTGACGCCGATGGCGTGCGATACGCTGGCGCATGTGTCGCGCGCGGCGCAGAGGCGGCTGACGCTGGTGGCGTGTGGCGGCATCGAAAGCGGGGCCGACATCGTGGAGCGCGTGCGCATGGGTGCCGACCTGGTGCAGCTTTATACCGCCTATGCCTATGAAGGGCCGTCGATCCTGCCGCGCCTGAAGCGCGAGACGCTGAAGGAACTGCGCCAGCAGGGGTTCGAGACGCTGTCCGATGCGAAAGGAACCGCCCTGGCATGAAGGAAAGCACGGGAATTGGCCCCCTTTCGGGGGATTACGACGGGTATATCGTGGATCTGTGGGGCGTCATCCATAATGGCGTGGCCCCCTATCCCGGTTCCCTGGACTGCCTGCGCCACCTGAAACAGGCGGGAAAGCGGGTCATCCTGCTGTCGAACGCGCCGCGCCGGGCCGTGACGGTGCGCAAGGGGCTGCGGGCCATGGGCGTGACCGACGACCTGTATGAAGGTCTGATGACCAGCGGGGAATGCACCCGCCTGATGCTGCAGGCCCGCACCGATCCATGGTTCGCGGGACTGGGACGGCGGATGCTGCATCTTGGCCCGAAAAAGGATGTGGACCTTTTCACCGGGCTGGACCTTGATGTGGTGGAGGACGCGGCGCAGGCGGATTTCGTCCTCAATACCGGGCCGGACTCCGACCGTGGGGAAGAAGACATCACGCCCTACCTGCCTGTCCTGCAGGAATGCGCGGCGCACAGGCTGAAGATGATCTGCGCCAATCCCGATCAGCAGGTCATCCGTGGCAGCCGTCGCCTGCTGTGCGCGGGGGCGCTGGCCAGCCGGTACGAGGAAAGCCACGGCGGGGAAGTGCGCTGGATCGGCAAGCCCCATCCGGAGGTTTATGAACGGGTGGCACGGATGATGGACCTGCCCCTGTCGCGCATTCTCGCGGTGGGGGATTCCCTTGCCACCGACATGCGCGGTGCAAAGGGCGCAGGTGTCGACGGGTGCTGGGTCCTTGGCGGCATCCATCAGGAAATGCTGGGCGGAAGCTGGGAAAAGGACAGGGATGCCGATTATGCCCTGGCGGTGGAGGAAGCCCGTGGCGCGGGACTGGACCCCGCGGCCTGCATTCCGTCCTTTCGCTGGTGATGGGCCTGCACCACCAGCGGTCAGCCTGATGAAGGGGACAGGAAGTTTTTGGTGAAGCTTTTTTCAAAAAGCTTCGAAAGACGTCGCATTTTTGGAAAAAGGCGACACCCGAAAACTTTTACCGTCTTTATCAGCAGTTATTCTGAAGCGGTTTCTTGTCCGCAAAAGCCCCTTACTGGTACTGGCGTCCATTGACGATGACATATCCGGGGATGTGCCAGCTCCGTCCCGTGCCGTGATGCGTCCAGTCGATCCCCTGGCTGCGCAGGTTGTCAAAGTAATAGCGGCCGACGACATCCACCTGATCGCCCTTTGCCACCCATGGCCATTGGGGCGCGTTCATCTGGTCAAGGTCGGAGACGATGCGGATCGAGATGTCCGATCCGACATCGACATAGAAATATCCGTGCCAGCCACTGCGTGTCCGTCGCGCCCTTGATACGGCGATCACCCGGCCACAGACATGTTCCGGCAGGTCGGTATGGCGGGTGTGGCGTTCCTCGTTCTCGAACCGGGCCTGATCCTCGAGAAAGCGGCGATTGTCGCAGTTTGGCGATACGGAATCCCACGCCAGCGCCGCATTACTGGCGACAAGCTGCGACGTCGTGACCATCATGGCGCCTGCGCAAAGGGATCGCAGCAGGGTTCGGCGTGCTGACATTCACTGTCCTCGTCTTTTGTATGTCTTTTGTGTCCGTGCCTGTCTTCCTTGCGTTGGATGCATGCGTGCGTCAATGACTTCCTCACGCATGCGTTATATGCGGGCAGGGCTTTCTATTTCTTTTCGGACAGAAGCTGCTGGCGCGCCTTTTTCAGTTCCGCCCGCCCGGCGGCGTCAAGTTTCGGCATCTTCAGATTCAGCTGCTCCAGCGCGGCAATGATCGCCTCGATCACCACCAGCCGCGCAAACCATTTCTGGTCCGCCGGAATGACGAACCACGGGGCATGCACGTCCGCCGTGTTGCGGATCGCCTGTTCATAGGCGTTCTGGTAACTGTCCCAGTACTGGCGTTCATGGATGTCGCCGATGGAAAATTTCCAGTTCTTGTCGGGATGGTCGATGCGCGACAGGAAACGCTTGCGCTGTTCGTCCTTGGAAAGGTGGAGGAAGAATTTCAGGATGACCGTGCCCTGTCGCGCCAGATAATCCTCGAAATGGCGGATATCGCGGCAGCGGTCGTCCCACAGGGTGGGGGACTTGCGCAGTTGCGGCGGGATTTTCTGGTTTTCCAGGATTTCCGGATGCACGCGCGTGACCAGTACTTCCTCGTAATGGCTGCGGTTGAAGATGCCGATATGCCCCCCTGCCGGCAACGCCAGATGTTCGCGCCACAGATAGTCATGGGCAAGCTCCACCGGACCGGGCTGCTTGAAGGACGTGACATTCACCCCTTCGGGATTGATGCCCGACATCACGTGCTTGATGATGCCATCCTTGCCCGCCGCGTCGGGGGCCTGCAGCACGATCAGCACCGACCATTCGCCATTGGCGTACAGGCGCGACTGCAGTTCCGACAGCCGCCCGATCCGTTCATACAGCCGTCGCTTGCCGGTTTTCTTTTCCAGCCCGCAATCTTCCGCCGCGCGGGTGGGGCAGGCGGACAGCTTGAAGTTCGTTCCATCGGTAATGCGAAAACGCGTTGCCAGCTCGATTTCCGTTTCGGTCCTGTCTTCCATGAATCCGGCTCAGTCCTTCATGCCTTTGGCCACCGCCAGGCCACCGGCGGCCTGGCAGGTCGGCATCATTTCGATCTGGTTGATGTTGACGTGCGGGGGCAATCCCACGATCCATGAAACGGTTTCGGCGATGTCATCGGGCATCAGGGGGTGCGTCCCCTCGTACACCGCCGCCGCCCTGGCATTGTCGCGCAGGCGCACCTGGCTGAATTCACTGCCGCCACACAGGCCGGGCGCGATATTGGTGACGCGCACGTTCTGGCCCAGAAGGTCGCAGCGCAGGTTGCGCATGAACTGTTCGACAAACGCCTTGGTCGCGCCATACACGTTTCCGCCGGTATAGGGATAGATCCCGGCCGTGCTGCCCAGCGAGACGATATGCCCGCGATCGCGCGCGACCATGCCCGGCAGCAGCGCGCGCGTCAGTTCCACCATCCCCGTGACGTTGGTGGCGATCATGCGTTCCCAGTCGCTGATCTCGGCCTCCTGCGCCTTTGCGATCCCCAGCGCGAGGCCCGCATTGTTCACCAGTATGTCGATCGCGCGCCATTCCTCGGGCAGGGCGTCGGGCAGGGACTGGATCGCGGCCTTGTCCGTCATGTCGAGGCGGAACGGCAGCAGTGCCTTTCCCAGTTGTGCCGCCAGCGCATCCAGCCGTTCCTGGCGGCGACCGGTGGCGATCACATGATATCCGTCACGCACAAGCCGCGTGGCGATGGCCTTTCCAAATCCGGACGTGGCGCCGGTGACAAGGGCAATCTTCGGCATCGGATGCTTCCTTTCGGTCTGTTGGGATGCAGGGGATGGGAACAGTGTGGCGCTGTTGGCCAACATATTCAAATTCACGGGTCCGCATGTGCAGGGACATACATACATGCGTGACATGACCGTGACGAACGCTTCCGCATGGGGGGATTACGCATCAGGGGGGCGGATTTTCCATGAAATGGTTGCAAAGCAGCGGGAATCTGGTTCTATCCTCAGGCATGCCTAAGATATCCATGACATCAGGTCACAACCTGACCGGACATTTGCTGGTGGCGACCCCGGCCCTTATGGATACGCCCTTTGCGCGTAGTGTCATCTACCTGTGCGCACATTCGGCGGAAGACGGGGCCATGGGGCTGGTGGTCAACCGCCGGCTGTCCCAGCCCATGCTTGATGACGTGCTGGAACAGCTTGGCGTGGCCCCCGTGCCGCCGCGCCGCCGGATCGGGATCTGCGCCGGCGGGCCGGTCGACAGCTCACGCGGGTTTGTCCTGCATTCCGCTGACTGGGAAGGCAACGGCAGCATGGCCGTCAACGACAGCACCACCCTGACCGCAAGCCTCGATATCCTGCGGGTCATCGCGGATGGGGCGGGGCCACAGCACGCCCTGCTGGCGATGGGACACGCGAGTTGGGAGGCCGGGCAGCTGGAAGACGAAATCCTGCGCCACAATGCCTGGGTATCAGCCCCCGCGACCGAAGACATCATCTTCAGCCCCGATCATGCCGGCAAATGGCGGCAGGCACTGGCGAGCGTGAATATCGATCCCGCATGGTTCAGTTCATGCAGCGGTAACGCCTGACCATAACATTGCCGCCGGTGGCAATGCCCGGATCGAAAAGGGGGCGCACATAAGAAAACAGGGACCGTTTCCGGTCCCTGTTCCCTGTTGCGGCCCGTTCCTGACGGAAGGGGCTTCAGTCCGCGGTTTCAGACTCTTTTTCGTTGTCGCCTTCATCCCCTTCCGTCGCGGACGCTGCGGAATCGTGGGAGATGTAGTCGAAGTCCAGCTTGCCATCCTTGAGCGAAATCTTGACGACCCCGCCCTTGACCAGCTTGCCGAACAGCAGTTCCTCGGCCAGCGGCTTCTTGATGTTTTCCTGAATGACGCGGCCCAGCGGACGCGCGCCATACAGCCGGTCGTACCCACGTTCCGCCAGCCATTCCTTCGCCGCCGACGAAATCTCGATCATCACGTTGCGATCCGCCAGCTGGGCTTCCAGCTGGAAGATGAACTTCTCCACCACCCGGTCCACCACTTCGGGCGACAGGTGGGCGAAGGGAATGATCGCGTCCAGGCGATTGCGGAATTCGGGGGTGAAGATGCGCTTGATGGCTTCCTCATCCTCGCCCTCGCGGCCGTTGCGGGCGAAACCGATGGCTTCCTTGCTCAGGTCGGCGGCCCCCGCGTTGGTCGTCATGATCAGCATGACATTGCGGAAATCGACCGTCTTGCCGTTGTGATCCGTCAGGCGGCCATGGTCCATGACCTGCAGCAGGACATTGTAAAGATCCGGATGCGCCTTCTCGATCTCGTCAAGCAGCAGGATCGCATGCGGGTGCTGGTCGATCGCATCGGTCAGCAGCCCGCCCTGATCGAAACCGACATAGCCCGGCGGTGCGCCAATCAGGCGCGAAATCGAATGCCGTTCCATGTATTCCGACATGTCGAAACGGATCAGTTCGATGCCCAGCGTGCTGGCCAGCTGCTTTGCCACCTCGGTCTTGCCCACGCCCGTCGGGCCGGAGAAGAGGTAGTTGCCAATCGGCTTTTCCGCATCGCGCAGGCCCGCGCGTGACAGCTTGATCGCCGCCGTCAGCGCCTCGATCGCCTTGTCCTGCCCATAGACCATGCCCTTGAGGTCACGCTCAAGGGAACGCAGCGTCTCCTTGTCGTCCGACGACACGCTCTTGGGCGGGATGCGGGCGATCTTGGCGACGATATCCTCGACGTCCTTCAGGGTGATGGTCTTGCGCCGCCGGTTTTCGGGCACCAGCATGCGCGACGCCCCCACCTCGTCAATGACGTCGATGGCCTTGTCCGGCAGCTTGCGGTCATGGATGTACTTCGCCGCCAGTTCCACCGCCCCACGGATCGCGTCATCGGTGTAACGGACCTTGTGGTGCTTTTCGTAATTGACCTTCAGCCCGCGCAGGATCTTGACCGCGTCATCGACGGACGGTTCGGCCACGTCGATTTTCTGGAACCTGCGCACCAGCGCCCGGTCCTTTTCGAAATGCTGGCGGTATTCCTTGTAGGTGGTGGAGCCGATGCAGCGCAGCGTACCTGCCGCCAGCGCGGGCTTGAGCAGGTTGGACGCATCCATCGCGCCGCCCGACGTGGCGCCCGCGCCGATCACGGTATGGATTTCGTCAATGAACAGGATGCTGCCCGGATTGTTGTCAAGCTCCGTCACCACGGCCTTCAGCCGTTCCTCGAAATCACCGCGATAGCGCGTGCCCGCCAGAAGCGCGCCCATGTCGAGGGAATAGATCGTGGAATTGAGCAGGACCTCCGGCACGTCGCCCTCGACGATGCGCTTGGCCAGCCCTTCGGCGATCGCGGTCTTGCCCACGCCGGGGTCGCCCACATAAAGCGGGTTGTTCTTGGTGCGGCGGCACAGGATCTGGATCGTGCGTTCGATTTCCGAATCGCGCCCGATCAGCGGGTCGATCTTCCCCTCGCCAGCCTTGTCGTTGAGGTTGGCGCAGTAGGTCGAAAGCGCGTCCTGGCTTTTCTGCCGTCCCTTGCCGGTTTCCTCGCGCTCCGGGTCCGGGCCTTCGGACGGGGTGCCGGCGACGGGGCGGCGGGTGGAGCGTTCCGGGGCCTTGGCGATCCCGTGGGAGATGAAGTTGACGGCGTCCAGGCGCGTCATGTCCTGCAGTTGCAGGAAATAGACGGCATGGCTTTCGCGTTCGGCGAACAGGGCGACAAGGACGTTCGCCCCCGTCACCTCGTCACGGCCGGTGGACTGGACATGGATGGCCGCGCGCTGGATCACGCGCTGGAAGGCGGCCGTCGGCTTGGGATCGACGGCGCGGTCGGACGCCAGCCCCGCCAGATCCTTGTCCAGGAATTCCGTCAGGTCATGCCGCAGCTTGTCCAGGTCTACGCCACAGGCCCGGAAGACCGTGACCGCGTCCGGATCGTCGATGAGGGAGAGAAGAAGATGTTCGAGGGTGGCATATTCATGCCGCCGTTCGCTGGCGAGTGTCAGCGCACGATGAAGCGTCTGTTCCAGATTACGTGACAACATGCCGAGACGCTCCTTTTCCAGAGGGGGCCATTGCGGCCCCGGGGATCATGACCGGACAATCAAGCTGATCTTTGTCCCGTTGCGGAGAGAATGCCAGAGGAAAATTGCATAAATCCGCATGAAAGAATGCAAGAGGGGGAAAATGCCTGACCGTGGCCTCAGTCCTTTTCGATCGTGCATTGCAGGGGATGCTGGTTCTGGCGTGCAAGGTCCATGACCTGCGTGACCTTTGTTTCAGCGACTTCGTAGGTGAAGACGCCACACACGCCGACGCCACGCTTGTGGACATGCAGCATGATGTCGGTCGCCTCCTCCCGGTTTTTCTGGAAAAACCTTTCCAGAACGTGAACGACGAATTCCATGGGGGTGTAATCGTCATTCAGCATCAGGACCTTGTACATCGCCGGCTTGCGGGTCTGTGGCCGCGTCCTGATGACAACGCCCGCCAGCCCGTCGTCGTTGCCATTGTCGCCGGTGCCGTCGGGACGGCGCGGGGGGGTGTTTCCGCCATGCGCGTGCGCAGGCGGCGGCCCCACGCGGTGCGGCGGCGGTTCGATGGCAGTGAAGGGCAGGCTCTTGACGGACATGATCTTACCATATTGGAAGTCCATTCCCCGTTGAAAGGGGCTGCGGGCATTATTGGTCATGATTTTTTCGCCTCCTCGCGGTTTCGTGTGACGAAGTGACGTGACGTGGACCGTCGTGCAATACAAAGTTGCATGCAGCTTACGGTATTTCCCCGATTCCGCTCTGGACGCTGGCGTCCCGCGCTGTCTAGGATGGGTCGGAACCAATTGGTCATATGATGGAGGCCCCGGGGACAACGCCCCCATGGCGCAGCACTGGATGATAATCACCGCATGTCCGCTTTCCCCCATCGTATGACGCGCCTTTTCCTTGCACGCGCCGCCCGGATGAAGGTTTCCCTTCTGGCATTCGTGGGCCTGGCAGCATTCCTCCTTGGTGGCGCGGGGCAGGCGCGGGCGCAGTACGTGGGGCAGATCAGCTCCATCGTCATGGACGCGCGTACCGGCGCCATCCTGTCGCAGTCGAACGCCGACCTGCGCCGCTATCCCGCCAGCCTGACAAAGCTGATGACGCTTTACCTGACGTTCAAGGCGTTGCGCGCGGGGCGCATCACGCTGGACCAGGTCGTGCCCGTCAGCGCGCATGCCGCCTCGATGGAACCGTCGAAGCTGGGGCTGCGCCCGGGCAGCTACCTTACGGTGGAGGAGGCGATCCTCGCGCTCGTGACGAAATCGGCCAATGACGCCGCCTGCGCGCTGGGGGAATTCCTCGGCGGCGGCAACGAGGCGGTCTTTGCCCAGATCATGACGCAGCAGGCGGCGCACCTGTCGATGAACGACACATCGTTCCGCAACGCCTCCGGCCTGCCGAACGAGGAACAGATGACCTCCGCGCGCGACCTTGCCACGCTGGCGCGGCACATCGCGCTGGATTTCAGCGAATATTACCATTACTTCGCGGTCCCGGCCTTCTATTTCCGCGGGCGCTATGTTCCCAACCACGACCCGATGCTCCAGTCCTATCCCGGGGCGGACGGGCTCAAGACCGGCTATACCGCCGTGGCGGGGCATAACCTCGTGACTTCCGCGGTGCGCGACAACGTGCGCCTGATCGGCGTGGTCATGGGCGCGTCCTCCAACATGCAGCGTAACGCCGTGATGGCCGACCTGCTTGACGACAGCTTCCGCCGGGAGGGGATCGCCCCCGTGCAGCGGCCGCTGGTCCTGGCGCGCAGCACGCTGGCCGCCCGCCGTCGCGCCGCGGCCCGCGGGGTGGTGCTTGCCAGCGCGCGCATGCGCGCGGACGGGCCGGAACAGGTGGCCGATGCCTCGATCCCCCTGTCCTGCGCGCGCATGCGGCGTCCCGGACATGTCCTTTCCGCCCATGCAGCGCATGCGCATGCGGCAACGCATGCCCACGTCCATCTTGTCGGCATGGGACAGGTCCGCCATGGCGCGACCACATCCCGCAGGGCGCGCAGCTAGGATCAGCCCGTCCACGGGCATGAAGCGTCCGTGGATGACATGACATTGCGATGGGGGTATAGAACCTCCCGCCGTTCTGGGGATGGCATCGCGCCCGTCGGGTCGCGGCGCCGGGCTGCCTGCCCGGTGTGCGCGGGGCGGGGGCGCGATCATGCGGGAATTAGCGACGAAGGGGTATCGGCATGGATGGCGACATGAACGAGGGTAAGATTGTCCTGCACTCGCCCGAGGATTTTGTCGGCATGCGGGCAGCCGGACAGCTTGCGGCGAAGACGCTCGACATGATTACGCCCCATGTGCGCGCGGGGGTGACAACCGGGGAACTTGACGACCTGATCCACGCCTACATGGTCGAACATGGGGGCGTGTCCGCGACGATCGGCTATCGCGGTTATGAGAAGGCGAGCTGCATTTCCATCAACCACGTTGTCTGCCATGGCATTCCCGGCGACAAGGTGCTGAAGGAAGGCGATATCCTCAATATCGACGTGACCGTCATCCTTGATGGCTGGTTTGGCGACACCAGCCGGATGTACACGGTCGGCACGCCGTCGATCAAGGCGCAGAAACTGATCGATGCCACCTATGAATCGCTGATGCTGGCCATCGCGGCGGTGCGCCCCGGCGCGACGATGGGCGATATCGGGCACGTCATCCAGACCTATGCCGAGGAACGGCGTTTTTCGGTGGTGCGCGATTTCTGCGGCCACGGGATTGGCCGGACCTTCCACGCAGCGCCGAACGTGCTGCATTACGGCCGGCCGGGTCATGGTGTCGTCCTGCGCCCGGGCATGTTCTTCACCATCGAGCCGATGCTCAATATCGGTCGTCCGGACGTGAAGATCCTTGACGATGGCTGGACCGCCGTGACGCGTGACCGTTCGCTGTCGGCGCAGTTCGAGCACATGATGGGCGTGACCGAAGACGGGTGCGAGGTCTTCACCTATTCCCCCGCAGGGCTGAACAAGCCGCCTTACGATATCGCCGGCTGAGCGGGCCTGCGGCATGCTCCTGTCTGACGGGAAGATGAAAACGGACGCGTGGTGGCACCTGCGGTGGTCGCGCCGGACCGGGGGGCTGCTTCTGGCGGCCGTGCTGCTGCTGTCCGATGGCGTGGCCTGTGCCGCGCCTGCGGGCGGGGCGGTGCAGGATGACCCGCTGGCGTTTGGCGGTGGCTCCGCGCCCGTGGCGTCGATGCCGCCGGTGGGCGGGCGCGATGGCATGGTCGTCTCCGCGCAGACGCTGGCGTCGCAGGTTGGCGCGCGCATCCTGCGGCAGGGGGGAAATGCCGTCGATGCCGCCGTCGCGGTGGGATACGCCCTTGCCGTGGTCTATCCCGCGGCGGGCAATATCGGCGGCGGCGGGTTCATGACCCTGCGCACGCCGGACGGGCATGCGATATTCCTCGATTTCCGGGAACATGCACCGGCCGCAGCCACTGCCACCATGTTCCAGGACGCCAGTGGCAACGTCATTGCCGGGCTGTCGACCAAGGGATGGAAAGCCGTCGGGATCCCCGGAACCGTCGCCGGGCTGGAACTGGCGCGGCAGCGATGGGGACACCTTTCACGCAGGCAGGTCATGGCGCCGGCCATTGCCCTGGCGCGGGATGGATTTGTCCTGACCGATGGGGATGTGGAGCTGATTTCCCATGGGAATGACGATTTCCGTCGCGATCCTGTGGCGCGCCGCTTTTTCCTGCGTCCCGACGGCTCCGCCCTGCAGGCGGGCGACCGTCTGGTGCAGCGCGAACTGGCGCAGGTGCTGGAACGGATTTCGCGTCAGGGAACCAGGGGTTTTTACGAGGGACGCACCGCAGCCGAGATCGTGGAGGCCAGTCGCAGGGGGGGCGGCATCCTGACGCGTGCCGACCTGTCGGGATACAGGCCGCGCGTGCTGCCGACCCTGACCTGCGATTACCGTGGTTACCATATCGACACCGCCCCCCCGCCCAGTGGCGGCGGCGTCGCGCTGTGCGAGATGCTGAACATCCTGTCGGGCTATGACATGCACCGCCTTGGCCTGTACACCGCGCCCGCCGTCACGCGGGAGGTGGAGGCCATGCGCCATGCCTATGCCGACCGGCAGGACCTTGGCGACCCGGCCTTTGTCGCCAATCCCGTCGCCCACCTGCTGGATGTGGAATATGCGCGCCAGATCCGCGCGGCCATCCCGACCGGCCATGCGGTCCCCTCGGCCTCCATCCGGCCCGGACTCCCCACGCCCGAAGGGCAGGAAACCACCCATTATTCCGTGATCGACCGGGACGGGATGGCCGTCGCCGTGACCTATACGCTGAACGGGTGGTTTGGCGCGGGCATGGTCGCGGGACGGACCGGCGTGTTCATGAATGATGAAATGGACGATTTCTCCACCCGGCCGGGCACGCCCAACATGTTCGGGATCGTCGGCAGCAAGGCGAACGAGATCGCGCCGGGCAAGACGCCGCTGTCCTCCATGACGCCCACCGTCATTTCGCGCGATGGAAAGCCGGTGATGGTGATCGGCAGTCCCGGCGGGTCGCGCATTCCCACCATCGTCCTGTCGGTCGTGCTGGGCGTGATTGATTACGGGCTGGATATCCAGCACGCCGTCGACCTGCCGCGCATCCATGAACAGTGGCAGCCCGAGGCCGTGCAGGTGGAACAGGGTGCCCTGACGCCCGGCGTGATCGACACGCTGCGGCGCGAGGGCTACAGCTTCCAGTCCTATCCCCACTGGGGCGTGGCGGAGGGGATCCTTGTCGGGGGGGCACGCCTGAACGCGCCCGCAGGCGACGCACGGTATTATGGCGGTGCCGACCGGCGCCACAGCACCAGTGCCGCGGTGGGGGAATGACCTTTTGCTGGCGGGAGGTTTTTTTCAGGCAGGCCCCTTGTGTCCCCAGGGGGGATCTGTGTTAAGAAGCACGCGGAAGATCGGCCATAGACGGGTACCTTGCCAACCCGGTCAGGTCCGGAAGGAAGCAGCCGCAGTGAGTTTCGCTCGGGTTATGTGTCCGGTCTTCCACCCTGGATCGAGGCCCCGCCAGCCTGCTACGCAGGACATGGCGCGCGATATTTACCCAGCCCGGATGCATCAATGAACGCTTCTTCGGATCAGGACCGTTCCGGGGAGGAGGATCTGCCGTCCCCGCCCGTGGATGATGGACCCGGCCTGTTCGGTGATGCGCCGTCGCCGCCCGCCCCTGCCGCGACGGCGACACCCTATCGGGTTCTGGCGCGCAAGTACCGTCCCACCACCTTTGATGACCTGATCGGTCAGGACACGACCGTCCGCATCCTGCGCAATGCCTTCGCGCTGGGGCGCGTGGCGCATGCCTTCATGCTGACGGGCGTGCGCGGCGTGGGCAAGACGACGACGGCGCGCATCATTGCCCGTGCGCTGAACTGCACCGGCCCGGACGGGAAGGGGGGACCGACCGCCGATCCGTGCGGCGTGTGTCCAAACTGCGTCGCCATCCTTGCCGATCGCCATCCCGATGTCATGGAAATGGACGCCGCGTCGCGCACCGGCGTCGACGACGTGCGCGAGATCATCGAATCGACGCGCTTTCGTCCCATCCAGGGACGCATGAAGGTCTTCATCATCGATGAGGTCCACATGCTGTCGCGCAACGCGTTCAACGCGCTGCTCAAGACGCTTGAGGAACCGCCATCGCAGGTGACGTTCATTTTCGCCACGACCGAACTGCGCAAGGTGCCGGTGACGGTGCTGTCGCGCTGTCAGACATTCGACCTGCGCCGCGTGCCGCAGGACATGCTGGCCGCGCATTTCGGACGCGTGGCGGCGGCGGAAAATGTGTCCTTCACGCCCGATGCGCTTGCGCTGGTCGCGCGGGCGGCGGACGGGTCGGTGCGCGACGGGCTGTCGCTGCTGGACCAGGCCATCGCGCAGGGCACGCTGGATGGCGAGGGACAGGCCGATGCGCGGCCGATCGACGCCACGCTGGTCAGCGGCATGCTGGGGCAGGCCGACCGGGGCATGGTGTTCGACCTGCTCGACGCGGTTCTGGCCGGGCGGCCCGATCAGGCGTTGACCATCACGGACGAGGTGTTCGCGCGCGGCGCGGACCTTGGCGTGATGCTGGCCGATGTGCTGGAATTGATCCATACGGTCTCCCGCCTCAAGGCGGTTCCGGCCCTGCGGGAGGGTTCGGACCTGCCGGAAATGGAGCGTGAGCGCTGTCTCGCCATCGCGGATCGTGTCTCCGTGCCGGTGCTGGGGCGCACGTGGCAGATGCTGCTCAAGGGGCAGGCGGAGGTGGAGCACGCGCCTGACCGCAGGCAGGCCGCCGAAATGGTCCTGATCCGCATGTGTTACGTGGCGGACCTGCCGCCACCGGGCGAACTGGTGCGGCGGATGACCGAACGTGGCCCGGCCGCGCCGGCCCCTGACGGACAGGGTGGGGCGACACCCGACGCGCCGTCGCAGGCCAACACCCCGCAGGCTAACATCCCGCAGGCCGTGGGGCCGCAGGTTACGGCCACCGCGCGGGTGGCGCCGGGCGCGCCATCGGGGGGACCGGCGCTGCGCATGGTCGCCAATGGCGGCGTCCGCGTCGATGGCGTGGCGGAAAGCGAGGTCATCGCCCGTCCCGTGCCCGAGGCGCGGCCCCAGCTGCGCACGTGGCGGGAGGTCGTGGCGTTCGTTTCGGGACGCGACGCCATGCTTCACGGACATCTGAGGCATTCGACGCATCTGGTGGCATTCGCCGCGCCCGAGATCCGGATCCGCGTGGAAACGGGCGCGATCGCGGGACTTGCGCGGCGTCTGGAAAACCTGCTGCGCAAGGAAACGGGCGATCCGGCCTGGAAAATCCGCACCTGCGAGGAAGAGGGCGAACCCACCCTGGCGGAGCAGGGGGCCGAAATCATCCAGATCCATCGCGCGGACGCGGCCTCCCACCCGCTGGTTCAGGCGATCATGTCGGTCTTTCCCACCGCGCGGCTGGGGCAGGTGACCGATCATGCGCTTGACGATTACGGCCTTCCGCCTGAAGACATCACACCAGCCATGTTGGCCCCGGATCTGGAATTCGCGCCACTGGATGCCGAACTGGTGGATGAAGACGATCTGCCCCCCGAAGACTGACGCCTGAAGGAGAAAAGTGAACATGAAGAATCTTGCCGGCCTGATGAAGCAGGCCACGCAGATGCAGGCCCGCATGGAAGAAATGCAGGCCAAGCTGGAATCAATGACCATCGAGGGCAGCGCGGGCGCGGGCATGGTGAATGTCACCCTCAATGGCAAGGGTGACATGAAGGCCATCCGGATCGACCCCAAGCTGGCCGATCCCGAAGAAATGGAAATGCTGCAGGACCTGATCCTTGCCGCCTGCGCCGACGCGCGCACGAAGCTCGATGCAACGGCGAGCGAGGAGATGAAGAAGGTGACCGGCGGACTGAACCTGCCCGGTGGCATGAAATTCCCGTTCTGATCGCAGACCCGAACCACAGGGGGATGTGATGGGCGGCGCGGAAATCGAGCGGCTGATTACCCTTCTGGGACGGCTGCCGGGGCTGGGGCCGCGTTCCGCCCGGCGCGCGGCACTCGCGCTGCTGCGCCAGCCCCATGCGCGCATGCTGCCGCTGGCGCAGGCGATGGAACATGCGGCCCGCGCGGTGCGGACCTGTTCGACCTGCGGCAACCTTGATACCTGCGACCCGTGTTCGATCTGCGCCGACCCGTCGCGCGACCGCGGACTGGTCTGCGTCGTCGAAAACGTGGGCGACCTGTGGGCGCTGGAGCGCGCGGGCGTGCATCGTGGCGTCTATCAGGTGCTGGGCGGAACGCTTTCGGCGCTGGATGGAATCGGTCCGGAGGACCTGAACGTCGCCCCGCTTTATGCCCGGCTGGAGGCAGGCGGCGTGCGGGAGGTCATCCTGGCGCTGGGTGCGACGGTCGATGGCGCCACGACGATGCACTGGCTGCATGACAGCCTGTCGCGGTTCAATATTCCCGTCAGTCGCGTGGGACAGGGCGTGCCGGTTGGCGGCGCGCTGGATGTCCTTGACGACGGCACGCTTGCGGCCGCGCTGATGGCGCGCCGGCCAGCGTGATGGCAGACGCGATGTCCTGGCCCGTGCCCGCCGCGATACCGCGCGCGGCGCTGGTGACGGGGGGCGGCGCGCGACTGGGACGCGCCATCGCCCAGGAACTGGCGCGAAGCGGTTTCGACGTGGCGATCCACTACAATACCAGCCATGACGCGGCCCGGCGGACACTGTCGGACATCATGGCGATGGGCCGTGCCGGATGCCTCGTGCGGGCCGACCTGTCACAGGAGGAGGAGGCGCGTGGCCTCCTGTCGCGCGTATGTGAAAGGCTGGGGCCGGTAGGGGTGCTGGTCAATAATGCCAGTGTGTTCGAACGCGACGAGTGGGACACGGCAACGCGGGAGGGATGGGATGCGCATCTGGAGCCCAACCTGCGCGCGCCCTTTGTCCTGATGCAGGAATTCGGCCGGCAGATGCCCCCGGACAGGCAGGGCATGGTGCTGAACATGCTGGACGAGCGTGTATGGTCGCTCACGCCGCATTTCGTCAGCTATACCGTGTCCAAGGCGGCACTGTGGTCGCTTACGCAGAGCATGGCGCTCGCCCTTGCGCCGCGCGGAATCCGGGTGAATGCCATTGGTCCCGGCCCCGTGCTCCCGACGCCGCGACAGACCCCCGCGCAGTTTGCCCGCCAGTGCGCCGCCCTGCCACTGGGCCATGGCGCGACGGTGGCGGAAATCGCCCATGCGGCCCTGTCGCTTGTCTGCATGCCCTCGGTCACGGGGCAGATGCTGGCGCTTGACGGGGGGCAGCACCTGCAATGGTCGCCTGCGGCACCTTCCATCAGGCCTCCTTCCGATAACCGGACCCCGGACGGCGCATGAACGTTTTCCCCCCATGGCCGGACCGGCCCGCCCTGCGATGCGTCTTCGTGCGCGACCTGCTGCTGGACGCCAATATCGGCGTCTTCGCGCATGAACAGGGCGTGACGCAGCGCATCCGCGTCAATGTCGCCTTCGGGGTGACGGATTCGCCGGGCCTGGACGTGGGTGAGGACGACCTCGCCCGCACGGTTTCCTATGAGGATGTCGTGCTTCTGGTGCGTGGCCTCGTGCGGCAGGGGCACGTGCAGCTGGTGGAGACGCTGGCCGAACGGATCGCTGCGGGGATGCTATCCGATTCGCGGATTCGCGTGGCCCGGATCCGGGTCGAGAAGCTCGATATCTTCGACGATGCCGAGGCCGTGGGCGTGGAGATCGAACGCCGCAATCCCCACGCGGCATAGGGAACGCGACGCGCGGCAGCGGAGCCGTGCATCGCGCGGTCGGGATTGCTGGTGGCGAAGATCAGTTGTCGTGATCTTCCTTGTCGGTCTTCAGGTCGATGTCCGCGCTGCTGATTTCATCGTCGTCATCGTCAAGTCCGACTTCGTCTTCCATCACGTCATCCGCGTCGGCATCCGCGTCCGTGTCCAGATCCGTATCGGGATCGAGGTCATCGGAGGTGGCCGCCTTCTTGGGAAGCGCGGGGGCCGCGGGTTCGACGGGACGCCGCACGCGCGGCAGTTCCACCGGCTGTTCCGTGCCGCATTTCGGGCAGACCGCCGGATTCCTGTTCAGATCATAGAAGCGGGCGCTGCAGGAGACACAGACGCGCTTTGTGCCGAGGTTGGGCTGGGCCATCTTGAACCTGTCGATCCTGTTCTGTGCAAAGGAATAAAGCCACTGTCGCAACGTGACAAAAGGGCGCAGCCCCATGCCAGTTTGTCCGGCGTATGTCAAACAATGCGCGCAATGCAATGGGCAGGGGATGTTTTTGTGTCAATATCGGATTGACACCCGGCGCAGGAATCCGGAATTGGAGGGGGTATGAAAACAGCCTGTATGTTCCCGCTTCATGATGGCGCGGCCTCCCCTGATATGCCCGCCATGACCATTCCTGCCTCGATCGATGTCGCGACCGGCCGGGGGCGGCGGGCATGACCGCGCCGCTGATCATCGCGGTGGACGGCCCGGCGGCGGCGGGCAAGGGCACGCTGGCACAGCGGCTGGCGCGCGCGCTGGACCTTCCGTATCTTGATACCGGGCTGCTGTATCGCGCGACGGGACGGCGGATGCTGGATGCCGGGCTGGATCCGGCCACCACCGCCGATGACCAGGCCCGCAGGGTCACGCTTGACGACCTGTCGCGCACCGACCTGCGCGTGCCGGAGGTCGACCGCGCCGCCAGCCTTGTCGCGTCGCAGCCGTCGGTGCGGCGTATCCTGGTCGATATCCAGCGCGCCTTCGCCACGCGTCACGGCGCGGTGCTGGACGGGCGGGATATCGGGACGGTGATCTTTCCCGACGCGCGGGTAAAACTGTTCGTGACCGCCTCCCTCGCCGCGCGCGCACGGCGGCGGTGGGAACAGATGACCCCAGATCCCGACGCCCCGGACCGGGAGGCCCAGATCGCCCGCGTCGCGCATGAGCTGGAGGCCCGTGACGCGGCCGACTCCTCGCGCGCCATAGCCCCGCTGCGCGCAGCCCCCGACGCCATCCATATCGAGACCGATGACCTGAGCGCGGACGAGGTCCTGGCGGAGGCACTGCGCATTGTTGCCCGCATGACGCGCTGACGCTTATGTGTGGCTGGTATTTCGCCCCTGTCCCCTAGGTTTTTATTGACACGGACGGGTCATCGGGTGTCTGTGCTGTGAAATGTTGACGTTTCGTCATGCGTGGCGGGACGCGACGTTTTTCATGTTGGCCGTCAGGCATGCCATGACCGTGTCATGGATCGCAGCCGGGCAAGACGTTCCGATCAGGGTCGTACGGGATCATGACGCGGGGCGCAGGATTTTCCGGTCCCTTCCCATCGGAATGCGACCGGATGCGGGATTTACAAGTAACTCATGGCTTCAGCCACAACACAGCCTACCGCCGAACATGCGGGTGGCGAGGATTTCGCCGCCCTTCTCGAAGAGACCCTGGGCCGCGATAGCGCGTTTGACGGTTCCGTCGTAACCGGTCGTGTCGTCCGCCTGACGGACGAATTCGCGATCGTCGATGTCGGCCTCAAGAGCGAAGGGCGCGTTGCGCTCAAGGAATTCGGCCCGCCGGGCGTGACCCCCGACGTAAAGCCGGGCGACGTCATCGAACTGTTTGTCGAGCGTTACGAGGATCGTGACGGTTCCATCGTGCTGTCGCGCGAGAAGGCCCGTCGCGAGGAAGCCTGGACGAACCTGGAAAAGGCGTTCGAAAGCAACCAGCGCGTCAACGGCACGATCTATGGCCGCGTCAAGGGTGGCTTCACGGTCGACCTTGGTGGCGCGATGGCGTTCCTGCCCGGCAGCCAGGTCGATATCCGCCCCGTGCGCGACGTCACCCCGCTGATGGGCGTGCCGCAGCCGTTCCAGATCCTGAAGATGGATCGCGCGCGCGGCAACATCGTCGTGTCGCGTCGCGCCGTCCTTGAAGAGACGCGCGCCGAACAGCGCAGCGAGCTGATCCAGGGCCTGAAGGAAGGCATGATCCTCGACGGCGTGGTCAAGAACATCACAGATTACGGTGCGTTCGTGGACCTCGGCGGCGTCGACGGCCTGCTGCATGTCACGGACATCGCGTGGAAGCGCATCAACCACCCGTCCGAGGCCCTGCAGATCGGTCAGCCGGTCCGCGTGCAGGTCATCCGCTTCAACCCCGACACGCAGCGCATCTCGCTGGGCATGAAGCAGCTTGAGGCCGATCCGTGGGAAAACGTGGCGATCAAGTATCCGCCGGGTGCCCGCTATACCGGTCGCGTCACGAACATCACCGATTACGGCGCGTTCGTGGAGCTGGAGCCGGGCGTCGAAGGCCTGGTGCACGTGTCCGAAATGTCCTGGACGAAGAAGAACGTCCATCCGGGCAAGATCGTCGCCACTTCGCAGGAAGTCGACGTCATGGTCCTGGATGTGGACAGCGCGAAGCGCCGCATCTCGCTCGGCCTGAAGCAGGTCCAGCGCAACCCGTGGGAACAGTTCGCCGAGGAACACAAGGTTGGTTCCGTGGTCGAGGGCGAAATCCGCAACATCACGGAATTCGGCCTGTTCATCGGCCTGTCGCCCGACATCGACGGCATGGTCCACATGTCCGACCTGTCGTGGGACGAGCCGGGCGAAGTCGCCATGACGCATTACGAAAAGGGTCAGGTCGTCAAGGCCAAGGTCCTGGACGTGGATGTGGAAAAGGAACGCATCTCGCTTGGCATCAAACAGCTGCATGAAGATCCGGCGGCCGATACCCTGAGCAAGGTGCAGAAGGGCGCCATCGTGACCTGCATCGTCACGGCGGTTCAGTCCAACGGCATCGAGGTCAAGGTTGACGACGTGCTGACCGGCTTCATCCGTCGCGCCGAGCTGGCCCGTGACAAGGCCGACCAGCGTCCGGAGCGTTTCGCGGTTGGCGAACGCGTCGATGCGAAGATCGTGTCGGTTGACCGCGCGGCCCGCAAGCTGGCGCTGACGATCCGCGGTCGTGAGGTCGAGGAAGACAAGCAGGCGATCACCGACTACGGCTCGTCCGACAGCGGTGCGTCGCTGGGCGATATCCTGGGTGCAGCGATCCGTCGCCGCAACGCCGAAAGCTGATATCGGTCCATCCCCTGTCCAACCGGGCAGGGGATACGAAAAGAAAGGGCGGTGCCATTCATCTGGCACCGCCCTTTTTTTTATCTGTTCCTTACGCGCCGTCCGCGCGCATGGAGGCCTGTCGCGACGGGATGCGTCCCTGACGCCGCCCGAGCGGCGACGGCATGGGACCGCAGGTCCCCTCAGGGCAGGGACCGGATCATGGTCCCTTGATGACTTCGGCCATGTCGGCGGGACGCAGCCAGCGGGCGAATGCCTTCTGCACGTCCTGTGCCGTCATCTCGTAATAGGCCCTGGCGGCCCTGTTCGCGTTATCCAGCGGCAGTCCCAGGCCGCTGAGCTGCAGGTAGCCGGCGGCGATCGAATTCAGGCTAGCCTGTTCCAGTGACAGTTCGTGCAGCAGGGCGGACTTTGCCATCGTCAGTTCGTCATCATTAAGGGGATGGGCCTGCATATCGGCCACGTCCCTGATCGCGGCGTCACGTGCCGGCGCGACCTTGGACGGATCGGCCCCGAATGTAATGGAATACGCCGCGCGCTGGCGTGCCCATGTCAGGCTGCTGCTGACGGTATAGACATATCCCGTGCGCACCCGCAGGTCGCGGTACAGATGGCCGGAGAAACCGCCGCCCAGCGCCTCGTTCCCCAGCGCCAGGGCGAAATGTTCCGGATTCTGCGCCGTCAGGCCCAGGCTTTCGGCCAGTACCACGCTGTCCTGCAGGCTGGACTGGTCCGGGACGCGTGCGACAGAGGCATGGCTGTCGGGGCGGGCGGGCAGGTCCACCTTGGGCGCCGGGCCGGTGGCATGCCAGTCGCCAAAGGTCGCGCGAACCATCTCCAACGCCTTTTGCGGCGTGATGTCGCCGGTAACCACGATGGTTGTCATGTCGGGACGATAGGCCGTCGCGTAAAAGTCACGACAGTCCTGAAGCGTCAGTTTCATGACCTGCGCCGGCGTCGCCTGACGCAACGACGGGTCATGCGGAGGATTTATGGCGGATTTGATTGCCCGCCTGACCAGATAATCCGGTGACTGCAGCAGCCCCACCAGCGACGATGCGGTATTCATCTGTACCACCTTGAACGCCTTTTCAGGGAAGGCAGGGTGCAGCATGTTGTCAGCCAGCAGGCGCAGGCCCTTTTCAAAGTCCGGGGTCAGGGTGCTGACACTGAAATCGGAACCGGCATATTCGTTTGCCGCGATATCATCCAGCGCCTTCTGGAAACTGACACGGTCATGGGTCGTCGTGCCGTACCGGAACAGTTCATCCGTGATGTCGGACACACCTTCCTTGCCCGCCGCTTCTTCCATGGCGGCGCCTATGCGGATCGAGCCGTACAGGTTGATGGTATGGCTGACATGGGCGGCCCGGACGATCAGGTGCAGCCCGTTTGGCAGGGTAAAGCTGGATGGTGCAGGTGTGGGGACCGGCGGCGTCAGCGTCATCAGGTCCTTTTGCGCCCATTGCGGCAGGGCGACCGGATGGTCTGGCGAGGCTGCAAAGGATTCGGAACCGCCAAAGCCCTTGTCCGCCACCGGATGGCCGGAGGCGCGGGGCGTCAGGATCGCGGTGACGGCGTGCGAGGGATCCAGCACCTCACGCGCAAGGCGATTGACGTCCTCGGGCGTGACGGCGGCATAGGCACTGGCCACGTCCTCGGGCGAATCAAGTCCCATGACGGCCACCGCTTCGGACC
Source organism: Novacetimonas pomaceti (assembly GCF_003207955.1). Lineage (NCBI taxonomy): Bacteria > Pseudomonadati > Pseudomonadota > Alphaproteobacteria > Acetobacterales > Acetobacteraceae > Novacetimonas > Novacetimonas pomaceti. The sequence goes on from NZ_NOXG01000001.1 coordinate 78,845, forward strand.
AGATCGAGGCCAGTCCCGAAATGCTGTTCGCGGAATAGCCCAGATGCGCCAGTTCCTTGCGCCGCGCCGCATCGACCAGATCCGACGGCACGCCATGCGCGCACAGCGACGCCAGCGTCTCGCGCAGCGTCTGCAACAGGGCGGACGGGTCCTTGCCCGCCGGGAACGCCGCCAGCGCGATGCCGATCCCCGCATCGGCCTTGGGCGCGTAATCAAATCCGGCCAGCAGCGCCTTGCCCTCGGGGACAAGGTCGTAAAGCGCGCCGCGCTGGCTCGACAGCACATCCGACAGGATCTGGGCAGTGGCGTAATCATGCGCCCGCAGTCCCGGCATGCGGCTGGCGATGGCGATCAGCCCGACGGGATAGTCGGTGGGGAAGCTCAGCATCTGCGGCTGCACCGGGCCGGGTGTTACGGTGGGACGCGCGGGCAGGGTGCGCGCGGGCAGCGGGGAGAAGATGTCACGCACATGCGCCAGCGTCTGATCGGGATCGACATTGCCGGCAATGATCAGGATGGCGTTGTTGGGGGCGTACCAGTCCTGGTAAAAACGGCGCAGCATGGCCGCGTCCGTGTGATCGAACGAATCGCGTGTTCCCAGCGCGTCATGTTCATAGGGCGTGTGGGCGAACAGGATCGACTGCAGGCGCGACAGGTACTGGTACCCGGGGCTGGACAGGTCGCGCGACACCTCCTGTTCGATGGCGCCGCGCTCATGCGTCCATTCCTCTTCCGACAGGGTCAGGCCGTTCATGCGCAACGCCTCGATACGCAGGGCGATATCAAGGTCCTCCGCCGGGGCGGTATAGAAATACTGGGTCGTATTTTCCGTCGTGTCCGCGTTGTAGTTGCCACCCATCCGCGCGCCGATGGCCGACAGCTGGTCCCTGTCGAGTCCCTTGCTGCCGCGGAACATCATGTGTTCCAGCGCGTGCGCCATGCCGGGATAGCCTTCCGGCGCGGCGGCGGAGCCGATCAGGTAATTCATTTCCGTCGTGACGACCGGGGCCAGCCGGTCGCGCACGATGATGACCCGCATGCCGTTGGGCAGGGTCGCGCGTACCACCGGGGCTTCGGCCTGGGCCTGCGTGGCGGGGGCTGGCGCATGCTGCTCCGGCGATGCCGCCAATGCCGGAGTGCAGAGGAAGCTGCTGCCCGCCATAAGCAGGGAAAACAGCGAAGGGAGCAGACATCTGTTCATGACGGACAGGTTATCCCCGTTCTTGCGACGTGACCAGTTCATCCGGGTCCTTGCGTTGCGGTCGATGTCACTTAATGTATGCGGGGACAGCACGACAGGCGAAGGGGCGGCCGAATGACGGATGCGCGCGCGGATGCCATGCGCGAACGCGTGGTAAGGGTGATGGATGATGCCGTCGCGTCCGGGCGCCTGGTGGGCGCGGTCGTCATGGTGGCGGCAGGCGGGCGCGTCGTCCTGCGCCACGCCGTGGGGATGGAGGATCGCGAATCCGCCCGGCCCATGCGCATCGACAGCCGGTTTCGCCTTGCCTCCCTGACGAAGCCGGTGGTGACCGCGCTTGCCCTTGCGATGGCGGAGCGCGGGATGCTGGACCTGGATGATCCCGTTTCGCGTTACCTGCCGTTTTTTCGTCCCCGCCTGCCAGACGGGGGCGAAACGGAAATCCCCCTTCATCGCCTCCTCAGCCATAGCAGCGGCCTGTCCTACGGGTTCCAGTTCCCGCGCGATGACAATCCCTATGCCCGCGCCGGGGTTTCGGACGGGCTGGCGGAACCGGGCCTGTCGTTGCGGGACAATCTGGAGCGGCTGGCGGGGGTGCCGCTGATTTTCGCGCCGGGCACGCGATGGGCCTATTCGCTTGGCCTCGATGTCATGGGGGGCGTGCTGGAACAGGCGGGGAATGCCGATCTGGCGGAACTGGTGGACCGTCATATCGGGACGCGGCTGGGGGGCTGGACGCGGACGGGCTTTCACGTCGCCCCTGGCGATACGCTGGCGACCTGTTATGCCGATGCCCGGCCCGTGCCGCAGCGGATGCCCGATTCCTATCGCCTGCCGCGCATCCTGCCCGATGGCAGGGTCTCGGAAATCCACTTCGTGCCCGATCGCGTCCGCAACCGTGCGTCCTATCCCTCCGGCGGGGCGGGGATGGTGGGAACGGCGGAGGATTTCATGACCTTCATCGAGGCGATACGCGCCGGCGGCGGGCCGATCCTGTCCCCTTCATCGGCCATGCGTTTCGGCGCGAACGCTATCGGCGATATCCCTATGGGGCCGTTTTTCCGTGGCAAGCGCTTCGGGTTTGGCGGGGTCGTCATCAGCGACCCCGTTGCGGCGCGGACGCCGCTTTCGGTTGGCAGCTTTACGTGGGGCGGGGTTTACGGGCATCAGTGGACGGTGGACCGGGCATGCGGTATTTCCATCGTGATGCTGAGCAATACCGCGCTTGCCGGCATGATCGGCGCGTATCCCGACGCGGTCGTGCGGGCCGTGTACGGACAATGATCGTGCATGCACACACGCCATCGCGGCGGCGTCCGCGGCGCGTGGCGGGACTGGACTGTTACGGGAACTGCAATGTCTTTTGGTGAACGCGTCAATCAGTTCGATGCATGGCTGCTGGACCGGGTTTTCCAGCCTTTTGCCGATGCGCTTCCCGAACGGGTCTCCGCCATGGATCTGGGCATGAATTTTCAGGTCGGGTCGATCGTCCTGTCGGCGGTGTCCATTTCCGCCCTGCTGATGCTGGAGGGCATGTCGTTCGACAGCGTCGTCACCAACATGCTGGGATGGTGTTTCGAGGTCATCTTCTACATCGGCATACATCGCATGCGCGGGATGGTGCGGCCGGGTTACCTCAATCCGCTGCGCGGGATGCTGGCGGGAATGCGCCCGATTTCGATCCCCTTTGCCCTTTACGCCCTTTACCAGGCGGTTACGGCGGACAGGGCCTATGAACTGGCGTTGTGGTTCAATTCCCTGTCGCAGATCGTGTTCGTCGCCGGGATTTACCTGATTTCATGCCACATGCCCCCGCCACGCCAGCGTGCGCGGCAGGGATTTGGCCGGGGGCTTCAGCCCAACGAGACCTGATGGCGCAGCATCCCGCGCGTCAGGCGCGGGGGAAAGCCACGCGCGCCTTCAGAAATCGATGCAGCGTCCCTTGACGGCCCAGTCGCCGTAACGGGTGGGTTCCGGTCCCTTGGGGCCGCCACGCTCGTCAGGTTCGGCGGGCTGTTTCAGGACAGCCTTGTCCGCCTCTTCCAGCGCCTTTTCGGATGTCAGGGATGTGGGGGGGAGGGGTTTCTTGTCGCTCATGGGACAAAGTGTTGATCCAATCGCGATGTCCGGCAAGGGCAAAAGGACGTGAGCAGCCGGTCCCTTATCATTCCTGCTTCGCCAGGGGCGTTTCAGGGGACACCCAAGAAACGCCCCATAATCATGAAGAAGTTTTTGGTGAAGCTTTTTTCAAAAAGCTTCGGGGAATGCCGCCTTTCTGAAAAAGGCGACACCCGAAAACGTTTTTAGGGAAACGGGTTTAAACCGGTCGCCCGGCTTACTGATGCTCCGACTGGGCGATGCGCTGCTGGACCGCCATCCGCCACGGGGCGTCCGCAGGTGCTGCATCCAGCGCGCGGCGGTAAAGGTCCGCCGTCTCGGGCGAGATGTGGCCGCCATCGGCCATTGTCTGCGCCTCTGCCGCGCGGGCGGCGACTTCGGGTTCGAACCTGCTTTCGATGGCCATGCGCCATGCCTGCGCCGCCGCGGCGTAATGGTCGCGCGCGGCCTCGGCCTGTCCCAGCAGCACATATCCCTGGAATCGGCTGGGATCGTCCGCGGGCATCTGCCGCAGGCTGTCACGCAGCTTGTTGATCAGGTCGTCGTTGCGATGATCCGCCTTTTCCGCCGCCACCAGACGTGGGGCCAGCGGCTGCGCGGGCAGGGAGGGATGGCCGCATGCCAGGTAAAGCCCCAGCGAGACGAGGGGCAGCGCCAGCAGCGCCCCTGAAATCGCCAGCGTGGACGCCCCCTTGCGCACGGGCGGCAGCGGCATGCTGTCGGATCCCAGAAGGCGGCGCTGGATTTCCAGCCGGGCGCTGTCATGTTCGGATGGCGCGATCAGCCCTTCGGCAAGGTCGCGGTCCAGTTCGACCATCTGCGCCTGATGCAGGGCAAAGGCGCTTTCGCGTTCATCGCGCAGCAGGGTGGTCCTGCGAAACGAGATAAGGCAGGGCAGCAGCGCAATCACGCTGAGCAGGCAGATACCAATCCAGATCATAATTTTCTCAGCGCGGTCGGGTCAGGTCGTCCAACCGCGCACGCTCTGCGTCGGTCAGGGGCGGGGGGGATGATGTCGTCCTGGGGCGGCGGAACGCGCGCAACGCCACCGCCACGCCCACCAGCAGCGCCAGCACGGGCATCAGCCACAGCAGCAGCGTGCCGGCCGTCAGGGGCGGGCGCAGCCGGATGAAATTGCCATACCGGTCCACCATCCAGTCCATGACCTGCCTGTTGCTTTCACCTTTGGCGACATGTTCGCGCACCACGTGGCGCAGGTCGCGGGCCAGATCGGCGCTGCTGTCCTCGATCGATTCGTTCTGGCAGACAAGGCAGCGCAGTTGCGAACCGATGGCCTCCGCGCGCTGTTCCTGCGCCGGATCGGGCAACATTTCGGACGGGTCATCGACCGCGCCCGCCACCAGCGGCGCCAGCATGAAGCACAGGGCCAGCGCGATCAGCGCGCGTCGCAGGATACGGACTGTCATTGTTTCAGGCGGTCCACCAGTGGCAGGATGGTCGTGCGGATCAGTTCCTCGGTAATCGGGGCGGCGGTGTGCCAGCGTATGATGCCGCCCGGCCCGATCAGGAAGGTTTCCGGCACGCCCGAGACACCCCAGTCAATGGCCGCAAGGCCGTCGCGGTCGGCCGCAATGCGGGCATAGGGATTGCCCGCGCGCTGCACGAAGCCCATGGCGTGTTCGGGCTTGTCCTTGTACGCGATGCCCCAGATCGGCACCTGTGCCTTCAGCGCGTTCAGCGTGGGCATTTCCGCCACGCAGGGAATGCACCATGACGCGAAATAATTGACCAGCACCGGCGTCTTCAGCGCCCGCAGGTCGGCCGCGCCAAAGCCCTGCGACGGGGCCTGGTCCGGCAGGTTGAAGTCCGGCACCGCGCGGTCGAGGACGGGCGCGTGAATGTCATGCGGATCGAAGGAGCCATGCGTCATGCCCGACAGCATCCGCCAGAAGGCCACGCCCGTCGCCCCGGCAAGGACAAGGGGGGTCGCCATCAGCAGCCGTCGCCGCGTGGGGGAGGAGGGGGATGTGTTTCCGCTCATGCCGATGTCACCATGTTCGCCGCCTGCGCCCGGCGTGGCGCGCCCACGCGCACCCGACGGTCCGACAGCGACAGGGCGCCGCCAATGGCCATGACAAGCCCGCCCAGCCACATCCACGGCGCCAGCGGGTTGTGATGCAGGCGCAGGACATAGGTGGGATCGGCATCCGTGCCATGCTTGTCGCCCAGCACGCCATAGGTGTCGGAAATCAGGTTGGTATGGATCGCGACCTCCGTCGTGGTCTGGTGCTGGCTTGCGAATGTCCGCTTGGCCGGATGCAGCGTCGTGATCAGGCGGCCGTTATGGCGCACCTCGATCGTGGCGATCATCGCGTCATAATTGGGACCCTTCGCATTGCGCACGTCCGTCAGGGTCCACGCATCGCCCGCCAGCATTTCGGTCTGGCCGATATGCACCTCGACAATGCGGTGGCTGGCCTGTGACATGCCGGCAAGGCCAAGGACCGTCACCCCGACGCCCGCATGCGCCAGCGCCGCGCCGAACACCGCGCGCGGCAGGCTGCGCGCGCGGCGGATGCTGGCGGACAGGGGCTGGCGGAACAGGCGCAGGCGTTCGATGACGTCGGTCGCGCTGCTGGCGATCACCCAGACCGCCATCGCGGTCGCAAGGATGGGCAGGATGTCGCGCATGCGCATGACCGCCACCACCAGCGCCACCAGCGACAGGCCGGCCGCCCACCACAGGCGGCGCAGGACCGGCCACATGTGCGCGCGCTTCCACGGCATCATCGGGCCAAAGCCCATGAACGCCATCAGCGGGATCGCCAGCGGGATGGTGGTCGCGTCAAAGAACGGCTTGCCTACTGAAATCGTCTTGCCGAACAGCAGGGACATGAATGGCGGATACATCGTGCCCGTCAGCACCACGGCGCAGATGGAGCACAGCAGGATGTTATTGAGCACCAGCAGCCCCTCGCGCGAGACGGGGGCGAACAGCCCGCCGGTCGTCAGCTGCGGCGCGCGCATGGCAAACAGCAGCAGCGACCCGCCGATGACCAGCGCCAGCAGCCCGAGGATGAAGATGCCGCGCGCCGGGTCGTTGGCGAACGCATGCACGGAATTGAGGATGCCCGAACGCACGAGGAACGTGCCAGACAGGGAGAAGGAGAAGGTGCCGATCGCCAGCAGCACCGTCCAGATCTTCAGCCCCTCGCGCTTTTCGACCACGATGGCCGAATGCACCAGCGCGGTGCCGGTCAGCCACGGGATGAGGGAGGCATTTTCCACCGGGTCCCAGAACCAGTAGCCGCCCCAGCCCAGCACGTAATACGACCACCATGACCCCAGCGCGATGCCGCAGGTCAGGAAACACCATGCCGCGACGGCCCACGGGCGCACCCACCGGCCCCATGCAGCATCGACCCGCCCTTCGATCAGGGCGGCGATGGCAAAGGCGAACGGCACGGCGAAACCGACATAGCCGGTATAGAGAATGGGCGGATGGAACGCGAGGCCGGGATCCTGCAGCAGCGGGTTCATGCCCTGCCCGTCCATCGGCGCGGGCCAGACGCGGGCAAACGGGTTGGAGGTCAGCAGGCAGAACAGTTCGAACCCCGCCGCGACCCCGCCAAGCACCGCGATCACGCGCGCCTGCAACGCCGATGGCAGGTTGCGCCCGAACAGCGCCACGGCGCCGCCGCAGATCGACAGGATCATCGCCCACAGCAGGACCGATCCCTCATGATTGCCCCACACGCCGGTAATTTTGTACAGCAGCGGCTTGTCCACCGCGCTGTTGGCCGCGACGTTCTGGACGGAGAAATCGTTGGTGATCGCCGCATGGATCAGGCAGGCGAAGGACGTGATCAGGCACAGCATCTGCCCCACCGCCAGGGCGGGGGCAAGGCCCATCAGGCGCGGGTCGCGGCGCTGCGCCCCGATCAGTGGCAGGATGGCCTGCCCGGCGGCGATTCCGCAGGCCAGCGCAAGGGCGAAATTTCCAAGTTCCGGATTCATGGCTGCTATCAGCTTCCGTGCTGCGTGGGACCGGACGTATTCGCGGACGCGTCCCTGGCGGTCATGGTGTTCCAGCTTGCGGCGTCGGGGGCCTTGCCGTAACGCGGGTCCCATTTGCCGGTGCGGCGCAGTTCCTCGGCCACTTCCTTGGGCATGTAGGTCTCGTCATGCTTGGCCAGAACCTCGGTCGCGCGCATCGTGCCGTCGGGATTGATCGTGCCCACGGCCACCACGGACTGCCCCTCGCGGAACAGGTCGGGCAGGATGCCTTCGTAACGCACGGTCACGGCATCCTGTCCGTCGGTGACGTCAAAGATCGCGACAGGCGTATCCTTCACCTTCTCGCGCCGGACGCTGCCGGCCACCACCATGCCGCCCAAGCGGATCGTGCGGTCCTTTGGCGGCGGTTTCGCATGGACCTGCGACGGCGCCATGAAAAAGACGATGTTGGAGGAAAACGCGTTCAGCGTCAGCGCGGCCGCCGAACCCAGTCCGATCAGGCACGCGATCACCAGCCACAGCCGGCGCGTCTTGCGCGTCATGCCCGCCGCCCTGCCGCGTTCGCGTTGCGTCCGGGGCGTTCGATCGTGGCAAGGCGCGCGCGGCGCAGGCGGATCGCGGCGTTAAGCGAAAGGGTCACGGCCACCACCAGCGTCAGGCCGTAGGCGGCGATGATATAGGGAAGATGTGTCATGCGGCGTTACCGGTGCTGGTGTCCTGGCGTCCCCGGTTCGCGGCCAGGGCGGTGCGGATGCGGCTTTCCATCACGGCGGCGCGCAGGCGCGCAAGCACGATGGCCCCGAATCCCAGCGTGAAGCCCAGCGTCACGATCGCCAGTGGCCACAGCATGGAGGTGGACATGGTCGGCGCGCCGGTGACGGTGATGCTGTCGGGCTGGTGAAGGGTATTCCACCACTGGACGCTGAATTTGATGATCGGCAGGTCCACCGCCCCGGCCAGCCCCAGGATCGCGGCGGCGCGGTAACCACGTTGTGGTTCGTCAAACGCGCGAATCAGGGCAATATGGCCAAGATAGAGGAAGAACAGCACCAGCACCGATGTCAGCCGCGCGTCCCAGACCCACCACGTTCCCCACATGGGCTTGCCCCACAGCGAGCCGGTGGCAAGGCATACGGCGGTGATGGAGGCCCCCACCGGACCGATTTCCACGGCGGCAAGATCGGCCAGCGGATGGCGCCACACCAGGGAAAGGAGCGAGCATACCGCCAGCGCCATATACCCTGAGGATGCCAGCCATGCAGTGGGGACATGCACATACATGATCCGCACGCTGTCGCCCTGCTGCCAGTCGGCGGGAGAGAAGAACAGTCCCCACACCAGCCCCGTGACGGACAGCAGCAGCGCGGGCCATGTCAGCCATGGCTGAAGGCGCGCGCCAAGCCGCAGGAAGCGGCCGGGGTTGGCATAGCGATGAAAGAGGTTGCCTGTCCGTGCGGTAAGGCTCTGCGTCGCGTTCAAGGTTAAGTCCATCCGTGCCGTGGGGGCACCCGTCAATAAGGGAAAGGGATCCGCAAAAAACCAGTCTCTTGGCACATCTGCGTGTGCATCTGTTTTCCTGCTCTACACTATCGTGTCAAAAAAGACACGGCCAGTCCTGTCCGGACAATGCGCGGGGCCGAGCCAAAGAGGAGAAAAGCATGCTGTTCGCGATTATTTGTACTGACAAGCCCGGATCCCATGAAACCCGTCAGGCCACCCGCACGCGGCATCTGGCCTATCTTGAAACCTATCGCGAACGGCTGGTCCAGGGGGGGCCGGTCCTTGACGCGGACAACCGTCCGTGCGGCAGTCTTCTGCTGATTGACGTGGCCGACCGCGCCGCGGCGGAAGGGTTCGCCGCGGGCGATCCGTATGCAAAGGCCGACCTGTTCGAAAGCGTCGTCATCCGGCCGTTCCGTTCAGTTTTTCGTGATGGCGCGCGGGTGGAATGAACTACTGGCTGATAAAGTCCGAACCTGATGCGTTTTCATGGGACGAACAGGTCGCCAATGGCGTGGAGCCATGGACGGGCGTGCGCAACCACCAGGCGAAAAAGAACCTGATGGCGATGGACGTGGGTGATCGGGCATTTTTCTATCATTCCAATGTCGGGCGCGAAATCGTGGGCGTGGTGGAGGTCGCGCGCGCGGCCTATCCCGATCCGACCGATCCGCAGGGGCGCTGGATCTGTGTCGATGTCCGCACGGTGGGGCCGCTGCCCCGTCCGGTCACGCTGGCGGAAATCAAGGCCGATTCCACGTTGGCGGACCTTGCCCTGGTGCGGCAGTCGCGGCTGTCGGTCGTGCCCGTGTCGCAGGCGCACTGGACCCGGCTGTGCCGGATGGGACGGTGGGCCGCGACCGATGCGACGGACGCGGCATGAGGCAGGCGGCGTGCAAAGGCACTGCGTCGCTTGGTGCGCATGCCGCCGTACTGTTGCGCGGTCAGGCTTTTTACGCGGGGCGGACCGGCGGCACGCGAATTGCCAAAGGCATGTTATGATGTTCAAAACCACCAGAACGGTCGGCGCGCCTGTCTCCTGACGCGGGACATGGGCGCGGGGACCGGCAGGCACCATCAGGCAAGAGGGCATTGCAATGAGTACAGGTACCGGAAGCGAGTTGGCGCCGATGGCATTGGACAGCGCGTCGATGACCGAACTCCAGCAGGCGCTTGAGCGGGTGGAAAGCGGGCGTGGGGTCATTGTCCGCCTTGCGGACCTGATGGGCGGCGCCGTTGGGCAGGCCGCGCGTCTGGGCATGCGCGGCCTCGGGCTGGCGCCCGCGTTCCAGACAAGGCTCCAGTCCGTGGCGGAAACCGCGATCACCCGTGCCTTTGACGTGGCGGTCCTGGGGATGCGCCCGACCGAGGACGCGCGCGCCGAACCCGGCGCCATGGCGCAGTGGCGCGATCCGGCGGTCCGCGCGGCGGTCGCGGTTTCCGGCGCGGTGGGCGGGTTTACCGGCCTGCCCGGCCTTGTGGGCGATGTCGGGTTCACCACCATGACCATCATGCGTGAAATCGCGCGCATCGCCCGCGAACAGGGCGAGGACCTGTCCACGGCCGACGCGCGCACCGCCTGTCTGGAGGTGTTCGCCCTGCGCGCGTTCCCGTTCGCCGCGCGCGATCCGGAAAGCGAACTGGGCTATTTCTCGGCCCGTGCGATGCTGCGGGGGCGTCCGGTCGTGATGCTGATCAGCGAGGTCGCGGCCCATTACGGGCTGGGCCTGTCGCGCAAGCTGGCGGTGCAGATGATGCCGGTGGCCGGCGCCCTGTGCGGCGCGTCGCTGAACGCCGCGTTCCTGGCGCATTACCGCGCCGTGGCGCAGGCCCATTTCACCATCCGCCGCCTGGAACGCGAATTCGGGCCGGAAGTGCGCCGCACCGCGCAGGACCTGCGCACCCATGTCGCGGGACAGGCGGAAACCAGCCAGCTCTGACCCCCGCGCGGGCATATCCGCCACCGGTTGCCCTGGCCCGGCTTGCCCTGGCCCTGCCTGCCCATGGCGGGCAGGGGGCCTACTTCGCGGGCGGAGCCGTCACGGGGGGCGGGGACGGGTCGCGGCGCAGGACTTGAAAGACGAGCGTCAGGACCGCGAAAAGCAGGTAGAACACTTCCAGCGTTTCGCAATAGCCGGCCATGTACGGGAAAATGAGTTCAACCCCGTAGCACAGCGCCGCGAAAATCAGGAATATCCCGGCAATTTCCATTGGAATGTTCCCCTTCAGCCCGTAACGGGCGTCAGCAGCGGACGGCCCTGCAGTGCCGCCTCGACATTGTCGAGGGCAAGCATCCCCATGTCGGTGCGTGTCTCCATGGTGGCGCTGCCGATATGTGGCGTTGCAAAGACGTTGGGCAGTTCCAGCAGGCGCGCGTCCGGCGTGGGTTCGTTGCGAAAGACATCCAGCCCCGCCGCCGCCAGATGCCCGTCGCGCAGGGCGGCGATCAGGGCGTCCTCATCCACCAGCGCGCCGCGCGCGGCATTGATGAAAATCGCCCCGCGCGGCAGCAGGCCCAGCATCCGCGCGTCGATCATCCCGTCCGATGCCGCCGATGCCGGCATGTGCAGCGACAGGATATCGCAATGCGGCAGCATTTCCTCGGGCGTTGCGAAATACCGTGCATCCTTTTCCTGCTCGGGCGGAAGGCGACGGCGATTGGAATACAGGACCTTCATGTCAAAGCCCCGCGCGCGCTGCGCCACCGCGCGGCCGATCCGTCCCATGCCGATGATCCCCAGCGTCTTGCCCGTCACGCGGCAGCCCAGCATTTCATCCATGGCCAGCCCCCGGCCCCACCCCTTTTTCATCAGGGCGAGGTATTCCGCCGCCCGTCGCGATGCCGCAAGGATCAGCATCAGCGCAAGGTCGGCATTGCAGTCGGTCAGGACATCGGGCGTGTTGCTCAGCGCGATGCCACGCGCGGCGATGGCGGGAATGTCGAGGTGGTCGGTGCCGACGCTGACGGTGGCGATGACGCGCACGGACGATGGCAGCCGCGCCACATCCGCCCCCCGCACCGGCAGGGAGGTGGACACCATGATGGCGTCAGGCTGGAACCGCGCCGCCGCGTCAAGCAGCCGGGCCGTCGTCATCTGTGTTTCGGGCACCGGGAAAACGGTAAAGTCCTTCTGCGCGCGCGCCATGACGGCTGGCGTCTGGCGCTGCGTCAGAAGCAGGCGGGGACGAGGAGAGGTCATGGTAAAACGTCTTCCCTTGCAGCAGAGTGGGAGATGGCCTGTTGCCTGTACGGCGGCCCCGGTCCTATGACGCGGTGCGCGGTCTGGAACCGGCGTAACGGGAGGGTTATCCGAAGAACATGACGGGTCAAGGGGAAGTGGTGGAGATCACGCCGGATCTGATGATCCGTGCCTATGCGGTCGGGCTGTTTCCCATGGCGCCCGACGCGGACGCCACGGAGCTGGAGTGGTACGACCCGCCGATGCGCGGCGTCCTGCCGCTGGATGCCTTTCATGTTCCGCGCAGGCTGTACCGGACCGTCATGTCCGGCCGTTTTGAAATCGTGTCCGATCGCGATTTCCACGCCACGATCGCCGCCTGCGCGCAGCCCGCGCCGGGGCGGGAGCAGACATGGATCAATGACCAGATCATCGACCTGTTCTGCCGGCTTCACGACATGGGATACGCCCACAGCGTGGAGACATGGCGCGACGGCAGGCTGGTGGGCGGGCTGTATGGCGTTTCCATCGGCGGGGCATTTTTTGGCGAAAGCATGTTCAGCCGCGAACGCGACGCGTCCAAGGTGGCGCTGGTGCATCTGGTGGCGCGGCTGCGGGTCGGGGGATACGCGCTGCTGGATACGCAGTTCGGCACAGCGCACCTTGCGACGTTTGGCGGGGTCGAGATCCCGGCCGCGGATTACAAGCACCGGCTGCGCCAGGCCATCGCGATGCCGGCGAGCTGGCCGGATGACGGGAAAAGTTCCCAAATCGTGGCAGCCATGCGTGCGATCCGCGCCGGAGGTTGACATGACCCGGTCGCCGGGTTTGGGTCAGCGCGAGATGACGATGGGGGAAGCCATGACAGATCCAGTGTGTATGCATGACGGCGCGGCCCGCATCCCCGCCGCGCGGGGCGGACGCGTGCGGCGGATGGCGCTGGCCGTGCTGGTGGCGTCCGGCGCGGGCTGCGGCATGGCATGGGCGCAGGATACGTCCCCGCCCGCTGTCCATCCCCCCCTGACCCCGACGCGCGACGTGCAGGTGGATTACGACGTGCAGCCCGACGGCGTGCCGGAACCCAAGAAGGTGCGGACATGGTTCGCCTATAACGGCGGCCTGATGCGAATCGACAGCCCGCAGGGAATGGGCGAGACAATTCTCAACCGCATGAACCGTCAGGTCACCATCATCATCAACCCGCAGAAGATCTACAGCCAGCTTGACGCCCGCTATGGCATCCGCAACCCGTTCCTGCTGGACCTGTCCATGTCGTTTTCGCGCAAGGGCACGTCCAGCGTGGCGGGCGTGTCCTGCACGGAATGGGACGTGCGCACCGATCAGGGCACGGCAGTCGCCTGCGTGACGGATGACGGGGTGATCCTGCGCGAAATCGGGGTCGATGGCGACGGGCTGAAGGGAAGGCTGGAGGCGACGCACGTTTCGTATGAACCGATCGCCGACAGCATGTTCCAGCCGCCGGCCGATTACCGGCGCGTCGATCCGCCCCCGCCGCCCGGCAGCCCCTCCGGCACCCCAAAGACATCGGAACAGAAATGAACATCACATCAGGGAAAGACCGTTTCATGGGATTTGCGCGTGGATCGATCGGGACACGGACGGGCAGGGGACGGACAGGCAGGGGGATGATGGGTATTCTCCTGCTGGCATCGGCCGTCATGGTCCATGGCGCGGCGCGCGCCGCCGATGCGGCGGGGGAAAAGCCCGCGGCGGCATCGGCGGGGGAAGCCCCGTTCGTCACGCCGCAGCATGATGTGGACGTGACCTATACGATCTATCCCCCCCATGACGCGCAGGCCACGATGACGCAGCGCATGCGCTGGTCCGAGGCGAAGATGACGCAGCGTATCGATCCGGGGAATACCGGCACGTACATGATTACCGATTACCGGGACAGGACCCTGACCGTGATCGACCCCGACCGGCGCATGAAAACCGTGATCCCCGCGCCGGGCGCGGCTTCGGTCGACCCCTCCCGCCGGGCGGAGGGATCGTGGCTGCGTACCGGCAGCGCCACGGTGGCGGGGCATGCCTGCACCCTGTGGCAGACCAGCGATACCGACCAGCGTCCAAGCGAGATCTGCTATACCGATGATGGCGTGATGCTGGAGGTCGTGCGCGACGGCAAGGTGATGGTGGAGGCCACAAGCATTGCCACCATCCCGCAGGATTCAGCCGTTTTCGACGTGCCGTCCGGACTGAAGGAAGTCCACGCCGCCCATCCCTGACCCCCTGCCTGCCGCGCATCGTTGCGCATTATGGCGCGAAAGGGGCGCGGGCTGCCTGCAAATCGCCATGACGGCACTGTTTCCTTGGTCCTGCGCCGTTATGGCGGGTCGTCACTGACGGCCCATCACTGGCGGCACGGACACAGGGAGTTTCAGGAACATGCGTGGTTTCATGCGGGCATTGATGGTTGCGCCAGTGGTGGGTGGGCTGATGTTCGCCCTTGCCCCCGCCGCCCAGGCGCATCGTGGCGCGGGGGACGCATTCGTGGGCGGCCTTGTCGGCGGGATGGTGGGCGGCATGGTCGATGGCGCCATCATGAATGCCTACGGGCCGCCCCCCCCTCCGCCGCCGCCACCGCCCCCTCCTCCGATGTATTATTACAGGCCGCAGCCGCAGGCCTATTACGGGCCGCCGCCGCCACCCCCGCCGCCGGGCCCTTACGGGGGTGGATATTACGGACCGCCGGGATACTGACGAAAGGCGTGACGGCGTAAGGGGTCAGCCGTCGCCGCGCAGGGCGTGAACCGCCTTCATCACCGCGGCGACGTGGCCCGTGACCTTCACCTTGCGCCATGCCTGCACCAGCCGGCCCTGCCCGTCGACCAGGAAGGTGGCGCGTTCGATTCCCATGTAGGATCGGCCATACATCGATTTTTCGATCCATACGCCATACGCCTCGGTCACCGCGCCGGTCGTATCCGACGCCAGCGGAAAGGTCAGGTGCTGTGCTGCAGCGAACTTCTCGATGGCGGGCATCGCATCGCGCGACACGCCGATCACGGTGACGCCTTCCCTGTCCAGCGCGCCGAGTTCCTCCTGAAAGCCGCAGGCTTCCTTGGTGCAGCCCGAGGTGTTCGCCTTGGGATAGAAATACAGCACGAACGGCTTTCCGCGCAGCATCGACAGGCTGACATGGCGGCCGTGGCTTGCGGGCATGTCGAAATCGGGGACGGGCGCGCCGGGTTCGGGAAAGGTGGGAAGAGACGTTTCGTTCATCATGGAATGCCTTTGGGAAATATCGCGCGGGACAGGTCGGGGCGCCCGCGCATCATGTCCTGCCGTTTGTGTGGGGCTTTGCGCGGACGTGCAATATCTTCATGCTGCGCGATCAGGTGGCGGGGATGTCCTGCGCGGGTGGCAGGGGGGCGATCAGGCGGCTGAACGCGTCACGCACATGACGGGCCATGTCGTCCATGCGGGCCAGCATGTCGGCCTCGCTGTCGGCGGCGAGTTCGCGCTGCATGATTTCCATCGCGGCGGGGGGCAGGCGGTCGGGGATTTCGGTGCCCATCAGGATGCGCAGCATGCTCTGCGCCGAACGCCAGAACAGGTCCGCGCGGCGCAGCATCCGCGCGTCAGTGGCCGACAGCATGCCCGCGCGCGCCAGCCGCGTGAACGCGACGCGCGTGCAGGTGGAACGCGCATCATGCCGGGCGCACAGCAGCTGCAGTCCCTGCGCGATGAATTCCACTTCCATCAGGCCACCTGCCCGGCGCTTGATATCCCATGGCCCCTGCGGCGGCAGTTCGCGCATCAGGCGCACCCGCATCGCCCGCACGTCCTCGCGCACCGTGTCGGCGGGGATGTCGCGCCCGCTGTCCGCGTCGCCATCCAGCGCCACGTCGATGGCATCGCGCAGGCGGCGGGCCAGCGCGGGCGGCCCGGCGACGACGCGCGCGCGCGTCAGGGCCATGCGTTCCCATGTCCATGCCGATTCCGCGTGGTAACGCCGGAACGACGCCAGCGACACCGCGACCGGTCCCTTCGATCCCGACGGGCGCAGGCGCATATCCGCCTCGTACAACGGTCCTTCGGCCCCCGGCGCGGTCAGGGCGGCGATGAAGGCATGCGCCAGCCGCACGAAATAGGTCCCGGCCCCCAGCGGGCGCGCGCCGGGCGTGCGCGCGTGACGCGGCACGACGCTTTCCATCACGTCGTCGGGATGGTCGAACACCAGCATGAGGTCGAGGTCGGATCCGGGCATCATCTCCCGCGATCCGGCCTTGCCCATCGCCACGACCGCCATCGCGCCGCCCGGCACGTGGCCGTGGCGCGCGCGGTGTTCCGCCGTGACCGTGCGCAGGAGGCCGCGCATCACCGCATCGGCCATCGCGGTGCGCACCCGCGCGGCGCGGTCCTCGGCCATGCGGTGTTCAAGGCGCGCGACGGACAGGCGGAATTCCTCCCCGCAGACAAATCCGCGCAGGACCGGCAGCAGGCGTTCGGTGCCCATGTCCTGCGCCACGTGCTGGCGCACCAGCGCCACGGCGGCGCGCGCGGTGTCATCCGTCGCCTCCGTCGTGCTGGCGTCAAGCAGGCCATCCAGCGCGGAGGGCGCCTGCGCCAGATGGTTGGCAAGGAAGGGGGAGCAGTCCAGCACGGTCATGATCCGGTGCACCAGCGCGGGATTGCGTTCCAGCAGCGAAAGAAACTGCACCCCCGCCCATTGCCGTTCCAGCAGCGTGTCGAAACGGCGCAGCACCGTCAGCGGATCGCGCCGCATCCCGATTTCGCGCAATATCCCGGGCAGCAGCCGGTGCAGCAGCATGCGGGCGCGGTCCGAGCGCAGCGCGCGCAGGCGGTTCGTGTTCCACCGTTGCAGGATGGCGCGGGCGGTATCGAGGGTATCGGCAGGGAAACCGGCCTGTTCCAGACGCTCTCCCACTTCCGCGTCATCGGGGGCGATGGTGTCGCCGGGGTGTCCCGGCTCTGCGAACTGGCGTTCGAATATCCGGCGCGACTGGCACATGCCCGGCACGATGGCGTGGGCGAGGGCAGGGCCGTCCGCCGCGTTCATGAATATGGCGAAATGATCGAATCTGTCGGGCGTTTCCGGCAGCCGGTGCGTCTGGTGGTCGGCACGCATCTGCAGCCGGTGTTCGACCTGCCGCATCATGTGATAGTTGCGAGACAGGATTGTGTGCTGCGCATGCGAAATCAGGTCCGCCCGCGCCAGCCGGCGCAGCGCGCCCAGCGTGGTGGGATCGCGCAGGTCGGGCCTGCGGCCGCCCCAGACCAGTTGCAGCGCCTGCGCTACGAACTCCACCTCCCTGATGCCGCCCTGGCCCAGTTTCACGTCATGGCCCAGCAGCCAGTCGCGCATGGCGTCGTCGGGGGCGGGATTTTCCCCACAAAGCGCCAGCAGTCCGCCTTTTCCGGCATTCCGGTGGCGGTCGATGCGTGCTTTCATGTCATGGATGTCGTCGATGACGGCGAAATCGAGGTGCCGTCGCCATATGAAGGGGTGGATAGCGGCCAGGAAACGCTGTCCCGCCGCGATATCGCCAGCGACGGGGCGGGCCTTTATCATGGCGGCGCGTTCCCATGTGCGCCCCATGCTTTCATAATAGGTGATCGCCGTGGGGAAGGACACGGCCATGGGGGTGGCGGATGGATCGGGGCGCAGGCGCAGGTCGGTACGGAAAACGTAACCATCTGCATCGCGTGCTTCCATCAGGCCGACAAGGTCGCTAGTCATGCGCACGAAGATACGCCGCAGGTCCTCGTGTTCGGGGTGGCAGGCCGGGTCGTAAAGGACGATCAGGTCGATATCGGAGGAGTAGTTCAGTTCCCGCGCGCCCAATTTTCCCATGGCCAGGACGACAAAGCCGCTGCATCGCGCGGGGTCGTCCGGGTCAGGCAGAACCAGATGGCCTGTATCATGGGCCATGCGCAGCAGATGTCTGACCGCGAGATGCAGCGTCGTCTCGGCCAGATGGCTGAGGGCGTGCGTCACCTGCTGCAGCGACCATGCGCCCCCGATATCGGCCAGCGCGATGGCCAGCGCCGCATGCCGCTTGGCCGTGCGCAGGACATGCGCGATGTCGTGGCGGGGCTGCTGTGGCGCCTCGGCGCGCAGGTCGGCCAGGATGTCGGCCATCACGCGCTCGGGGCCTGCGCGCAGCAGGCGGGCGAAGGCATCGGCGTCACGTCGCGCCAGATCGGAAAGGTAGGGGCTGTTTCCCCCCATCGCCCGCACCATCGCCGCCACGGTCGGGACCGACAGCACCGCCGTGTCCAGCCCATGTCCGGCCATCGCCTTTTCCAGATCCTCGTGCAGGTGCCCCGCCGCCCGCGCGTCGGCCGCCGCGGGCCATGCGCAGTCCCGCCATCCGGGATGGATCTCTGCGCGATGGGTGTCTGGTGTGACGGGGCGCTGGGACATATGGGACAACCTGGTCAGCAATGGCGACATCGCGCGCATGGGCACGCGGGTGCAACGTGGACGTCATGACGCACGACGGTCAAGATACGTCCCCGCCCCCCCGCGCCCCGAACGGGCGGCTGCGCCTGATCGGGTTGCGGGTGCTGCGGGTGGTCATATGGACGCTGCTGGCCTGCATCGTCCTGCCTGCCGCACTGCTGCTGGTCCTGACGCTGCGCCTGTCCACCGGGCCGATCGACGTGACGCCGGTCGTGCGGCTGATGACGCCGCTGTCGGTCGTGCATGCGCCCGATCCCACCGGCCGGCTGGGCCGCCTGACGGTGGGCCGCGTGCTGGTGGGGTGGAACGCGCTGCATGCGGGGATCCGCGCGCCGCTGGAGGTCTGGGCGAGCGACGTGACCATCATGAACGCGGATGGCAGCATCTCCAACCGCATCAGCCATGGCCATGTCGTGGTCAATACCCCGGCACTGGTCCATGGGGACGTGGTGCTGCACCACCTGTCGGTAAGTGACGTCCACCTGACGCTGGAACGCAGCACGGACGGCGAAATCGGGATCGACCTCGGTCCCGACATTCCCGATGACAACAGCCATTCCCACAGCCGCCCGGTTGACCTGTCGCGCCTGCGGCGGCTGATCGTCTCGGACGCGCAGATAAAATTCACCGACCACATCTCGGGACAGGTATGGCAGACGCGCGATGCCTCCGCGAACCTGCATATCGTGTCGCATGACGGGCAGGTCGGGGCGAGTGGCTCGGTCGGTTTCATGCTGGTGGGCAGTGGCAAGCGCCTTATCATGCGGGGTGAGGGGAACGAGGCTTCCCCCGGCCATATCGACTGGACGGTGAAGTTTGATCCGGTCAGTCCCTCGGCCTTCGTGCCGGGACAGAAGGACGTGGCGGCGCTGGACCTGCCGGTGGGCGGGACGCTGCAGCTGTCGCTGGCGTCCGGCGGGGCGGGGCAGTTCATGACGCCGCGGACGCTGGGCGTCTACCTGAAGGTCGGCAATGGCGCCATTACCACGCGCAAGAGCGGCAGGCTGCTGGTCGGCGACGGGGAGGCGCATCTGGTCGCCTCGTTCGATCCGGGGGGGCAGGATGCGCCTTTCGACGGCCCGTTCCGCGCCACGCTGGAAAAGATGGTCGTGCACCTGCGCGCGCCGGGCCATCCCGACGACGATGGCAGCGGCCCCACCCTGACGGCGACGGCAAGCCTGCATGCCTCCTCCCTCGTGCATCCGCGCGATCTGGGCATCGGCATCTCGGCGGAGGCGCTGGCGCTCGATTTCTCGACGCTGGGGGATTTCTGGCCGGTGGGCGCGATGAAGGGCGCGCGGCGCTGGGTCACGACCAACATCACGAAGGGGCACGTCAGCGAGCTTCAGGCGCGCGTGGGGCTGGTCAGCCACGACGGGTGGAACAACCTCGACCTGACATCGCTGACCGGCGACATCCGCGCCGACGGGATGGAGCTGTACTGGCTGCGCCCGATCCCGCCGCTGCATGACATGGACGCCCACCTGACGTTCGAGGGGCCGGACGAAATCGCGATCAGCTTTGGCCACGCGTACCAGCTGGTTGACCGCACCGACCGCCACGTCAACGCGACGGGGGTCGGCCGCATCGAGGTCGGGCCGGGTTCGATGCTGATTACTGGCCTGATGAAAAAGGTCCAGATGGGCGACATCAACACCACCCTGCAGGGCAATGCGCGCGATATCCTGGCCCTTCTGGCCGAACCCCGGCTCAACGTCCTGTCGCGCCACCCGATGACCTTTACCTCGCCTTCGGGCAAGGCCAACGTCTCGCTGCATATCGCGCTTCCGCTGGATGCCCATGTCAAGCTGGCGCAGATCGACCTGCGCACGCATACCGATCTGGCGCAGGTGCATCTGGGCAATGTGGTGATGGGGCGTTCCCTTGATGCCGGGCGCTTCGGGATCGACGCGTCGATCGACGGGCTGCTGCTCAAGGGGACGGGCAACCTGTCGGGCATTCCGTCAACGATCCTCTATACCATGGATTTCCGCGCCGGGGCGCCCGACCATGCGGTCGAAAGCGCGAGCGTGCAGGGATACCTGACGCCCGGCGGCGTGCGTCGCGCCGGACTGGACACCGGGGAGCATTTTGGCGGCAGCGCCGCGCTGGATGTGGATTATGACCGGTATCCGGGCGGAAAGGCGCAGGTGGACATCGACCTCGACCTCAAGCGCTCGGCCCTGACCATCCCGATCTGGAGCAAGCAGGTGGGCGAGGACGCGAATGCCTCGGTCGTCATAAACCTCGATCACGGGCGCGTCGCCTCGATCGAGGACATACGCGCGGTGGGACCGGAACTGCTGATTGACGGGCATGCCGAAACGGCCGAGGGGATGAGCCGCCGCCTGATCCTGCACGGGTTCCGCGTGGGGCGTTCGAACGGCAACGCCATCATCACCATCCCGGCGGGGGAAAGGGATCCCTATGGCGTTTCCGTCGCGGCCCGCGTGCTCGACCTCTCGCCGCTGCTGGAATACCAGAAACAGAACGAGAAGGCGGACGGGGCGGCTGCGAAGCAGGCGAAGGGATACCATATGCCCGAAGCCGCCAGCGGACGGGTCAGGAGCGCGCCGGGGCGCAGCTGGAACATCAATGTCGATGCCCGTACCGTCTTCTATAACAGGACGCAGTCGATCCAGGGCGTGCACAGCCATCTGGAGGATGATGGCGTCCGCCTGACGCGCGGGACATTTTCCATGACCGGCCCGACGGCCGCCACCGCGACGCTGGTCCCGCACGGGCAGAGCCGCGTCCTGTCGATGCACATCGCCGATCTGGGCAGCCTGCTCAAGGCCATGAAGCTTGGCGACAGGATGGAAGGCGGGCAGGTCGACCTGGAGGGATCATTCGACGATGTCGACGCCAGTGCGCCGTTTTCGGGACAGCTGAGCACCGGCCCGTTTGTCCTGCGGCAGGTGCCCTCCATCGTGCGGATGGTGAACAATGCCTCCATCTACGGATGGATGAAGGCGCCGCATGCGCCGGAATTCCAGGTGGAACATGTCAAGGTGCCCCTGACGTTCCGCGACGGCGTGGTCAATATTACGGACGGGCTGGTCAGCAACGCCTCGCTGGGGGCGACGGTGGCCGGGCGCATCAACCTTGACCAGGCGACGCTGGACCTGGACGGGACGATCATCCCGGCCTTTGCCGTCAATGCCGCGCCCGGGCACCTGCCCGGCGTGCTGGGATGGCTGTTCAGCCCTGAAAAGAACGGGGGCGTGGTCTCGGCCACGTACCAGATCAGCGGGTCGTTCGATAACCCGAGCGTGCACGTCAACCCCTATGCCCTGCTGCTGCCCGGCTTCCTGCGGAACCTGGCCCACCTGCACTGAACCGGCGCGTCCTGAACCTGTGCGCCCTGAACCAGTGTGATGGACTGCCGCGCATATGCGGGCAGGCAGCTTAGGGACTGTTTGAAAACAACCTGCTGATAATAAATTACAAAAGTTTTTGGGTGCCGCCTTTTTTCAGAAAGGCGGTGTCCTTTTGAAGCTTTTTGCTAAAAGCTTCACAAAAAACTTTTATTATTTCAGTGAGTTGTCAGGTCTGGCTGTTTCAGACACTCTCTTGCGTGCCGGATGTTATGCTGTCACGCGCGGGCAGGAGGAAGAGGACCGTCAGCAGGGAACAGGCGATGCAGCCCGTGACGTACCAGTAAAACCATTCCTCGTGCCCGGCTTCCTTGAACCACAGCGCGACATATTCCGCCGTGCCGCCAAAGATGGAAACGGTCAGCGCATATGGCAGCGCCACCCCCAGTGCCCGGATGCGGGTGGGAAACAGCTCCGCCTTCACCACCGCGTTGATCGAGGTGTATCCCGAAATGCACAGCAGCGCGACCACCACCAGCAGCAGCGCCATGCGCGGGGAGTGCGCCTGTCCCAGCGCGTGCATCAGCGGAACGGTAACGATGCAGCCGATGACCCCGAACGACAGCAGCAGCGGCCGCCGCCCCACGCGGTCCGACAGCGCGCCGAATGCCGGCTGCGCCAGCGCGAAGATCGCAAGCGCCGTGGTGGAGACGACCGTGGACTGTTCCCGGCTCAGCCCCGTCGTGTTGACGAGGTATTTCTGCATGTAGATGGTGAAGGTATAGAACGCGACCGTCCCGCCAAGGGTCAGCCCGCAGACCGAGATGACCTCCCGCGGGTGGCGCAGCAGCACGCGCAGGCCGCCCGCCGCCGCGGGATCGCGGGTGGCGTTGCGGAACTGTTCGCTTTCGGCCATGCCGCGCCGGAACCACAGGACCGAAAGCGCCAGCAGCGCGCCGATGCCGAAGGGGACGCGCCACCCCCATGCCCCGAGCTGTTGCGGGGTCAGGATGACGAACTGCAGCAAAAGCAGCACCACCAGCGCCAGCAGCTGCCCCGCGACCAGCGTGACATACTGGAAGCTGGCGTAAAATCCGCGCTGTGCCGGGGGGGCGATTTCCGAAAGGTACGTGGCGCTGGCCCCGTATTCCCCGCCAAGGCTCAGCCCCTGCACCAGCCGCGCCAGCAGCAGGATGGCGGGTGCCGCGATGCCGATGCTGTCATAGCCGGGGCATAGCGCGATCGTCAGCGATCCCGCGCACATTGCCAGCACCGATATGCTGAGCGCAAAGCGGCGGCCGTGGCGATCGGCCACCAGCCCCATGACCCATCCCCCGATCGGACGCATCAGGAAGCCGATGGCGAAAATCGCGGCCGTGCGCAGCAGTTCCGCCGTCTGGCTGCCATGGGGGAAGAAGGCATGGGCGAAATACAGCGAAAACGCCGCATAGACGTACCAGTCGTAATATTCGATCAGGTTGCCCGATGAACCGGCAACGATGCTGCGTATCCGCTGGCGCGTCGTCAGCGTGACGTCGGGGGAAGGGGGAATGTGCATGGATTGGGGTATCTTGCGTCCATGAAGGGCGGGGATAAGGGGATCAGGCGTTTTCGGCGCTGCCGGCGATGATGGGGCGTTCGGCCTCTTCCTCGGGGATCAGGCCGGCCATCGCGGCATGGAGGCGCTTTGTATCCAGTTCCCTTTCCCAGCGGGCGAGGACGATGGTGGCCACCGCATTGCCGATGATGTTCGTCAGCGACCGGCATTCCGACATGAACCTGTCGATCCCCAGGATCAGGGCCATGCCGCTGACGGGCACGTCCGGCACCACCGCCAGCGTCGCGGCAAGGGTCACGAACCCTGCCCCGGTCACGCCCGCGGCGCCCTTCGAACTGATCATCGCCACAAGCAGCAGGGATATCTGCTGCCCCAGCCCAAGGTCCACGCCCGTCGCCTGCGCGATGAACAGGGCGCACAGCGACATGTAGATGTTGGTGCCATCAAGGTTGAAGGAATATCCCATCGGGATCACCAGCCCGACAACCGATGGCGCGCATCCGGCATTTTCCATCTTGGTCATCAGTGACGGCAGCGCGGATTCCGACGAACTCGTCCCCAGCACGATCAGCAGTTCCTCGCGCAGGTAGGCCAGCAGCGGCAGGATGCGAAAGCCGTTATAGCGCGCAACAAGCCCCAGCACGACGATGATGAACAGCGCCGAGGTCGCATAGAATGTCAGCACGAGGAAGGCGAGGTCCAGCACCGAGCCGATGCCGAAGCGGCCGATGGTGAACGCCATGGCCCCGAACGCCCCGATGGGGGCCGCCAGCATGACCAGCCGCACGACGCCAAAGACAAGCTCCGTCAGCTGTCTGAACAGCGACAGGATCGCATGCCCGCGCGATCCCATGTGCGACAGGCTGATGCTGAACAGGATCGCGATCAGCAGCACCTGAAGGATATCGCCCGAGACGAAGGCGCTGATGACGGTGTCGGGGATGATGTTCAGCATGAACCCGCTGAAGGTATGGGCCTTGGCCTGCGCGGCGAAGGACGCCACGGCCTGCCCGTCCATCAGGGCGGGATCGGCGTGCACGCCGGCACCGGGCCGCACGATATTGGCTACCAGCATCCCCACCACCAGCGCAAGGGTGGAGAAGGTCAGGAAATAGACCATCGCCTTCCCCGCGAGGCGCCCCGCCTTGCCCAGGTCCGACAGGCCGGCCACCCCGGTCACCACCGTCAGGAAGATGACCGGCGGGATGATCATTTTCACCAGCCGTATGAAACCGTCGCCAAGCGGTTTCAGCGCGGTCCCCGCCTGCGGCCAGAAATGGCCGATCGCGATGCCGGCGATCACCGCGACGATCACCTGGAAATACAGGCTTCGGAACAGGGAGCGCGGGCGCGCCGTCGTCGTCGGGGGAACGTGGATCATGCGGTTGGGGCCCTGGTGAGGAAACGGTCCGGCCATGCCGGGGGAAACAGGATGGAGGGGCAGCCTATCGCGCCCGTGGCGTGTGCGGGATTGAAAAGCTGGTGACCTGCCGGAAGGCGGAACGGTTCCGGCATAGCATGAAGGGCTGATATTCCAAAAATGTATGGTCGGGCTGCTGTATCTGCATTACAGGCTATGGACATGTTTTGTTCTTTTTGAGGAAGGATATGGGCTTGGGGGGACATTCGTCTTGTTCGACACGCTGACAATGATCGCGATATGGACCTCGGCGCTGTGCGCGGCGGCGGCCTGCCTGCTTCTTTTCGCGCTCCTGCGCCAGCGCGATGGCGGCCGGGGGGATGGGGACCTGCTGGCGCGGCTGTATGTCATGGTCGAGCGCGAAAGTGCCGCCCGCATGGCCGATGCCGAGGCCCAGCGCGCGCGCCTTGCGGAAATCGAGCGCGTGCTGACCGCCCGCCTGGAACAGCGTCACCAGGACACGTCGCAGGGGCTAGGCCGCATCGCCAGCATCGTCAGCCGGGAAATGGGCGAGATGCGCCTGAGCCTGTCGGAGGCCCTGCGCGCCATGACCGCCGACAGCGCCACCCAGCTCGAGGCGATACGCGAGGCGGTCAACGAACGCCTGCATGAGGCGGTGGAACGCCAGATGCAGACATCCTTCCGCCGCGTGCTGGAACAGCTGGCCTCCATGCAGCAGGCGATGGGCGAGGTTTCGGCCATGACCGCGCAGGTCGGTGACCTCAAGCGTCTGTTTTCCAATGTCAAGACGCGTGGCGGATGGGGGGAGGCGCAGCTGCGCGCCATCCTGGACGATGTCCTGCCCGAAGGGGCGTATGAGGCGAACTGCCGCCTGAGCGACAAGAGCCGCGAGGTGGTGGAATTCGCGGTGCGCATGCCCGTCAAGGCCTCCGTTCCCCCCGTGCTGGCCATCGATTCCAAATTCCCGACCGAGGCGTACGAGCGGCTTTTGCAGGCGGTGGAGGATGTAAATCCCGATGCCGAACGCGCCGCGCGCCGCGCGCTGGAGACGACGGTCAGGATCGAGGCGCGCAAGATCGCCGCCAAATACATCCTGCCCCCCGTCACGGTGGAATTCGCGGTCCTTTACCTGCCGACCGACGGGCTGTATGCCGAGGTCGCGCGCATTCCCGGCCTGATCGATGAAATCGGGCGCACCAGTCGCGTCATCATCATGGGGCCGGGGCTGATGCCCGCGATGCTGCGCACGATCCACCTTGGCTATGTCACGCTGGCGCTGGAAAAGCGCACCGACGATATCGCGCGCCTGCTGGGGGCGACGCGTCAGGAAATGCTGCGCATGGACGGGGTGCTGGAAAAACTGGCGCGCAATGCCTCCGCCATGAGCAGTTCGATCGACGAGGCCCGGCGTCGCACCGGCGCCGTCACGCGGCAGCTGCGCGATCTCGACACCGCGTCCTTTGCTGCAGACGCGTCAGCTGACGATCCCGTGCGGCGCGACGGGCACGAAGCCGGGGCAGAACCCGACGCGGCGGGTGGGCAGGACGCGCCCGCGGCGGCTCACCGCGCCGTGCCGCTTCCTTTCGAGTGAAAGGGATTTTAATAGCTGCGGGTACCCATCCTCCCGCATATTCGGAGTTGTCATGACAGGTCCCGACACATCCGATCGCGTTGAAAACGCGGCTTCTCCCGTCATCCCGACCGGCCCGAGTGTCCTGTTGGTGGAAGATGACGTCAAGATCGCGCAGGAAGTGGCGGAGGAACTGGAAAGCCGGAACTTCAGGGTGCGGCACGAAACCTCCGGCTCCGCGGGGCTGGAGGTCGGGCTGGCGCATGATTTCGACGTGATGATCGTCGATCGCATGCTGCCCGAACTCGACGGGCTCAGCCTGATCGAAACCCTGCGCGAACGTCAGGTGCGCGCGCCCGTGCTGGTGCTGTCCGCGCTGTCGGCGGTCGATGACAGGGTCAGCGGGCTGAAGGCGGGGGGCGACGATTACCTGACCAAGCCCTTTGCGATGGAGGAGCTTGCCGCGCGGCTGGAGGCCCTGCTGCGCCGTCCCACCAATTCGCGCGAGACGATGCTGCGCGCCGGTCCGCTGACGATGGACCTGATCGAACGCACCGTGACGCGCAACGGGGAGCGGATCGACCTGCTGCCGCGCGAATTCAGGCTGCTGGAATACCTGATGCGCCGCCCCGACCAGGTGCTGACGCGCAACATGCTGCTGGAGGATGTGTGGAATTACCGCTTCATCCCGCAGACGAA
Organism: Novacetimonas pomaceti; assembly: GCF_003207955.1. Lineage (NCBI taxonomy): Bacteria > Pseudomonadati > Pseudomonadota > Alphaproteobacteria > Acetobacterales > Acetobacteraceae > Novacetimonas > Novacetimonas pomaceti. The sequence goes on from NZ_NOXG01000001.1 coordinate 105,800, forward strand.
CCTTGTGGACGTCCATATCGGCAAGCTGCGGCGCAAGGTGGACGAAAATGGCGGACCTTCCCTGATCCAGAGCATACGTGGCGCAGGGTTCATGCTTCGTGTTTCTAAATGAACTGTTCCGGACCGCGACATTCCGCCTGACGCTGGCGGTTGTCGCGGCCATGATCGGCTCCGCCGCGTTCCAGTTCTTCCTCGGCTACAGCCAGGCCACGGTGTTCGAGGCGCGGCGTTCGGACACGCTGCTGTACCGCGAAGCCGCCCTGCTGCAGACCGAAAGCCAGGAGGACCTTGAACGCAAGGTCCGCGACCGCGCGACGGATGACCTGCGTGTCATCATGAACGTCACGACACTGTTCGATCATGACCATCTTTACATTGTCGGCGACCTGCATGACTGGCCTGAAGGGCTGGTGGCCGATGGCCACGTCCATGAAATCAGCCTGCAGAACACCGACCATTCCCCCGGTTCGCCCGGCGTCCTGCGCATGCTGGCGGTCAGCGTGCGGGGGGGGCGTTTCCTGGTGCTGGGGCGAAGCTGGCACATGCGCAGCGAACTGCGCCTGATGATGCGCCATTCGCTGCTGGTTTCCATCGTGCCGACCGTGCTGTTCGCCCTGATGACCGGCATCGTGCTGAGCCATCGCGCCCTGGCGCGCGTCAAGGACATGCACGAGGCCATCGACCGCATCATGGAGGGCGACCTGCATGAACGCCTGCCGGCGGGGCGACAGCGCGACGACCTGCAGCGCCTGGCGGGCAGCGTCAACAGGATGCTCGATCGTCTCGAACGCCTGATGGACGAGATACGCGACGTGGGCAACGATATCGCCCACGACCTGCGCACGCCGCTGACGCGGGTGCGGGCGCGGCTGGATCGCGCGCGTTCCGCCGGGCATTCGGCCGAGGCGCTGCGCAACGTGATCGCGCGCGCCATCGATGACCTCGATCAGTCGTTTGCCGTCATCACCGCGCTGCTGCGCATTGGCGAGATCGAGAACGGACGCCGCCGGGTGGGATTCGGGACGGTGGACCTCGACGGTCTGGCCACCGACATCATCGACCTTTACGAACCCATTGCCGAAAGCAAGGGAATCGTGCTGCGCCATACCCCCGGGCATGGCGTCATGCAGGTGCTGGGGGATCGTGACCTGCTGATCGAGGTCCTGGCCAACCTTGTGGACAATGCCATGAAGTTCACGCCCGAAGGCGGCCACGTCACCATCCGGACCTATGAGGACGCCGATGGCGTGTCGCTGCAGGTGGAGGATACGGGCATCGGAATCCCGCCGCAGGAACGCAAGGCGGTGACGGGGCGTTTCTACCGGTCCGACAAAAGCAGGCATGTCCCCGGCAGCGGGCTGGGGCTGAGCCTCGTGCTGGCGATCGTGCAGCTTCACAATGCCGTCCTGCGCATTGGCGCCGCGCGGCGCGACCCCGATCTGCCGGGCGCTGTTTTTACAATCTGTTTCGTTGCCGCATCGCATGCGCTGCCCCCGCCGGACGAGGCGGCGTGAAGACATTAAACAGAAATTTCATTTGTCTGGGGCGTCCCCCATTTTAACACCGAAGGGGGACGGAGAAATTATGACGATGTACACGAACACATTGCCGGACGCGGGCGGGGGGGCATTCCCGTCCATGTCCGCGATGGGACATGAAGCTGGCGGCCCTGCTCCAGCGTCGGGGGAAACAAGCCGCGTATGAATGGTATCGTTGTTACCGCGCTCAAGCGGCCTTACACGTTTGTCGTCCTGTCCATCCTGATTGTGGTTTTCGGTGTGCGCGGGCTGCTGCGTACCCCCACCGATGTGTTCCCCAGCATCAACATTCCCGTCGTCGCCATCTGCTGGACCTATACCGGCCTGATGCCGGAGGACATGTCCGGGCGCGTCGTCTATTATTACGAACGCGCGCTGACCGCGACGGTCAACAACATCGAACATATCGAAAGCCAGTCCTATTACGGGCGCGGCATCGTCAAGGTCTTCTTCCAGCCCGGCACCGATACCGCCGTGGCGCAGACGCAGATCACCTCCGTTTCGCAGACCGTCATCAAGCAGATGCCGGCGGGCATGACCCCGCCGCTGGTGCTGACCTACAACGCCTCGTCCGTGCCGGTGCTGACGCTGCAGGTTTCGTCTGAATCGATGACCGCCTCGCAGATTTACGACATGTCGTCCAACCTGATCCGCCCGGCGCTGGTGTCGGTCGCGGGGGCGGCCATTCCCAACCCGTATGGCGGCCAGCCCGGCAACATCATGGTCGACCTTGACCAGACGAAGCTGCTGGCGCACGGCCTGTCGGCCACCGACATCGGCAACGCGCTGGGCAAGCAGAACATCGTCCTGCCCGCCGGCGACCAGCAGATCGGCGCCTTCGACTACATGGTGCAGACCAATGCCTCGCCGGAGGAGATCGACACCTTCAACAACATGCCGATCAAGCAGGAGGGGAACTCCGTCGTCTACCTGCGTGACGTGGCGTGGGTGCATGCCGGCGGGCCGCCCCAGACCAACATGGTGCTGGTCAAGGGGCATCAGGCGGTCCTGATCGTCATCATGAAAAGCGGTGACGCCTCCACCCTGTCGGTGGTCAGCGGGATCAAGGCGCTGCTGCCCGGGATCATAAAGACGCTTCCCCCCGGGGTGAACATCACCGTGCTGGGCGATGCCTCCACCTTCGTGAAGGAGGCCGTGCGCGACGTGGTGCAGGAAATGGGCACCGCCGCCCTGCTGACCAGCCTTGTCGTGCTGCTGTTCCTCGGGTCGTGGCGATCGACGGTCATCATCGCGACCTCCATCCCGCTGGCGATGCTGTGTTCGGTCATCGGGCTGGGCGCGGCGGGGCAGACGATCAACGTCATGACGCTGGGCGGTCTGGCGCTCGCGGTCGGCATCCTTGTCGATGACGCCACCGTCATGATCGAGAACATCGACGCCCATCTGGAAATGGAAAAGGATCTGGAAACCGCGATCATCGACGCGGCGAACCAGATCGTCATCCCGACCTTCGTCTCCACCCTGTGCATCTGTATCGTGTGGATGCCGCTGTTCCAGCTGACGGGGGTCGCGGGCTGGCTGTTCATGCCGATGGCCGAGGCCATCATCTTCGCGATGATCGCCTCCTTCATCCTGTCGCGCACGCTGGTGCCGACGATGGCGAAATACATGCTCGCCGCGCAGGTCGCCGCCCATCAGGCGCTGGCCAGTGGAAAGGCCCAGCCATCGCAGAGCATCTTCGCGCGGTTCCAGCGCGGGTTCGAAGCCTATTTCGTGATTTTCCGCAACCGCTACCGCGACCTGCTGATGCACCTGCTGGCGACGCGCCGGCGTTTCGTGCCGCTGTTCTCGGTGCTGGCATTCTGTTCGCTGGGGCTGCTGTATTTCGCGGGACAGGATTTCTTCCCCGAAATCAATTCCAACGCGCTTGCGATCCACATGCGCGCGCCGCTCGGCACCAAGATTGCCGAGGCGGGCAAGATTTCCATGCTGGTGAATGACGAAATCGGACGCCTGCTGCCCGGCGAGGTGGAGGGCATCGTCAATAACTGCGGCCTGCCGTTCAGCCCGCTCAACCAGGCATTCATTCCCACGCCCACCGTCGGCACGCAGGACTGCGACCTGACCGTGACGCTGAAGGATGAGGAAGCGCCGGTCGCGCAGTACCGCGCCATCCTGCGCAAGGGACTGGCGGAGAAATTCCCCGGCACCGAAATCACCTTCATGCCCGCCGACCTGACGGCCAAGATCCTCAATTTCGGGCTGCCCGCGCCGATCGACGTGCAGGTGTCGGGGCGCAACCTGTATGGCAATTTCGATTTCGCGCAGCACCTTGCCAGCCGCCTGCGCAAGATTACCGGCGTGACCGACGTCACGGTGCAGGAACCGATGAATACCCCGACCCTGCGGGTCAATGCCCGCCGGACCTACGCGCTGGGCACCGGCCTTACCGAAGCAGACGTGGCGAACAACGCCCTTGCCGTCCTGTCGGGCAGTGGTCAGGTCTCGCCCACCTACTGGCTGGACCCCAAGACCGGGGTGTCGCATCTGGTGGACATCCAGACGCCGCTGCAGTTCCTGCAGACGATGAACGACCTGGAGACGATCCCCATCGACCGGGGCGACGGCAACCCGCAGAACCTGCCGCCGCAGATCCTTGGCGGGCTGAGCCAGATCGTGCAGACGGGCACGCCGGGGGAGGTCGCGCATTACAACATCATGCCGGTCTTCAACATCTATGCCACGAACGAGGGGCTGGACCTTGGCACCGTCTCGCGCGAGGTGGAGCGCGTGGTGAACGAGGAACGCGCATCCCTGCCGCGCGGTTCAAGCCTGTATGTCCGTGGCCAGGCGACGACCATGAACGGTGCCTATGTGCAGCTCATTTCCGGGCTGGCGATGTCGATCCTGCTGGTTTACCTGATCATCGTCGTCAATTTTCAGTCGTGGCTTGATCCCTTCATCATCATTACCGCCCTGCCGGGCGCGCTGGCCGGTATTTCGTGGAGCCTGTTCCTCACGCATACCGCCCTGTCGGTGCCCGCCCTGACGGGGGCGATCATGTGCATGGGCACGGCGACGGCGAACTCCATCCTTGTGGTCGCCTTCGCGAGGGAGCGGATGGACCTGCATGGCGATGCGATCAAGGCGGCGATCGAGGCGGGATATGAACGTATCCGCCCCGTCCTGATGACCGCGTCGGCCATGATCATCGGCATGCTGCCCATGTCGCTGAGCAATTCGCAGAATGCGCCGCTGGGCCGTGCGGTGATGGGCGGCCTGATGGTGGCCACCTGCGCCACGCTGCTGTTCGTGCCGTGCGTGTTCGCGCTTATTCATTCAAGAAAATCCAAGACCACGACTGCCGAGGGAGAACGCGCATGACGGGCGCTGATGATAGCAAGGGCCAGCGCGGGCGCGGCAGCAGGATCTGGGTCGGACTGGGCGTGGTCGTGGTGGCCGTCGTCGTGGTGGGCGGGATCGTCGAACGGCGCATGCATGTCGAAAGCCTGAGCCGCCAGACCGCCGACGCATCCATTCCACGCGTGCAGGTCATTTCGCCCGAACATGGGCCAAAGACGCGTACGCTGGACCTGCCGGGCAACATTTCCGCGTGGTACCAGGCCCCGATCTATGCCCAGGTCTCGGGCTATGTGCAGATGTGGTACAAGGATATCGGCGCGAAGGTGAAGGCGGGCGAAATCCTCGCCACCATCGACACGCCGGGCCTGGATGCCCAGTACGCCGCCTCCAAGGCGAATTTCGACGTGGCGATGGCGCGGTACAAGCTGGCGCAGATCACGGCGAAACGCTGGAAGGCGCTGCAGGGCACGCAGGCCGTCTCGCAGCAGGAAGTCGATGTGCAGGCCGCCAATGCGGAGGCGCAGGCCGCCGAGGTGGAGGCCGCCCGCCACGAGGTCTCGCGCTATGCCGCGCTGATCGGGTTCAAGCAGATCGTCGCCCCGTTTGACGGCGTGGTGACGTCGCGCCTTGCCGACGTGGGCGATTACGTGAACGCGGGCGGTGGCGATGTGTCCTCCCGCGGGACGGCGACCGAACTGTTCAGCGTGGCCGACGTGCACCGCATGCGCGTGTTCGTGTCCGTGCCGCAGGATTATGCCGACATCATCGGGCCGAAGCTGACGGGCGACATCACCGTGCCGCAGTATCCGGGACGCGTGTTCAAGGCGAAGTTCCTTGCCACGGCCAAGGCGTTCAACGCCGCGACCCGCACCGTGACGACCGAACTGGTGGTCGATAATGACAGGCGTGAGCTGTGGCCCGATTCCTATGCCACGGTGCATTTCACCGCGCCGGGCGATCCCGATATCCTGATCCTGCCCGAAGGGGCGCTGCTGTTCCGCGCGCAGGGGATGCAGGTGGCGGTGGTTGACGACCATAACCGCGTCAGGCTCAGGAACGTCACCGTGGGGACGAACCTTGGCACCAAGGTGCAGATCCTTGCGGGCGTGGGGCTGCATGACCGGGTCGTCAACAATCCCTCCTCCGGCCTGCTGGAAGGGCAGGAGGTGTATCTGGTCGGCTCCACCCCCGGCTATAACGATGCCGGGGCCTCGGCCATGGCAAAGGCGCCGGTTACGGAAAATACGAAAGATGACGACGATGTCCGGGCCATGCCGGCCGATCAGGGGGCGGCGGATACCGGGGCGCGTCGATGAAGGGCAGTTCCATATTGATGCGTAACCGCCACTGGCCGGCGCGGGCGGCCTGCCTTGCCGGATGCGCGATGATGGCCCTGGGCCTTGCGGGGTGTGTCGATCTGGCGCCGAAATACAGGCATGCGCATTACTTCTACCCCGACAACTGGAAGGGGGAGGGCTTCATGCATTATGGCGTGCCCGCCGATGACGCCCCCCGCGGGGACTGGTGGACGGTCTTCAACGATCCCCTCCTCAATGATCTGGAGGAACGTGCGGGACGCCTGAACCCCGACCTGCAGTCCGCGGCCGAGACCTTTACCCAGGCGCGCGACCTGTCGGCGGAGGCGGCGTCCGAACTCTATCCCCAGATCGGCGGCAATGCCGGGGCATCCAACAACCAGGCTTCGCAGCACCGGCTGTGGCGTGGCGCGGGATCCCAGGGTCCGACCTACATGTCGTCGCAGCAATGGGGTGCTACCGTGCGGTGGGAGCCGGATTTCTGGTCCGCGATCCGTAACCGCAAACGCATGCGCCAGCAGCAGGCACAGGCCTCCGCCGCCGATTTCGCCGTGGCGCGGCTGAGCATCCAGTCCGAACTGGCGAACGATTACATGCAGTTGCGTGGCATGGACGCGCAGCACGCGGTGTATCAGGATTCGATCCGCTATTACGAAAAGGCGGTGCAGATCACCAAGATGCGCCAGGCTGGCGCGATTGCCGCGGGGATCGACGTCTCCCGCGCGCAGACGCAGCTTTCGGCGACGCAGGCGTCCGATACCGACCTGCTGGCGCGTCGCGCGGTGATGGAACACGCCATCGCGGTGCTGGTGAATGTCTCGCCCTCGGCGTTCCATATCACGCCAACGTCCGAAATCCGCTTCCCCAAGGTGAAGATCGCAACGGGCATTCCTTCCACCCTGCTGGAACGCCGCCCCGATGTCGCCAGTGCGGAACGCGCGATGGCGCAGGCCAACCGTGCGATCGGCGTGTCGCGGGCCGCCTTCTATCCCCATGTGACCTTCAGCGCCATGGCGGGGTTCATGGATAATGGCTTCACCCTCGATAAGTTCGCCAACGGCATGTACAACTATGCCGCGCAGGCGGTGCTGCCGCTGTTCCAGGGGGGCATGCGGCGCGCGGAACTGCAGCGCAGCTGGTCGCAGTACCGCCAGGCCGAGGACCGTTACCGCGCCACCGTGCTTGCCGCCTTCAAGGACGTGGAGGACGGGCTGAGCCTGACCCACGACCTTGACCGTGAGGCCGCGCAGGAAGGCGACGCGGTCAGGGCCTCGCTGCGCACGCAGAACATGACCATGCAGCTTTATACGGGTGGCCTGACCAATTACCTTGACGTGGTGGTGGCGCAGGTCGCCGCCCTGACTGCCCGCATCGCGGAGGTGCAGGTCGAAACCCGCTACATGCAGGCGCAGGTGGAACTGATCCGCGCCCTTGGCGGCGGATGGGACACCAGCCAGCTGCCCAACCACAAGCAGATCCGTCCCTTTGGCCCGCTGCAATATTCGCACCTGCGGATTCCAAAGAGCGCCGGGGGCGTGAACGTGGACAATGGCCCTGATTCGCAGAACCTCGACATGCCAGCTTTTTCCTCGCAGGGCTTGACAGCTACCCCGAATCAACGGTAGGTGCGCGCCTCTTATCGGAACGCGGGAGGTCTCTTGCCCCTGCCTCATGCAGGCATGGGTGACCGCCAGAACCGCGGTCCGGGTGAAACAGTCAGGAGCCCCGGATATGGCCAAAAAAATCGTTGGCTACATCAAGCTGCAGATCCCCGCCGGCAAGGCGAATCCCTCCCCGCCGGTTGGTCCGGCCCTTGGTCAGCGTGGCCTGAACATCATGCAGTTCTGCAAGGAGTTCAACGCCAAGACGCAGGGCATGGAACCGGGGATGCCGATTCCCGTGGTCATCACCGCCTATGCGGATCGTACCTTCAGCTTCATTACCAAGACGCCGCCGAACACCTACTTCCTGATGAAGGCCGCCAAGATCACCAAGGGCAGCTCCACCGTCGGAAAGGCCGCGAGCGTCGGCAAGGTGACCATCGCGCAGCTGCGCGAGATCGCCGAAGTGAAGATGAAAGACATGAATGCCAATGACATCGATGGCGCCGTGCGCATGCTGACAGGTTCGGCGCGCGCCATGGGCATTGATGTGGTGGAGGGCTGATCCCAATGGCAAAGAACAAGCGTCTGGCCGCAGCGCGCGCCAAAGTCGATGCATCCAAGCTGTATGGTCTGGACGAGGCCATCACGCTGGTGAAGCAGGGTGCGACGGCGAAGTTCGACGAAACGGTCGAAATTTCCATGAACCTGGGTATTGACCCGCGCCATGCCGACCAGATGGTCCGTGGCCTGCTGTCGCTGCCCAACGGCACGGGCAAGACCCTGCGTGTCGGCGTGTTCGCCCGTGGCCCCAAGGCCGAGGAAGCGACGGCAGCCGGCGCGGACATCGTTGGTGCCGAGGACCTGGCCGCCAAGGTGCAGGCTGGCGAGATCGAGTTCGATCGCTGCATCGCCACGCCGGACATGATGGCGCTGGTCGGTCGTCTGGGCAAGATCCTTGGCCCGCGCGGCCTGATGCCCAACCCGAAGCTGGGCACCGTCACGATGGACGTGAAGGGCGCGGTCACCGCCGCCAAGTCCGGTCAGGTCGAATACCGCGCTGAAAAGGCCGGTATCGTGCATGCCGGCATCGGCAAGGCCTCCTTCGAGGAAGGTAAGCTGGCCGAAAATATCCGCGCGTTCGTCGACGCGGTGCAGAAGGCCCGTCCCACGGGCGCGAAGGGGACCTACATCAAGAAGGTATCCCTGTCGTCCACGATGGGACCGGGCGTGCATCTGGATGTGGCGGCACTCGCCGCGTCCTGAATGAAGGATTGTCCCGCCCCCTGACGGGGGAGGGATGGAGGGGGCGGCCTGCGTTCGCGCGGGTCGTGTTCCGAACCTGTCCATGACCGGATGCGGCCTTGTGCCTTGATTGTCCCGGGGAACCTGTTCCCAGGGGCTGCAGCCGGAAGACGGGGATGCCGGATCAGCAGGCGCATGTCGCCTGACACTGGTTGTTCCGTTTGCAAAGGACAGGCGAACCGGGGCGTGCCCATGCCGGGTGCGCACCAAGGGTAAACCCAATCCGTCAGGTTTCCTGACGGATGACGATGGAGACGGGATTTGGACCGTACGGAGAAGCGGGAGTTTGTTGCCTCCCTCGCGGCCGTGTTCGCTGAAACGTCCATGGTCATTGTCACCCGCAACGACGGGCTGACGGTGGCTGATGTGACGGATCTTCGGCGGCGCGTGCGCGCGGCCGGAGCGACTTACAAGGTCGCGAAGAACCGGCTGGCCCATCTCGCCCTGGCAGGGACCCAGTTCGAAGGCATCGCGCCGCTGCTGAAGGGGCCGACCGCGATTTCATGGTCGGAAGAACCCGTGGCAGTCGCGAAGGTGCTGGTCGAGTTCGCCAAAACCAACGAAAAGCTTGTTCTGCTCGGCGGATCGCTTGGTACCCAGACGCTGAATGTCGAAGGTATCAAGGCCCTGGCGGAACTGCCGTCCCTGGATACGCTCCGGGCGCAGCTGGTGGGGCTCATCTCCACGCCGGCAACGCGCGTCGCGGGTGTGCTTCAGGCACCGGCCGGACAGCTTGCGCGGGTTTTCGGCGCCTATGCCAAGACGGGCGAGGCAGCCTAGCCACCTATGTTCCGGTGCGCCGGAATATCAACAAAATGGCACATTTTCGAAATTTCGGGATTGTGTCGCGCCAACCAGTGTATAAATTAGGAAGACTGAATCATGGCCGATCTGAACAAACTTGTTGACGAACTGTCCGCTCTGACCGTTCTGGAAGCAGCCGAGCTGTCGAAGCTGCTTGAAGAAAAGTGGGGCGTTTCCGCCGCTGCTCCGGTTGCTGTTGCCGCTGCCGCTCCTGGCGCTGCCGCTGCTCCGGCTGAAGAAAAGACCGAGTTCGACGTCGTTCTGACGAAGGCTGGCGACAAGAAGATCAACGTCATCAAGGAAATCCGTGGCATCACGGGTCTGGGCCTGAAAGAAGCCAAGGACCTGGTCGAGGGTGCGCCCAAGACCGTCAAGGAAGGCGTCAGCAAGGATGAAGCCGAGAAGATCAAGAAGTCCCTTGAAGACAACGGTGCTTCTGTCGAAATCAAATAAGATGTATCCTGTCAACATTCCTGCTTGCGGATGTTGAGATGATATTCAGGTGAGGGTGGAGATCGCTGCGATCTCCGCCCCCTTGGGCGTTACAGGCACCCTGACCGCAAGGTCTCGGGTGCCTTTGGCGGTAGAAGGGGTCGTCCTCAAGTCATGTAAGGGACGGGTCTGGGGCTGGTCCGTGGTGATGGGCGGCCTGAAAGAATTTCTGGATCTGTGCCTTTCCGTGGCGCGAGGCGATGGCGACGGATGGCACGCAGGTCTGTGTGGATGGGGGCTGGATAGGCGATGAACGCGATTACGAAATCGTTCACGGGACGCAAACGCATCCGCAAGAGCTTCGGGCGTATACCCGAAATCGCTCCGATGCCCAATCTGATCGACGTGCAGCGTGCCAGTTACGAGGCATTCCTGCAGATGAACGTGGCACCTGACAGCCGGACGCCGACCGGCCTGCAGGAAGTGTTCCGTTCCGTCTTTCCGATCAATGATTTTGCCGGACGTGGGCGACTCGAATTCGTCAGCTATGAACTCGAAGAGCCGAAATACGATGTTGAGGAATGCATCCAGCGCGGGCTGACCTTTGCCGCGCCGCTGAAGGTGATCCTGCGCCTGATCGTGTGGGACGTGGATGAGGATACGGGATCGCGCTCGATCCGCGATATCAAGGAACAGCCCGTCTATATGGGCGACATGCCGCTCATGACCGACAACGGCACGTTCATCATCAACGGGACCGAGCGCGTCATCGTCAGCCAGATGCACCGCAGTCCCGGCGTGTTCTTCGACCATGACAAGGGCAAGACCCATTCGTCGGGCAAGTTCCTGTTCGCCGCGCGCGTCATTCCCTATCGCGGTTCATGGCTCGACTTCGAATTCGACAGCAAGGACCTGATCTACGTCCGCATCGACCGCAAGCGCAAGCTGCCGGTGACGACGCTGCTGTATGCCCTGGAAGGCGAGGAATCCCGCGCCGCGCGCGACGCCAAGGCGGCGGAAGGCGGCGATGTCGAGTCCATGGAAATCCAGGGGATGAGCCCTGATGAAATCCTTGGCTACTTCTATGGCCAGGTCGAGTTCATCAAGAGCGAAAAGGGCTGGGCCCGTCGCTTCGACCCCGAAGCATTCCGTGGGCAGAAGCTGCTGGAGCCGCTGGTGGATGCCGATACGGGCGAAATCGTCGCCCAGGTCGACACCAAGCTGACGGCCCGCATGGTCCGCAAGATCGCCGAGACGACGAAGGATGTTCTGGTGGGGCCTGCCGGCCTGATCGGCCGCTTTGTCGCCTTCGACATGGTCAATCCCGAAACCGGCGAAATCTTCGCCGAGGCCGGCGACGAGCTGACCGAGACCCGTCTGGAGGAACTCGAGGCCCAGGGCGTCACCAAGCTGGTCACGCTGGCGATCGACGCGACCAACGGTCCGTGGATCCGCAACACGCTGGCCATCGACAAGAATACGTCGCGTGACGAGGCGCTGACCGACATCTATCGCGTCATGCGCCCGGGCGAGCCGCCGACGCCGGAAACGGCCGAGGCGATGTTCTCCGGCCTGTTCTTCGATCCCGACCGCTATGACCTGTCCGCCGTTGGCCGCGTGAAGATGAACATGCGCCTTGGCGTGGACGTGCCCGACACGGTGCGCGTCCTGCGCAAGGAAGACATCCTGCGCACGGTCAAGATCATGTGCGAGCTGAAGGACGGCCGCGGCGCGATCGACGACATCGACAACCTTGGCAACCGTCGTGTCCGCTCCGTCGGCGAACTGATGGAAAACCAGTATCGCGTCGGCCTGCTGCGCATGGAACGCGCCATCCGCGAACGTATGGGCTCGGTCGATATCGATACGGTCATGCCGCATGACCTCATCAACGCGAAGCCTGCGGCGGCGGCCGTGCGGGAGTTCTTTGGCTCCTCGCAGCTCAGCCAGTTCATGGACCAGACCAACCCGCTGTCGGAAGTCACGCACAAGCGTCGTCTTTCGGCGCTTGGCCCGGGTGGCCTGACGCGTGAGCGCGCGGGCTTCGAGGTCCGTGACGTTCATCCGACCCATTATGGCCGGATCTGCCCGATCGAAACGCCGGAAGGCCCGAACATCGGCCTGATCAACTCGCTTGCGACCTATGCAAAGGTCAACAAGTACGGCTTCATCGAAACGCCGTATCGCATGGTCGAAAATGGCGTCCTGCAGAGCGGGTGGAAATACCTCTCCGCGATGGAGGAGGACAAGCTTGTCGTGGCGCAGGCCGACGCGAAGCAGGACGCGCAGGGCAACCTGACCGGCGAACTGGTGTCCGTGCGTCGTGGCGGCGATTTCCGTCAGGTCCTGCCGGACGAGGTGACGGCCTGTGACGTTTCGCCCAAGCAGCTGGTGTCGGTCGCCGCGGCGCTGATCCCGTTCCTGGAAAACGATGACGCGAACCGCGCCCTGATGGGTTCGAACATGCAGCGTCAGGCGGTGCCGCTGGTGCGTTCCGACGCGCCGCTGGTCGGCACGGGGATGGAAGCCGCCGTCGCCCATGACTCCGGCGCGACGATCGTGGCGCGGCGTCGTGGCATCGTGGACCAGATCGACGGCGCGCGCATCGTGGTGCGCGCCACCGACGACGCGGGCGCGACGCAGGGTGTCGATATCTACCGCCTGCGCAAATACATGCGTTCGAACCAGTCCACCTGCATCAACCAGCGTCCGCTGGTGCGCGTGGGCGATCAGGTTTCGGCGGGCGAAATCATCGCCGACGGTCCTTCCACCGAACTTGGCGAACTGGCGCTGGGCCGTAACGTGCTGGTCGCGTTCATGCCGTGGAACGGGTACAACTTCGAAGATTCGATCCTGATTTCCGAGCGCATCGCGCGTGATGACGTCTTCACCTCGATCCATATCGAGGAATTCGAGGTCATGGCCCGCGATACCAAGCTGGGTCAGGAAGAAATCACCCGCGACATCCCCAATGTCGGCGAAGAGGCGCTGCGTAACCTTGACGAGGCCGGCATCGTCTATGTCGGGGCCGAGGTGAACCCGGGCGACATCCTGATCGGCAAGGTGACGCCGAAGGGTGAAAGCCCGATGACGCCGGAAGAAAAGCTGCTGCGCGCCATCTTTGGCGAAAAGGCATCCGATGTCCGCGACACCTCGCTGAAGCTGCCGCCGGGCACCAGCGGCACGATCGTTGACGTGCGCGTCTTCTCCCGCCGTGGCGTGGACAAGGACGAACGCGCGATGGCGATCGAGCGCGCGGAAATCGAACGCCTGGCAAAGGATCGCGATGACGAGCGCGCCATCCAGGAACGTTCCTTCTACAACCGCCTGCGCGAACATCTGATCGGGCAGACGGCGGGCGCGGGCTTCAAGGGCATCCGTTCGGGCACCCTGATCACCGACGAGGTCCTGTCGGAACATCCGCGTGGCGCGTGGCGCAACATCACGGTGGCGTCCGATGCGGTGATGGCGGAACTCGAGGTCCTGCGCCGGGAGTTCGATACGGCCGTGTCGCGCATCCAGGCGCGTTTCGACAACAAGGTCGAAAAGCTGCAGCGCGGCGACGAACTGCCGCCGGGCGTGATGAAGATGGTCAAGGTCTTCGTCGCGGTGAAGCGCAAGCTGCAGCCGGGTGACAAGATGGCCGGCCGTCACGGCAACAAGGGTGTCGTCTCCCGCGTCGTGCCTGTGGAGGACATGCCGTTCCTTGAGGACGGAACCCCGGTTGACCTGCTGCTCAATCCGCTGGGCGTGCCGTCGCGCATGAACGTGGGGCAGATCCTTGAAACCCATCTGGGCTGGGCCTGCGCCAATATCGGTCGCCAGATCGGCCAGCTTGTCGATACCTACCAGAAGACGGGCGAGAAGCGTCAGGAACTGCTGGATGAACTCCGCTCGGTCTACGGGGAGGAGGCCTTTGCCTCCACCATCGCCGACATGACGGATGGCCAGCTGCTGGAACTGTCGAACAACCTGCGCAAGGGCGTGCCCATTGCGACGCCGGTGTTCGATGGCGCCTCCATCCCCGATATCGAGGCCATGCTGGAGAAGGCCGGCCTGGACAAGTCGGGACAGTCGCAGCTGATCGACGGACGCACGGGCGAGCCGTTCGAGCGCAAGACGACGGTCGGCTACATCTACATGCTGAAGCTGCATCACCTGGTCGACGACAAGATCCATGCCCGTTCGATCGGTCCTTACTCGCTGGTTACGCAGCAGCCGCTGGGTGGTAAGGCGCAGTTCGGCGGACAGCGCTTCGGCGAAATGGAAGTCTGGGCACTCGAGGCCTACGGCGCGGCCTACACCCTGCAGGAAATGCTGACGGTGAAGTCCGATGACGTGTCCGGACGCACTAAGGTGTATGAAGCCATCGTGCGTGAGCAGGATGATTTCGAGGCAGGCATCCCGGAAAGCTTCAACGTCCTTATCAAGGAACTGAAGTCACTGGGCCTGAACGTGGACCTGGAACAGAGCGGCACCTGATCGTTCCATGAGTCAGGTAACGACCCGTCCATACGTTTTATTTTCAGGGATGGGGGCAGATCGTCATTCTGCCCCCGTCCTCTTCCCTCAGGGGGTTTGCGGCGCATGAATGAACTCATGAAGATCCTTGGCCAGACCGGCCAGGCCATGACCTTCGACCAGATCAAGATCCAGCTGGCCTCGGCCGAGCAGATCCGTTCATGGTCGTATGGCGAGATCAAGAAGCCCGAGACCATCAATTATCGCACCTTCAAGCCGGAGCGCGATGGTCTGTTCTGTGCGCGGATTTTCGGTCCGATCAAGGATTACGAATGTCTGTGCGGAAAATACAAGCGGATGAAATTCCGCGGGATCATCTGCGAAAAGTGCGGCGTCGAGGTTACGCTGGCCAAGGTGCGTCGCGAACGCATGGGCCATATCGAACTCGCCAGCCCGGTCGCGCACATCTGGTTCCTGAAATCGCTGCCCAGCCGTATCGGCCTGATGGTCGACATGACGCTGAAGGATCTGGAAAAGATCCTGTATTTCGAAAGCTATGTCGTTCTTGAGCCAGGCACGTCGCCGCTGAAGCAGTACAGCCTGCTGACCGAGGACCAGTACCTTGACGTCATGGACGAGCATGGCGACGAGGGGATCGAGGTCGGCATCGGGGCCGAGGCGATCAAGAAGATCCTTGAACGCATCGACTGCGACCAGGAAAAGGTCGAGCTGCGTCAGGAACTGAAGGAAACCACGTCCGAGGCCAAGCGCAAGAAGCTGGTCAAGCGGCTGAAGCTGATCGAGGCGTTTTCCGAAAGTGAATCGCGTCCCGAATGGATGATCATGGAGCTGATCCCGGTCATCCCGCCGGAACTGCGTCCGCTGGTGCCGCTGGATGGCGGCCGTTTCGCCACGTCCGACCTCAATGACCTGTACCGCCGCGTCATCAACCGTAACAACCGCCTGAAGCGGCTGATCGAACTGCGCGCGCCTGACATCATCGTGCGTAATGAAAAGCGTATGCTGCAGGAATCGGTTGACGCCCTGTTCGACAACGGGCGTCGCGGCCGTGCGATCACGGGGGCGAACAAGCGTCCGCTGAAGTCGCTGTCCGACATGCTGAAGGGCAAGCAGGGGCGTTTCCGCCAGAACCTGCTGGGCAAGCGCGTCGATTATTCCGGCCGTTCGGTCATCGTGGTCGGCCCCGAGCTGAAGCTGCACCAGTGCGGCCTGCCGAAGAAGATGGCGCTGGAGCTGTTCAAGCCGTTCATCTACTCCAAGCTGGAGAAGTACGGCCACGCCACGACCATCAAGGCCGCGAAGCGGATGGTTGAAAAGGAACGTCCCGAGGTGTGGGACATCCTTGAGGAGGTCATCCGCGAACATCCGGTGATGCTCAACCGTGCGCCGACGCTGCACCGCCTGGGCATTCAGGCGTTCGAGCCGATCCTGATCGAAGGCAAGGCGATCCAGCTGCATCCGCTGGTCTGCACCGCCTTCAACGCGGACTTTGACGGCGACCAGATGGCCGTGCATGTCCCGCTGAGCCTCGAGGCGCAGCTGGAAGCACGCGTGCTGATGATGTCCACCAACAACATCCTCAGCCCCGCGAACGGCAAGCCCATCATCGTGCCGTCGCAGGATATCGTGCTGGGCCTGTATTACCTGAGCCTTGAGACCCCGGAATTCCGCGCCACCCCGGATCGCAACGAATATGACGCGCAGGGCCACCTGACCGTCACCGGCGCGCCGTCGTTTTCCAGCGTGGGCGAGGTCGAGTACGCCCTGACCACGGGCGCGGTGAAGCTGCATGACAAGATCCGTGCCCGCATCGAGAATATCGACGCCGAGGGCAAGGTCACGCGTGAGACGGTGATTACCACGCCGGGCCGCATGCTGGTCGCGCAGATCCTGCCGCGCAGCGCGGCGCTGCCGTTCTCCCTGATCAACAAGCAGCTGACCAAGAAGACGGTGTCGGACGTCATCGACGCGGTCTATCGTCATTGCGGGCAGAAAGAGTGCGTCATCTTCTGTGACCGCTTGATGGGGCTTGGCTTCAAGCATGCGGCGAAGGCCGGCATTTCCTTCGGCAAGGACGACATGATCGTGCCGAAGGAGAAGAAGGAGCTGGTCGAGCGCACCGCCAACGAGGTGAAGGAGTTCGAGCAGCAGTATCAGGACGGCCTGATCACCGCGGGCGAACGCTATAACAAGGTGGTCGATGCATGGTCGCGCTGCACGGACGAAGTGCAGGCCGCGATGATGAAGGAGATTTCCAAGCAGGAAATCGGCAAGCCGACCAACTCGGTCTGGATGATGAGCCACTCCGGCGCCCGTGGGTCGCCAGCGCAGATGAAGCAGCTTGCCGGCATGCGTGGCCTGATGGCCAAGCCGTCGGGCGAGATCATCGAGCAGCCGATCATCGCCAACTTCAAGGAAGGCCTGTCGGTCCTCGATTACTTCACGTCCAGCCACGGCGCGCGCAAGGGCCTGGCCGATACGGCGCTGAAGACCGCGAACTCCGGTTACCTGACGCGCCGTCTCGTGGACGTGGCGCAGGACTGCATCATCGTCGAGGACGATTGCGGCACCGAACGCGGCCTGACGGTCCGCGCCGTCATGGATGGGGGCGAGGTCGTCGCCTCCCTGTCCGAGCGCATGCTGGGCCGGACGCTGGCGGCCGACGTGCTGGATCCCGCGTCGGGTGAGGTGCTGTTCAAGCGCAACACCCTGATCGAGGAAGCGCAGGCGGAGCAGATCGAGAAGGCCGGGGTCGAAAGCATCCTGATCCGTTCGGTCCTGACCTGCGACAGCCGCGTCGGCGTCTGTGGCCACTGCTATGGCCGTGACCTTGCCCGTGGCACGCCGGTCAATATCGGCGAGGCCGTCGGCGTCATCGCCGCGCAGTCGATCGGTGAACCCGGCACCCAGCTGACGATGCGTACCTTCCATATCGGCGGTGCCGCGCAGCGTGGCGCGGAACAGTCGATGGTCGAGGCGTCGCGTGACGGCAAGGTGACGATCCGCAACCGCAACGTGGTGCAGAACAGCCAGAACGTGCCCATCGTGATGTCGCGTAACTGCGAAATCCTGCTGACGGACGACAAGGGGACGGAGCGCGCGCGCTATCGCGTGCCCTATGGCGCGCGTCTGCTGATCGAGGATGGTGTCGAGGTGACGCGTGGCCAGAAGCTGGCCGAGTGGGATCCCTACACCCTGCCGATCATCACCGAACAGGCGGGCACGGTCGAATATCTCGACCTGATCGATTCCATCACGCTTGTCGAGCGCATGGATGAGGTCACCGGCCTGACGTCCAAGGTTGTCGTTGACTACAAGCAGGCGTCCAAGGGGGTCGACCTTCGTCCCCGCCTGCAGCTCAAGGATGCCAAGGGCGATGTGGTGAAGCTGGCGAACGGCAACGACGCGCGCTACTTCCTGTCGCCGGATTCACTGCTGTCGGTTGAAAACGGCGCGCATGTGAATGCGGGTGACGTGCTGGCGCGTATCCCGCGCGAAGGTTCGAAGACGCGTGACATTACCGGTGGTCTGCCGCGTGTGGCCGAACTGTTCGAGGCACGGCGTCCCAAGGATCACGCCATCATTTCCGAAACCGAAGGTCGCGTCGAATTCGGCAAGGACTACAAGTCCAAGCGCCGGGTTATCGTGAAGAACGACGAGACGGGCGAGGAAACGGATTACCTGATCCCCAAGGGCAAGCATGTCTCGGTTCAGGAAGGCGACTTCGTGCAGGTTGGCGATCCGCTGGTCGACGGTCCGCGCGTGCCGCATGACATCCTCAAGGTGCTTGGGGTCGAGGCGCTGTCCGACTATCTCGTGAACGAGATCCAGGACGTGTATCGACTGCAGGGCGTGAAGATCAACGACAAGCATATCGAGGTGATCGTTCGCCAGATGCTCCAGAAGGTCGAGATCCTGGAGCCGGGCGATACGACCTACCTGATTGGCGAGACGGTGGACCGGATCGAGTTCGAGACGGAAAACACGAAGCGCCTGAACATGGGCGAACGTCCTGCGGTGGCCATGCCGGTCCTTCAGGGGATCACCAAGGCCTCCCTGCAGACGCAGTCGTTCATCTCCGCCGCGTCCTTCCAGGAGACGACGCGCGTCCTTACGGAAGCCGCCACGGCGGGCAAGAAGGATACGCTCAACGGGCTGAAGGAAAACGTGATCGTCGGGCGCCTGATTCCGGCGGGAACGGGCAGCGTGATGAACAAGCTGCGTGCCGTGGCCGCCGGCCAGGACCGGCAGCGACTGGCCCAGGCCAAGCCTGCGGTCGCCCCCAAGGCGGCCGAATGATACTGGCTGATGGATGGGGGCGCAGGTCCCTGTCCATCAGCCCTGTGCTGCATCGGGCGTCATCGATGATGTGACTCCCGATTCGGGACTCGGCGCGTCAGGCGTCGAATCATCCCGTTTCACGATGTTGACGGGGCATTTTCATGCCCCATGTGGAACGGTCGTGTCATGCGCATGACCGAATCCTTGGGGAAGGCTTGACTTTGGGCCATTCTCTTCGTAGGTTCCGCGCCCTCGGCTAGCCCTGTCTGAATGACGTCGTTGGCCGTCGAATGCAGCATGCTCGCATGCGGTACCGCCGCCCGGGAATCGGGTGGCCCAGGCCGGATGCATATATGATGCCCGAACGAGTGATCTTCATTCGTTGGGGTTTTGTTGTGAACGACAGTCGGCAACCAGACTTTGGGGTTGGCCGGCCGAAATTTGTAAGGATCGGGAAAGGCGTATGCCGACCATCAACCAGTTGATCGCGAAAGGCCGCGAGCCCGCAGCCAAACGCAACAAGGTACCTGCCCTGCAGGGATGTCCGCAGAAGCGTGGCGTTTGTACTCGTGTTTACACAACCACACCGAAGAAGCCGAACTCGGCTCTGCGTAAGGTTGCGAAGGTGCGCCTGACGAACGGTTATGAGGTTGTGAGCTATATTCCGGGTGAGGGCCACAACCTTCAGGAACATAGTGTCGTCCTGATCCGTGGCGGTCGCGTCAAGGATCTTCCTGGCGTGCGATATCACATTCTGCGCGGCGTGCTGGATACCCAGGGTATCGCCAAGCGTCGTCAGCGTCGCTCGCTCTATGGCGCGAAGCGTCCCAAGTAAAAGGAATACCAGGCATGAGTCGCCGTCATCGCGCTGTTAAGCGCGAGATTCTTCCCGATCCGAAATTTGGTGATGTCGTCATCACGCGTTTCATGAACGCCCTGATGTACGACGGCAAGAAGTCCACCGCCGAAGGGATCGTCTATGGCGCCCTCGAGGTGCTGCGTCGTCGCGGTGGAGCTGCTGCCGATCCGGTGGTGCTGTTCCATGGCGCGCTGGATAACGTAAAGCCCGCCGTCGAGGTGCGTTCGCGCCGCGTGGGTGGTGCGACCTACCAGGTTCCGGTCGAGGTTCGGGCCGAGCGTCGTCAGGCGCTTGCGATCCGCTGGCTGATCGACGCCTCGCGCAAGCGTGGCGAGAACACGATGCAGGAACGTCTGTCCAACGAGCTGCTGGACGCGGTCAACAACCGTGGCGCGGCCGTCAAGAAGCGCGAAGACACGCATCGGATGGCTGAGGCCAACAAGGCGTTCAGTCATTACCGCTGGTAAAGGATTGCCGGTCGGTATATTCACCGGCTGGGCTTCCGACACGGAACTTTCTAACCCGACTTTCGGCATGAGGCCGAAGTAACGGAGAAAACGATGGCAAAGGCTAAATTTGAGCGGAACAAGCCGCACTGCAACATCGGCACGATCGGTCACGTCGATCACGGCAAGACCTCGCTGACCGCTGCTATCACCAAGACGCTTGCCAAGGCTGGTGGTGCGGAGTTCAAGGCTTACGACATGATCGACGCGGCGCCGGAAGAGCGTGCCCGCGGGATCACGATCTCCACCGCTCACGTTGAATACGAGACCGCGAAGCGTCACTACGCGCACGTTGACTGCCCCGGTCACGCCGACTACGTGAAGAACATGATCACGGGTGCGGCGCAGATGGACGGCGCGATCCTGGTCGTGTCCGCCGCTGACGGCCCGATGCCCCAGACGCGTGAGCACATCCTGCTTGCCCGTCAGGTTGGCGTTCCCGCACTGGTCGTCTTCCTGAACAAGGTTGACCAGGTTGATGATCCGGAACTGCTGGAACTGGTGGAAATGGAAGTTCGTGAACTTCTGTCCGCTTACCAGTTCCCCGGCGACGATATCCCCATCATCAAGGGTTCGGCCCTGGTGACGCTGGAAGACGGTGACCCGGAACTTGGCGAAAATCGCGTCATGGACCTGATGAACGCTGTGGACGACTACATCCCGCAGCCGGAACGTCCGATCGACCGTCCGTTCCTGATGCCGATCGAAGACGTGTTCTCGATCTCCGGCCGTGGCACCGTCGTGACCGGCCGTGTCGAGCGTGGCGCGGTGAACGTGGGCGACGAAATCGAAATCGTTGGTCTGCGTCCGACGCAGAAGACCACGGTGACGGGCGTCGAAATGTTCCGCAAGCTGCTGGATCGCGGCGAAGCTGGCGACAACATCGGCGCGCTGCTGCGTGGCACGAAGCGTGAAGACGTGGAGCGTGGTCAGGTCCTGGCAAAGCCGGGTTCCATCACCCCGCACACGAAGTTCAAGGCGGAAGCCTACATCCTGACGAAGGAAGAGGGTGGCCGTCACACGCCGTTCTTCACCAACTATCGTCCGCAGTTCTATTTCCGCACGACCGACGTCACCGGCGTCGTTCACCTGCCGGAAGGCACGGAAATGGTCATGCCTGGCGATAACGTCGCCATGGATGTCGAACTGATTGCCCCGATCGCCATGGATGAAGGCCTGCGCTTCGCTATTCGCGAAGGTGGCCGCACGGTCGGTGCTGGCGTGGTCGCTTCGATCACTGCGTGATTGTAAGTAACTGAAGTGATGATGCCCCCGGTCAGAGCGATCTGGCCGGGGATATCATTGGCGGATCGGGTTCCCCCGAACCAGTTAAAGTTGGACTGAAACAGAAAGATGGACAACCAGAACATCCGCATTCGCCTGAAGGCGTACGATCATCGGGTGCTCGATAACAGCACAAAAGAGATCGTCAATACGGCGAAGCGTACGGGTGCGCGGGTTCGGGGTCCTATCCCGCTGCCGACGCATATCGAACGGTTCACTGTCAACCGTTCTCCCCATGTGGACAAGAAAAGCCGCGAGCAGTTCGAAATTCGGACCCATCGCCGGCTGCTCGACATTGTCGAGCCGACCCCGCAGACCGTGGACGCTCTCATGAAACTCGACCTCGCCGCTGGCGTGGATGTCGAGATTAAACTCTAAGGTCCAGACGATGCGCACCGGATTGATCGCAAAAAAGCTGGGAATGACCCGGCTGTTCAAGGAAGACGGCACACATGTGCCGGTGACTGTCCTGCAGGTGGATGACCTGCAGGTGGTTGATGTCCGCACCAAGGAACGCGATGGCTATTCCGCCGTCCAGCTTGGGTCGGGCAAGGCCAAGGTCAAGAATGTAACGAAGCCGTGCCGTGGCCATTTTGCCAAGGCGAAGGTGGAGCCGAAGAAGAAGCTGGCGGAATTCCGGGTGGCAGACGATGCCGTCCTGGAAGTTGGCGCCACGCTGTCTGCCGCCCACTTCGTCGTCGGGCAGAAAGTGGATGTGACCGGCACCAGCAAGGGTAAAGGTTTTGCCGGCGCGATGAAGCGCTGGAACTTTGCCGGTCTCGAAGCCTCGCATGGTGTCTCGATCAGTCACCGTTCGCACGGGTCGACGGGTAACCGTCAGGATCCGGGCAAGGTCTTCAAGAACAAGAAAATGGCCGGACATCTCGGTTCGGAACGCGTGACCACCCTGAATCTGGAAGTGGCCGCCGTGGACCCCGAGAAGAATCTGCTGATGATCTGCGGCTCGGTCCCGGGCGGCAAGAATGAGCTGATTCTGGTTCGTGATGCGATCAAGAAGCCCCGTCATGCCGAGGCGCCGTATCCGGCCGCCCTGACCCCGGTAGCGGGCTGAGGATAGAGGGCAATGGATTACGAGATCAAAACCCTCGAGAATGGAAGCGCCGGCACGGCAACGCTTCCCGACGAGATTTTCAAGGTCGAGCCGCGCGCGGACATCATGGCGCGCGTCGTTCACTGGCAGCTGGCAAAGCGCCGCGCGGGCACGCACAAGGTCAAGGGCATGGGGGAAATCTCCGGCACGACCAAGAAGCCCTATCGGCAGAAGGGCACCGGCAGCGCCCGTCAGGGTTCGCTGCGTTCGCCGCAGTACCGCACGGGTGGCGTGGTTCATGGTCCGGTCGTGCGCGACCACGGATATGACCTGCCCAAGAAGGTGCGTCGCCTCGGCCTGATTTCCGCGCTGTCGCAGAAGGCGGCGGAAGGCAAGCTGGTGGTTCTCGACGCCGCCACGGCATCGGGCAAGTCGTCCGAGCTGGCGAAGAAGCTGAAGGTGCTTGGCTGGAAGTCGGCCCTGATCGTTGATGCGGCGGTTGAGGAAAACTTCGGTCGCGCGGCGCGCAACCTGCCGAAGATCGACATCCTTCCGACGATCGGCGCGAATGTCTACGATATCCTCAATCACGAGGTGCTGGCCATCACGCGCGCCGGGCTTGAGGGTCTGAAGGAGCGTCTGGCATGACCAACATCCTCGCACTCCGCAAGAAGGCGGAACGTATGTCGCGTGAGGCGATGTACGATATCATTCGTGCGCCGCTGATCACGGAAAAGGCGACAGCCCTTTCCGAAAAGAACCAGGTGGCCTTCAAGGTCGCTTCGGGCGCGTCGAAGTTCGAGATCAAGGCTGCGGTGGAAACACTGTTTGGCGTCAAGGTCCTGGGTGTCAACACCCTGGTCCAGAAGGGCAAGGCGAAGCGCTTCAAGGGACGTCCCGGCCAGCGGTCTGATGTGAAGAAGGCGTTTGTGCAGCTTGCCGATGGTCAGTCCATTGACCTGACCGCCAAGCTGTCCTGACGCGGGGTGACAAGAAATGGCATTGAAGCACTTTAACCCGGTTACCCCCAGCCTGCGCGGAACGGTCCTGATCGACCGCAAGGAGCTGTGGAAGGGCAAGCCCGTCAAGGGGCTGACCGAGGGCAAGAACAAGAGCGGCGGTCGTAACAACCACGGCCGCACCACCTCGCGTTTCATCGGTGGCGGTCACAAGCAGTCCTACCGTTATGTCGACTTCAAGCGTCGCAAGTTCGACGTTGTCGGCACGGTGGAGCGTCTGGAATATGACCCCAACCGCACGGCCTTCATCGCGCTGGTGAAGTATGCGGACGGCGAACTTGCCTACATCATCGCGCCGCAGCGCCTGCAGGCTGGCGATCAGGTGGTTTCCGGTCTCCGCGCCGACATCAAGCCGGGCAACGCGATGCCGCTGTCTGCGGTGCCGGTCGGCACGATCATCCACAACATCGAGCTCAAGGCCGGTGCTGGTGGCAAGATCGCGCGTTCCGCCGGAACCTATGCGCAGCTGGTGGGCAAGGACATGGGCTATGCCCAGATCAAGCTGCAGTCGGGTGAGCTGCGCGTCGTGCGCGCCGAGTGCATGGCGACGATCGGTGCGGTGTCCAACCCGGACAACATGAACCAGCACATGGGCAAGGCAGGCCGCGCCCGCTGGCTGGGACGTCGTCCGCACAACCGTGGCGTCGTGATGAACCCGGTCGACCATCCGCATGGTGGTGGTGAAGGCCGGACCTCGGGTGGACGTCATCCGGTCACGCCGTGGGGCAAGCCGACAAAGGGTTATAAGACCAGGGTCAACAAGCGTACGGACAGTCTGATTATCCGTCGCCGGAAGACCGGCAAGTAAGGGGCATACAAGATGGCACGTTCCGTCTGGAAGGGCCCGTTCGTGGACGGGTATCTACTGAACAAAGCCGACGCGTCGCGCGCGTCGGGCCGTAACGAGGTGATCAAGATCTGGTCGCGTCGCTCAACCATTCTGCCGCAGTTCGTGGGACTGACCTTCGGCGTCTATAACGGGCACAAGTTCCTGCCCGTGCAGGTGACCGAAAACATGGTGGGGCACAAGTTCGGTGAATTTTCGCCGACCCGCACCTTCACGGGTCATTCCTCGGACAAGAAAGCGAAGCGGGGCTGATCATGAGCAAGCCTAAGCATCCGCGCACGCTCGCGGAAACCGAAGCGCAGGCCACCACGCGGAATATCCGCATCAGCCCGCGTAAACTGAACCTTGTTGCGGGCCTGATCCGCAACAAGCCTGCGGCACAGGCCATCGCGACGCTGACGTTCTCCAAGCGTCGCATTGCCCAGCAGGTCAAGAAGACGCTGGAAAGCGCCATTGCGAATGCCGAAAACAACCATCAGCTGGACGTTGACCAGCTGGTGGTGGCGCGCGCGGAAGTTGGCAAGTCGATCGTCATGCGTCGTTTCCATGCCCGCGGGCGTGGTCGTTCGGCCCGTATCGAGAAGTTTTTCAGCCATCTGACGATCATCGTGGCGGAGCGTCAGCCCGAGGCAGAAGCGGCAACCGGAAAGAAGGCGGCCTGATCCATGGGACATAAAGTCAATCCTATCGGGCTGCGGCTCGGCATCAACCGCACCTGGGACAGCCGCTGGTACGCCGACGCGGACTATGCGCGCCTGCTGCATGACGACCTGAAGCTGCGTTCCTACCTGCGTCGCAAGCTGTCGGGCGCCGGCGTGTCGCGTGTCGTGATCGAACGGCCGGCCAAGAAGCCGCGCGTGACGATCTATGCCGCGCGTCCGGGCGTCGTGATCGGCAAGAAGGGTCAGGACATCGATGCGCTGCGCAAGGATCTGACCCGCATGGCGAAGGCCGACGTCGCGCTGAACATCGTTGAAATCCGCAAGCCGGAAATCGACGCGACGCTGGTGGCCGACAACATCGCCCAGCAGCTGGAACGCCGCGTGGCCTTCCGTCGCGCCATGAAGCGCGCGGTGCAGTCCGCGATGCGTCTGGGCGCGCAGGGGATCCGGATCAACTGCTCCGGCCGTCTGGGCGGTGCTGAAATCGCGCGTGTCGAATGGTATCGCGAAGGTCGTGTGCCGCTGCACACGCTGCGTGCCGACATTGATTATGGTGTGGCGACGGCAAAGACGACCTATGGCACCTGTGGTGTGAAGGTCTGGATCTTCAAGGGCGAGATTCTTGCCCATGATCCGCTGGCGCAGGATCGTCGCGCCGCCGAGCAGGCCCCGCAGCGCTGATCTGCGGGGAATAGGGAACAGAGTGCGCCAGGCGGCGCTGAGGATTTGAAAAAATGCTTTCTCCCAAGCGGACAAAGTTCCGCAAGGCCCAGAAGGGCCGTATCCACGGACTGGCTAAGGGGGGGACCACCCTGAACTTTGGGGCCTTTGGCCTCAAGGCCCTGCAGCCGGAACGGATCACCGCCCGTCAGATCGAAGCGGCCCGTCGTGCCATCACCCGTGCCATGAAACGCGCGGGACGTGTATGGATTCGGATTTTTCCTGACCTTCCGGTCTCGACAAAACCCGCAGAAGTGCGTATGGGCTCCGGCAAGGGGTCGCCTGAATACTGGGTGGCCCGTGTGAAACCGGGTCGTATCCTGTTCGAGATCGAAGGCGTGTCGCCGGAAGTCGCGCGTGAAGCGCTGGCTCTGGGCGCGGCAAAGCTGCCGATCAAGACGAAGTTTGTGACCCGTATTGGAGACGCGTGAGATGGCAAAGGCAACCAAGCCGGCCGATCTGCGTGCCAAGACTGTTGAAGAACTGGATACGCTTCTCATCGATCTGAAGCGCGAGCAGTTCAATCTTCGGTTCCAGCATGCAACCGGCCAGACCGAAGGGCAGTCGCGTATGCGTGCGGTGCGTCGCGAGATTGCCCGCGTCAAGACGATTGCGTCTGAGGCGTTGAAGAAGATCGCTGCCGGCAATGCGCCGGCAGTCAAGTCCTGAAGGGAGACGGGCGATGCCAAGGCGCGTCCTGACCGGACGGGTGACCAGCGACAAGATGGACAAGACGGTTACCGTCCTTGTCGATCGTCGCGTCATCCATCCGCTGTACAAGAAGTTCATTCGCCGTTCGAAGAAGTACGCGGCGCATGATCAGCTGAACGAATGCAAGATCGGGGACACGGTGCGCATTGAAGAATGCCGCCCCATTTCCCGGCGCAAGACCTGGACCGTCGTGGTTCGCAATGGCGCCCCCCTGGCGGCGCCCGCGACCGATGCCAAGTCTGGCGCACAGGCGTAAAGAAGGGCATAGAGCATGATCCATCCCGAGACCAACCTTGACGTCGCCGACAATTCCGGCGCGCGTCAGGTGCAGTGCATCAAGGTGCTGGGCGGTTCCAAGCGGAAGTCCGCCTCGGTCGGCGACGTGATTGTCGTGTCCGTTAAGGAAGCGATTCCCCGCGGTAAGGTGAAGAAGGGTGACGTGCACCAGGCGGTGATCGTCCGTACCTCTTATCCGGTGCGTCGCCCCGATGGCAGCGCCATCCGCTTCGACCGCAATGCCGCTGTCCTGATCAACAAGCAGCAGGAACCGATCGGAACCCGCATCTTCGGTCCGGTCGTGCGCGAACTGCGTGCGCGCAAGTTCATGAAGATCATTTCGCTGGCGCCGGAGGTGCTGTAATGGCCGCGCGTATCAAGAAGGGCGACCAGGTCCTGGTCATCACCGGCTCATCCCGCGGCAAGCGTGGTGAAGTCGTGACGGTGCTGCCTGCCGCGCAGAAGGCCATCGTGCGCGGCGTCGCGATCGCGAAGCGCCATACGCGCCCCAGCCGCATGGGTGAGCAGGGAGGCATCATCGAGAAGGAGATGCCGGTGCACCTGTCCAACCTGAAGCTGATCGATCCGAAGAGCGGCGATCCTACCCGCGTCGGGTATCGCGTTCTGGAAAACGGTCGCAAGGTTCGTGTCGCCAAGGCGACCGGCGAAGTCATCGAAGGCTGAGGAGGCGGGTATGTCAGAAGCTAACGTAACCCGCTCAGTGCCGCGTCTGCAGAAGCGTTACAATGACGAACTGCGCGCGAAACTGCGCGAGGAGTTCGGTTACAAGAACGTGATGCAGGTTCCGACCCTGGAAAAGATCGTTCTCAACATGGGTGTCGGCGAAGCCGCGGGTGACCAGAAGAAGCTGGATGCCGCGGTTCAGGAAATGACCCTCATCGCAGGTCAGAAGCCGGTCAAGACGGTTGCTAAGAAGGCGATCGCGGGCTTCAAGATCCGTGAAGGTCTGCCGATCGGGTGCAAGGTGACGCTGCGTCGCGCGCAGATGTATGAATTCCTTGACCGTCTGGTGACGATCGCCCTGCCGCGCGTCCGCGATTTCCGCGGCCTGCCGGCGAACAAGGGTTTCGACGGGCATGGTAACTTCGCCATGGGCCTGAAGGAACAGATCGTCTTCCCGGAAATTGAGTACGACAAGGTCGACGATATTCGCGGCATGGACATTATCTTCGTTACGAGCGCGAAGACCAATGCCGAAGCCAAGGCTCTTCTGAAGGCATTCGACCTGCCCTTCGCAGCATAAAAGTTGCGAGAGGGGCTTTCACTGGAAGCCCGGAAGACCTAAGACACACGTAGTTTGGAAAACCGTTGGGAATGGCCCGACAGGTTCCGGAGGATAAAACAAGGCATGGCCAAGATTTCCGCCGTAAACCGGAATGTCAAGCGTGAGCGCATGGCAGCACGGGACAAGGCAAAGCGGACTGCATTGAAAAACATCATCATGGATCGGTCTCTGCCGGTCGAGGATCGTTTTGATGCGTCGCTGAAGCTTGCTGAACTTCCAAGGAACGGATCGCGCGTGCGCGTTCGTCTGCGGTGCAAGTTGACGGGGCGTCCCCGCGCCAATTACAGAAAGTTCGAACTCTGCCGTATCGCCCTGCGCGACCTGGCCTCCAATGGCCAGATCCCGGGTATGGTCAAATCGAGCTGGTAAGGGCAGGGAACGATGTCACTTTCTGATCCTTTGGGTGATCTGCTCACCCGGATCCGCAATGCCCAGCGTGCGCGTCACGCGGCATGCGTCGCGCCAGCATCGAAGCTGCGTGCAAATGTACTCGAGGCGCTGCGTCGCGAGGGGTATATCCGTGGCTTTTCCAAGGAAGAGCTGCGCAAGGGTGTGTCCCAGCTGCGTATCGAGCTGAAATATCTTGATGGCGAGCCCGTGATCAAGGAAATCCACCGCGTTTCCAAGCCGGGACGTCGCGTGTATTCCAAGATCAAGGAACTGCCCCGCGTGTATGCCGGGCTGGGCGTGTCGATCCTGTCGACCCCGCGTGGCGTCCTGTCGGATGGGGAAGCCCGCGCTGCCAATGTTGGCGGCGAAGTTCTCTGCCGCGTATTCTAAGGAGGGATGAATGTCGAGAGTTGGCAAATATCCCGTCGAGATTACGTCGGGAGTTCAGGTTTCCATCGCTGATGGTGTGCTGACGGCCAAGGGGAAGCTCGGCGAGCTGAAACTGCCCCTGTCGCATCACGTCGAGGCGGAAGTCGCTGATGGCAAGGTTTCGGTCAAGCCGGTCGGAACGCAGGCCCAGGCCCGGATGATGTGGGGCACGACGCGTTCCCTGATCGCCAGCATGGTCAAGGGCGTGTCCGAAGGGTTCTCCAAGACGCTGGAAATCAGCGGAACGGGTTATCGCGCGGCGGTTCAGGGCAAGAACCTTGTCATGAACCTCGGATATTCGCACGATATCGTGTATGAGATCCCGGCCGGTATCAAGATCACGACGCCCCGTCCGACCGCTGTGACCGTCGAGGGGATCGACAAGCAGCGCGTTGGTCAGGTTGCGCTTGATATCCGCAGCTTCCGCAAGCCCGAGCCTTATAAGGGCAAAGGTGTCCGTTATGAAACGGAGACCATCCGTCGCAAGGAAGGTAAGAAGAAATAATGAGCGCGCAGCAGGATCTGCGGGAGCGGCGCCGTCAGCGTCTTCGCTTCCAGCTTCGCCGCAAGAGTGGCGGACGGCCGCGCCTTTCGGTGTTCCGGTCGGGCAAGAATATCTATGCGCAGGTGATCGACGATGTCGCCGGGCGCACCCTGGCAGCAGCGTCTTCCATCGAGAAGGACCTGCGTTCCTCCCTCAAGGGCGGTGCGGACGTGGCGGCGGCTGGCGCCGTCGGCAAGCTGCTTGCCCAACGTGCGGTTGCGGCGGGTGTGTCGAAGGTCGTGTTCGATCGCGGCGCGTATCTGTATCATGGGCGCATCAAAGCCCTGGCGGAGGCTGCCCGTGAGGGCGGTCTCTCGTTCTGACGAAAGGGTCACGCACAATGGCACGTGAACCGAGAGAAGGCGGCCGGGGCGGCCGCGATCGTGATCGCGAAGGCGATGATCTCGTTGACAAGCTGGTCACGATCAATCGTGTAGCGAAGGTCGTCAAGGGCGGTCGTCGTTTCGCTTTTGCCGCACTGGTTGTGGTTGGCGACCAGAAGGGACGTGTCGGGTTCGGCGCGGGCAAGGCTCGTGAAGTTCCCGAGGCGATCCGCAAGGCGACCGATCGCGCCAAGCGCGCAATGATCCGCGTCCCCATGAAGGAGGGGCGTACCCTTCATCATGACGTGGCGGGACATTTCGGCGCCGGCAAGGTGGTGCTGCGTTCGGCTGATGCCGGCACGGGCATCATCGCGGGCGGCCCGATGCGCGCGGTGTTCGAAAGCCTGGGCATCAATGATGTCGTGGCGAAGTCGCTGGGCACCCGGAACCCGCACAACATGGTCAAGGCGACCTTTGCCGCCCTGGAACGCTGCGCAAGCCCGCGTTCGGTGGCGAACCGCCGTGGCAAGAAGGTTTCCGATATCCTTGGTCGCCGTGAGGTGACTGCATCGGCGGAGGCTGCTGCAGATGTCTGAGACAAAGGGAACCATTAAGGTCACCCAGATCCAGTCTGGCAACGGGCGCAAGCCGGGTCAGCAGGCTACGCTGATCGGTCTGGGACTGAACAAGATCGGCCGTACCCGTGAGCTGGAGGATACGCCTTCGGTGCGCGGTATGGTGCGCAAGGTCGCCCACCTTGTGAAGGTGGAGAATTGAGATGAATCTCAACGAACTTCGCGATAACGAAGGTGCCCGTTACCAGAAGAAGCGTCTGGGACGTGGCATCGGCTCTGGCAAGGGCAAGACTTCGGGTAAGGGCGTCAAGGGCCAGAAGGCCCGTTCCGGCGTGTCCCTGAATGGCTTCGAAGGTGGTCAGCTGCCGCTGTACCGCCGCCTGCCCAAGCGTGGATTCAAGAACATCTTCCGCAAGGAATTTGCCATCGTGAATCTGGGCGTGCTGGACAAGGCGATCGAAGCGGGCAAGGTGGATGCCAAGGCCCCCGTGACCGAGGACGTCCTGCGCAAGGCGGGGCTGGTGACGGCATCGAACGTCGCTGGCGTGCGCCTGCTGGGCAACGGCGAACTCCATCATGGGGTGACGATCGAGGTCTCCGGCGCGTCTGCTGGCGCCATTGCCGCGGTCGAAAAGGCCGGTGGCAAGGTGCAGGTCAAGGAAAAGGCCGCCAAGGCGGTTGCCGCGCCTGCGGAATGACTGGATGGGGGATTTGTTCCATCTCCCCCAGACCAGAATAATGAAAGCGATGCGTCTTGCACTGTGCAGGCGCATCGCTTTATTATTTTAAAACGGGTTTTTATCATGACAGCGTCCCGCTTTTTGTGGTGACGCTGTTCTTGTGAAAGGATGGGCGCATGGCCTCCGCGGCCGAACAGCTGGCTGCCAATCTGAATTTCAATTCTTTTGCCAATGCAACGGAATTGAAAAAGCGTATCTGGTTCACACTGGGCGCGCTGATCGTTTATCGGATTGGCACCTATATTCCGGTTCCTGGCGTCGATGCGACGGTTATGGGGCAACTTCTGGCCCGCCATCAGGGTGGTATTCTGGGTATGTTCGACATGTTCACGGGTGGTGCGCTGGGCCGCATGACCGTGTTCGCGTTGAATATCATGCCCTACATCAGCGCATCCATCATCGTGCAGCTGATGTCGGCGGCAATTCCCTCGCTGGAGGCCCTCAAGAAAGAGGGTGAAGGCGGGCGTCGCAAGCTGAATGAATATACGCGCTATCTTACGGTCGCGATTGCACTGTTCCAGGCATATGGAATCGCCATTGGCCTGGAGAACATGCATACCGAGGCCGGATCGGCGGTTATCTCCCCGGGCATGTTCTTCATCGTGTCATGCGTGCTGACGCTGGTTGGCGGCACGATGTTCCTGATGTGGCTGGGTGAACAGATCACGTCGCGGGGGGTCGGGAACGGAATCTCGCTGATCATCTTCGCGGGTATCGTCGCCAACCTGCCCAATGCGTTGGCCAGCCTGTTCCAGCTTGGCTATACGGGGGCGCTGTCGCCGTTTTTCGTGCTGGTGTTCCTGGCGCTTGCGGCAATTACCATCGCGTTCATCGTCTTCATGGAACTGGCGCAGCGTCGCGTGGTCATCCAGTATCCGAAGCGCCAGGTGGGGCAGCGGATGTTCGGCGGGGATTCGACGCACATGCCGCTGAAGGTGAATACAGCGGGGTCCATCCCGCCGATTTTCGCCTCCTCGGTCCTGCTGATTCCCGTGACCATCGCCGGGTTCATGAACAACAGTTCCCTGCCGGGGTGGCTGTCGTTCCTGGGGCAGTCGCTGGGACAGGGGCAGCCGCTCTACATGCTGTTCTATGCGGCGATGATCGTGTTCTTTTCCTATTTCTATGCGGCGGTAACGTTCAACCCGCAGGAAACGGCGGAGAACCTGCGCAAGCAGGGTGGCTTTGTTCCCGGTATCCGGCCAGGTGCCAATACGGCCACGTTCTTTGACCGGATCCTGACGCGCATCACGACGATCGGCGCGATGTATCTGGTGGCGGTGTGTCTGCTGCCGCAGATCCTGATCAGTCACTATAATGTGCCGTTCTATTTCGGGGGCACCAGCCTCATCATCATCGTGACGGTGACGATCGATACGGTCACGCAGATCCAGTCACATCTCGTCGCGCATCAGTACCAGGGCCTGATGCGCAAGGCGCGCGGCAGGAAGGGTAAATTCCGGTGAACATAATTTTTCTTGGGCCGCCGGGCGCGGGAAAGGGAACCCAGTCCAAGCTGCTGGAAGCCCGTTATGGAATCGCCCAGATTTCAACGGGCGACATGCTGCGGGCCGAAGTCGCGGCAGGCAGCCCGCTGGGACAGAAGGTCAAGAGCATCATGGCCTCGGGGCAGCTTGTCCCCGATGACCTGATCATCGCGCTGATCGAGGCGCGCATAGATCGCCCGGATTGTGCGAAGGGGTTCATCCTTGATGGATTCCCCCGCACGCGGGCGCAGGCCGAAGCGCTCGATTCCATGCTGAAGAAGACCGGTCGTCATATTGACCTGGTGCTTCTGCTGGATGTGGATGAGGATGCGCTGGCGGACCGGATCGCGGGTCGGTTTACCTGTGCCAAATGTGGCGAGGGTTACAACGACCTGTACAAGCGGCCGAAGGTGGCCGGGACGTGTGACGTATGTGGCGGCCATGATTTCATCCGTCGCGACGATGACCGCAGGGAAACCGTGGCTGCGCGTCTCAAGGCCTATCGGGAACAGACGGCGCCCATCCTGCCTTATTACGAGGAACAGGGACGGCTGCGCCGGATCAACGGCATGGCGGATATCGATGACGTGACGAAGGAAGTCTTTGCCGCCGTCGATAGTGTCACGAAAAAGTGATGCAGAATAATTGACTTGGACGGGCGGGCGGGTATATTCCGCGCCCTCAAGGTATGAGTGCCGCATGAGTCGTTGACCGACCGTGCGGCGCTGGTATGACCAACTGGAATTGATGATGGGGTTGGCCGGGTAATGTCCGGCATGTTCACGACGCTCCGGACCTGTGGTCCGGTGGCGTGAAGCAGCCCTGCCGAAATGTTAGTGCCCGTCACGGACGGGTGGACGAGGAGTAAGTGGCGTGGCGCGTATTGCCGGCGTGAACATCCCAACGAACAAGCGGGTAACGATTGCCCTGCGTTATATCTATGGTATCGGGGCGACGAAGGCCCAGACGATCTGCGACAAGCTTTCGATCCCCGACGAACGTCGCGTGAACGAGCTGTCCGATGACGAGATCGTCAAGATCCGTGAGCTGATCGACAATGATTATCGCGTCGAAGGCGACCTGCGTCGTGAAGTCGCGATGAACATCAAGCGTCTGATGGACCTGGGCTGCTATCGCGGTCTTCGCCATCGTCGCGGCCTGCCGGTTCATGGCCAGCGGACACATACCAACGCCCGTACCCGCAAGGGCAAGGCGGTTGCGATCGCAGGCAAGAAGAAGGCAACCCGCTAAAACGGGCACCTTGACATGCGGGGATGGCAGCCGGGCCGCCCGGCTGGTTTCATTCCCGTTCATTGAACTGACAGGATCAAGAATATTATGGCGAAAGCTGCGGCACCGCGTATTCGTAAGAAAGAGCGGAAGAATATCATTTCCGGGGTGGCGCACGTGCTGTCCACCTTCAACAATACGATGATCACGATTTCCGACGCGCAGGGCAATGCGATTGCATGGTCGTCTGCGGGTGCGCAGGGGTTCAAGGGGTCGCGCAAGTCGACGCCTTACGCCGCCCAGGTTGCCGCGGAAGACGCCGGTCGCAAGGCGCGTGAGCATGGCATGGAAACCCTTGAGATCGAGGTTTCGGGGCCGGGTTCGGGGCGTGAAAGCGCCCTGCGCGCCCTGCAGGCGGTCGGGTTCTCCATCACGGCGATCCGTGACATGACGCCCGTTCCCCATAACGGATGCCGTCCGCGCAAGCGTCGCCGCGTCTGATCCGGGGATTCGATTTCGCTTCTCCCTGTCTTTCCTTCGGGCAAGGCAGGGGGATCTGATTGTCATCAGGCATCCGGCATGGGTGCCATCTGTTGTCTTTGTGGCGGCAGATCAGTCTTGAAAGGCCATTACCTTGGTCCTCCAGAAAAACTGGCAATCCCTGATCAAGCCGGAAAAACTGGAAGTTGAACCGGGGGCAGAGCCGTCGCGCACGGCGACTGTCGTTGCGGAACCGCTGGAACGTGGTTTCGGCATGACGCTCGGCAATGCGATCCGTCGGGTTCTGCTGTCCTCCCTTCAGGGGGCGGCGGTTACGGCGATCCAGATTGACGGCGTTCTGCACGAGTTCTCTTCTGTCGCGGGTGTGCGTGAGGATGTCACCGACATCGTCCTGAACATCAAGCAGCTTGCCCTGCGCATGCATGGCGAGGGACCGAAGCGCATGGTCCTGACCGCGACGGGTCCGGGCGAAGTCCGCGCGGGCCAGATCCAGACCGGCCATGATATCGAGGTGATGAACCCCGACCTCGTGATCTGCACGCTTGATGAAGGCGTGAAGTTCGGGATGGAATTCACGGTCAACATGGGCAAGGGCTATGTTCCCGCGGCGGCCAACCGGCCGGAAGATGCGCCGATCGGGCTTATCCCCATCGATGCCATCTATTCCCCGGTGCGTCGCGTGTCCTACAAGGTCGAGCAGACCCGCGTGGGACAGGTGACGGATTATGACCGCCTGCTGCTGACGGTGGAAACCAACGGCGCGGTCACGCCCGAGGATGCGGTGGCCCTGGCGGCGCGCATTCTTCAGGACCAGCTGCAGCTGTTCATCAATTTTGACGAGCCGCGCACCGTCCGCACCGAGGAGCCGCAGGACGACCTGCCGTTCAACCGCAACCTGCTGCGCAAGGTTGATGAGCTTGAACTGTCGGTCCGCAGCGCGAACTGCCTCAAGAACGACAACATCGTCTATATTGGCGATCTGGTTCAGAAGACCGAGCAGGAAATGCTCCGTACCCCGAATTTCGGGCGGAAGTCTCTGAACGAAATCAAGGAAGTCCTGACCGCCATGGGGCTTTCGCTGGGTATGAACGTTCCGGCATGGCCGCCGGAGAACATTGAAGATCTGGCAAAGAGGCTCGACGAGCCGTTCTGATCCTCTGAACCGGAAAGACAGGAAGACTACATCATGCGTCACGGTGTTGCTGGCCGGAAGCTCGGCGTTACCTCGTCCCATCGACAGGCCATGTTTCGGAACATGGCCGTCGCACTGATCAAGCACGAACAGATCACGACCACCCTGCCCAAGGCAAAGGAACTGCGTCCGGTCGTCGAAAAGCTGATCACCCTTGGCAAGCGGGGCAACCTGCATGCCCGTCGGCAGGCCTTTGCGCAGCTTCGTGACGACACGATCGTGTCCAAGCTGTTCTCGGCCGTGGCTGAACGTTACAAGACCCGCGCTGGCGGCTATACCCGCGTCCTGCGCGCCGGTGTCCGTCATGGCGACGCGGCCGACATGGCCGTGATCGAACTGGTCGATCGCGACGTGACGGCCAAGGGCAAGGACAGTGGTCCGCGCCCTGTGGCTGAAGACAAGGAAGACCTGGCGGCCTGACCGTCACGGGAAACCTGAAAAAGCCCGGCTTCGGCCGGGCTTTTTTTATGGCGCGTGTCCATAACCGTCCAAATCTGCGTTGTCTCCGGTTTATTTCCTGTTTCACATCGTCTAATGAATGACGCTATATCTTATTAACGATTATATTCCGGTAATTTCTCGGGAATGCGGGCGATGGCAAGGTCTCTCTTT
This sequence comes from Novacetimonas pomaceti, assembly GCF_003207955.1. Taxonomy (NCBI): domain Bacteria; kingdom Pseudomonadati; phylum Pseudomonadota; class Alphaproteobacteria; order Acetobacterales; family Acetobacteraceae; genus Novacetimonas; species Novacetimonas pomaceti. The sequence goes on from NZ_NOXG01000001.1 coordinate 142,147, forward strand.
TCACGATTTGGAACGTATGTTTTCGCGGCGATAATGGCCTTGGGCACGCAGGCGCATGCGGCGTCAGTGGTGCGCGTCGGCTATATTCCTGTCCTGGGGTCTGCCCCGCTGTTTGTCATGGATGGCAGGCATTGGGCTGCGGATGCCGGCATCGACATGCAGCTTGTGCGGTTCCAGTCCGGTCCGCAGGCGATTCAGGCGCTGGCCGCGGGCAAGATCGATGCTTATGTCGCCGGTGTACTGCCGCTGCTGCAGGCGCGCGCCCATGGCGTGAACGTGAAGGTGGTCGCCAGCGCGGCGATCGAGGAGCTGGAGGTGATGGTGCGCGGCCAGCTGGCGCAGGACCTGCCGGAAACGCCGACGCAGCCGATCGAGGGCGCGGCCCTGAAACAGCGGTTTGACGATTTCGCCCGCACCACCAATCGCAAGGCGAAGATCGGCGCCCAGCCACTGGGTTCGGTGCCGGATTCCATGCTGCGGTACTGGCTGAAGGCCCGTAACGACCTTGATCCCGCCCAGACCGCCGATATCGTTGGTGTTGACCTGGACGCGGAACAGCAGGCGTTCCTTGCCGGGGCCGTGGATGCCGCCGTCCTGCGCGAACCGACCCTGACGCTTGTGCGCCATCGCCTGCCGCAGGCGCGTATCCTTGCCACGGGGCACGACATGATGCCGGGACAGCCGGGATCGGTGCTTGCGATCCTGAACGAGGACGCCCCGGATCGCGCAGAATGGAAGGACAAATTCCTTGCGGCGTTTGTCCGCGCGACCGACCTGCTGGCCCATTCCCCGGACGAGGCGGTTCCCTATGTAAGAAGTGCGCTGGCGGGGGGAATGCTGCCACAGGCGATCGTGCAGGAAGCCCTGCGCGCCTCGGCCTCCCATTACGTGTCGGATCCCTCCACCATTGTCGAATCCGTAACAAAGCTGCAGGATTTCGAGGTCCAGACCGGCCTTCTGCGTAATGCGCAGCCGGTGGGCGACCTGTTTGATCTGGAAAGTTATCGGCACCTTGGCAAATGAGACCTGACAGGACATCACTGACGCGGCTGGGACTGGGCGTACTGGGGCTGCTGATCCTGTTCGGAAGCTGGGAGGCCATTGTCAGGCTGGGATGGGTGCCTGCGGGGCTGCTGCCGGCTCCGTCCTCCCTCGGGCCGGCATGGCTGGATGAAGTGCGCAACGGGGCGTGGCAGGCGGCCATTCGCGACAGCCTGACGCATTATGTGCTGGGGCTGGTGATCGGGTCGGTGCTGGGGGCGCTGGTCGGCCTGCTGTGCGGGGCGGTTCCGGTGCTGGACGCGCTGCTGGCGGGCGTGGTGCGGGTCCTGCGTCCCATTCCCGGTCTGGCATGGGTGCCTTTTGCGATCCTGTGGTTCGGGCTGAACACGGCGGGCGCGACCTTCGTCATCGCGATTTCGGTCTTCTGGATCAATTTCTATGCCGCCTATGGCGCGGTGCAGTCGATTGATCCCGACCTGTATGAGGTCGCGGCCGCCTTTGGCCATGGCAGCTTTGTCGGGCGCCTGACGAAGGTTGTGCTGCCGGCGTCCGCGCCGGGGCTGCTGGCGGGGTTGCGGACCGGACTGGGGCAGGCGTGGATGTCGGTGGTCGCGGCCGAACTGTTTGGCGTGCCGGGAATCGGCGCGCGCATGATGCAGGCCTCCAGCCTGCTGGCGACCGATCTGGTCGTGGTCTATATGCTCACGATGGCGCTTCTGTATGCATTGACGGACATGCTGTTCATGGTCGTGCGCAGGCGCCTGCTGGGATGGCAGGGATAGGATGGACATGGCGATGCCCGATAGGGGGACAAAGGGCGATACGATGGTCCACCTGTCCGATATCGGCCTGTCCCATGACAGGGGAAAGAATTTCATCCTGCGTCATGTGGACCTGACGATCGACAAGGGCCAGTTCGTGGCCCTGCTGGGTCCGTCGGGGGTGGGCAAATCCACCTTGTTGCGGGTCATCATGGGACTGACCCCACCGACCGAGGGACAGGTCAGCCTGACGCCCCCGGCCTCGCCCATCGGGCGTTCGACCGCCCTGGTGTTTCAGGATGCCAAGCTGATGCCGTGGCGCACGGTGCGCCAGAATGTGGAGCTGGGGCTCGAAGGGGTGGGCCTGTCGCGGGCGGAGCGCCATGCGCGCGCGATGGCGTCGCTGGAACTGGTCGGGCTGGCGGACCGGGCGGATCGCTGGCCCCGGCAGCTGTCGGGCGGGCAGCGCCAGCGCGTCGGCGTGGCGCGGGCCCTGACGGTGGAGCCTGACCTGCTGCTGATGGATGAACCCTTTGGCGCGTTGGACGCCATCACCCGCAGCGCCCTTCAGGACGAGCTGCTGCGGATATGGGCGCAGACGCACAAGACCGTGCTGTTCGTGACCCATGATATTGACGAGGCCCTGATCCTTGCGGACAGGATCATTGTCCTGTCGGGCCATCCCGCGTCGGTGCGGGGCGATTTCATGGTGGGGCCGCGTCCGCGCGACCGTTCATCGCCCGCGACGCAGGCGCTGGTCGAACGGCTGAAGGCGCTGATCGCCGGGGAGCCTGACCCCGGCGACCGTCCGGCCTACTGGCAGGCATCGGAAATCTGAATTCCAGCCGTCATGATGGACACCGCGCCTTCTCCCCGACATGATGGCATGATCGATCCGGGCGTGGGACGGGAATGCGTCACGCAGGTCCCGCCCCATGGATAACCGGCAGAGGAGTAACGGATATGAATGAATTCGAAGCACAGCTGGAAGAAGGCGTGGGCCGCCTGCAGGATGGCATGAGCGGCCTGGCCGGTGGAAATGGCCCGCGCGTGGGCGGCGTCAGGGGATTGGGTGGCGTATGTGATACGGTGCGTGACCTGACGGCGGATCGGCCACTGTTCGCGCTGCTGGGCGCGACGATCGGCGCGTTTGTCGCGACGATGCTGTGGCGGCGTCGCTAGGGCGGGACTGTCTTTTCAGGTGTGATGCGCGGGCAACTTCGCCGGAACATGCCGCGTTCAGAAACGATATGAGGGAGCAGGACATTATATCATGCTGAAACTGGCATTGTTCTTTCTGGTGGTCTCGCTGATCGCTGGGATATTCGGGTTTACCGGCATTTCCGCCGTGTCGGCGGGGATGGCCAAAATCCTGTTTTTCATCGCCATCCTGGCGTTCGTCATCGTCCTGCTGCTTGTGATTCTCTCGGCCAGGTCGCTGTTCAACTAGGCATGGCCACCTGCGACGGATGACCCGCCCCGGCCACCCGCGCCGCGCGTTGCGGCATATGAAGGTCCCCGGTCGTGCCGGGGGCCTTTTTTACTGGTTCTTGTCCTTCTGGATGAAGGACGGCAGGAAGGGATTGTCCTTCTGCAGGGATGCCTTCGTCGGCAGGCGCGAAACATCCCATCCCCCGCCAAGGGCTTCCACCAGATTCACGCTGTCCACCACGCGCTGCTGCTGGATCGACAGGACATTTTCCGCGTCACTCAGGGCCGATGTCTCGTTGGTGATGACGGTGGTGTAAATCTGGGTGCCGGCCTTGTACTGGTTCAGCGAAACCTCAACCGCGCGGTTGGCGAAGTCCAGCGCCTTTTCCTGCTGTTCCTGCTCCTGCGCAAGGATGCGCAGGTTCGACAGGCTGTCTTCCGTCGTCTGCAATGCGGACAGGACCGTCTGCCGGTAGGTGGCGACGGCGTTGTCGTACTGGGCGTTCGCCTCATGCACGGCGGCGGTGCGCGACCCGCCGGAGAACAGCGTTTCCGTGGCCGATGCCCCCAGCGACCAGATGCGGTTGGCCGCGCTCATCAGCGACGTCACCGGATCGCCGCCACTCTGCTCGTAACTGGCATTGATGGTGATGTCGGGGAAGAACGCGGCGATATCCGCCCCGATCTGCGCGTTGTACTGTTCCATCGTCCGTTCCGCCGCCGCGATGTCGGGCCGGCGCTGCAGCAGGTCGGCCGGCACGGTGACCGGAATGGGCGGGATGGTCCGCGTCAGTTCACCCGGCGTGATGGTCACATCCGCCGGGGGCTTGCCGATCAGGACCGCAATGGCATGTTCATACTGTGCCCGCGCAACGCCGGTCTGCACCAGTGCGGCGCGGTTCTGTTCCAGCGTCGTGCGGGCCTGCAGGACGGAGGTCGGGTCGGCGGTTCCGGCCTGGTACTGGTTTTCCGTGATCTGGAGCGCCTGTTCATTGAAATGGACATAGCGGTCCAGAAGATCGTGCAGCGAGTCCTGGTAACGCAGGTTGAAATACGCCGTCGCCAGCTGCGCCTGATAGGACAGGGTGGCGTTGGCAAGGTCGGCGGCGCTGGCCTGCGCCGCGGTGACCTGTTCCTGGATCTGGCGGCGGATCTTGCCCCAGACATCAAGGTCCCAGCTGGCGGACGGGCCGATATCATAGGTGTTGTACTGGCTTTTCCCGTAAAGCGAGCTGCCTGACGAGGATAGCGACCCCGCGCCATGCGCGTTGCGGTTGAAGCCGAGGCTGCCGCTGATGGTGGGGAAAAGCTGTGCCCGCACGCTGTTGATCAGGGCGCGCGCGTTGCGGTAGTTCGCCTCGTATTCCTTGACGTTCTGGTTCGATATCTCGACCTGCGATTCCAGGTTGTTGAGGATGGGATCGTTATAGATCGTCCACCAGGCATGCTTGGGCAGGGCGGCCATCTGCGGGTTGGCCCGTTCCCATCCCGGTGCGGGCTGCAGTTCCTTGAACCGCGCGGACACGATGGCGGCGGGACGGTGATAGTTCGGGCCGACCATGCACCCAGTCAGCAGGACAATCGGCAGGGCCAGCGGCGCGACCCGCCGCAGGGTCCGCCGCGCGCGTGCCTGACGGCGGGAACGGGCGGCACGAGCGGACGGGCAGGTGCCATGGGATGGCAGGGAGTGTGTCATCCGGGTCAGGAATCCTGTTTGGAAAGGTTTGTGCGGGAGGAGGAAAGGCCAGATGTCAGGCGAAGATAACGTTGGCGGAACGATGCGCCAAGGCGATCAAGGTAAAGATAGACGACGGGCGTCGTGTAAAGCGTCAGCGCCTGGCTGACGATCAGGCCGCCCACGATGGCGATGCCCAGCGGACGGCGCAGTTCCGATCCGTATCCATGGCCGAATATCAGCGGAAGCGCGCCAAGGGCGGCGGCGAAGGTGGTCATCATGATGGGGCGGAAACGCATCAGGCAGGCGGTGCGGATGGCCTCCAGCGGGGTATGGCCCTCGCGCTCCGCCGTGATGGCGAAATCCACCAGCATGATGGCATTTTTCTTCACGATGCCGATCAGCAGGATCACCCCGATCATCGCGATCAGGGAAAATTCCTCGCCAAAGACCTGCAGCGCCAGCAGCGCCCCGACCCCGGCGGAGGGCAGGGTGGACAGGATCGTGAAGGGATGGACATAGCTTTCATACAGGATGCCCAGCGTCATGTAGACGGCAGCCAGCGCCGCAAGGATCAGCAGGGGTTCGTTGTTCACCGATTTCTGGAACTGTGCCGCGTTCCCCGCGAAGCTGCCCTGGATGTTAGAGGGCATGTGCAGGCGGACCATTTCCTCATGCATGATCTGCACCGCCTGGCTTAAGGACACGCCATTGGCGAGGTTGAACGAAACGGTGGTGGAGACCGACTGCCCCTGATGGTTGACGCTGAGTGCCGTAAGGGTCGGCTTTGGCGTGGCGACAAGCGTCAGCGGCACCATGGTTTCCGAGTTTGTGGACACGGCGGAGCCGGAGGACGTGCTGTTGCCCCCCGCCAGCGTGTTGGCGATCTGGTTGCGAAAGGACTGCGCGCTGAGCTGCGATTCCGTGCTGCCGGTGTCGGTGCGCACCCGCACGGTGTTCGACTGCGTGCCGCCGCCCGCGGTGCCCCCCGCGACGCTGACCCATACCTGCTTGAGCGTCGTCGGGTCCTGCCAGAAGCGGGGCTGGACTTCCATGACCACGCGATACTGGTTCAGCGGGTTATAGATGACCGAGGCCGCGCGCTGCCCGTACGCATCGTACAGCGTATTGGAAATCAGCTGTGGCGTGATGTTGACGCGGCTGGAAGTATCGCGGTCGATCGATACCTGCAGGGCGTCGCCCCCCTGCTGCACATCGGACGAGATGTCGGTCAGTTCCCGATGGCGCTGCAGCGCCGTGACCAGCCGGGGCGTCCACTGATACAGGTCGGAAGAGGAATCCGACTGGAGCGAATACTGGTACGCCGCATTGCTCTGCCGTCCGCCCATGCGCAGCGCCCCGGGGGCCGAGGCATAGAAACGCGCGCCGACCATGTTGCGCAGGCGGCGGTTGATCCGCGCGATGGTGACCGCCGGGGTATCGTTGCGTTCGGACTTGTCCTTGAGGATGACGAACAGGTTGGCCTGGTTGGATGATCCCCGCCCACCCATGAACCCCATCACGCGCGAGACGTCGCGATCCGCCATGATGGCCTTCTGCACCGTGTCGATCTTGCCCTGCATCGCCTGGAAGGAGATGGATTCGTCGCCCATAAGGTGGCCCATCAGCATGCCGGTGTCGGAATCCGGGAACAGGCCCTTGGGCATCTTGATGAACAGGGCGGCCATCAGCACGATGGTCAGCGGCAGCGACATGACCGTCAGGCGGCGATGCGCCAGCGCGATTTCAAGCGTCCGGGCATAGGTCTGCTGCAGTCCCGTCAGCCCGCGTTCCAGCAGCGCCGCAATCCGGCCGGTCTTTCCCGTGGCCGAGGCATGCACCGTCTCGCGCGACAGGAAGCGCGACGTCAGCATCGGCGTCAGCGTCAGCGACAGGACCATGGAAATGACGATGGTCACCGACATCGTCATCGCGAATTCATGGAACAGGCGCCCCGCCACGCCCGAAAGCAGCAGGATCGGCAGGAATACCGCAATCAGCGACACCGTGATCGACATGACCGTAAAGGCGACTTCCTGCGCGCCCAGCAGGGTCGCCTGCATCCGGTCCATCCCGGCCTCCAGGTGGCGGCTGATGTTTTCGACCACGACGATCGCGTCATCGACGACAAACCCGGTGGAGACCGTCAGCGCCATGAGTGAAAGGTTGTCGAGCGAATAGCCAAGGAATTTCATCGCGGCGAAGGTCGCGATGATGGAGGTCGGCACGACGATGGCCGGCACGATGGTGATCCGCCATGAATGCAGGAACACCAGCACCACGACGACCACCAGCACGACGGACATCACCAGCGTGAACTGCGTGTCCTCCAGCGCCGCGCGGATGGTGGTGGACCGGTCCATCATGTTCGACAGGTTCACATCGGCCGGCAGCGCGCTGCGCAGGGCAGGGATTTCCGCGCGGATCTGGTCATTGGTGCTGATGATGTTCGCGCCGGCCTGCGCAAAGATGATGGCCAGGACGGCGGGCTGGCGGTTCACGTAACCGGCGTTGCGCACGTCCTCCACCCCGTCCATGACATAGGCGACATCGGCAAGGCGCACCGGACGGCTGTCGTGATAGGCGATGATGAGGTCGCGATACGCCTGCGCGTTATGCACCTGGTCATTGGTCGCAAGGGTATAGCGGTAATTGCCGTGGTCGATGAATCCCTTGGGCGTATGGGCATTGGCCGAGGCGAGCGCCGCGCGCACGTCCTCGAACCCGATGCCGAATTTATAGAGCGCGAGCGGATTCATCTCCACCCGCACCGCAGGCAGCGAACTGCCGCCGACCTCCACCTCGCCCACGCCGGAAATCTGCGACAGGTGCTGCTGCAACACGTTGGAGGCAAGGTCATACAGCTGCGCCGCCGTGCGGGTCTTTGACGTCAGCGCAAGGATCATGATCGGCGCGCCGTTGGGATTGGCCTTGAAATAGCTGGGATTCTGCCGCAGCGATGTCGGCAGGTCCGCATGGGCGGCCTGTAATGCCGCCTCCACATCGCGGGCCGCGCCGTTGATGTCGCGCGACAGGGAAAACTGCAGCGTGATGCGCGCCTGGTTCGCCGATGACTGCGATGTCATCTCCGTCAGGTCCGCGATCTGGCCCAGATGGCGTTCCAGCGGGGCCGCCACGGAACTGGCGATTTCATCGGGCGTGCCGCCCGACTGCCGCGCCTGCACCTGAATTACGGGAAAATCAACGTTTGGCAGGTCCGCGACCGGAAGGGTCAGATAGCCGATGACCCCGCCGATAAGCAGGGCCACCGTCAGCAGGGTCGTTGCAACCGGGCGCCGGACAAACAGGGCAACCGGATTCACGAGGGCGCCTGTGTGGGGTCTGTGTTACGCGGCCCGGTTTCGCCCGCCAGCGCGAAACGCCGCCGCAGCCGCACGCTGATCCGGTCCATGAACAGATAGATGACCGGCGTGGTGAACAGCGTCAGCAGCTGGCTGACCAGCAGGCCACCCACGATGGCGATGCCCAGCGGACGCCGCAGTTCCGATCCGGTGCCGGTGCCGATCACCATGGGGACCGCGCCCAGCATGGCCGCCAGCGTCGTCATCAGGATGGGACGGAAACGCAGCAGGGCGGCATGGCGGATCGAATGCAGCGGCGACATGCCCTCTATCCGTTCGGCCTCAAGCGCGAAATCGATCATCATGATGGCGTTTTTCTTGACGATACCGATCAGCAGTACCAGCCCGATGATCCCCATGATGTCCAGTCCCGATCCCGTGACCAGCAGCGCCAGCAGCGCGCCGATCCCCGCGGACGGCAGGGTGGAGAGGATCGTGATCGGGTGGATGAAGCTTTCATACAGGATGCCCAGCACGATATAGACCGCCGCCAGCGCGGCCAGCACCAGCCATGCCTCGTTCGAAAGGGAGCTGCGGAAGGCTGCGGCCGTTCCCTGGAACGAGGTCTGGAAGGTGGAGGGCAGGTGGATTTCACGTTCCACCCGCTCGATCGCGTCCGTGGCACTGCCCAGCGAGTAACCCGGCGTCACGTTGAAGGAGATCGTCGTCGCGGGGAACTGCCCCACATGCGTAATCAGCAGCGGCGCGGTGTCCTGCGTCACGGACGTGACCGAGGCCAGGGGCACCAGTCCCGACGTGGGCGAGCGGGTGGGGCCGGAGGTGCTTTCCCCCGAATTGCCACTGATCCCCGGCAGGTAAATCTCGTTCAGGGAGGTCAGGCTCTTCTGGAACGCGGGATCGGCCTCCAGGATGACGCGATACTGGTTGGACTGCGTGAAGATGGTGGAGATCTGGCGCTGTCCGAAGGAATCATACAGCACGTTGTCGATCGTCTGCGGCGTGATGGAGTACCGCGCGCCCGTCGTGCGGTCCAGCGTCACATGCGCCACCAGTCCCGCGGCCTGCAGGTCGGAGGTCACGTCCGACAGGGCCGGTTCCTTGCGCAGCCGGTCGATGAATTTCGGAACCCAGCTGGTGAACTGGTTGTAATCGGGGTTTTCCAGCAGGAACTGGTACTGCGTCGCCGCGACCGAGGTGTCGAGCGACAGGTCCTGGATCGGCTGCAGGTACAGGCTGGCCCCCGCGATATCCGCGGTTTCGCGCTGTATGCGGCTGGCGATCGTGCTGGCGTTGTCGCTGCGCTTGTCCTGCGGGCGCAGGTTGATGAGGAAGCGTCCCTGATTGAGGGTGACGTTCTGTCCGTCCACCCCGATGAAGGAGGACAGGCTGGTGACGTCGGGATCCTTGAGGATACGGTCGGCCAGTTCCTGCTGATGGCGCTTCATGGCGTCAAAGGAGGTCGACTGCGCCATGACCGAAATGCCCTGGATGACGCCGGTATCCTGCGTGGGGAAAAAACCCTTTGGAATGATGACGGCCAGCACCCCGGTCAGGCCGAGCGTGATGACGAACAGCGCGAGCATCAGGCGCTGGTGGCGCAGCACGACATCCAGCGCGCGGCCATAACCCGCGATGGTGGCGGCCATGGCGCGTTCGACATGCACGGCCCATGCCGCTTCCTTGCGGCCTTCGCGCTTTTCCGACAGCAGGCGCGCGCACATCATCGGCACCAGCGTCAGCGACACCACCGCCGACAGGATGATCGTCACCGCCAGCGTCACCGCGAATTCATGGAACAGGCGTCCCACCACGTCGCCCATGAACAGCAGCGGGATCAGCACGGCGATCAGCGAGACCGTCAGCGATATGATGGTGAACCCGATTTCCCCCGCGCCCTTCAGGGCGGCGGTCATGCGGTCATCGCCCATTTCGATGTAGCGGGCGATGTTTTCGATCATGACGATCGCGTCATCCACGACAAAGCCCGTGGCGATCGTCAGCGCCATCAGCGACAGGTTGTCCAGCGAAAAGCCCAGCAGGTACATCGCCGCCAGCGTGCCCACCAGCGACAGCGGCACCGACAGGCTGGGGATGATGGTGGCGGGCACGTTGCGCAGGAATATGAAGATCACGCCCACGACAAGGAACAGCGCCAGTCCCAGTTCGAACTCCACATCCTCCACCGAGGCGCGGATCGTCGTGGTGCGGTCCGTCAGCGGCGTGATGGTGATGCCGGGCGGCAGTGACTGCTGCAGGTGGGGAAGGGCGTACTTGATGTTGTCGACCACCGAAATGACGTTCGCGCCCGGCTGGCGCTGCACGTTCAGCACAAGGGCGGGCGTCCTGTTGGCCCATGCCGCCAGTTCCGTGTTTTCCGGCCCGATCACCACCGTCGCGATATCGCGGATGCGCACCGGCCCGCTGTTCTGATAGGCGACGACCTGGTTAAGCAGCTGGTCCACGCCTGAAATCTGCCCGTCGATCCGCAGGGTGGTCGCGCGCTGCGGGCCGTCGAACGTGCCGGTGGGCGAATTGACGTTCACATTGCCGATGGTCGTGCGCAGGGTATCGAGGTCGATGCCGAACGAGGTCAGTTTCGGGATGTTGACCCGCACGCGGATCGCCTTGCGGTTGCCGCCGGACAGGGTGACAAGGCCGACGCCCGAAATCTGGCTGATTTTCTGCGCAAGGCGGGTGTCGATATAATCCTCGACCTCCGTCAGGGGCATGGTCTTTGACGTGATGCCCAACGTCAGGACAGGGGTGTCGGCCGGATTGACCTTGGCATAGACCGGGGGCGCTGGCAGGTCGCTTGGCAGCAGGGAGTTGGCCTGGTTGATGGCGGCCTGCACCTCCTGCTCGGCAATGTCCATCGTCATCGTCAGGCCGAAACGCAGCGTGATGACCGACGCCCCGCCGGACGACTGCGACGTCATCTGGTCCAGTCCCGACATCTCCCCGAACTGCGTCTCCAGCGGCGCCGTAACGGACGTGGCCATGACGTCCGGACTGGCGCCGGGATAGAAGGTCTGCACCGTGATCGTCGGATATTCGACCTCCGGCAGGGCGGAAACCGGCAGGAAGTGGTAGCCCAGCAGACCCGCGAGCATGATGGCGAGCATAAGCAGCGTGGTCGCGACCGGGCGCTGGATAAACAGGCGGGAGGGATTCACGCGGGCATCTCCGTCGAAGGCAGGATGGGCGGACACACGACGGTATCAGCCGTGATCGCGGGCGGGATCATCCCTGCTTCGGCGCGGATTGGGCGTCGGCGGGCGTTTCGGCCGGGATGCTGACCTTTATCCCGCTGCGCAGGTGATCGACGCCATCGGTCACGACGGTTTCGCCCTCCTTCAGCCCCGATGACACGACCGTCATGCTGTCATTGGCGTGGCCGGTCTTCACGTCCCGGACATCGACGGTCCTGTCCGCCTTGACGACATAGACGAACTGCCCGTTGGGGCCGGTCTGCAACGCGTTCGTCGGCACCAGCAGGACGCCATGTTCCGTCGTCACCATCAGGTGCGCGTTGACGAACTGGTTGGGGAACAGCGTTTCCTCGTTGTTGGGGAAGATGGCGCGCATGCGCACGGTGCCGGTCGAGGTGTCGATCTGGCTGTCCAGCACGCTGACCTGCCCGTCGGCGATCTTGTGCTCGTTGCTGCTGTCCCAGGCCTCCACCGGCAGGGAGGCGCCGGCATGCAGGCGGTCCGCCACGGGGCCGATATCATTTTCCGGCAGCGTGAAAATGACCGAAATCGGCTGCATCTGCGTCAGGATCACCAGACCGTTCGTCTGTCCCGCGGTGATGTAGTTGCCCGCGTCCACCTGGCGGATGCCGACGCGACCATCCACGGGGGCGATGATGTGGCAGTACTGGATCTGGAGCTTTTCATTATCGACCATCGCCTGGTCGGCCTTGACCGTGCCCTCGTACTGTTCGACCAGGAACTGCTGGTCGCGCGCCGTCATGGCCGACACGCTGTTCTGCCGGATCAGGGTCTGGTAGCGCACGTTGTCCACCCGCGCCTTTTCCAGCTGCGCCTTGTCCTGCGCCAGCTGTCCCTCGTACTGCGCCAGCAGCACGTCATAGGGCCGCGTGTCCACAAGGGCGAGCAGGTCGCCCTTGTGGACATGCTGCCCTTCGGTGAACAGGACCTTCATCAGGTAGCCGTCGATGCGCGACTGTACCGTGACGTTGGTGATCGGCACGACAGTGCCCAGTTCCGTCAGCACGAACGGCATGTCGCCGGCATGCACGCTTGCAACGGCGACGGGCTGTGGCGCGTTGTTGGCGTCATGTTTCTTCCCGCCGCCACTGTGGGGACGCAGGAACGCAACCGCCAGCATGAGCGCGAATGCGCCAAGACCGCCCCATACAAGGAGATGCCTGCGCCGGGGAGGAGGGGTGGGGCTGCTGTTCGTGGGGGAAGGGGATGACGGGGACTGGGTTGGGGTATCCATGTTCAGGTCAGTTTTCCACCACAGGTTGCATTGCATCGACCACCGGAACAGGCCGTCTGCCGGGGAAGAATGGCATGCGGCGGTCAGGGTAACTTGGAAACGGCACAGGCATAAAGTATTGGAATGTAACGTCTCAAAGAATATATTTTTTGTTATAGAGATGAATGTTTCAGTGTCGATTTAAATTTTGGTATGGTTTGGGCTGCTTTGCCCGACCGTGGCATCGTGGCCGCTGATTTCCGCTCCGGCCCGGGGCGACAGGCGCGCCAGCAGCACCGATGCCGGCGCGCAGAGGATGCCCATCGTGACGAACGCCGCGCTGAAGGCGCCGCCCGTGGCTGATCCCGTGTCGCCGGCGGGAAACACCATCCGCGAAAGCGACAGCACGGCGGCGGCGACGCAGATGCCCAGTGACAGCGTCATCTGCTGCGCGGTGGAATAGAAGCTGGTCGCGGCACTCATCCGTTCCGGCGGCATGTCGGCATAGGCGATGGTGTTGTATCCCGTGAACTGCAGCGCCTGCGACATGCCCAGCCCGATCATGGCCACCACCAGCACCCATAATGACCAGTTCGCGCCAAACGCCGCGAGGAAACAGCACCCCGCGGGCAGCACGACCGCGTTGAGGACAAGGATGCGCCGGAATCCCCACTGCCGGTAAAGGCGCACGGCCAGCACCCGCATGCCAAGCGCGCCAAGCGGGGCGACAAAGGTGATGGTGCCGCTGCGTGCCGCGCTGAGGCCGAATTCCAGCTGCAGGAAAGAGGGGAGGAGGAACGCGATCGCCCCTGTCGCCAGGCGTGAAAACGCGCCGGCGCAGATCGACACGCGAAACGTGCTGACCCGCCACAGCGACAGGTCCAGGACCGGATGCGCGACATGGCGGGCATGGCGGGCATACGCCCAGAGGCACAGCATCCCCACGCTCACAAGGCCAAGCATCGCCCCCGCCGGCATCTGTCCATGGCTGGACAGTTCCGCCCCCAGCATCAGGGCGGCAAGGCCCGTGCCGGACAGCACGATCCCGCGCACGTCGAATGGCGCGACGTGGGGGGCGCGCACCTGCGGGATGAAAAGGCGCGTCATGACGATGGCGACCAGCCCCACCGGAATGTTGATGTAGAATATCCACCGCCATGACAGGTAGGTCGTCAGCGCCCCGCCGATCACGGGACCGGTCATCGGTCCCAGGGTCGCGGGCAGCATCATCCAGAACATCGCCCCGATCAGCGCGGATTTCGGCACGTTCTGCAGGATGACCAGACGCCCGACCGGCACCATCATCGCCCCGCCGATCCCCTGTAGCGCCCGGGCCAGCGCCAGCGTCCACAGGTCGGGGGCCATGCTGCACAGGATGGAACCCGCCATGAACACGATGATGGCCCATTGCAGCACGCGCCGCCCGCCAAAACGGTCCGCCATCGGGCCGGAGGCGGGAATGAAGATCGCAAGGCTGAGCATGTATGACGTCAGCGCGACGGCCGTGCGCGCCACATCGACGCCAAAGGTGCGCGCCATGGTGGGCAGCGCGGTCGTCAGCACCGTGCCGTCCATCTGTTCCATGAACAGGGTGCTGGCGACGATCAGGGCGACAATGCGCCGCCTGCCGGGCGGAATCACATCGGGGGAGGGAGGCTGGGTCGTTGGCATGGCGGTCGGCAATCAACGCATTATCATGCAAGATAGGCAACCGCCGAAGGGAACGCGATTCCCGACGACGCGTTGAATCGTGGACATATCGCACAGCAGAGGCAGGAGCATCGAATATGGCTGACATCAAGAACGAAGCCCTTGAAAACAAGGCAGAAGGACTGGTGGAGCAGGGCGTGGGCCGCATCAAGGACGCGGCCGGCGGCCTGACGGGGAATGTCGGCATGCAGGCGGAAGGAAAGGTCGATCAACTGTCCGGCATGGCGCGACAGGAATTCGCCGAACTCTATGAAGAGACCGAGGGCAAGCTGGAAAAGGCCGTCACCTTCGTGCGGGAACGTCCGCTGGCGTCGCTGGGCATTGCCGCGGCCATCGGAACCCTGCTGGCGCTTATGTTTGTGCCCCGTCGCAAAAGCTGAGGAAAGCTGTCGAGTCGCTTTTTTTTCATTTTAAGGGACTCGTTGATTCCAGAGCATCTTGCGCAACCGTACTTAAAAATGGTTTTCATCCCTTCAGAACGGAATTCGCATGCGAATCGGGCTGCGACAGCACGATCCGTAGCGAGTCGGGAAGGGGTGAATGCCAGATTACTCACGCGAGAAGGAACATGGCGGCAGGGTCGCGGGCGTGGACGAGGTCGGACGCGGCCCGCTTGCGGGACCGGTTGTCGCGGCGGCTGTCATGTTCCTGCGCGGCGTGCCCGACGATCTGGCCGGACGGCTGGATGATTCCAAGAAGTTGCGTCCCGCCCTGCGGGAACGGGCCTTTGCCGACCTTCACGCGTCCCCTTCCATCCTGATTGGCGTGGCCGCGGCGTCCGTTACGGAAATCGAACGCCACAACATCCTGCGGGCCGCCCACCTTGCGATGCAGCGCGCGGTCGCGCGCCTGTCGCGCCGTCCCGAACTCGTGCTTGTCGATGGCAATGCCGCGCCGGATTTCGGCTGCCCCGCGCAGTGCGTGGTGGGCGGCGATTCCCGATGCCTGTCGATTGCCGCGGCCTCCATCGTCGCCAAGGTCATACGCGACCGCCTGATGACGCGCCTTTCCCTGCGCTGGCCCGGCTATGGCTGGGAACGCAACGCCGGATATGGCACCCCCGCCCATCGCGCGGCACTGCGCGCGGGCGGCATCACGCCGCACCATCGCGCCGCCTTTGGCACCGTGCGTCAGCTTGTCCTGTCCACATCCCCCCACAGCCCTGAAAATGCGGAGCAGCCATCATGCTGACACACTCATGAGCGGAGCCGTCATGATGGAGCTGCCGCTGGACCAGATCCTGCGCGGCGACTGCGTGGAAATGATGCAGACCCTTCCCGGCGGGTCGATTGACTGCGTCTTTGCCGATCCCCCCTATAACCTGCAGTTGCGGGGGGAGTTGCGTCGCCCCGACGACAGCATCGTCGATGGCGTCGATGACGACTGGGACAAATTCGCCGACCTTCAGGCCTATGACCGTTTTACCCGCGCATGGCTGAGCGAGGCGCGGCGCGTCCTGCGCAAGGACGGGACCATCTGGGTCATCGGGTCGTATCACAACATCTTCCGCATCGGGGCGATCCTGCAGGATCTGGGGTTCTGGATCCTCAATGACGTGATCTGGCGCAAATCCAATCCCATGCCCAATTTTCGGGGGCGGCGCTTTACCAACGCGCATGAAACCCTGATATGGGCGGCGCGGGGACCCGACAGCCGCTATCGCTTCAATTACCAGGCGATGAAGGCGCTGAATGACGATGTGCAGATGCGCTCGGACTGGTACCTGCCCCTTTGCACCGGGGGGGAGCGCCTGCGCAATGAACACGGGCTGAAGCTGCATCCGACGCAGAAACCCGAAAGCCTGCTGCATCGCGTGCTCATCGCCTCGACCAATGTCGATGACGTGGTGCTGGATCCCTTTACCGGGACGGGGACGACGCCTGCGATGGCGCGCCGGCTGCGGCGTCGCTTCATCGGGATCGAACGCCACCCCGATTATGCTGAGGCCGCGATCGGGCGGGCGCGGCGTGAAAAGCCCGTGCCGCTGGACAGTGTGCTGACGACGCCGGCGCGGCGGGAATCACCGCGCATTCCGTTCGGTACACTGGTGGAACGTGGCATCCTGCCTGCCGGCACCATCCTGATGGACCGGCAGAAACGCGTGTTCGCCACCGTCGCCCCGGATGGCACGCTGATCAGCGGCGGGCATCGCGGATCGATTCACAAGCTGGGGGCCACCCTGACGAACGCGCCATCATGCAATGGCTGGACCTTCTGGTATTTCGAACGCGCGGGCGAACTGCAGCAGCTCGATATCCTGCGCAATGAACTGCGCGCCGAACAGGGGGGTGAGCAGGCCCGGGCGTAACCGCCCGGGGCCGGTGGCAGGCGATGGAATGGAACCGTACCGCGCATTCCGCGAACAGCACCGATAACTACCTGTTCAGCCAGCTGATCCCCTATATCGGCAACAAGCGCAAGCTGCTGCCCCTGATTGCACGCGCCATTGCCGCGACCGGCGAAAACCCGCGCGAGACGGACTTTGTCGACCTGTTTTCCGGAACCGGGGTTGTCGGCCGCATGGCCAAGAAGATGGGGTTCAGGGTCATTGCCAATGACTGGGAACCCTATGGCGAAATCCTCAACCTCTGCTACCTCGCGACGCAGGGGCCGCCGGTCTATTTCGACGGCGTGGCGTATGCGGATGTCATCGCGCGGCTCAATGCCCTGCCACCGGTGGACGGGTGGGTAACACGCCACCTGTGTCCCGATGATGACGTGGCCTATGACGTGGCGCGCGACCGCATGTTCTACATGCGCAAGAACGGGCGGCGGATCGACGCCATGCGCGAACAGATCGCACGGTGGGAGGACGCGGGGATGCTGTCGCCCACGCAGCGGGCCTGCCTGCTGGCGCCGCTGCTGTTCAGTGCCTGTTACAACAGCAATACCAGTGGCCTGTTCAAGGGATTTCACAATGGCTGGGGCGGGCAGACCGGCACCGCGCTTTACCGTATCGCGGGGGATCTGTGCCTGCGGCCCGCGATGTTCGTGGATAATGGCCGTGACAACGTGGTGCTGCGCGCCGACGCGCAGGAGGTTGCGCAGGACCTGGGCCGTTACCTGTCGCGGCCGGCCATCGCGTATATCGACCCGCCCTATAACCAGCATCCCTATGGCGCGAACTATCATGTCCTCAACAGCATCGCGTTATGGGACCGCCCGGCCCTTTCCCCCAAGATCAGCGGCAGGGACAAGGCTGCGATCCGGACCGACTGGCGCACCGTCCGGCGCAGCGCCTATAATTACCGCGACCGGGCGACGCGGGCCTATGCCCGGCTGCTCAATACCTTGCCGGTGCGCTGGATCGCCACCAGCTACAGCACGGATGGCATGATTGCGCTGCGCGACATGGTCGCGGCGAACCATGCGCTGGGGGAGGTTCGCGTTTTCAGCCGTGGCTACAAGCGTTACCGCGTCAGCAGCCAGCGCTTTTCACGCAAGCCGATGAACGTAGAATTCATCCTGCTGACCCGGGTTGGACAGGCATGCGCCCAGTCCGTCGACATGATTGTCGAGGAAATCAGGATGGCGGAGGCGCGGATACTCGCATCACATCCCGAAACCGCGACAGACCCCGTGTGACGGGACGCCGGAGGTCATGGGCTGCCTGAAAAGGCAGGTCCAGCAATGCCTTGGAATCATGAAAGTTTTTGGTGAAGCTTTTTTCAAAAAGCTTCGGACAACGCTGCTTTTAAAAAAGTGGCACCCGAAAACTTCTGTTATTTTCTACCAACAGGCAGTTTACGACCACCCGCCCCAGGGGGAAAGGCGTCCTCAGCTTCCCCCGAAGCCCAGAAAGCCTGCGGCCGGTTTCGCATGGCCGCCCGTCACGTCATAACGCGAGGAGACGCTTTTGACCCGTCCCGCCAGTGGCGGTGTGCGGACGCTATCGGCGGCTTCGTCCATTTCCGTATCCGCCGTGGAGCCGGAGGCGAAGTGCGGGTCGGAATCGGAGAACGTGCGCATCGACAGCAGCAGGAAGGTGATGTCGTTGCGGTTCAGGTCGATGGACATGTCCAGCGGGCTCTGGCCCAGCACGTTATGGGCCGTCATGTCGGCCCCCCGGTTCAGGGCTTCTTTCGCCGCGCCCAGACTGCCGCGATTGATCGCGTCGAACAGGGCGTCTGTCGGGTTCATGTCGCTGTTGGCGTGACCGCGCTCTTCTTCGGTCGATTCCGCGCCAGGCAGCGCGGAAGGCGGGGCCGCTGCCTTTGCCGCGCGCCGGGCCTCCGCCTTCTTGGCGGATTCCATGGCTTCGGCCTCGGCCTCCGCGTCTTCGGCATCCTGGGCGTGGGCTGCGTGCCATGGCACGATGGCAAGCGGGACGGCCGACAGGATGAACACCGCAAGAAGCCGGATACCAAGTCTGGAAATCATGTCGTGTCCCGTGAATGATGCTGCGCTTCATGCATGACGCAGGTTTGCATAACAATCCCTGGAGGGCACCAATATCGCACGGGGACGGGGGAACGCAAACCTTACTATCGCGTTCACCCGCGCCCTTCGCGCCACCAGCCGATCATCAGCATCGACATGACGAAAAGCAGCACGCCCCATGCCGGCAGCATGGCGTTTGCCTGCTGCCCGGTGACGACATGGGCATGGCGGGCGGGAAAATCAAACCGCGCGGGCGTCGAATGTGGCGCGCCATCAACCATGCGCATCGCCGGAAGCGACGGCGCGTCCGCCCTGTCGCCCAGCCAGTGCACGCCCCCGCCCGTCAGCGTCGCCAGCGGCTGCAGGCGGGTGGCGGTGGCACGCAGGTCGGCGAATTCCTCCGGATCGTCGGCGCGGGGCGCGGCGAACGCCTCGTGCCCGTCGCTGTCACGCACGCTCCAGATCCCGCTTTCATGGGCGGGAACATGGGCGGTGGTCATGCCCTTGGCGCCCGTGGGCGCAAGCGCGACCTGCCGGGTCGTGCCATCGGGGGCGGTGACGCGCACCTCGCCCGGCGGGGCGGGGACAAGGGTGCGGCGCGTGATGTTGAGCTGCCCGCCTGAAATATCGGCCTCAAGCTGGTTTTCCTCCAGCTCCGGCTCCTTCATCAGCCAGTGCGAAATGCGGCGCAGCAGTTCGGACTGCGGGCCGCCGCCACCTTCGCCATGTGACCACAGCCATGCCTGATCCGACATCAGGAAGGCCACGCGCCCCTTGTCCGCATGGTCCAGCACCAGCAGCGGCTGGTGGTCCGGCCCGGTCATCAGGACCTCGCCATTGACGGAATCCGATTTCAGGCTGCGATACCACGGTCCCCAGCCCGCGCCGTCAGCCGACGCCGGGGCGCCCGGCAGTTCGGCCGTCACGGGATGGCGCTGTCCCGTTTCCGTCAGCATGGGGCGGAAACGCTGTTCCACCACGCCATCGGTCGCGACATGGGCGGGCAGGATTTCGGACAGCGGCGTATCCTGCAGCGATCCGGGGCCGATGAACTCCGGCCCGCCGATCAGCAGCAGGCCGCCGCCCTCGCGCACGTGGTTCGCGATATTGCGCAGGTAGGCCTGCGGCAGGATGCCGTGGTTTTCAAACCCGTCGAGGATGATCAGGTCGAACTGCCCGATTTTCTGCTGGAACAGCTCGTTGACGGGAAAGGCGATCAGCGCGAGGTCCGACAGCGGGGTGCCGTCATCCTTGTCGGGCGGACGCAGGATGGTGAAGTGGACCAGATCGACCGAGGGATCGGCCTTCAGCAGCCGCCGCCACACCCGTTCCCCCTGGTTCGGCGTGCCGGAAACCAGCAGCACCCGCAGGCGGTCGCGCACGCCGTTGATGCGCACGATGTCCTCGTTATTGAGGGTGGAAGCCTCCCCCGGCAGTTCCGGCACCGACAGGCCCACCAGCATCGGCCCCGGATGGGTGACCGGCAGGGTAATGTCCTCGGGCTGTCCGATGCGTACGGTATGGCTGACGGGCTGCGCGCCGCCCTGCGTCAGGGTCAGTTCCGCCGTCGCCCCGCGCGCATCCGCCCGCCCGAGGTCGTCCACCTCCACCCGGATCGTCACGTCCTGTCCCACGATGCCATAGGGCGGGGCCTGCAGGATGCGCAGGCGGCGGTCGGTTTCCTCGCCCCGTCCCGTCAGCAGAACATGAAGCGGCAGGGTGATGCGATGGCCATCGGTGTCGGTCGGCGTCAGGATTTCGGGGGGCTGGGGCGGAATGTCATGCACCTGCCCGTCGGTAATCATCACCGCCCCGGCAAGGCGGGATGGCGGAATGTCCGACGCCGCCTGCGACAGGGCGGAAAACAGCCGCGTGCCGTCGTGGTGGGCGTCGCGCACGGTGATCGTGCGCGTACGCAGTCCCTCGATATGGCCGATTTCCTCCTGTACGCGCTCGGCGGCGCGATGGGCCATGACCGCGCGGTCGCGGATGGACATCGAAGCCGACTGGTCCACCACCACCAGCGCGGTCTGGGGCAGGGGACGCCAGCTTTCGCTCAGCCGCTGCGGGCCGCACAGCCATGCCAGAATCCCCGCGCCCGCCAGCACGCGCCAGACGGTCGCCCGCGTGCGGCGGATGATCCCTGCGATCCCCATCGCCACAAGGGCCGCCCCGAGCGCATAGAGCACCCATGCCGGCAGCAGAGGCTGAAAGCCGGTCATGTGATGCAGGCGGTCAAGTGAAGGCATCATTCCCCCAGGCGTTTCAGCAGGGCCGGGACATGGACCTGATCGGCCTTGTAATTCCCGGTCAGGGCATACAGCACGGCGTTGACGCCAAAGCGATAGGCCAGCGTCCGCTGTTCGGCGCCATCGGGCATGGTGGCATAGGGGGTGTTGCCACTGTCATCCACCGCCCATGCGTGGGCCCAGTCATTGCTGCCGATGATGACGGGGCTGACGCCGTCATTGGTGCTGTCGCCTTCCTGCGCGATCCACACGGGCATGCCGTCATACCGCCCCGGAAAGTCATGCAGCAGGTAGAATGTATGCGTCAGGACGTGATGATCGTCCAGCTTCGTCAGCGGGGGAATGTCCAGCCCCGCCGTCATGCGCCGCAGCGCCGCCGCCGTGCCGGGGGCGGAGCCGGTAAAGGCGTCGTCCTTTTCATCGCGCGGCGCGGTGGCCGGGTCCTGTCCCTGCGTGTCGATCATCAGGATGCCGCCATGGCGCATGTAGGCATTCAGCGCCGCCGTGCGCGCGGGCGACGTGGTGGCGTCCGCCGTCACCGGCCAGTAGATCATGGGGTAATAGGACAGGTCGTCGCGTTCGGGCACCAGCGCGTCGGGATGGCCCAGCACGGCGGAGGTCCGGGCGTTGACGTAATCCGACAGGCCCTGCAGCCCCTCGCGCGAGACGGTGTCGATATCGTCATGGCCGGTGACGATATAACCCAGCCGCGTCTCCAGCGCCGCGCCGGGGACATGCGCGTTGTGTTGCGCTGGTGCGTCGGTGGGGGGCATGTCGGCAGCCCGGCCCTGCGCGGGCATCGCGAGGGATGATGCGGCAGCCAGCACCAGCGCCAGGGCCGACACGCGCACCCGCCGCGAACGCAGCATGATCGCGATGACGCCATCCGCCAGGATCAGCACGAGCGCAAGCACCGCGAGGATCGGGCCAAGCGCGATATCAGGCATCTGCCCCCGCAGGTCCATCGCCGTGCCGATGGTGGGCTGCGGGGCCATCGGACCTGCCTCGTCCCCCACATTGAGCGCCCGGCGGGAGGCGCGCGGCCCGTAAAGGCCGGGCGGATGGATGGCGGACACCGCGACGTGCCCGAACGCATCCGCGCGCAGCGCCTGCGCCCCGGCCGGCGGCGGTCCTTCCACCCCCGCGCCGTCAAGCGTCAGGTAAGGCGAAAGCAGGCTCTGGTCCGCGGGGGTTTCGATCCCGACCGCCCGTTCGCCCAGCCGTTGCAGCATGCTGACGAACAGGCCCGACAGCGGCAGGTTGGACCAGTCCGCCGTGCTGGTGACATGGAACAGCACGACCTGTCCCGCCCCCAGCGCCGCATGCGTGACCAGCGGTGTCCCGTCCGTCAGCCGCGCCCATGTATGGGTGTCGAGGTCCGTGGCGGGACGCGCCAGCACCTGCCGCGATACGGTCACGTCGGAGGGAACCGGCAGGTCGTGGAAAGGCGACTGCGCGCCAAAGGGGGCAAGATGTTCCGGCTTGCTCCATGACATCGCGCCGCCCAGCACGCGTTCGGCATCCATCAGCCGCACCGGCAGCAGCGCATCGGCCTGCGCCCCCTGCGGGCCGGGCGAGGCGTCGATCCCCCCGCCCGACGCCGACTGCACCAGCAGCGGACCGGCAAAGCGGATCAGCATCCCGCCGCCACGCACCCAGTTTTCCACCTTGCGCCGCGCGTCGGGACTGCCCAGCGTCCCGTCCGGGGCGATCAGGATGGACAGGGGACGCGACAGCAGGCTGTCGAGCGATCCCTCGCGCAGTTCTGCGGTCGGGGCCAGCGCGCGGCGCAGGTAAAACAGGTTGCCCATCAGCGGCGTATCCGACGAACTGCCCGCGATCAGGCCGACCGGCCGCCTGCGGTCATTTTCATCAAGCAGCCTGATGCTGGCGGGACCGGCGATCGCGTCGATGTCGACATGGTCCAGCTGGTTGCGCAGTTCGGCGGGCAGGTCCATCCGGATGCCGGCCTGCGACGCGCCGGATGGCACCGTGACATGCAGCAGCTGCAGGGTGCTGTTGTCGATGGTCTGGGCCCGCACGTTCATTTCACGCGCGTGCGGCCGTGGCACCGTGCGGATGAGCAGCTCCAGCGCGGTGCCGTCGCCCCGGTCCGGCGCCAGCGTCACGATATCCGAATCCGGCAGGCGCAGGTCGCGCACCGTGCCGACGTCGCGCAATGCGGTGGCAAAGGCATCATCGTCGCGCGTCGCCATGCCGTCCGCCAGGTACAGCACGGGACCGTGCCATCCCTGCCGCGTCATGTCGCGCAGCGCCTGCGCCGCCGCCGCCCGGTCCACCCCCCATGGCTGTGGTTCGGAGGGATCGAGCATGGTGCGCAGCACGGCGGGGTTCTGCACGGGGCCAACGCGCACCGGCTCGTCCCCTGTCGGGGGTGCGGTCAGCAGCAGGCGCACCGAATGGCCGTTGCGCTCAAGGCGTTCGAGGATGCTGTCCACCGCCCGCAGGCGCTGCGTCCATCCGGGGGCCGCGGCCCAGCCATTGTCGATCACCAGCAGCGTGTCGGCAGAGGTCGCGATGCCCCCGCGATCGCGGGTGATGAATGGCTGCGCGCAGGCCCCGATCAGCAGCGTCACCGCAAGGCAGCGCAGCAGCAGCAGCCACGGCGGCGCGCGCGCGACATCGTCGTTGCGCGCCCCGAGGCCCAGCAGCAGGGTGACGGGGGGAAAGGACTGTTCGCGGGGGCGGGGCGGCAGCGCGCGCAGCAGCAGCCAGACAATCGGCAGCGCAAGGAGCGCCCACAGCACCCATGGCGTGGTCAGGATCATGGCCGCGTACCTCCGCCCGCCGGGCGCATGCCCGCCGCCAGCTGGTCATGCAGCGCCAGCAGGGCGCGTTCGGGCGGCAGGTCGGTGGTATGGGCGATCATGTCGTTGCCACCGGCGCGGCACAGGTCGGACATCTGCTGCTGATGCCGCGCGAAGGCCGCGCGATAGGCCGCCCGCAGGTCCGTCCCCGCCGACAGGGTGATGGAGGCCTCGTGCTCCAGCCCGCTGAAGCGCGTGCGCCCGGCATAGGGCAGGTCGCGTTCCGCCGGGTCCACGACCTCGATCAGGCTGGTGCGGACCTGTCGGGCCAGTGCCGCGCGCAGCAGGGCGGAAAATGCGTCCGGCGCGTACAGCCCGTCCCCCAGCAGGACAAGGCGCGCATTGCGGACAAGATGGGCGGTCGTCGGCAGCGTGGACGGGGGAGAGGGATGGCGCATGGCGTCAATCAGGATCGTGGCCATGCGTTCCAGCGCCCCCTGGCCCGAAATGCCGGTGGCCGTCATGCCGTCCGCGCTCAGCACCCGGACGCGTTCGCCCTGCCGCAGCACGATCGCCGCCGTCGCGAGCGCAAGCAGCAGCGCACGTTCCGCCTTGGTCGGCAGTGCCTCTGACGATCGCCAGAGCATCGAGGGGCTGTTATCGCACCATATGAAGATTGTCTGGGATGACTGCGCCTCGTTCTCGCGGACATAGGGCCGGTCGCTGCGCGCGGACTGCCGCCAGTCGATGCGTGTCGCGGCCTCGCCCGGCTGGGCGGGACGATACTGCCAGAAATTTTCCCCCGTCCCGGCGCGGCGGCGGGCATGGCCGCCCTGCTGGACCGTCTGCGCGATCCTTTGCGCCGCGATGATCAGGGCGGGCATGCGCGCCGCCAGCGCACGGGCCAGCGCGGGGCCTTCGTGCGGGCGCATCGCGCCGGACATCGCTGCGGACGTCGCGGACATGGCGGCGGCCGGCCGTTTTACGCCCGCGGGAGCGTCCGCGCGCGAAAACAGGCGTCTGACAAAGGCGGGCACGGACATGCGATCGGCCACGCCGGCGTCAGCCCAGATGGCCCAGCAGCCCGTCGATCAACTGCTCCAGCTTCTGGTTTTCCGCCCGCGCGGTAAAGGTCAGGGCCATGCGATGCGCCAGCACAGGCTGCGCCAGTGCTGCGACATCATCCAGCGTCGGCGACAGCCGCCCGTCCAGCAGCGCCCGCGCGCGCGTCGCCAGCATCAGCGCCTGCGCCGCGCGCGGGCCGGGGCCCCATGCCACGGACTGGCGGATTGCGTCGCTGCTGGTGGTTTCGGGTCGTGCCTCGCGCACCAGGCGGACAATGGCGTCCAGCACCTTTTCCCCCGTCGGCAGCGCGCGCACCAGATGCTGGGCCGCGATGACGTCATCGGCGCTCATGACGGGCTGCGCCGTCGCCTGGGTGGTGCCGGTCGTCGCCAGCAGCATCGCGCGTTCGGCCTGAAGGTCCGGGAAATCCAGCAGGATCTGCATCATGAAGCGGTCAAGCTGCGCCTCCGGCAGGGGGTAGGTGCCTTCCTGTTCGATGGGGTTCTGCGTCGCCAGCACGTGAAAGGGGCGCGGCAGGGCATGATCGGTGCCCGCGATGGCGACATGGCGTTCCTGCATCGCCTGCAGCAGCGCGGACTGCGTGCGCGGGCTGGCGCGGTTGATTTCGTCGGCCATCAGCAGCTGGCAGAACACCGGCCCCGCGACAAAGCGGAAGCTGCGCCGCCCCTGCGCGTCCTCATCCAGGATTTCGCTGCCCAGGATATCCGACGGCATCAGGTCGGGCGTGAACTGCACCCGCCGCGCGTCGAGTCCCATGACACGGCCGATGGTCGTGACCAGCAGCGTCTTGCCAAGGCCGGGCGCGCCCACCAGCAGGGCGTGCCCCCCGGCGAGGATGGAGGTCAGCGCAAGGTCGATCACGCGATTCTGTCCCAGTATGACCTTGCCGATTTCGGCGCGGACGGCGTGCAGCCGCGCGCTGGTGGCATCGGCGGCCTGCGCGGCCTGTGCGGCATCTGGGGGGGAGGAAATCGTCATGCTCGCAGGCTCCGCGCGGGAAGGGGAAAAGGCATCGGAGGTCATCATTCCTTCAGTCTGACACGTCCGGGGGTTTCATCAAGCCGGGGTAGCTCCCTATATCAGGTGGAGCAGGTTTCATAATGTTCGGGTTAACGCACTTGACGGACGATTTCGAGACGAGAGTCACATTCGGTAGCATGCGCCCCGCGTCCGGGCGGCCGGGGCACGATGCCGCCGCGCTGTCGCCTTCGCAAGGGCCGGCGACGGATGACGCGGCGGGATGTGGCGCATTGCCGTTCCTGATCCGGCGGGACGGGACGTGGCTGTATCGCGGTTCACCCATCACGCGCAAACCCATGGTCTGCCTGTTCGCCTCCACGCTGCGGCGTGACGCGGCGGGCGTGTTCCGCCTCCAGACGCCGGTGGAATCCGGCACGATCGAGGTGGAGGACGCGCCCTTCGTCGCGGTGGGGCTGCAATGGTGCGGGTGTGGCCGCGATCAGGTGCTGTCCTTTCGCACCAACGTGGACCAGATGATCTGCGCCGGACCGGACCACCCGATTCGCACCGACTGGAACCGCCCCTGTGACGAGGACGGGTCGGGCGCCGTGCCGTATCTGGAGGTACGGCCCGGCGATGGCGACCTGCCGATCGAGGCCCGGCTGTCGCGGCCCGTCTATTACGAACTCGCGGCGCTGGCGGTGCCGGGGCACTGTGGCGGCGTGCCGTGCCTGGGGGTCTGGAGCCGGCGTGTCTTCTTCCCGCTTGGCCGCCTGTCCTCCTGCGTGGATGGCTCCTGCGAGGATGGCCACGACGGGAGCTGCGGGGACGGGGAGTGCGCGGGGGACGACGCGCCGGCATGACGCGGGCCGCATCACCGCCGCCATCCGCCGCCACGCCCGTCGCGGACCCGCTGGGGCGCCTGTTCCGCGCGCAGCCCGATACGGCGGTGACGCTGGCGCGGATATGGGACGTGCTGCCCGACGCGCGCCTTGTGGGCGGGGCGGTGCGTGACCTTTTGTGCGGGCGGGCAGTGGCCGACATGGACCTGGCCACCGCCGTCGCGCCCGAAGATGTCATGGCGCGCCTGCGGGCGGCGGGGATCAAGGTGGTGCCGACCGGCCTTTCGCACGGCACGGTGACGGCGGTGATCGACGGGCGTCCGCATGAAATCACCACCCTGCGCCGCGACGAACGCACCGATGGCCGTCATGCCGAGGTCGCGTGGACCAGCGACTGGCGCGAGGACGCGGCCCGGCGCGATTTCACGATCAACGCCATGTCGTGCGATCGCGCCGGGCATGTGCATGACCCATTCGGTGGCCGCGAAGACCTTGCCGCCCATCGCGTGCGCTTCGTGGGGGACGCGCGCGCGCGCATTGCCGAGGACGCGCTGCGCATCCTGCGCTTTTTCCGTTTCGACGCCCGTTACGGGGGCGAGGTCCCGGATGAGGAGGCCATGCAGGCGGTGACGGTGCTGGCGCCAATGGTCGAACGCCTGTCGGTGGAGCGGATATGGTCGGAACTGCGCCGCATCCTGACCGGCCCGCGCGTGGAAAGGGCGCTGGCGCTGATGGAGGCAGGCGGCGTGCTGACGCGCATCCTGCCCGAAGGATACGACCTGCCGCGGCTGTCCGCGCTGCTGGCGTGTGGCGCGCCGGCGCAGGCGCTGCTGCGGTGCGCGGCCCTGGTGCGGGGCGATGCGCGGGTGGTGGCCGATCGCCTGCGCCTGTCGCGTGCGGATGCGCGTTTCCTGTGCGCGGCGCGTGAGGGGGATGCCCCTCATCCGGACATGCCATCGGCGGAAATCGCGCGTCTGCTGGCCATCGACCCTGCCGACATCCTGATCGCGCGCAGCTGGCTCCGCCAGGCGGCGGAGGCGGGACGGCCCGACGCCCGGTGGGATTCGCTGCGGCACGGGATCGCGCGGCACCCGCGTCCCGTCTTCCCGCTTGCGGGGCGCGACGTGGTGGCGGCGGGCTGTCCGGCGGGGCCGCGCGTGGGCGAAATGCTCGGGCGCGTGCGGGCGTGGTGGATGGCGGGGGGCTGCGTTGCCGACCATGCTGCATGCCTTGCGTATCTGCGCGGCGTGCTGAAGGATTGAGGCGCGGGCGGTTTCGCCTGTCGCATGGATCATGGGCCGGGTTTTGCATTTTGACCGGGCGGGAGTTTATAGGGCCGTATGAACGTTGTTCCAGCGACGCGGCCCGATGCCGCCGGAAAAGTGCAGCCCGATCCGCATGACCCGGCATCGACGGGGCTGCTGGCGCGTCGCCTGTGGCGCGAGGAGCTGAGCCATCACCGCCTGCGCATCGCGGGCGTCGTGGTCCTGACGGCGCTGATGGCGGTCTTCAGCGCGCTGTATCCGCTGGTGATCCAGCGCGCGCTGGACATGTTCGCGGCCCAGGACCCGCGCATCCTGTACCAGGTTCCCGTCCTGGTGGTTGTCATCACCACCGCCAAGGCCGTGTCGCAATACTGGCAGAGCGTCGCGGTGCAGGGGCTGGTCCTGTCGGTCATCCGCGACCTGCAGGGGCGGATGTTTTCCCATCTGGTCAATGCCGACGTCTCCCGCATCGAGGAGGAGGCGCCAGCCCAGCTTGCCGCGCGTTTCACCACCGATGCCGTCTCCATCCGCGAGGCGCTGATCCGCGCCACCAACGCGCTGGGCGACGCGGTGACGGTCATCGGGCTGATCGTGTCCATGTTCTACATGGACTGGGAACTCAGCCTGATCGCCGCCGTGCTGTATCCCGTCGCCGCGATGCCGGTGCGGCGGCTGGGCAAGCGCCTGCGCAGGGAATCGGGAGGCATGCATGAACAGGTCGGCGCCACCGCCGCCCTGCTGACCGAAAGCTTTGCCCAGTCGCGGACGATCCGCGTCTATGGGCTGGAACAGGTGGAGGAACAGCGCGCCAATCATGTCCTCGACCTGCTGCATGCCGGCCTGCTGCGCATCGCGCGGGGACGGGCGCGCGTTGACCCGATGCTGGAGGTGCTGGGTGGGATCGCGGTCGCGGCGGTGCTGGGGTTCGCCGGGTGGCGGGCCACGCAGGGCGGGGCGACGCTGGGCGATTTTTCGGGGTTTGTCGCCGCCCTCCTGCTGGCGGCGCGACCGCTGCGGGCGCTCGGGACGCTCAATGTCGCGCTGCAGGAGGGCATGGGCGGCCTGCAGCGGGTCTTTCAGATCATCGACGAACCCGCCGCCGTGCGGCAGTCACCACAGGCGCGGCCATTGCCCGCCGGGCGTGGCGACCTGCGGTTCAATGACGTGTCGTTCATCTATCCCGACGGGCGCATGGGGCTGTCGGGGCTGGATTTCATCGCGCGGCCCGGTACGACCGTGGCGCTGGTCGGGGCGTCGGGGGCGGGCAAATCCACCGCCCTGTCGCTGGTGCCCCGGCTGCATGACGTATCTGGCGGCAGCATCGTGCTGGATGGGGAGGACCTGCGGGACCTGATCCTTGCCGACCTGCGTGATGCCATCGCCTATGTCAGCCAGGATTCGCTGCTGTTTGACCTGTCGGTGGGGGAAAACATCCGCATGGGTAACCGTAACGCCGCCCTGGCGGATGTCCGCGCGGCAGCGCGCGCGGCGGCGGCGGACGATTTCATCATGGCCCTGCCCGAAGGGTACGATACCATGGTGGGGCCGGGGGGGCAGAGGCTGTCCGGCGGCCAGCGCCAGCGTGTCGCCCTTGCGCGCGCATTGCTGCGCAACCCGCGCATCCTGCTGCTGGACGAGGCGACAAGTGCCCTCGACAGCGACAGCGAGGCCACGGTCCAGCAGGCGCTGACCCATCTGCGGCAGGGGCGGACGACCATTATCGTGGCCCATCGCCTGTCCACCATCCGTTCGGCCGACCTGGTGGTCGTCATGGCGGAAGGACGGGCGGTGGAGCGTGGAACCCATGATGCCCTGATGCAGCAGGATGGCGTTTATGCCCGCATGGTCCGCACCCAGGCATTCGGGCTTTAGCGCGTTGGTTTTCATTACGGTCGAATAAGCTGCGTGCGATGGTTGAAGTCGCATCGCGTTCGTGTCATGCATTGACCGACCCGTTCGGTCAATGCGGGCGCGTGGCGCGTCTCCGGGATACGAATCGTACGATAAATGAGGGAACCACATGGCCGGTGATGAAGCCCACACGCCAGATAACGGACAGGCGGGCGAGCAGAAGCCCACCGAAAACAAGCCCGCCGGAAAGGAGGAAAAGCCGTCCCGCAGGATCATCATGATCGGCATGCTGGTGGTACTGGTCGTCGCGGCGGCGGTGTACTGGCTGCTGCATCGGGGCGAGGTGGAAACCGACGACGCCTTTACCGCCGGCCGCGCCGTGGCGATCGCGCCGCATGTGCGGGGATACGTGACCGAGCTTCTGGTCAACGACAACCAGTTCGTCCACGAAGGGCAGATACTGGCGAGGATCGATGACCGCGACTGGCGCGCCGCACGGGACGAGGCGGCGGCAGGTCTGGAACTGGCGCAGGCGCAGGCGGACAATGCGGAACTGATGCTTGCCGTGGCGCAGAAGAACTTTCCCGGCCACCTGATGGCGGCGCAGGGTGCGTTGCAGGGCGCGCAGGCGCAACAGTTCCGGGCCCAGACCGATTTCAACCGCCAGCATTCCGTCGCGCGCGCCGCGACCTCGCAGCAGGATATCGATTACGCGACCGCGGCGCTGGACGCGGCCAAGGCGCGGGTGCTGCAGGCGCAGGGCGAACTGCAGCAGGCCATGCCGGTCATCCCCAATATTTCAAGCAGCCAGAACAAGGTCACCCAGGCGCAGGCCCAGATGCACGAGGCGCAGGCCAAGCTGCGGCAGGCGGAACTGAACCTGGAATGGACGGTCATCCGCGCGCCGCATGATGGCTGGATATCGCAGCGTAACATCGAACGCGGCACGCTGGTCAGCGCGGGGCAGACGGTCTTTTCCATCGTGGAGCCCGAAGTCTGGGTCGTCGCCAATTACAAGGAAACGCAGCTGACGGCCATGCGCCCGGGACAGAAGGTGGATATCGCGGTCGATGCCTATCCCTTCCTGAAGCTGAAGGGGCATGTCGATTCACTCCAGCTGGGGACTGGCGCGACCTTCAGCGCGTTCCCGCCTGAAAATGCCACCGGCAACTATGTCAAGATCGTGCAGCGCGTGCCGGTCAAGATCCTGATCGACGAGGGGCTGCGTCCCGACGTGCCGCTGTCGCTGGGCCTTTCGGTCGAGCCTACGGTCTATACGCGATGAGCACTGCGGCAGCCTCCGCCGACGATCACGCCGGCCAGACGTGGAAGCCGAAGCACAACCCGTGGCTGATCGCCGTCGTGGTCACGGTTGCCGCGTTCATGGAGATCCTTGACACCACCATCGTCAACGTCTCCCTGCCGCATATCGCGGGGAACCTGTCGTCCACCTATGACGATGCGACATGGACCCTGACCTCCTATCTTGTCGCCAACGGTATCGTGCTGACGATTTCGGGGTGGCTGGGAAAGCTGTTCGGGCGAAAGAAATACTTCCTGATCTGCATTTCCATGTTTTCCCTGTCGTCCTTCCTGTGCGGCATTTCCACCAGCCTGCCGGAACTGATTTTCTTCCGTCTGCTGCAGGGGTTTTTCGGCGGTGGCCTGCAGCCGAACCAGCAGTCGATCATCCTTGACACCTTTCCCCCCGAAAAACGCGCCGCAGCCTTCGGCCTGACGGCG
Organism: Novacetimonas pomaceti; assembly: GCF_003207955.1. Classification (NCBI taxonomy): domain Bacteria; kingdom Pseudomonadati; phylum Pseudomonadota; class Alphaproteobacteria; order Acetobacterales; family Acetobacteraceae; genus Novacetimonas; species Novacetimonas pomaceti. Next base: position 173,636 of record NZ_NOXG01000001.1, read on the forward strand.
ATCGCAACCGTGGTCGCGCCCGTCATCGGGCCGTCGCTGGGGGGATGGATTACCGACAATTATTCATGGCGCTGGGTCTTTTTCATCAACGTGCCCGTTGGCGCGCTGGCGACCATCGCCGTGTCCATGATGGTCGATGACCCGCCATGGGCGCGCAAGCAGGCGGCGCCGCTCGACTTTATCGGCATCGGCCTCATCACCATCGGCTTCGGCTGCCTGGAGGTCGCGGTTGACCGTGGCGAGGATGCGGACTGGTTCGGGTCGCGCATCATCGTCGTCATGGCGATCCTTGCGGTGCTGGGCATTGGCGGGGCCGTGGCCTGGCTGCTGCATACCAAGAAACCGGCGGTTGACCTGCGGGTGTTCAAGGACCGCAATTTTGCCGTGGGGACGGGCCTGATGGGGGCGGTGGGGGCGCTGCTTTACTCCTCCGCGATCATCGTGCCGCAGTTCGCGCAGCAGGTCATGGGCTATACCGCCACCCTGTCGGGCCTGATCCTGTCGCCCGGCGGCGTGGCGGTCATCATCCTGATCCCGATTGTCGGCATGGCCATGAAACGCATCCAGCTGCGTTACATCATCGCGTTCGGCTTTTTCCTGATGGGAATGTCCATGCTGTGGTCGGCGCGTCTGGTGCCCGCGCTGGATTTCCGGCATCTGGTCTTTTTCCGCATGAGCCAGACGGCAACCATGGCCTTCCTGTTCGTGCCGATATCCACCATTACGTACGCCACGCTGCCGCGCGAACTGAACGCCGACGGGTCCGCCCTGTTCAGCATGGTGCGAAACGTGCTGGGTTCCCTCAGCATTTCGGGGGCGACGGCGCTGGTGACGGAACTGCGCCAGGCACACCAGAGCCAGATGGTCCACTGGATGACGCCCTATCACCAGCCTTACAACGAATACCTGTCACGGGCGCATGACGCGGCGATGGCGCGCGGCTTTCCCGAACCTGTCCTCAATTCCGTGGCGATGGGCAAGCTGTACCAGCAGTTCACCGCGCAGATCGCGATCCTTGCGTACAACGAGGTCTTCATGATCCTTGGCATCGGTTCGTTGCTGGTGGTGCCTTTCTGTTTCCTGATGTCGCCGCTGAAGGGCGATGACAAGTAGGGGGGCGTCATGACGGCAGGAAACGATATCGTTGTGGTGTGCGCCGCGATCCTTCGCCACGGACGCCTTTTGTGCGTGCGCAAGCAGGGAACGCGGCTGTTCATGCTGCCCGGTGGCAAGCCCGAACCGGCGGAGGACGACATGGCGGCCCTGCGCCGTGAAGTGTCGGAGGAACTGGGCTGCGGCCTGCGTGGCGGCAGCGCCCGGCTGCTGGGGCGTTATGCCGCCCCCGCCGCGAACGAGGCGGGATGCACGGTTCGGGCCAGCATCTATCGCGCGGAGCTGTCGGGCGAACCACACCCCCGCGCGGAAATCGCGGAGGCACGCTGGATCGACATCCATGATGGCCGGTGCGGTGACCTGCTGGCGCCGCTGTTGCGCGACCGGTTTATTCCGGCGCTGCGCCGGATGACGGCAGACGGGCAAGCCGGCTGAATTCGGGGATAAGCTGTTCATAGATGGGGCGCTTGAACCCCACATTGACATGCGCCAGACGTGACGGCGCCACCCATTGCCACCGGTCGAATTCGGCCGGCAGATGGGTATCGAGGCGTATGTCATCATCACGCCCGGTAAAGCGCAGGGCGAACCATTTCTGGGTCTGTCCCCGGTACCGGCCGCCCAGCGCCCTGCCAATCAGGTGGTCAGGCAGGTCATAGCTGATCCAGCGGGGATATTCGCCAAGGATCACCGCCCGGTCCGTGCCGATTTCCTCAAGCAGTTCGCGCATGACCGCCTGCCGGGGATTTTCCCCTTCATCAATGCCGCCCTGCGGGCACTGCCATACGCCATGGTCGACGGGGCCGCCCGCGCCGGGCATGTCGGTGCGGCGCGCCATCAGGATTTCATTGCGCGCGTTGAACAGCATCGCCCCCACGTTGGGGCGATAGGGCAGGTCGGTCTTCAGGCTCATGGATGGGCCGGGGCAGCGGGGGCCGGGGTGGTCGGAACCGGAGTGGCCGGAGCGGCTTTGCCCGGGGTCGCCGTGCCCGGGGTCGCCGTACCGGGGGTCGCCTTGCCGGGCGCAGGCGTGGCCGGCGCCGTCGTCGCGGGTGCCGCGGGCGTGACAGGGGTGGCGGGGGCCTGCTCTTCCGCCGGCGGGGTCTTGGTCACGGGGGGCCTGGCCTGTGTCGTGGGCGTGTTGACCATGGTCGGGCTTGCCGCCGTGGCCTTGGTGGTCTCGATCGTGACCGGCAGGCCCGCCATCGCATGCACGACCTTCAGCCCTTCCTGCAGCTGGAAATCGGTCGTGGGCTTCATCGGGTCATAATCCGGCCACCCGGCGGGCGGTTCATGCGGCAGGGACTTCGCAATGGCGGGCAGGTCGGTGCGCACCGGGGCCTGTGCCGTGTTGCCGCCGCTGTTCTTGATGATGTGCGCCAGATCCGCCTCGCGGATGCTGTAGCTGTCGTCGTCGCGGCTTTCCTTGACCACGATGTCCGGCACGATGCCCAGCCCCTGGATGGATCGGCCCGACGGCGTGTAATAGCGCGCGGTCGTCAGGCGGATCGCGCCTTCGCCCGGGATGGGCAGGATCGTCTGCACCGATCCCTTGCCGAACGTCTTTTCACCCACCAGCACGGCGCGATGATGGTCCTGCAGGGCACCCGCCACGATTTCACTGGCGGAGGCGGAACCACCGTTGATCAGCACCACGATCGGCAGGCCGTTGGTGATGTCCACGTTATGCGCATCCCACCGCTGGCTGTCCTGCGCGTGACGTGCGCGGGTGGAGACGATCTCGCCATTCTTGATGAAATCGCCGCTGACATCGATCGCCTGCGTCAGCAGCCCGCCCGGATCGGACCGCAGGTCGATGACAAGGCCATTGAGCTTGCCGTGCGCCTGGCCCTGCAGCTTCTTGTAGGCATCAAGCAGCCCGTGCTGCGTTTCCTCGTTGAACTGCGCGATGCGGATATAGCCGGTGGAGTCATAAAGGGCGGACTTGATGACCTGCAGCGGGATGATCGCGCGCGTCAGCGTCACGATGATCGGCTTGGGCGTCTTTTCACGGATCAGGGTCAGGGTGATGCGGGTATTGGGTTTCCCCCGCATGCGCGAGACGACCTGGTCCAGCGGCTGTCCGTCGATATTCTTGCCATCGAGGGCGACGATGTAATCGCCCGGCTTGATCCCGGCGCGCGCCGCCGGCGTATTGTCCACCGGCGAGACGACGCGCACGTGCCCGTCCTCCCCATGCACCTCGAGGCCGAGGCCGCCGAACGTACCCTTGGTCTGGGCCTGAAGGTCGGAAAACTGCTTTTCCGTCATGTAGGAGCTGTGCGGGTCAAGGCCGCTGAGCATGCCGTTGAGCGCATTGGTGATGAGGTCGCGGGTGGAGACGGGTTCGACGTAATTCGCCTTCACCTTTTCCAGCACGTAGCCGAACAGGAACATCAGCTGTTCGATTTCGTGCGGGGAATTGTCCTTGGGTGACGGGCTGTCCGCATGCGCAATGGAGGTCAGGTCAAGCCACCGCCCGCCGGAATGCAAGGCGAGCTGGGGGCCTGCCGCGATGCCAGCAAGAAAGGCGCAACCAAGCAGCAGGCCATTACGGAACTTCATGCGTCGTCGTCTCCTGAATGGCCAGCCACGCATCGGTGGGCAGCCTGCATATGGTGACCTGTCCATGGGGGCGGCAGGTCATCGTCCGTCATCGGTCGCACACCTTATACCGAACTTGCACCACACGGAAACCGTGTAAACCAATTCTACAGATATGGCGCGGGGTTAACGGTGGCGCCCCCGCGCCGCAGCTGCACGAACAGGGTGGGGCGGGCCTGCGTGTCCGACCATGGCGGCATCTGTCCCACCGGCGCGCCCTTTACGATCTGCTGTCCGGGGGCGACGGCCATGTCCCCGATCCCCGCAAGGACAAAGCGGTAATGCTGTCCACAGTTCAGGATCATCATCTGCCCGTAGGAGCGGAAGGGCCCGGCAAAGTCGACTCGTCCGCTGCAGGGCGCGCGGACGGTCGCGCGCGATGGCGGGGCATAGGTAACGCCGCTTGCCGGGCCGCTTTCGGTCGTCTGGCCCCAGCGCGTGACGATGCTGCCGGGCACGGGCGCGCCCGCCGTCCCGGCGCGTGTGGCGTTGACGCCCGGACCGGGGCCCGCGGCAAGGGCGCGCGCATGGGCCCGCGCGGCGTCGGCTTCCTGCATGCGGTGGGCGCGTTCGGCTTCCTGCGCCGCGCGTTCCAGATTGGCCTGCGCGGTGCGTTCCACCTCCTCGATGCGCGTGATCGCGTCCTGCAGGCTCGACGCCCGGCGTGCCGCGTCTTCGACCTGCTGGGTCGCGCTGCGCACGGCCGCGTTCGACTGGCGTTGCGCCTCCAGCGCGGCATGGGCGGAACGGTTGACGCTGTCGCGCTGCGCCTCCTGCTGCGCCAGCAGCTGGCCCATACGGTTTTTCTGCTGCGCCAGTTCGTCGTCAAGCTGCGCCAGGCGGGCGCGACGGTCATGGATCTGGCGTGCCTGCTGGGAAATGCGCGTCATGAGCCCGCGCATCACCAGAAGCCCGGTTACCGCGCGATCGGCAGGCAGCGGCACGGCAAGCAGCGTATCGGCGGGATAGAGCGAAAGGCGTTCGACCACCGGCAGCAGGGGGGTCATCGCCGCCACTTCCCGCGCCAGCGCACTGCGCAGGGTATCCTGTTCGGTGTGCAGCGCCGAAATCCGGCTGTCGAGGTCGGCCGTGTCCTGTTCCGTGCGCTGCAGCCGGGCGGTGGCGTCCACCGTGGCGGCGGACAGTTCCGTCGCGCGCGCGGCATCGCGCTGCGCCTGTGCCTCGGCATCGTGCTGGGCCTTGATGCGGGCCTGCATTTCCGCGCCCTGCTGCTTTTCACGCGCCAGCAGGTTTTCACGCGCCAGCCGGGCATTTTCGATCTGGCGCCGGATGCCCTGCGTTTCATGCGCCTCCTCATGGGACGCATGCGCGGTGGCGGCATGAAGGACATGTCCCGCCGCATGATGGGGGTGTGATGCCGTGGATGGCGTCGCGGCGGGGGCGGGGGACATGGCCTGCGCGATGGCGAGGCATGCCCCCACGGCTACCGCGCGACGCGGCATGAGGACGTGAAGGCGGGCCGTCAGGATGGCGTCGGTCCATCCAGCAGCGAGTGTCCGGTCATGGCGGCAGGCTGCGGCAGGCCCATCAGCGCCAGCAGGGTGGGGGCGATATCCGCCAGCCGCCCGTCATGCAGGCGCTGGCCCGTCGCGCCATGCAGGACAACCGGCACGACGTTGAGGGTATGGGCGGTATGCGGTCCCTGGGTCTGCGGGTCGAACATGGTTTCGGCATTGCCATGATCCGCCGTCACCAGCAACGCGCCGCCCGCCCGGTCGATCGCCGCGACAATCCGGCCCAGCCCGGCATCGACGGCCTCCACCGCCCTGATCGCGGCGGCCAGGACGCCGGTATGGCCAACCATGTCGGGATTGGCGAAATTCAGCACGATCAGGTCGTATTCGCCGCTGTCGATGGCCTTCACCGCGCGGTCGGTCAGTTCCGGCGCCGACATTTCGGGCTGCAGGTCATAGGTCGCGACCTTGGGCGAGGGCACCATGATGCGGTCCTCGCCAGGGAGCTGTTCCTCCCGCCCGCCATTGAGGAAGTAGGTGACGTGGGGATATTTCTCCGTCTCCGCCATGCGGAGCTGCCTGCGTCCCGCCGCCGAGACGACATCGCCCAGCAGGTCGCGCAGTTCCTGCGGCGCGAACAGGACGCCAATCAGCCGCGCCAGCCGGTCGCTGTAGCGCGTCATGCCAAGGACGGCGGCGAAATGGACGACGCGCGCGCGCCTGAACCCCTCGAACCCTTCCTCCAGCAGCGCGTCGAGCAGCTGGCGTATCCGGTCGGCGCGGAAATTGAAGGACAGGATGCCATCGCCATCCTTCATGCCCTGGTAATCGCCGATGACCGTGGGCTCGATGAACTCGTCGGTGATGTCGCGGGCATAGGACGCCTCCAGCACAGCATCGGGCGTCGTGGCGCGCGGGCCATTGGCGCAGACGATGACGTCATATACCTTTTGCACGCGTTCCCACCGCCGGTCGCGGTCCATGGCGTAATAGCGTCCCGAAATGCTGGCCACGCGCGCCTGTGGCGGCAGGTCGCGCAGCAGGCGGGCGACGTAATCGCGCCCGGAATGCGGCGCGGTGTCGCGGCCGTCGCTGAAGACATGCAGGGCGACGGGGATGCCCGCCGCGCACACGATCCGCGCCAGTTCGGCGGCATGGTCCTGGTGCGAATGCACCCCCCCGTCGGAGACAAGGCCCATCAGGTGGCAGGTTCCGCCGCTTTTCTTCAGCGCGTCGAGGAAATCGCGCATGACCGGGCTCTGCGCCGCCGTTCCGTCGCGCAGGGCCCTGGTGATGCGCGGCAGTTCCTGCATGACGACGCGGCCCGCGCCGATATTGAGGTGACCGACCTCGGAATTGCCCATCTGCCCTTCCGGCAGGCCGACATCCTCCCCACATGTGCGCAGGAAGGCGTGCGGGTCATGGCCCCACAGTTGGTCGAAGGTCGGGGTGTCGGCGGCCATCACGGCGTTGTCCGACGGGTCCTCGCGCCATCCGAAACCATCAAGGATCGCCAGCATGACGGGGCGGCGGGCCTGTGTGTGGGGGGACTGGGTCGCGGGGCTGTGCGCCTGGGTGGGCTGAGCGGGCATGGGTTGTTCCTCTCCCTTATTTTGTCGCCCATAATGCCCTAAATGACATCAGTGCGGAATGCCTGCCGGGGCATTATGAAAGGAAAAAAGACGATGGGCCAAACGGAAAAAGGATCGGGCGGCTGTGGCTGCCTGACGCCGGAACAGCTGCGCGTCCTGCGTGAACACGGGACGGAACGTCCGGGTTCCAGCCCGCTGAATGATGAAAAACGGGCCGGGGAATACCGTTGCGCGGGATGTGGGGCGCCGCTGTTCCGCTCGTCGGCCAAATATGACAGCGGCAGCGGCTGGCCCTCCTTCAGCGAGGCGATCGCCGGCGCGGTCGCCACCACCACCGATACCAGCCACGGCATGGTCCGCACGGAAGTACACTGCGCCCGTTGCAACGGGCATCTGGGCCATGTCTTTCCCGACGGGCCGCCGCCCACGGGGCTGCGATACTGCATGAATGGCATCGTGCTGGATTTCGTCCCGCGTGACGCGGGGGCCTGCGCATGACGCGCGAAGCGGGCGCGGCGGGAGGCCAGGCGGCCTTCGGGGATGATCCCGACGTGGTGGTGCTGACCCATCCGCTGGCGCGGCACAAGCTGACCCTGCTGCGTGATGCGCGCACGTCCACCGGGGAATTCCGCCGTCTGGCGCGCGAACTCAGCATGCTGGCGGGGTATGAGGCCCTGCGTGACCTGCCGGTGGAGGACGTGGAAATCGACACGCCGCTGGAACGCATGACCGGCCAACAGCTTGCGGGAAAGAAGCTCTGCCTCGTCTCCATCCTGCGGGCGGGGAACGGGATCCTGGACGGGATGCTTGATCTTGTCCCGTCGGCGCGGGTGGGGCATGTCGGCCTGTATCGCGACCCGGCGACGCTGGAGCCCGTGGAATATTACCTCAAGCTGCCGGATGACCTTGCCCGGCGACGCTGCGTCGTCGTTGACCCGATGCTGGCGACCGGGCACAGCGCCGTCGCCGCCATTACGCGCCTGAAACAGGCCGGGGCCGACAGCATCGTTTTCGTCTGCCTGCTGGCCGCGCCCGAGGGGGTTGCCTGCCTGCGCGCGGCGCATCCCGACGTGCGGGTGGTTACCTGTGCCATTGACCGGGGGCTGGACGATCATGGCTACATCCGTCCGGGCCTTGGCGACGCGGGGGACCGGCTGTTCGGCACAAAATGAGAGCACTGTCCCGATGCCGGGCGTCAGCCTGCATCGGGGCCGTGCCGGGCATTCCGGAAATGTCGCGTCATAAGCATGAGGCACGCCATGCGGCCATGCGCCATGGGGCGAACGCAGTTACGTGTAAAATCAGGCGGCCTGCCAACGGGTGCTGGCGTATTCCCGCGATCCTGAGCGTGCCGGGACGGTCAGGGCGCCCGTTTCCGGACACGCCCACATCCCCGCTTTGGCGGGAAACTATCGCAGGGTCGATCCTGATGACCGGTCCAGGCGCGGTTTCCGACAGCAGGTAACGCGGGGCATGGCCGTTGCGGCAGGGCCGCGGCGTTTTAGCAGGTGCGACGGACGATATAGGTCTTGGACAGTTCCGTCTCCAGCTGGCGGGCATGTTCCGGGTCGCGGGCCTCGACCATGATTTCCAGCTCGGCCGCCTGCACGCTGGGCGTGGTGAACAGCCGCTGGTGCGAGACCTCGATGATGTTGCCGCCCGCGTCCCCGATCCTGCGGGAGATATCGGCCAGCACGCCCGGCCGGTCGGGAATTTCCATCTTCAGGGACAAAAGCCGCCCGTCTCGCAGCAGGGAGCGCAGGAGCGTGTTGGCAAGGATGCGGCTGTCAATGTTGCCGCCCGTGACCGGCAGCGCCACGCGCTTTCCCCGGAACATCTCGGGATAGGTCAGGACCGCCGCCAGCGCCGTGGCGCCCGCGCCCTCGCTGACCTGCTTGGCCCCTTCGGCCAGCATGGTGATCGCGGTCTCGATCGCGCTTTCGGGAACCGTCAGCACGCCCGAGACATGTTCGCGCATGACCTCCAGCGGCTGGCGCCCTACCTTGAGGACGGCGATCCCTTCGGCAATGGTGGGACCGCCCGGCGGCAGCAGCTCATCCCCCGGAAAGCCGGAGAGGGAGGAGTAATTTTCCACCTGCACGCCGATGATATCCATGCCCGGACGCAGCGCGCGCGCCGTGACCGCGCACCCCGACAGCAGGCCGCCGCCGCCGATGGGACAGACGAACGTGTCGAGTTCGCCCGCATCCTCCAGCAGTTCGAGGGCGAAGGTGCCCTGTCCGGCCATCACCTCGGGATCGTCATAGGGATGGACGAAGACCCGGCCCTCACGCTCGCACAGGGCGTTGGCATGGGCCATCGCCTCGGCAAAGCTGTCGCCTTCGAGGACGACGCGCGCCCCCCATGCCGCCGTGCGCGTCACCTTGGCCACGGGGGTAAAGCGCGGCATGACGATGACCGCGTCAATACCGAGGAGGGAGGCATGGCGCGCCACCCCCTGCGCATGGTTCCCGGCGGAAACGGTGATGACGCCGCGCCTGCGCTCGCCTTCGTCAAGCAGCGCCAGCTTGTTGGCGGCCCCACGCTCCTTGAAGGAGCCGACCGCCTGCAGGTTGTCGAGCTTGAGCACGATATCCGCGCCGGTCGCCTGCGAAAGCGCCTGCGACGGCACGGTGGGGGTGCGCAGGACACGCCCGTTGATGCGCCGCGCGGCGGCACGGATATCGTCAAGTGTGATCACGTCATATGCCTCAGCCGTAGGTGACGGCCAGTATTTCGTAAGTGCGGTCGCCACCGGGGGCGGGGACCGAAACGCTGTCGCCCACGCTCTTGCCGATCAGCGACTTGGCCAGCGGGGAGGAGATCGACAGAAGCCCCTGCTTGATGTCGGCCTCATAGACGCCGACGATCTGGTAGGTGACTTCCTTGTCCGTTTCCTCGTCCACCAGATGGACGCGGGCCCCGAACTTCACCTGGTCGCCCGACAGGGAGGCGGGATCGATCACCTCGGCTGAGGAGACGATTTCCTCCAGCTCCAGGATGCGGCCCTCGGTAAAGGACTGGCGTTCGCGCGCCGCATGGTATTCGGCGTTCTCCGACAGGTCGCCGTGGCTGCGCGCCTCGGCGATGGCCCGTATGATGGCAGGACGTTCTTCACTCTTGAGCTTGCGAAGTTCTTCTTCGAGCCGTTGCAGGCCTGGGCCTGTCATCGGAAATTTCTGCAAGATGTATCCCCGGGGTGAAGGTCAGCGTTCGACGACTGACGGATGGTGTGGTCATGGCGAACGCCCGCATGAAACACCCCCCGCCCGCCGGACGCCATCGGGGCGCGGACGGGCAGGGGGATGCGGGACGTTCAGTACGATCCCTTAAAGTAGGATTGAAGCGGCGCGACTTCAAGCACCCCGTCGCGCATCGCCGCGATGGCGTAGGTCGCGGCCCGCGCGCCCGCGATGGTGGTGTAATGCGGGATCCCGTGGGTCAGGGCCGAACGGCGGATGTCAAAGCTGTCGGTGACCGACTGCGCGCCCTGCGCCGTGTTGATGACCATCTGGATTTCGCCCGAACGGATCGCGTCCACGCAGTTGGGGCGTCCCTCCAGCACCTTGTTGATCACGCGCACCTCGACGCCCGCGTCACGCAGGCACTGCGCGGTGCCGCGGGTGGCGACCACGCTGAAGCCCATGTCCACCAGCCTGCGGCCCAGCGACTTGACCGCCGCCTTGTCGCTGTCGCGCACCGACAGGAACACCTCCCCCGACAGGGGCAGGCGGACGCCCGCGGCAAGCTGCGACTTGGCAAAGGCGCGTTCGAACGACGCGTCAAGTCCCATCACCTCGCCGGTGGAGCGCATTTCCGGCCCGAGGATCGTATCGACATCGGGGAAGCGGTTGAACGGGAACACCGCTTCCTTGACCGCGACATGCGGGGCGACGGCCTGGTCATCGAGGCGGAATTCCGACAGGCGGGCGCCAGCCATGACGCGCGCGCCGATCTTGGCGACCGGAACGCCCGTCGCCTTGGCGACGAAGGGCACCGTGCGCGACGCGCGGGGGTTGACCTCCAGCACGAAGATGTCGTGGCCCTTGATCGCGTACTGCACGTTCATCAGCCCGACGATGCCCAGTTCGCGGGCCATTGCCTCGGTCTGGGCCTTCAGTTCGGTGACGATGGCGGGCGACAGGGTATAGGGCGGCAGCGAACAGGCGCTGTCGCCCGAATGGATGCCCGCTTCCTCGATATGTTCCATGACGCCGGCGACATAGACATCGGTGCCATCGGCGATGCAGTCCACGTCGGCCTCGATCGCGTCATTGAGGTAGCGGTCGATCAGCACCGGTCCCGATGCGACGTCATGTCCCGCAAGCTGCAGCGCCACGCGCATGTAACGCTGCAGGCTGGCGCGGTCATGCACGATTTCCATCGCCCGTCCGCCCAGAACATAGGACGGCCGCACCACGACGGGATATCCGATCCGGTCCGCCACGTCCTCGGCCTCCGCCAGGGAGCGGGCGATGCCGTTTTCCGGCTGGCGCAGGCCCACCTTGTGCAGCATCGCCTGGAAACGCTCGCGGTCCTCGGCGCAGTCGATGGCGTCGGCCGGGGTGCCCAGCAGCGCGATGCCCGCCGTCTCCAGCGCATGCGACAGCTTCAGCGGCGTCTGGCCGCCATACTGCACGATGCAGCCCAGCACGGTGCCGTTTTCCTGTTCGCGGCGGATCAGCGCGATCACGTCCTCGGCCGTCAGGGGCTCGAAATACAGCCGGTCGGACGTGTCGTAATCGGTGGAGACCGTCTCGGGGTTGCAGTTGACCATGATGGTCTCGAACCCTGCTTCGCGCAGGGCATAGGCCGCATGCACGCAGCAGTAGTCGAACTCGATCCCCTGTCCGATGCGGTTCGGGCCACCACCGAGGATGACGATCTTCTTGCGATCTGTCGGGTCGCTTTCGCATTCGGGCGTGCCGAAGCCGCCTTCGTAGGTCGAATACATGTAAGGCGTGGGCGATGCGAACTCGCCCGCGCAGGTGTCGATGCGTTTATAGACCGGCGTGACCCCCAGCCGCGTGCGCAGCTCAAGGATCTCATTGGCCGAGGTGCCCGACAGCCGCCCGAGCTGCACGTCGGAAAAGCCGAGGCTCTTGAGCGCGCGCATCCGGTCCGCGTCGCGCGGCAGGCCGTCGCGCACGACGCCATGTTCGGCGGCGATGATCTTTTGCAGTTCACGCAGGAACCACGGCTCGAACTTGCATGCATCGTGGATGTCCTCCACCGACAGTCCGGCGCGCAGGGCCTGTGCTGCCATCAGGATGCGTTCGGGGCGCGGCTGCGACAGGGCGGCGCGGAAGGCGTCGGGACCGCCATCGCCCGGCGCGTCCACGGGATCAAGGCCCGCCAGCCCGATTTCCATGGAACGCAGGCCCTTCTGCAGCGCCTCGGGGAAGGAGCGGCCGATGGCCATCGCCTCGCCCACGGATTTCATGCTGGTGGACAGCAGGGCCGGGGTGCCGGGGAACTTCTCGAACGTGAAGCGGGGGATCTTGACGACGACGTAATCGATCGTCGGCTCGAACGACGCGGGCGTGGTGCCGCCGGTGATGTCGTTGGCGAGTTCGTCAAGCGTGTAGCCGACCGCGAGCTTTGCCGCGATCTTGGCGATGGGAAAGCCCGTCGCCTTGGACGCCAGCGCGGAGGAGCGCGAGACGCGGGGGTTCATCTCGATCACGACCATGCGGCCATCGGCGGGATTGATGCCGAACTGCACGTTCGATCCGCCGGTTTCCACCCCGATCTTGCGCAGGCACGCCAGCGAGGCGTCGCGCATGCGCTGGTATTCCTTGTCCGTCAGCGTCAGGGCGGGGGCCACGGTGATGGAATCGCCCGTATGCACGCCCATCGGGTCGATGTTTTCGATCGAGCAGATGATGATGCAGTTGTCGGCGGCGTCGCGCACGACCTCCATCTCGTACTCTTTCCAGCCGAGGACGGATTCCTCGATCAGGACCTCGGTCGTGGGGGAGGCATCGAGGCCGGAGGAGACGATGCGGTCGAACTCCTCGCGGTTATAGGCGATGCCGCCGCCCGACCCGCCCATGGTGAAGGACGGACGGATGACCGACGGCAGGCCCACCTGTTTCAGCGCCTCGCGCGCTTCGGTCAGGGTGTGGGCGATGACGCTGCGCGGGCTTTCGATGCCGATGGCGTCCATCGCCTCGCGGAATTTCTGCCGGTCCTCGGCACGGTCGATCACCTCGGCGTTGGCGCCGATCAGTTCGACATCGTGCTTCTTGAGGAAACCCGACTTGTCGAGCGCCATCGCCGTGTTCAGCGCGGTCTGCCCGCCCATGGTCGGCAGGATGGCGTCGGGCTTTTCACGCAGGATGATGCGTTCGACGAATTCCGGGGTGATCGGCTCGATATAGGTCGCATCCGCAAGGCCCGGGTCGGTCATGATGGTCGCTGGGTTGGAGTTGACCAGGATGACGCGGTAACCCTCTTCCTTCAGGGCCTTGCAGGCCTGCGCGCCGGAATAGTCGAATTCGCACGCCTGGCCGATCACGATCGGGCCGGCGCCGATAATCAGGATGGAGCTGATATCTGTCCGTTTGGGCATGTCGATACGGCTTTCAGGCGGTGTGGGAGTGGGAGTCGATCAGGGCGACGAAGCGGTCGAACAGGTAACGGCTGTCTGACGGGCCGGGGCTGGATTCGGGATGGTACTGCACCGAAAACGCCGGATACCGGTCGGAGGCGATGCCTTCGTTCGATCCGTCGAACAGGCTGACATGCGTGGCGCGGACCCCTTCGGGCAGGGTCTTGTCATCTACGGCGAAACCGTGGTTCTGGCTGGTGATTTCCACCTTGCCCGTCGCAAGGTCCTTGACGGGCTGGTTCGCGCCGCGATGCCCGCGCTCCAGCTTGTAGGTCTTCGCCCCCAGCGTCAGGGCCAGCAGCTGGTGGCCAAGGCAGATGCCGAACACCGGCTTGCCCGCCTCCAGCACGCCACGGATGGCGGGGACGGCATAGGACGCGGTGGCCGCCGGGTCGCCCGGACCGTTGGACAGGAACACGCCCGCCGGTTCGTGCGACAGGATTTCCTCTGCCGTGGCGGTGGCGGGGACGACGATGACGTCGCATCCGGCGGATGACAGGCAGCGCAGGATGTTGCGCTTCGCCCCGTAATCGACGGCGACGACGCGGCGGCGCTTTTCAGGAAGGGGGACGGTGCCATGGGGCCAGTGCCACACGCCCTCGTCCCAGGCATAGGATTTGGCGCAGGTGACTTCGCGGGCAAGGTCCATGCCCTCCAGCCCCGGCCACGCACGGGCCTGCGCCTGCAGGGCGGCGATGTCGATGCTGCCGTCGGCGGGATAGGCGACGATGGCCGTCTGCGGGCCGCCATCGCGGATGCGCCGGGTGATCGCGCGGGTGTCGATGCCGCAGATGCCCGCGATGCCCCGCGCCCTGAGCCACGCGTCGAGCGATTCCACCGAACGCCAGTTGGCCGGCGCGGTCAGGTCTTCCTTGACCACCAGGGCGCGGGCCGCGACGCGCGTGGCCTCGTCATCCTCGGGGGTGGTGCCGACATTGCCGATATGGGGAAAGGTGAAGGTGATGATCTGTCCGGCGAAGGAGGGATCGGTCAGCGTTTCCTGATATCCCGTCATGCCGGTGGAAAAGCAGATTTCGCCAATCGCGGCGGCACCTTCGGCATGCGCGCCAAAGCCGCGGCCCCACAGGACGGTGCCATCGGCCAGGATCAGGGCGGCGGTGGCGGCATGGGGCCGGCTGGCCGGAGAGATCGGATTGGGCGCGGTCGAGGATGGCGCGGTCATTGGGGGCTCCGGTCGGTCGGATTCGGTGGCGGGTTGCAGGTCGGACAGGGACAGGCCGGTTTCACGCAGCACCACGGTCCAGTGCTTGGGCGGGATGGCGCGGGCCTGTCGCCATTTGCGCACGGCCTCCGTGCTGACGCCCGTCAGGCGCGCGGCCTGTTCCGGGCCGCCAAGGCGCTGTATGATGTCTTCTATTGTCATCGGCATTGGATGATTGTCCCTTCCGGGTCTATTCCCTATCAGCGGACAAAGGGGATGGGAAGAAAATTCCGCCAGCTTTCCGGTTGCGGAAAGTGGGAAAAAGATTCCCGGTCATGTCGGCCGCAGTCCGTGCGGCGGACCACTGTCCCCTACCGATCAACAGGAGTTTGAAGAATGTCCTTGCGCGCACGTTTCATGGAAGACCTGAAAGCCGCCATGAAGGCCGGACAGAGTGACCGCGTCGGCACGATCCGCATGATTACGGCAAAGCTGAAAGACCTCGACATCGCGGGTCGCGCGAAAGGGGAGGACAAGGTCAGCGACGACGCCGTGATCGGCATGCTGCGCGGCATGGTCAAGTCGCGCACGGAATCCGCCGCGATGTACCTGCAGGGCGGACGCCCCGAACTGGCGGCAAAGGAAGAGGCGGAAATCGCGCTGATCCGCACCTACCTCCCCGCCGACCTGGACGAGGAAACGCTTGAGGCCGCCGCGCGCGAGGCGATCGAGCGCACGGACGCGACCTCCATGAAGGACATGGGCCGCGTCATGGCGGCGCTGAAGACGCAGTTCGGCAGCGCGCTGGACGCGGCCATTGCCAGTTCCATCGTCAAGTCGCTGCTGTCCGCGCGCTGAGGAACCGGCAGGCGATGGCGCTTGATCCCGCCTTTCTGGACGAACTGCGCGCCCGGACCCCGATCGCGGCGGTCATCGGGCGGCGCACCAAGCTGGTGCGTTCGGGCCGGAACTGGAAGGCATGCTGCCCCTTCCACGGGGAAAAGACGCCATCGTTCTATGTCTATGACGACCACTTCCACTGTTTCGGATGTGGCGTGCATGGCGATGTCATTTCCTTCGTCATGCAGAGCGAGGGACGCTCCTTCCCCGAGGCGGTGGAGGAACTGGCCTCCGCCGCCGGGATGGAGGTCCCGCGCCCCGACCGCCACCAGCGCGAGGCCCAGCAGGAAGCCCGCACCCTGGGCGACGTGCTGGAGGCGGTGCAGCAGGCATGGCGCCGCCGCCTGTACCAGAACGAGGGGCGTGAGGGACTGGCCTACCTGCGGGGCCGTGGCCTGACGGACGAGACGATCGAGGCGTTCGGCCTTGGCTGGTCTGGCGACGGGCGGGGCGGCCTGCTGGCGGAACTGGCGGCGCATGACATCACCCCGGCGCTGCTGGCGCAGGCGGGGCTGATGCGCGTGGATGAACATGGCCGGCCGAAAGGGGAGCTGTTCTTCAACCGCGTCACCTTTCCCATCCGCGACCGGCGCGGGCGGCTGGTGTCGTTTGGCGGGCGCATCCTTGGCGATGGGCAGCCCAAATACCTCAACGGGCCGGAAACCGCGATTTTCGCGAAACGCCGCGTCCTGTTCGGGCTTGACCGCGCCCGCGCGGCGGTGCGCGCGCCACGCGGCGGCCCGGATGCCCCCCCGCGTCCCGAACTGCTGGTGGTCGAAGGCTACATGGACGTCATCGCCCTGCACCAGGCCGGCTTTGCCGGCGCGGTCGCCCCGCTGGGCACCGCGCTCACGGCCGAGCAGATGGAGGCGCTGTGGCAGGTGTCTTCCGCGCCGGTGCTGTGTTTCGATGGCGATGCGGCGGGGCAGCGCGCGGCGGTAAAGGCGGCGGAAACCGGGCTGCCGCTGCTGAATGTCGATCGGACCCTGCGCTTTTGCGTCCTGCCCGAGGGCGAGGACCCCGACAGCCTGCTGCGCCAGCAGGGCGGGGCTGCGATGAGTGGCCTGATCGAGGGTGCGCGTCCGTTGAGCGAGGTCCTGTTTGGCCTGCTGAGCGAAGGGGTGCCGCGCGATCCCGCCCCGGAGCAGCGCGCGGCCCTGCGCCAGAAACTGGTGGAGGCGGCGAACCTGATCCCTGACAGGGGACTGGCGTCGGAATACCGCTCCACCCTGCTTGACCGGTTTTTCGCGACCTTCCGGCGCCGCCCCGCGTCGGGCGCGCGTGGCGGGGGACGGCAGGGCGGCATGCATGGCGCCCGCCCGTTCCTGGTACCCGCCGCCGATGCCCATGGCGTCCCGGTCACGCTGGACGCGCAGGCGGTCACGCTGGAGCGGATGCGCATCTTGACCGCCATCCTGCTGCGCCATCCCGAAGTGCTGGAGGACGTGCAGGACGCCTACTGCCGGCTGGACATGCCCGACGAACTGTCCGGGCTGCGGGCGGTGATGCTCGACATGCTGGCCGAGGAAGGGGGCGACAGGGATGCGCCCGCCCTCCTGCTGGCGCTGGAGGAGCGGATCGGGGCCATGGGCCTGTCGCAGGCACGCGACCGGGTGCTGTCGTCCCATCCCCTGCCACTGTCGGCCCAGAAGCAGGACGGGGACCTGATGTCCATCGATGCGCGGCAGGAATGGTGGCATTTCTACGCGCTTTTGAATGTGGAGCGTTTTGCCCGAGACCTGCGCCTTGACACCGAACGGATGTGCGGGGGGGAATTTGACGAACAGGCATGGGAAAGCCTGCGTGTCAGGCTGCTGGCGCTGGAGGCGCTGCGGCGTGGCGGGGATATTCCCGATACGCAATGAAGGGGCGTTGTTTTTTGGGGAAATCGGGGCGTGCCCCTTGACTTCGGGGGGTGAATCGACCACCTGCACCTGTCGAAAGAAGTGGATGCGGTACGATGGCCGTATTTTTGTTTCCGCCGCGCACGCAGCGTGACGGAAACGGCGGAAGGGACACGGTTCCCGGACGCGGGGCCTTCATGTTTCCGCCCGTGATGGGGCGGGCTACAGAATTTGCTGGGTAGGGATTGATCGGGCATGGCGACAAAGACAGCCGCGGGAACGGATGCAGCTTCTGGTGACCAGGACAACGACACCACCTTGCTGGATACGCAGTCCGGAGCCGTCAAGAGGCTGATCGCACGCGGCAAGGAGCGGGGGTACATCACGTTCGATGAACTCAATGCCGTCCTGCCGCAGGACCAGATGTCTTCCGAGCAGATCGAGGACGTGATGGCCGCGCTATCGGAAATGGGCCTGCAGGTTGTCGAGAACGAGGACAACGACAGCGAGGCCGAGGAAAGCGCGCCCGAACCCGAAGCCAAGAGCGAGGAACCCGCCGAGGGCGAGGGCGAGGAGCAGGCGGCGGGCAACGTCGACAGCGAAAACCTGGGCCGTACCGATGACCCGGTGCGCATGTACCTGCGTGAGATGGGCTCGGTCGAGCTTCTCTCCCGCGAGGGCGAGATCGCGATCGCCAAGCGTATCGAGGCCGGGCGCGATGAAATGATCGGCGGCCTGTGCGAAAGCCCGCTGACGTTCCGCGCCATCATCTCGTGGCATGAACGCCTCAAGGCCGGGGAGATGCTGCTGCGTGACATCGTCGATCTGGAGGCGATGCAGTCCGGCAACGCCGCTCCCGGCGAGGATGCGGAAGAAAGCGAGGAAGACGCGGGCGAAGAGGGCTTCGACGCGGCGGCCGGAAATGACGAGTCCGAGGAAGGCGAGGGCGAGGGAGAAGGCGCGGGCCTGTCGCTGTCCGCGCTGGAGGAAAAGCTCAAGCCCGAAATCCTCCTGCAGTTCGAGGAGGTGGAGGCACTGTACGCCCGCCTGCATGAACTGCAGGTGACGCGCCTTGAGAAGCTGACGTCCGGGGGCGAAATCTCCGCCGAGGCGGAGGCCGCGTACGAGCAGCTGCGTTGCGAGCTGGTCGGCAAGGTGCAGCAGGTCCACCTGCACAATACCCGCATCGAGGTGCTGGTGGAGCATCTCAAGGCCATCTTCCAGCGCCTGAACGGACTGGAAGGCCGCATGCTGCGCCTGGCCGAAAGCACGAAGGTCTCGCGCGAGGATTTCTTGCTGAAATATCGCGGGCGCGAACTGGATCCGGGCTGGGTGGACGTCGTGTCGGCGCTGCCGGGCAAGGCGTGGAAGAACTTCGTCGCCAAGCATATGGACACGGTCATCAAGCTGCGTGGGCAGGTCGCGGAACTGACGCAGGAAACCGGCCTGCCGGTGGGCGAATTCCGCCGCGTCTATGCCACCGTTTCGCGGGGCGAGCGTGATTCCGCGCGCGCCAAGAAGGAAATGATCGAGGCGAACCTGCGCCTCGTGATCTCGATCGCCAAGAAATACACCAACCGCGGCCTGCAGTTCCTTGACCTGATCCAGGAAGGCAATATCGGCCTGATGAAGGCGGTGGACAAATTCGAATACCGCCGTGGCTACAAGTTCTCCACCTATGCGACATGGTGGATCCGTCAGGCCATCACCCGCTCCATCGCCGATCAGGCGCGCACGATCCGCATCCCGGTCCACATGATCGAGACGATCAACAAGCTGGTGCGTACCTCGCGCCAGATGCTGCATGAGATCGGACGCGAACCTGCGCCGGAGGAACTGGCTGAAAAGCTGGGCATGCCGCTGGAGAAGGTGCGCAAGGTCCTCAAGATCGCCAAGGAGCCGATTTCCCTTGAAACCCCGATCGGGGACGAGGAAGACAGCCATCTGGGCGATTTCATCGAGGACAAGACGGCGGTCATCCCGCTTGACGCCGCGATCCAGACCAACCTGCGCGAGGCGACGACGCGTGTCCTGTCGTCGCTGACCCCGCGTGAGGAGCGCGTGCTGCGCATGCGTTTTGGCATCGGCATGAACACCGACCATACGCTTGAAGAGGTCGGACAGCAGTTCAACGTGACGCGCGAACGTATCCGTCAGATCGAGGCCAAGGCGCTGCGCAAGCTCAAGCATCCGAGCCGTAGCCGCAAGCTTCGCTCTTTCCTTGACGACAACTGATCGGCCTTGGGACGACGGGGGACGGGTGGGGGATGGCATGACGCGCGTGGCGGTGGACGTGACGTTCCTGTGCATGGACCGGGAGCCGCCCGGCAATGTCCCCCCACTTCCCGAAGGATATGAGATACGGCGGGAGATACATCCCGCCGTATCGCTGTACCGCGACCTGTACAACCGCGTCGGGCAGGATTACTGCTGGTGGCTGCGCCGCGTCATGGGCGATGCACAGCTGGCGCAGCTTCTGGAAAATCCGGCGATTGGCGTCTACGTCCTGCGTTGCGATGGGGAGGTGGCGGGCTTTTTCGAACTCGATGGCCGCCAGTGTCCCGATATCAACCTGGCCTATTTCGGCCTGCTGCCGCGCTGGATCGGGCGCGGGATAGGGCTGGCGTTCCTGCATGCCGCCATACATATCGCATGGCGCAACGGGCCGGCGGCGCTGCGCGTCAATACGTGTTCGGCCGATCATCCACGCGCGCTTCCCAACTATGTCCGGGCGGGGTTCCGTGCCGTCCGCGTGCTGCGCGAAGTGTGGGACATCCCCGACCATATTGGCCTGTCCATACCGAAAAACCTTTGTGTTCCGGCCATTAGCCACATCTGAAAATCATTGTTAATGTAACTGTTAAATTATTTCTTTCGACCCCATTGTTATAACAAGAATGCCCCCCGATATTCCCTTCAGGAGAAGGAGGAATAAGCGGGTGGAATACAATTTTTCTTATTATTCGTTCCGCGGCGTAAGCAGGTCAGACATACTTTCCGATCTGGACATGCGGGATACGGGGAACGTCGATGCCAGTGGCCAGTGCGATTTCGCCATGGCCCAGCTTCCTGACCAATGGATCGTATGCCGCTACAATAACCTTGCCCGTCCCCCCGTGCTTGCGCGGGACAAACTGTCGCGGCAGGGGACCCTGATCGTATGTGACGTGCAGGAGGGCGAACATGTCAGCCGCGTGCAGTGTTACGAAAAGGGCGAGCTGAAATGGTCGATCACCCATGATGGCGAAGGGGGCGATACGCTGGATCTGGAGGTCAGTGGAATTGTCCCGCCTTCCTTTTCCCCCATGCGCAAGGCGGCTTTCGTGGCGCAGCAGAAAGTGGACCGTCAGGGTGGCGACATGACTTCGCACCCGATGTACTGGCTGCCGCTGGATTTCGCCGCCAGCCTGACCGGCTATCGCTATGACCGGGAAACCTACGAATGGGGAACGCCGGAGTTCACCGAGCTTGAGCCGGCGCCGCCTTCTCCGGACCTGTTCTGATCCCCGCCCGTGCCCGTTGCCCGGGCAGCAGGTCGGAAACGTCCGGTGGTGCCATCAGGCGCGCAGGCCGGCCCTGACGCGTTCGTAAAAGGCGGTGATCTGCCCCGCCTGGCATACCGGGTCGAAACGGCCCATGTCCCACTGGCGCGGACCCTGCTGTCGCATGTGACGCATGGCCTGGGCCATCGCATTGACATCGCCGGGTGGCACGAGTTCCGGCGAGGATGGGTCAAGGATGTCCAGCACGCCGCCCGCGGCTGTCGCGATGACCGGCCGTTGCGCCGACATCGCTTCCAGCAGGACCAGTCCGAAGGCTTCATGCACGGAGGGCAGGACGAAACCGTCCAGCATGTGGAGGTCGGTCGGCAGGTCCGTGCGATAGCCGGGAAACAGGACGTCTCCACCGCCCAGCTGTTCCAGTTCGCGACGCTGGGGGCCATCGCCAAACAGCACCAGCCGGGCATCCGGCAGGGCGGCGCGCCTGAAGGCCCGCACGAGGGTATCGAACCCCTTTTTGGGGATCATCCGTCCGGCCGCGCCGATCAGGAAGGTATCTTTCCCGATGCCCAGGGATGCCCGCATGTGCTGGCGTTGCGCCGGCGTTGGCGGCGTGCGCGGTTGCGTCCAGTTGCCGATGACGGAATATGGCCGGACAAAGCTGGCGGGAATGTCACGCGCCTGCCACCGGGCGATGCAGATCAGCCCGTCGCACCTGTGATAGGCGCGGCTGCTGAACCTTTTGTGCAGTGTTGCGACAAGGGGGACGTTTTGCGGACGTGGCAGCAGCCCGAGGCGAAAGCTCGTCTTGCCAAGGTGCGTATGGATGACGTCCGGGCGAAAGGTTCTCAGGGTTTTCAGATAGGTGGCGCTGTATCCCAGATATCCCGCGCGAATGGTTTCGACCGACGGGGCGATGTGGGGGACGATGTCGCCCCCGGTCAGGGGATCGCGCGTGTGGCGGGCGATCTGGATGCAGACCTCGTGCCCGCGCGCCTGCAGGGCGGCCAGTTCGCTGACATATCGTTCGGTTCCGGCAAATTCGTTTGACATCACGCAATGAAGAATTCGCAAGCCTGGCCCCTCTGGTTAAGGACAACGAACACGCAAAACGAAGTCTGACGGGGAAAAGATACTATGGAAGTACCTATTTCCTTAAGAATTGTTTCAGTCCCGTGCCGACCGGATGCGGCGCGGGGCAGGGCAATATGGGGACTGCCGTGCTTTTTTCCTTGTCTGGAGCGGTCGATCGTGCTTCAACGCGCACCTTCCCTGCCGGGTGCATGGCATTGCGTCCGGCTATACCCGCGTCATGCGACAGCATGATGGCGCGATGGACCGTGTCCATGGCGAAAGGGGTTGAACAGATCCGAAGGGAGTTCCCATGCCATTGTATGAAACCGTGCTGATTGCACGTAATGACGTGTCGCAGCAGCAGGTCGAAGCCATCGCCGATGGCATCGCCACCGTGCTGGAAGCTGAATCCGGTTCGATCAAGAAGCGCGAATACTGGGGCCTGCGTACCCTGGCATACCGCATCAAGAAGAACCGCAAGGGGCATTACATGCTCCTCGGCCTGGACGCGACGCCTGCCGCCATCAAGGAAATCGAGCGTCAGCTCAGCCTGAACGAAGACGTCCTGCGCGTGCTGATGCTGCGCGTTGACGAAATCGACGACGCCCCGTCCGTGATCCTGTCGCGCAAGGGTGACGAGCGTGAACGTGGCTTCCGTGGCCCGAAGCCCGCCGGTCGTTTTGAAAGCGGTCGTGGTGGCAACAATGCCGGCCGCCGCAACTATGACGATCGCGAAGAGTTCCGCGCGCGCAACGAGCGTGAAGAACAGCAGCGCAACAATGCCGGCGCGCCCGCCAGCAGCGAAGCGGAGTAAGAGCTGATGTCCGAAACAACCGAGATCAACCCCGCCGCCCGCCGCGTGGCCGTGGGTGCGCGTCGTCCGTTTTACCGTCGCCGCAAGTCCTGCCCGTTCTCCGGCCCCAACGCGCCGCAGATCGACTACAAGGACGTGCGCCTGCTGAGCCGCTTCCTGTCCGAGCGTGGCAAGATCGTCCCCAGCCGCATCACGGCAGTGTCCGCCAAGAAGCAGCGCGAACTGGCCCAGGCCATCAAGCGCGCCCGTTTCCTGGCCCTGCTGCCCTATATCGTAAGCTGAGGGAGGCAGAACCATGTCCGCAGTAGAACTCATCCTGCTCCAGCGCGTCGAAAAGCTGGGCCAGATGGGCGAGATCGTCACGGTGAAGCCGGGCTATGCCCGCAACTTCCTGCTGCCCCAGGGCAAGGCGATCCGCGCCAACGCGCACAACCGCGAGCGTTTCGAGCGTGAGCGCGTGCAGCTTGAGGCCCAGAACCTGAAGCGTCGCGAAGAAGCCGAGCGCCTGTCCGAGCGCATGCACGGCCTGTCCGTCGTCCTGATCCGTCAGGCTGGCGACAGCGGAAGCCTGTATGGCTCCGTCACCACCCGTGACATTGCAGAGGCCCTGACGCAGGCGGGCCTGACGGTTTCGCGTTCGCAGGTCATCCTGCCCGAACCCATCAAGCAGCTTGGTGTGTACGAAGTCCGCGTTGCGCTGCATCCCGAAGTTTCGATGCAGGTCAGCGTGAACGTCGCCCGTTCGGAAGAAGAAGCCGAGCGTCAGGCACGTGGCGAGGAAATCGGCGCCGAGCGCGACGATGACGCGTCCGGCTTTGTCGAGGAAGCGGTCGAAGTCGAAGCCGCCCCCGAGGAAGAAGCGCCCGTCGCCGCGACGGAAGAACACCCCGCCGCCTGAACAGGCCACGGGTCCGGCCCATCCCCGTGATGGGCCGGATGTTCATGCACGGCAGAAGGCCCGGCGGGATGTCCCGTCGGGCCTTCTGTCATTTCATGGGCAATGTGACCAGGACCGTTGACCGGGACCGTCCCTTATAACGCGGGGGACAGGCGCTGCAGGTGGGCGCGGGCCAGCCTGTCGAAATCGGCGATGTCGAGTGTTTCCGCCCGGCGGTTGCCCGCGATGTCCGCCGCCTCCAGCAGGGCGTCGCCACCGATGCCGCGCAATGCGCCACGCAGCATCTTGCGCCGCTGCCCGAATGCTGCGGCAGTGACCTGCTCCATGGCGCGGAACAGCGCCGCTGACGGCTGGCTGGGATGCGGGATCAGGTTCACCACGGCGGAATGGACCTTTGGCGGCGGAAAGAACGCGCCGGGGGGGATGCTCATGACGATGCCGCACCGCGCGACCCATTGCGACAGCACCGCCAGGCGGCCGTAATGGTCCGAATCCGGCGTGGCGCAGATGCGCTGCGCCACCTCCAGCTGGAACATCAGCGTCAGGCGCGCCCAGCACGTCGCCTGTCGCAGCCACCCGATCAGCAGCGGGGTGCCGACATTATAGGGCAGGTTGGCGACGATCTGGCGCGGCGCGGGGCACAGCGTGGACAGGTCGCGACGCATGGCGTCGGCCTCGATCACATGCAGCCGGCCGGGATGGGACGCCGCCAGTTCATTCATGATGACGATGGCGCGGGGATCGACCTCCACCACCGTCACGCTCGCGGCCGGGGTCTGCAGCAGCGCGCGGGTCAGGCCACCGGGACCGGGGCCGACCTCCACCACGTTCACGCCCTCCAGCCTGCCGGCCATGCTGGCGATGCGGCCGGTGATGCCGGGATCAAGCAGGAAATGCTGCCCCAGCGACTTGCGGGCATCAAGGCCGTGGCGCGCGATCACGTCGCGCAGGGACTCCTGCGGCGCGACGCCGGGGGAAGGGATGGTCATGCCAGCCGCGATCAGGACTTGGAACGCATGTCGATGACCGCGCGGCGATGCAGGTCGCGGTCAAGCTGGCGCGATGTCTGCTCCACACGTTCATTCAGCAGCTGGTCGGCAATCTCGCTGGGGGTCTGGAGCGCGACGTTGCGTTCCTCGCGCTTGCAGACCATCAGCACCGCGATGCCATCCATCGACACCAGCGGGTGGCTGGGCTGTCCAACGGCCAGTTCGTCCAGCACGGCGCGCATCTGCGGGTTCATCCGGTCCACGCGGACCTCGCCCGGGTCGCTGGGATGCTTTTCACCGAATTTCTTGTTCAGGGCCTCAAGCTCGTCACAGGACTTCACCTTGCCGGAAATGTCGTTGGCCTGCGCCAGCGTCTGTTTCTGCTGGTCGGTGGGGTCCTGCGGGTTCAGCGGCTGCGTGAAGGGAAGAAAAGCCTGCCGGATGGATACGATGGTCGCCATTTCATGGCCCACCGTGCGACGGCTGTTGACGGTGGCGATCACATAGCCGCCCGCGACGCGGATGGGGTTGGAAATCGCCCCGTCGGGCATCTTGCGCGCGACCTCGACCACTTCGGGGTCAAGGCTGTCTTCCTGCGTCCAGCCCAGAAGTCCGCCCTCAAGCGCACTCTGGCTCTGGGAAAACTGTGCCGCGACGATAGGGAATGGCGCGCCCTCGCGCAGTTCCTGGATGATGGTCTCGGTGAATTTCAGCTCGGTCTCGGGGTGATGCGGATCCTCGACGGGGACGAAGATCTCGCTGATCATGTACTGTGGCTTGCCATCCTCGCGCTTCAGCGCGTCGATGCGCTGCTGGATTTCGGTGGCGGTGATGCGACCGCGTGAGCCGGTTTCCATGCGCAGCACCTGCGACCAGCCGACCTGCACGCGGATCTGGTCGATCAGGGTGGTCAGCGAGACACCGTCCTGCGCCATCTGGTTGCGCAGGGAATTCTCCGGCATGTTGTTGCGATGTTCGATGCCCGCGATGGCGGCGGCGATCTGCGCGACCGGCACGTTGATGTGCCGTTCCAGCATCGCCTCCATCCGCAGGCGTTCGTCAATCAGCTGGCGCACGATCTGCGGCCGCAGTCGGTTCATGACGTCATCGCTGACGTCAAGGCCGGAGGACAGCGCGAACAGGCGCCCGCGCGTGTCCACGTCACGTTTCGTCAGGACCGACCCGTTGACGATGGCGACGATGGAATCCTCGTTCTCGGGCTCTGCTTCCGGATTGCCTGCCACCTTGTGGCGCGCGTGATGCGTGCCCGCCGCGTGGGCATCCGGGCCGATGACCGCGCCCATCGCCGATGTCATCATCAGACCCGCCCCCATCAGGAACGCCTGCCGGACCGCGCGACGGGAAGGAACACTGCCACGGATAGCGGAAAACCAACGCATTCAGATCAATCTTTCACGCATCATCAGCCATTCATGCCAAACGAACCGATGGTCTTGAACGTCAGGGAGAACATTACGGTCGAATTGCTCTGCTGACCACCAATTGTGGTGTACTGCTTGAGGTACATCACATCAATGCCGAAACAGTCATTCTGGTACCCCGCGTCCCCACCGACGGACACGCTCTGCTTACGCGCCAGGCTGCGGCGGATATAGGCCGCAAGGTGCCAGTTGTCCCACGTCGTCGATGCGCCGAATGTCAGTTCGCTGATGGGCTTATAGTAAATCGAAGGCGGGGTGGAGGAATAGGGGTTATTTGCGTAATAATAGTAAGGCGTCACGGGTTCATAGATATAGCCCCCGTTGACACGGAAATACTTGAACCCCGCGCTTCCCAGCGCATCGGCGAAATCGACACGCCCGGCATAGGGGTCAAGCCGCATCTTGCCATCGAAATCGAAAAAGCGGTTGGGCACGATGCGCGTGCCCATCACCACGTCGGACAGGTGGTGGCTCAGCCCCGAATAGGGGATGCGGTCATGTTCGACATGTTCCTGGAAACTTTCACCGATCAGGGCATCGATCTGGTGGCCGTTCCATGTCCAGTTCGTATGCAGCCCCACATTGGCGCGCAGCCCCCCGTCAAGGCGGTCCGTGCCGGAATAGCGGTTCAGCGCGAACAGGGTCTGGTCCGTGAATTCGTAGGTCAGGCTGTCCTCGTTGGGGATGTAGCGCGATGAACTGTTGCCGGTATTGGGGGCGGCGATGACCTGTGCGATCGGTTCGAGGATTTCCGTGCCCCGGCCGTGGTTGAACGTGCGCAGGAAGGGCCAGTTGAGCTTCAGCGCCACCGTCGGCAGGACCTCGCCCGCGACCTGGCTGCGCGTGGTCCTGGCATAGTTTGGCTGTTCGTTAAGCTGTGTCGCGCGGTGAATGGCCGATTCGACATGCAGCGTCAGGTCCCATATCTGCCCCAGCGAATTGCGGAACGGCCGGTCCCAGTTCAGCGTCAGCTGCCCGCGCTGGTCCGATGTCCCGTTTTCACGATAGACATAGAAATCCGTCGTATCGAGGCTGAAGCGTCCGCCCAGCGCGTCGGGCTGCCCGAAATAGCTGTAGGTGTAACGCGGCAGGACCCACGGCAGGTCGCGGTTGTGGATGACGCCCTCGTTCAGTCCCTGATAGGCCTGCGCATCGATGCGCGAATACGATCCGGTGCCAAATCCCTCGAGGTAGATGTTCGAATTGAGGGTATCCTGCCCGTATCCCGATATGCGGTAATCGCGCATGTAGTTCGCGGAACTGGCGACATTGATGTGCGCGCCCAGACGCCACGTCTTGTTCAGCGAAAACTGCCCCGAGCCGAAGAAGTATCCCTGAACGCCGTGGTTGTCCTTGCTTTCGACATCCTGGCCGAAGGTGTTGGTGTAGTTGATGTCGTGATGGGTATCATAGGCGATGCCGGCGCGCAGGTTGAGGTGCCCGAAATTGAAGCGGTGGCGGTACTGCGCGCTGAGCTGTGGTCCCGTGCGCGTGGAAAACAGCCCTTCGGCCACCAGGTCCGACTGACCGTCGATCACCCAGTAGTACGGGATGGTCACGTACGTGCCGAGATAGCGGTTATGCGGGGTGAAGCCCGGCGTCAGGAAGCCGCTCTGCCTGCGTACCGACGGATCCGTCATGGAGAAGGCAGGCAGGTAGAAGATCGGCACGCCAAAGAAATCGACGAACGCGTCGCGGAACTCGATGCGCTTGTGCTGCAGGTCGTGCGACGCGTCATAGGCACGGATCTGCCAGAACGGCGCGCGTTCGGGATGGCGTTCGCACAGTTCGCACGCGGTATAGACGACGCGTGTCAGGTCATTGACCTTCCCGCCCGTGCGCCGCACGCCGTTTGCCGCCATGCGCGCGTTGTCGTCCATCTGCGCGTACATCTTGCTCATGATGCCGTCGCGCATGCCGTTGCTCAGTTCGGCATAGCTGGTGAACATCACCGTGCCGTCGGGTTCGACCAGCGCCACATTCCCCGTGGCGGAGGCCACGCCGGTATTGCGGTCATAGACCACCTTGTCGGCGCGCATGATCTGGTCATTCTGCCAGATCTGGACATTGCCGGTCCAGATCGCCAGGCCGTTCTTGCTGTCATAGGCGACATGGTCGGCCTGGAAGGTCACCGGTTCGCCCGTTGATACGGTTCCCGACTGTATCCCGCCCTGCGCCTTGCCGGATGCCGGGCTGTCCGACTGGGCCGCCTGGGAGCGGACATGGCGGCTGCGGCTGGAGGCGGTCCTGGCTGCGGGCAGGCTCTGTGACGCGTCGGGCGCTGCCTGCGCCGCCGATTGCGTGGCCGCGCGTGCGGAATTCAGGCCCGGTGCAAGGCCCCCGATCATCCCCCCCAGTAACGTTCCCCCCAGTATCGTCGCCGACAGCAGCCATCCGCGCGACACGCGTCGCGGCGGGTCACGATGCGTGCGCTCATTATCGCCGGTGCGCGGGAAGGGGAAGGGACGGGCCATTATCCGTCCTCTAGATGAAGAAGTAGCGAAACTGCAAGACAAAGCCCCGCCCCGGTGGGCGCCCATGCGGCAAGGACAGGGGGAAGTGCGCCGGATTCACCGAACTGCGCCGCGATCTTGGAAATGGCGAACAGGGCGAAACCGGCCCCGACGCCAAGGCTGATCATGCGCACGACGCCCCCCCGGCGGGCGGGGCGCATGGAAAATCCGGCCGCCACCAGCGCCATAGTGCCGCACAGGATCGGCAGGGTCAGCAGGCTCTGGAACCGCAGCCGGTGCCGGATGGAGGAAAATCCCGAATGGTTCAGCAGCTTGATGAACCCCGGCAGCGCCCATACCGACAGCGTGTTGGGGGAGGCGAAGCTGTCCTGTACCCCCGCAAGCGTCAGGTCGGCCGGCAGGGTCATATGCCCCATGTCCACCGGGTTTTCATCGGGGCGCAGCAGGCGGGCGTCGTCGAGCACCCATCGTCCGTTCCCCAGATAGCCGCGTCCCGCCTCGATCCGCGCCAGCATGCGGTCGTGGCCGTCAAGGCGATAGACGCTGATGTCGGAAATGCGCATCACGTTGCCCTGCAGCTTCACATGCCGGGCATGGATGATGGCGACGCCATGATCGGTCAGGCCGTTGTCCGACTGGCGCAGCCACAGGGTGCCGCCGCTCATGTTCAGGGCCTTGCCCGTATTGTCGCGCAGGTACTGCTGGTCCAGGATTTCCGCACGGCGGTACATGGCCGATGACAGGGGACTTATGACCGTGGTGGACAGCGCGCCGATCAGCACGGCGCACCCGACCGGTCCCGTCAGGAACTGCCACGCCGAAATCCCCGCCGCGCGCGCCACCACCAGTTCGGAGGAACGCGCCAGCCGCCAGAAACAGATGATCCCCCCCAGCAGGACGCCAAAGGGCAGGATTTCCAGCATGGCGAAGGGAATGTGCAGCATCGCGATTTCGCTGACGAGGGAGGCCGGCACATTGGGACGGGTGGAGACGCGACGCAGCAGGTCGATGAAATCGAACAGCGTGATCAGCCCCGTCAGGAAGGCGATCACCGCCAGCACGGCATAGGTGAACTGCCGCGCGATATACAGGGAAAGGGTAAGGGCGAAGTTCATTGCGGCGATTGAGCCCGCGGCGCGGCGCGGCGGCCACCCGCTTCCGGCCAGAACAGGATGGCCAGGCAGACCAGTCCCGGCACGATGGCGCATACCCACATCAGCGGGATCAGCGTGAGGTTTCGGCTGGCGAGGTTCTGCACCAGCAGCGTCAGCGACTGCATCGCCACGACCGCGAGCGTCGCGGCCACGGGGCGCGTGATGTTGCCATGGCGTGAAAACCCGCCCCCCAATGCGCTGAGCAGCCCGATCATGGCGAAGGAAAAGGCGCAGAAGGGCGAGGCGAGGCGGCGCCATCCCTCGATGATCATCTTCTTTTCGTCGCGCGGCGAAAACTGCCGCAGGTTGGGATGCAGCAGTTCCGACAGCGGCAGTTCGTTTGCATCGGGCTGGCGGGCATGCGGTCCATGGGAACTGGTCAGGTCGATGGTGTTGCGCGCGAAGCTCAGCACGTTCAGCCGTCCGGTCTTGCGGTCGATTTCCTGCCGCGACCCGTTGAACAGGACCACGCGGGGCTGGTCGTTGATGATGACCAGGCTTCCTTCCTCCGCCAGGATGGTGGCCTGCGCGTCGGGCTGGCGGTCGTCCTCGACCATGATGCCATGCAGCATGCCATTTTCGTCACGGGCGCGGATATAGACGGTCATGTTGTCGGACACCTGCGTGAATACCCCGTCCTGGATCAGGAAGGCCGCCATCTTGTTGCGGATCTGGTATTCATACTGGCGAAAGGCATGATACGACGCCGGCACGATCCATAGGTTCAGCATGAAGCATATCAGCGTCGAAATGGCCGCGCACAGCAGGGCCGGGCGCGCCATCATGAACGGTGACAGGCCCGCCGCCTGCATGACCGTCAGCTCACGGTCCGATCCCAGCCGCTGATAGACGAACTGCACCACGACGAATGTGGTGATCGGCAGGATGACCGCGACAAAGGACGGGATCAGCAGGCTGGTCAGCTGGATGAACACCCGCAGCGACAGCCCGCGCCCCACCACCAGCGATACGAAATGCAGCGACTGCGTCAGCCAGATCAGGACAGCCAGCGCCCCCGTCGTCGCGACAAGCGCCAGCAGCAGCTGCCGCAGGACATAGCGGTCCAGAATCGACAGGCGCGTGGAAAGGCGTTGGGTGACGGGGTAGGCGACAGGCATGCCCCTGTCTAGCTCTCATCGCGATGCATAAAAAGGTGTGTTACCGTACTCGTCTGAAACAGTGTGTATTTTCCTGTCATCTTGCCGGGGTGTCCCGCCGGCCATGTCACGCGGCGCCTGACGCGGGAGCGGAGGCGGGGACGGATGTGGCGGGTGGAAAGATTTTTCCGGGATTCATCAGGTTGAGCGGATCGAGTGCCGCCTTGATCCGCCGCATGGTCGCAAGTTCCGCGCCGCCGCGCCATTCGGCCATCATGTAGGGTTTGAGCTGCCCCACACCGTGTTCGGCGGAAAAGGACCCGTCCAGGTCCCGTACGATATCGGCCACCGTATCCATGATGTCATGCGCGCGCGCCAGGAAGGCGTCGCCGGACATGTCGGTGGGCTGCACCAGGTTGAAATGGATGTTGCCATCGCCCAGATGGCCAAACGGCGCGGGACGGATGCCGGGGATCAGTTCCTCGCACGCGCGGGTGGCGCGCGCGATCAGTTCCGGGACGCGCGATACGGGGACGGAGACATCGTTCTTCACGCTTGCGCCCGCGCGTTTCTGCGCCTCCGCATGTTCCTCGCGCAGTTTCCACAGGTTCGTGCGCTGTCCCTCGCTCTCGGCCATGACCGCGTCGGTGACGATGCCATTTTCCATCGCATCGGCCAGCACGCCTTCCATGAACTCGCGCAGGTTGGCGTCGGGGCGGGGGGTCGCCAGTTCCACCAGCACATAGGCCGGCGCGGGCTGTTCCAGCGGCAGGGCCGCGCCGGGGATCAGTTCGTTCACCAGCGCCATGCCAGTGCCCGACATGTATTCGAACGCCTGGATCAGGGCGGGGTCAAGCGCGCGGAACGCGCTGAACAGCGCAAGCGCGCCCTGCGCATCCCCGACGGCGCACAGTGCGACCTCCACCTCCTTCGGCGCGGGCTGGAGCTGGATGATCGCCCGCGTGATGAAGCCCAGCGTCCCTTCGGAACCGACAAACAGCTGGCGCAGGGCGTATCCGGTATTGTCCTTGCGCAACCGGCGCAGGCCATGGAACACCTCCCCATCGGGCAGGACCGCCTCCAGCCCCAGCACCAGTTCGCGGGCATTGCCGTACCGCACCGTGTTGTTGCCGCCCGCGTTCGTCGCAAGGACGCCGCCCATCTGCGCCGACCCTTCGGACGAAATCGACAGCGGCAGCATCATCCCCGCGTCCCGCGCGGCGTCCTGCGCCACCTTCAGGGGAACCCCCGCCTCGACCTCCATCGTCATTTCGTGGGGGTCGATCCCGCGGATGTGGTTCATGCGCGACATGCAGATGACGATTTCGCGGCCGCTGTCATCGGGGGTCGCGCCGCCCACCATGCTGGTGTTGCCGCCCTGTGGCACCATCGGCACGCCATGCGCCACGCACAGCCGCACCGCCGCCGACAGCGCGTCGGTATCGGCCGGGCGCAGCACCGCCAGCGCCCGGCCATGATACAGGTTGCGCCAGTCGGTGCAGAACGGGTCGATGTCGTCCGCCGCCGTCAGGACGCCCGCGGGGCCAAGCACGTCCGCAAGCTGTTCGAGCAGGCGCGTATGATCGACGGGGGCGGGGGCTGCGGCGGTCATGATGGCAGGATTCCTGAAATCTGGTTCTGGCTGAATGGCGGCGCGGGCAGTTGCGCGCGGCTCTGGCGCTGCAGCGCGGGGTAGGAGGCGCTGGCCTGCGCGGGCGAACTGTCGAGCGTGTGGAAAAGCTCCGTCATCGCGATACCCGCCAGCGTGCCGATGGTCAGCGCCAGCATCAGCGTCGAACGGCGTCCCGTCCGCGCGCTGGCCACCGGATGCGCCTGTATCTGCGACAGGGCGGCCTGTGTCTCCGCGCGGGCCTGCTGCGTCTGGTAAAGCTCGAAACGCAGCGCGTCGTTGCTGGCGCGGCTGTCGCGCAGGGCAAGGTCAAGCTTGCGGATGCTGTCGGTGAGTTCCGAAATACGGGCGTGGGAATCCTGGATTTCACGCGCCGCCGCGGCACTCGTCCGTCCGCCGCGCGGGGCGCGCGGCTTGGGCGCCGGGCGTTTTGGGGGATTGGGCGCGATGGCCTGGAACAGGTTCTTCAGCGCGCCGCCGGTCACCTGGTTCTTGCGCGCCCGCGCCCGTATGGCCGCCAGCGCATTTTCGGACTGCCCGGCATGATCCTCCAGCACCAGTGCCAGAATATCCGACAGGATCTTGAGTTCCTTGGGGTCTAGGCTATCGCTCATGTCAGGTATCGCCGGGATCGGGTCATGCACAGCATCGGGTTATCGTGGACGGGGACAGGCGGCGCGGGCCAGGCGGTCGCGGATGGCCGCGCCCAGCCCGTGCGCCGGCACGGGCTGGACCGCGATGGCACGCAGTCCGCGCCTGCGCCCCTCCATATCAAGAAACCGCAGCCCGGCGAAGAGGCGCGCCGCCGCTTCGTCCAGCTTTTCTGTCGGGCTGAGGTTCCAGACAAGCGGACTGCCCGCAAGTTCGGGGCCGAACGCCAGCAACGCCTCGTCGGCGGCAACATGCGTCGCCTCCAGCCGGACCGGCAGGGTGGGGGCATAATGGGACGACAGGCGCCCGGGGGCTGCGGGACGTGCGTCGCTGGTGGCGTGGGGCAGGGCGATATCGGGGCAGATTTCACGCAGGGCCTCGATCGTGACGCCCCCCGGCCGCAGCAGGACGGGACGCGCGCCCGTCAGGTCGACGATCGTGCTTTCGACGCCCACGGCGCATGGCCCGGAATCCAGCACGGCGTCGATGCGTCCCTCCAGCCCCGCAAGGACATGGGCGGCGGTGGAGGGGCTGACCCGCCCGGACGGGTTGGCCGACGGTGCGGCAACGGGGATGCCGGCACGCGCCAGCAGCGCGCGCGCCACCGCGCCGGAGGGCACGCGCACCGCGACGGATGGCAGGCCCGCCCCCGCCAGGTCGGAGATGGCGCATGTGGGCGTGCGGGGCAGCACCATCGTCAGCGGGCCGGGCCAGAACCGCCGCGCCAACTCCTGCGCAAGTTCACCTGCCTGCGCGTGTTCGAAGGCGGTCGCGGCGTCGGGGAAATGACTGATGAGCGGGTTGAAGGCGGGACGTTCCTTGGCCGCGAAAATGCCTGCCACGGCCTGCGCGTTGCGCGCGTCGGCCCCCAGCCCGTAGACGGTTTCCGTGCCGAACGCGACAAGGCCGCCCGCGCGCAGGATGTCCGCCGCGACGGCGATCCCCGCCTCATCCGCCACCAGCCGCCGTGTCATCGCGCGCCACGGCAGATGAAGGGCGGGTTGCGCCACTGCGCCTTGCCATAGGTCAGCGGCGTGCCGTCGAATTCGGTGATGCTGCCGCCCGCGGCTTCCAGCACTGCCTGCGGGGCGGCGGTATCCCATTCCATCGTCGGGCCCAGCCGGGGGTACAGGTCGGCCTGTCCTTCGGCGACGCGGATGAACTTGGCGGCCGATCCGATATTGCGGATGCTGGCGACCGGCTGCTGCGCCAGCAGGTCCTTCAGGCGCGGATCGTCGGCATAATGGCGCGAGGCAAGGACATCCAGCCCCGCCGGGCCGGGCCGGCGGGCATGGATCGGATGCTGTCCATGGCTGTCGCGCCGCCATGCGCCATGGCCCACCCGCCCGGCATAGACCTGATGATACGCCGGCAGCGCGACCGCGCCGAGGACGGCCGCGCCATCGCGCACCAGGCCGATATTGACGGTAAAGTCATCGCGTCCCGCCGCGAATTCCCGCGTGCCGTCCAGCGGATCGACCAGCCAGTAGGTCCGGCCTGCTTCCACCATGATGCCGGCCGCCGCCTCTTCTTCCGCGATGACGGGGATGGAAGGGGCCGCCGCGCGCAGCCCGGCCAGGATATGCGTCTCTGCCGCGTGGTCGGCCTCGGTCACGGGGGAGGCATCGCTCTTGACATGCGTGACGAACCCGCGCGCGCGGATGTCGCGGATCAGCCCGGCGGCCTCCGTCGCAAGGCGGACCGCCAGATCCAGCAGGGCCGCGTCATCATGTACGGGCAAGGATGGTATGTTCATGCTGATGGCATTAGCTTACTCATGCCGCGCCGTCATGCGTTTATGCGACGCGACATGCATTCGCACCCTTCGCGCGGGAAGGGTCGCGGGCGTGCGATGGCGGCGGGCGGGGAAGTTTTTTCCCGCCGGATCAGGGGGATCCCCGTGCCCGGCGCGTGATTTCGTGTCACGATGTCCCTTATTTCCTCAAGCGGAGCGATGGCTTCATGCTCGATACTGGTTTTTCTGATTCCCGCCTGCCGCAGGGCGGCGTGCTGGCGATTCTGGCCCCTTCCGATGGCGCGCCCTCCGCGCTTTACGCCCAGGCGGACGCGGCCACGGGCGGGGCGCTGTCGCGCGCGGCAAAGGCGGCCGATTTCACCTTTGCCGCGAAAAGTTCCTGCGTGGTGCTGGCACCCGGCGCGGATTTCGGGCGCGTCGTGCTGATCGGCCTTGGCCCGCGTGAGGGGATTGACGCGCGCGCGGCGGAACAGGCGGGTGGCGCTGTGGCCGGCGCGCTGGGCAAGGTGACGGAACGCGCGGTGGTGGCGGCCGATACGCTGTCGGGCGAACTGGCGGCGCACGTGGCGCTGGGGGCCACGCTGGGGGCCTACCGTTTCGATACCTATCGCACGACCTGGCGCGAGGGGGAGGCGTGGAAGCTTGCGGCGGTGGACATCCTTGTCGCCGATGCCGCCGCCGCCGGGACGGCGTGGGCCGGCCTGTCCGCCGTGGCGCGTGGCGTGACGCTGTGCCGCGACCTTGTCAACGAACCGGCGAACATGCTGCGCCCCGATGCGTTCGAGGCCCGCATCCTGAAGCTGCGCGACCTTGGCGTGGAGGTCGAGGTGCTGGATCGCGATGCCATGCACGAACTGGGCTTTGGCGCGCTGCTTGGCGTGGGACAGGGAAGCTCCGTCCCGCCGCGCACCGTCATCATGCGCTGGAACGGCGCCGCGACGGACGAGGCACCGGTCGCCTTCATCGGCAAGGGTGTGACGTTCGATTCGGGCGGCATTTCCATCAAGCCCGCCGCCGGCATGGAGGAAATGAAGACCGACATGGGCGGGGCCGCCGCCGTGGTGGGCACCATCGCGGCGCTGGCCGGGCGGCGCGCGCGCGTCAATGCCGTGGGCGTCGTGGGCCTGGTGGAAAACATGCTGTCGGGCGATGCTCAGCGTCCGGGCGACGTGGTGCGCACGGCCTCCGGCCAGACGGTGGAGGTGCTCAACACCGATGCGGAGGGACGGCTGGTACTCGCGGACGTGCTGTGGTACGCGCAGGAACGTTTCAGGCCGCGTTTCAT
Source organism: Novacetimonas pomaceti (assembly GCF_003207955.1). Lineage (NCBI taxonomy): Bacteria > Pseudomonadati > Pseudomonadota > Alphaproteobacteria > Acetobacterales > Acetobacteraceae > Novacetimonas > Novacetimonas pomaceti. Next base: position 209,703 of record NZ_NOXG01000001.1, read on the forward strand.
GGTCGACCTCGCGACGCTGACGGGCGCGATCGTCGTAAGCCTGGGCAATGAACGCGCTGGCCTGTTCTCCAACGACGACACGCTGGCGCAGCAGCTTGCCGCCACGGGGGAGGTCGTGGGCGACCGGCTGTGGCGGATGCCGATGTGCGCGTCCTATCTCGAACTGCTGCGTTCGGATATCGCGGATCTGAAGAATATCGGCGGCCGCGCGGGCGGGTCGATCACGGCGGCGAAATTCCTCGAATGTTTCGTCAACAAGGTGCCGTGGGCGCATCTGGACATCGCCGGGACCGCGTTCGCCAGCAAGGCGTCGGCCTGTATCCCCAAGGGGGCGACGGGATATGGCGTGCGGCTGCTCGACCGTCTGGTGCGCGAACATTACGAAAGCTGAGTAAGGCTGGGTCATGGCTGCTGCCCGGACAGGGCAGGGCCAGAAAGGGAACTCCATGGCGGAGATCGGTTTTTATCATCTGACGCGTTCCACGCCGGAGCAGGCGCTGCCTGCCCTGCTCGGGCGGACGCTGGATGCCGGTCATCGCGCCGTGGTGCGCTGCGGCAGCGAAGAACGGGTGAAGTGGTTCGATGACGCGCTGTGGCGCGCGGACGACCCCGTCTGGCTGCCGCACGGCACGCGGGCGACGGGACATGGAAGCTGGCAGCCGATCTGGCTGACCGCGGGGGAGGACGTGCCCAATGACGCGACCTTCCTCTTCCTTCTCGACGGCGTGGCATATGACGGGCAGGCGCGTTTCGAGCGCGTGTTCGACCTGTTCGACGGCCATGACGAACAGGCCGTCGCCGCCGCGAGGCGCCGCTGGGTCGCCTGCCGGGAGGCCGGGCATGCCCTGACCTACTGGCAGCAGCAGGCAAAGGGGTGGACGCGCAGGTAAGGCACGCAGGAAACAGGCGGGATCATGGCGGTTACGGCGGCCATGGTCCGCAGGCGGAGCAACGAAGCAAGGAAAGGCCGCGCAGCATGAAAGACGTTACATTTCCCGATGGCATTACCGTTCCCGCGCTGGGGATGGGCACATGGAACCTTGGGGATGACGACGGGCGCCGCAAGGCCGAGATACAGAGCATCCAGCTGGGGCTGGACGCGGGGCTGCGGGTTGTCGATACGGCGGAAATGTATGGGTCCGGCCGGTCGGAACGACTGGTGGGGCAGGCGATCGCCGGCCGGCGCGACGATGTGTATCTGGTCAGCAAGGTCCTGCCCTCCAACGCGTCGCGCAAGGGCGTGCACGATGCCTGTGCCGCGTCGCTGAAGCGGCTGGGGACGGACCGGCTGGACCTGTACCTGCTGCACTGGCGCGGTTCGGTCCCGCTGGAGGAAACGGTGGCGGGGTTCGGGGACCTGATGCGCGCGGGGATGATCCGGGCGTGGGGGGTCTCCAACTTCGATGTCGATGACATGCGCGAGCTTGCGCGCGTTACCAGCCCGGAGCCATGCTGCGCCAACCAGATCCTCTACAGTCTCGATTATCGCGGCGTCGAACATGACCTGCTGGCCTATGACCGGGAGGCACGGATCGTGACCATGGCCTATTCCCCGCTGGGGCAGGGGGGCGAGCTTTTGCGCGCGCCGGTGCTGCGCAGGGTCGCCGCCCGGCACGAGACGGCGCTTGGCCCCGCCACGCCGGCGCAGGTCGCGCTGGCATGGGTGCTGCGCCAGCCCGGCCTGCTTGCGATTCCCAAGGCGGGTTCCCCCGCCCATCAGCGCGAAAACATCGCCGCCGCCGCGCTGGAGTTGACGAAAGCCGACCTGGCGGAGATTGATGATGCAATCCCGCCGCCGCGTCGCAAGGTTTCCCTTGCCATGATCTGATCTTATGATCACGCGGCGGCGGGGGATGATTCCCATCGCGGGCAGGAGCCGGTCGGATTACCAGTATTGTCCTTCTTGCCGTTCTGGGCGTCATGCTGCCGTGCGTGGTCGTGCCACGTGCCTGGCCCGTGCTGCGCACGCCATGCGCGCATGCCTGCCGTCTGGGGTGGGTGGTCGTGATGGCGGCGACGCTGGCGGGGCTTGCGCCTTCGGCTGGCGCGCATGGCGTTTCCCCCCGCCTTGCATCCGCCGTGGCGGGGATCTTTCATCCCGATGCCCTGGCGCTGTCGGCGTTGCTGCTGCTTGGCGTCGTTGGGCTGTACGCGCGCGGGGATGGGACATCGGCCTGTCTGGCGGCGGCGTTCGCAGTGGGCGGCGGGCCGCTGGTTGCACCCCTTGCCGGGGCCTGCGTCATTGTCGTGCTGCATGATCGCGTCATGCGGCCAGGGCACGGGACGGGCGGGCTGCTGGGCATGGCGATGCTGGCGGTGATGGATCCACTGACGCTGGGGGGGACGCAGCTGGCCTGCGTGCTGCCGGTCGCGGTGCTGATGGCGTCATGGCCGCTGCTGCACCTGTCATGGCGGCCGGGCGGGGGACGGCGGCACCTGTCGGCGCTGCGCATGGCCGATGTCGCGGGTTTCGTGGTGGGATGCCACCTGTGGCTGCGGATGCTGGCCGGTTATCCCGATATTCCCGTCCTGTCCGAACGCTGGGGCGACGGGCTGGTGGCGATTGCCGCGGGCCTGTTCCTTGCTGCGGCGGTGCGGGCGCTGGTGGCGCGCGACGTGCGGCGCGTGCTGTGCGGCCTGTTCGGCGGCATGGCGGCCCTGCCAGTCCTGCTGGCGGGGCTGGGGCTGGTGGCGCGTGGCAACGACCTGCCTGAAATGCTGGACGGGGCCGTCGCCTGCCTATTTCTGGTGATGGCTGCGGGCACGCTGACATGGGGCGCGCTGCTGGCGCTGGCCGAGGCGATGGAGGTGGAGGCCGGGCGGCTGGTCCTCATGCATCTGGGGGGGATGGCGGCGTTGATGCCGCGCCTTTCGGCCCTGCTGTCGGTCGCGCTGCTGGCGATTGGCGGCGTGCCCCCGCTGATCGGGTTTTCCCTGTCGTGGATGGTCCTTCGGCTGTTCAACGCGCTGCCCCATGCGGACAGCCTTGCGCGCGAGATTCCGGTGGCCGCCGTCCTGATCGTCATGGGAACGGGATGGGGGCTGCGGCTTCTGGCGCTGGGGCGGCTGGTGGGGGTGGTGCTGTGCGGGCGGCCGCGCACGCCGCGTGGCGCGGGGGCGGCCGATCCCCCGGTCGGGATCCTTGTCCGATGTGCGCTGGCGGTGGCGGCGGCATGCGCGATATCCGTCATGCCCGGGGCGTGGTTCCGTCTGGCGGGTGTCGCGCTGGGGCATGTGACGCGCCAGGGGCAGGATGGCGCGCCCGCGCGGATGTCGCTGTTTGCGCTGCCGTCGCCCGATGGTGTCGCCGTCATGCTGCCTGTCCGTTCCTTCATGCTGCTGGCGGGGATCGGGGTGGTGGTCTGGATGCTGTGGCGGCTGCGTGGCGTGGCGGCGGCGCGTCAGGTGGCGACATGGGAACAGGGGGCGCCATCCGCGCCGCCATGGATGCCATTCGGCGACCCGCTGGCGCAGGTGGGGGCGGGTGTCTTCGTGCGGCTTGTGCTGGATATGGTCGGCTGGCCCGAAGGGGCGCAGGCCCCGTGGAAACGGCTGCTGCGCCTGCGGCGTCTGGCCGCGCGGCGCATGGCGCTGCCCCCGGGATGGCTTTCCGATGACGCGGCCGCGCGGTCCGCCCCGATGCTGCTGCTGGCGGTCGCGGGCGTGGCGGTCGCCCTTCTGTGCTGGCTGTCATGATGGGCGCGTTGGTCGCGGGCATGCAGGCGCTTCTGCTTTCGGGGGTGCATCTGGCGCTGATGGTGCTGATGGCCCCCCTGTGCGCGGGTTTCACCCTGTGGTGCCATCGCGCGATGGCGGGGGAGCGCGCATCGCTGGCGGCAGTATCGCGATGGGGCCTGATCCTGCGGATCTGGCGGCAACCCGGCATGCGTGCCGCCGCCGGCGCGCGGGTGACGGCATTCGTGCCGTGGATGACCCTGACGATGGTTGTATCGGCGGTGGCGCTGGTCCCATCCTATTCATTGGGAATGGTGGATGAAGGGGCATCGGACTTCCTTGTAATCGCGGGGCTGCTGTTCGGGGCGCAGGTGGCGTCATGTTCCGTCGGGCTGGCATCGGGGCAGGGGCGGGAGGGACGGCAGGCCGCCACCGCCATGACGGGGACGGTCCTGCTGGCCCCGGCCCTTGTGATGGCGGTCGCCGTCGTGGCGATGGCGGTCCCCGGCGGGACGCTGGGCGGGATGGTGCGTTTCATGCGCCTCATGGATGACAGCGCCGGGGTGCGCGGACCGCTGGCGCTGGCGGGCGGGGCCTTTGTCCTGATCGGGGTGGATCGTGTCGCGGCGGGGATGGATCGTGCCTTCGCAATGATGACCGACAACCTTGCCGGGCCGGATCGCGCGGTCATGGTGTTCACGCGCGATCTGCTGGCGCTGGCGTGGATCACGCTGGCGGGCGATCTGCTGTGGCCGGACGCCATTGTCATCCCCGATGGCGTGGGCAGTGGCGGGCTTCTTGCGCACATGCTGCTTGCCATCGCGCTGTGGGCCATGCGCACGATGGGCCTGTGTGTCGTGGTGGCGTGCCTGCGGACCTTTGTTATGGCGTCCGGGCAGGTGGCGCGGTTGCGTGCGGGGCTCGCGCTGCTGTGCGCGTGCCTTGCCATCGTCCTGCTGTTCGCCGGTCGGGAATTCGGTTGATGCTGGTGCTGCTTCTGGGTGTCCTGGTGTTCGTCTCGCTGTTCGGTTCGGACGCGGGCGGGGTGATGCTGGCGTGGCATGGCGTCCTGACCGCCGCCTGCCTGCTGGTGGTCGCGTGGGATGGCGGGGGACAGTGGCAGGCCTGCGTGCCCGCCGCGATGGCAAGCGCGGTGCTGAGCGGGCTTGTCGCGTGGAACCTGCGCGCGCGGGTCCGTCCCGAACGTTTTCCCCATGCGCTGATGCTGCGTCTGGGCGGCGGGCTGCTGATGGTGACGCTGGTGGCGATCGCGGTGCCGGCCGATGCGCTGGATGTTCAGGGGCGGCTTGAGGTTGTCGCGGGCCTGTCCGCGATCCTGTGCGGGCTGGTGGCGGCCACGGTGGAACGCGAACGCGCGCGGCAGTGCGCGGCGCTGGCGTGCGCGCTGGATGGCTGGCTGCTGCTGGCCGGGATCGCGGGGCGGGGGCTGGCGGTCGCGGGGGGCTGCGTCCTGCTGGGGGCGCTGCTGTTCATGATCCGCGTGACGCTGCTGCGCGATGCGGCGGATGGCGGGGAATGGTGATGGCGGGCCTTTCGTTATGGCTGGGAATGGCGGTCTGCTGGCCCTACCTGTCGGCGCTGGCGCTTGCGGTGCCGTCGCGCGGGGGGGAACGGACACGGGCTGCGGTCCTGTCGGTGGCGGAACTGGCATGGGCGATCGGCTGGTGGTTGTCACGTGGCATGGAGGCGCGCGACGGGATGCTGCTGTGTCCGCCGGTGCTGCTGTGCCTGGTGGTGATGGTGCCGCGCGCCCGGCCCCGCACCTGGGGATGGCACGAACGCATTGACGCGATTGTCGCGCAGTGCGTGGCAGGCAATGCCATGGCCGCGATGGCGGCGGATGATGTCGATGTCACCATCGCGTTGCTGGGGCTGGGCATGCTGGCCCGGGCCGTGCCGCTGTCGCTGCGTCACGGGCGGGGGCGCGGGGGCTGGCGGATCTTCCACGGCGGCATCACGGGACTGGTCATGGCGCAGGCCGGGGCGCTGGTGCTGTCGCCGCTGGGCAATGGTCCGCTGGACGGGCTGGGCATGGTGCTGCTGGTGGCCGGGCTGCTGGGGGCATGCGGGCTGTTCGGCGCATCGCTGCCGACCGGGCGGGATGACGCGATGGGCATCGTATCGGTGGCGCCGGTCCTGTACCTGCTGTCGGGACCGGTCGTCTCGCTCGATGCGCATCGCGCCGCGATGACATTGCAGGCCATGATGATTGGCGTGGGCTGCCTGATGGTCTGGTCCGCGGCGCTGTCGCTGCGGCTTGGTCAGGGGCAGGAAGAAGGGCAGGCGGCACCGCTTTCGCAGGGGCGCGTCATGCTGGCGTGGATCGGGCTGGCGGTCGCGGGCGTGGGGGCGGGCGGCCCGGTGGGCATCAGGGCGTCCGTGCTGGCCCTGATGGCGGTATGCCTGTCCGCGCCGCTGCGCCCGCGATCCCTGCCGTGGCCGGTCCTGTTCCGCCATATCCGCGCCGGATTGCCCCCCGGCATGCCGTTCGTGGCCATGATGATGACGCTGGTGGCCGTGGCGCGGATTTCGGTATGGGGCGTGATCGTGCTGCTGCCTGCCCTGTGGCTTCTGCTGGTGGCGGCGCTGGCGCGCGATGACGATGCGCCTGTGCGGAGCGCCCGCCCGACGCGTCCGGCCGGGGGCACGACAGACGGTGCGATGGCCCCGGACGTGATGGCGCGTAATGCGGCGGGGCTGGCCCTGCTGGTCCTGCTGACGGGGGGCGTGCTGGTCGTGGCCTGGCATGGAGGGGGACAATGACGCCGTATGATGACAGCGCGGGCGACCTTGCGACGCTGGTCGCGCGATGCCGGGCGGAGCAGGACAGCCCGTGGCGCTTTTCCCTTGGGGAGGAGCAGTGGCGTCGCGACCTGCTGTCCTGCCTGATGGCCGATCCGTCATCGTTCGTGGGTATGTGGTGCGATGGGGTGGCGGTTTTCGCCATGCTGGCCCTGCGCGATGGTCAGGCGGTCGTGTTTTCCACCCCGGTGGAGATGCGGCGGTACTGGGGCTTGTCCTGTGCCTGTCCGGCGGCGGTCCCCCATGAACGGGTGATTCATGACCTGTGGGGGGTGGAGGCACTGAACGCGCGTGACCTGCGTCCGTGGCTGGATCATGGGGTATGGGGGGTGACGTGGCCGCTGGCGGAACATCCGGTTCCGGTGCAGGCGGGCAGCGTGATCGAATTCCCCGAAATCGCGGAAGTCGCGCGCGCCGGCGGCACAATATGCGAATACGGGCCGGCCGATGGCGGCTTTCATACCCCCGCCTACCTGCGTCTTGCGGTGCCGGGGGCGCGCGTCATCGATGCGCAATGGTGGATGGGATATGCCCATCGCGGGATCTGCGCGGGGATGCGGGGCCGCTCCCCGGCGCAGGCCCTGCGCCTGGCGGGGCGCATTGACGCGGCGGCCACGGTCGCGCATCAGGCGGCGCTGGCCCGCGCCATGGAAAGTGCAACGGCACGGGTGGTGGACGGGCGGACCATCGCCGCGCGTGTCGTGTTCGCGGAAATGGAGCGGGTCGCCAGCATTCTGTTCGATATCGCCGCGGTTGCGAACGCGGCCGGCGACCTGCGACTGGCGCGTGCCTGCGAACGGGCGCGCGAACATGTGCAGGAGTTCTGCGCCATGGCGTTTGGCAGCCGCATGCTGATGGATGTCGTGGCGTTCGGCCACGGCGGGACGGGCGCATCCGGTTTTTCCATGCATGCGGAAACATTCCGCCAGTGGCTGCACGGAACCTGTGCCGCGCTGGAGGACCTGTACCGCCGTCCGCGCGGGCTGGGTGGTCTGGCGCGGGGGCTTGGGATCCTTTCCCCCGACATGGCGCGGCAACTGGGCGTCAGCGGCGTGGTGGCGCATGCCTCGGCGCGGGAGGGGGACGCGCGGCAGGTCACGTCCGGATACCATGACGCATGGATCCCCGCAGGCGTGGAACAGGCAGGCGACGTGGACGCCCGCATGCGCATGCGCCTTGTCGCGCTGCGGACCTCCCTGCGGATCCTTGGGGAGGTGGAAAAGGAAACGTACGCTCCCCCGGCCCGTGCGCCGGTGCCACCGGCCGCGGGCGAGGGGCTGGGCTGGGCGGAGGGGCCGCGCGGGACGGTCCGCTACTGGGTCAGGATGGAGGAGGGACAGGTCCGCGATGTCGGGATATGCGATCCCGCCCTTGCCCACATGCTGGCCTCCGAAGTGGCGATGCGGGGCGCGTATGATACGGACATGGCGGTTATCATGCGTTCGTTCGGCCTGTCGGCTGCTGGCGCGGATCTGTGATGGAAGTTTCCGGGGGGCGCCTTTTTCAGACAGAGGATGTCTTTTGAAGCTTTTTGCAAAAAAGCTTCACCAAAAACTTTTTATGATTTCAGTGTGTTACTTAGGTATTCCTTCTCCAATAGTCCTTTGGGAAGAAAGGCGGCGTGGCAATGGTTGAGGTTCCGGACGTTCCCATCACGGAGACGGATCTTCCGCCCGCGCGGATGATATCGGTCTTTTTCCTGGAGATGGGGGGATGCGCGGGATGCGCCATGGAGGTGGCGGCCCTGAATGGCGCCGCATGGGCGGACAGGCGCGGCGGCATATGTTTCGTCCAGACCCCGCGCCATGCCGACATCCTGCTGGTGGCGGGGGCGGTGACGCGGCCGATGGTGCCGGTGCTGGAACAGGCATGGCAGGCGATGCCCGGTCCGCGCGCCCTCATGGCGATTGGCGACTGCGCCATCGATGGCGGTGTCTTTGGGGAAAATTACGCCGTGCTGGGTGGGTTGCGCGGGCGTGTCAGGCTGGACCTGTCGCTGCCGGGATGCCCGCCATCCCCCGCGGCCATCCTGTCAGCCATGGCGCGATGGCTGCGCGAGGCGGGCTTTCCCAGATCCTCAGTCGGCAGCCAGGTCTGAGGGTTCTTCCTGCTGCAGGGCCTCGGCCTCTTTCTTGAGGCGGTGGAAGCTGCGGCGGCTCAGTGGCAGCAGCAGCAGGTAGATCACGCCCGCCCCCGCAAGCGCGCCCCACGGGTCGGCCACCAGCACCGCGGCATACCCCCCGATCCCGAGCATGACCGGAAGAACGAAGGGCGCCGGCACCTTGAAATTCTTGAATGACCAGACCGGCAGGGTGGACACCAGCAGGAATGCGGTGCCACTCAGCGTCAGGGCGGGCATCAGCGGGTCGCGTGCCAGTTCATACAGACCCGTCCATCCCAGCTTGTGCGCCTCCAGCCCGAGGAAGAGCGGGAACATCGCCAGTCCGGCGCCCGCCGGGGCCGGGACGCCGGTAAAGAAGTTGCTGGCATATTTGGGCTGTTCCGCGTCATCAAGGCTGGCGTTGAACCGCGCAAGGCGCAGCGCCATGCACACGGTGAACATGATGCACGGCACATAGCCGAAACGTCCCCCTTCCTTCAGCGCCCACAGATACAGCACGAAGGAGGGTGCCACGCCAAAGCACAGGAAATCCGAAAGGCTGTCGAATTCCGCGCCAAACCGGCTGGTGCCGCGCAGCAGGCGGGCAATGCGCCCGTCAAGGCCGTCGATGCACGCGGCGATCAGCAGCGCGGTCGCGGATTCCCCGAAGCGTCCCTCCAGCCCCATGCGCATGCCCGTCAGCCCCGCGCACAGGCCCAGCATTGTCATGATATTGGGGATCATGCGGTTGAATGACGGGCCACGCACACGTGGTCGCCTGCGCCGGATCAGACGCCTGCGCCGTTTGGGGAGCGGCGCCATGGAACCTTGGCTCATCGCGGGTTACAGCCGCGCCATGACCGTTTCGCCGCCGGTCATGGTCTGCCCGACCTCCACCAGCGGATCCACGCCTTCCGGCAGGTAGAGATCGGTGCGCGAGCCAAAGCGGATCAGGCCAAAACGCTCGCCCTTTTCATACTGCATGCCTTCTTCGGCATCGCACAGGATCCGGCGCGCGATCAGGCCCGCGATCTGCACCACGGCCATGTTGCGCCCGTCCGGCAGCGTCAGGCGCAGCGCGTTGCGTTCATTCAGCTCCGACGCCTTGTCGAGGCTGGCGTTGAGGAACTGCCCCGCGTGATAGGCGATGCGCGTGACGGTGCCCGCGGCGGGCATGCGGTTGACGTGCACGTCCAGCACCGACAGGAACGTCGCGATCCGCCATACCGGCGTCGTGCCCATGTCGAGTTCGGGGGGAGGTGCTACCTTTTCCACCGAAACGACATGTCCGTCGGCCGGGGCGACCACGGCATGCGCATCCGCAGGGACGACGCGTTGCGGGTCGCGAAAGAAATACAGGCAGAAGCCGAAGAACAGGCCACAGGCCGTCCCCGCCAGCTTCGTGGCCCGGAACGGCAACGCGCGCCCCAGCAGCGCACCCGCGCCGGAGGCCAGCAGGAAGGGACGGGCCGCCGGATGGGGGGGCGCCATGACGAGCTTCAGGGATTGGATCAGGGACATGGGACAAGCTTCATGAAGATTTCGCAAACCAAGGTCAAGAGCGCAGTGCGGTTGTGGGGGCATGGCCGGGTGCATTTTCGCCCGTGGTTTCGCCCCCGTCCCGCCGCGTCCTGTCATGCCGGGGGGCGTGGCTGAAGGCTTCGGCCCGGCGCAGGCGCAGCGCGGGGGCCAGTGCCGGAGCCAGTCCCGGGGGGGTGATGCTGCCCACCGGGGCATAGGCATCCTTCACCGCCTCGATCACGCATACCCCGCCCAGGTACGGCAGGACCCGTGTTCCCGCCCGTTCCATGACCCCGGCCCAGCGCCGGCCGCCCGTGGGGCCGATGGGGGGGAAATACAGGGCGTTTTCGTGCCGTTCCACCCGCAGGCAGGCATCGGCGAGGGCGCGGGTGATCTGCCGGTGGGAAAATGGTGTTCCCTGACCGAAGGGGGAGGTATCGGCATGCGCCCACATGCCCGAACGGTTCGGCACCACCACCAGCAGGCGGGCATCGTCCTTCATTACCTTCCACACCTGCCGCAGCAGGGCGGCGCGCGCATCCGTGACCTCCAGCGCATGGACCATGACGACGCGATCGAAAAACAGGTCGCAAAAGGGCAGCATCGTCCCCGACGCCACGCATTCGCGCATCGGCGTCTGTTCCTGCGCCGGGCCGGGTCGCGTCACGGGCGTATCCAGCCGCGCCGAAACGCAGGTCGCCTGTTCCCACAGCGAAAGGTAGGGGGCGGCATACCCCACGCCCAGCACGTTTCCGCCCCGGATGTCGGGCCAGAACGCGGACAGGTGCCGCCGCAGGTGGGTCGCGGCAAGGCGCCCCCGGCTGCTGGCATAGAACTGGCTTGCGATGCGCGTGTTTTCTTGCATTGTCTACCGATAGCACAAACGGGCCGTCGCTGTGGCCGCGGATCGCGCTGCATGCCAGCCGCCCATGATCCGCCGCCATGCCCGCGAAAACCGCCGAAAGGGGAACCCGATGGGGCTTTTCATACAACCCGTTCCGATCCTTGGGGACAATTACGCCTGGTTCGTGCGTGACGAAGGCACGGGCGCGACCGCCATCGTCGATCCGGCGGAAGAAGCGCCCATCGTGCGCGCCATCGCCGCGCAGGGGGGGCGCCTGGATTTCATTTTCCTGACCCACCATCATGCCGACCATATCGCGGCGGCGGACGTGCTGCGCACGCGGTATGGCGCGAAAATCGTGGGGGCGGCGAATGACGCCCGCTGCCTGCCCCGCCTTGATATCGCCGTAAGGGATGGCGACACGGTCACGCTGGGCGCGGCGGAGGGACGGGTGATCGACACGCCGGGCCACACGCGCGGGCATATCTGTTACTTTTTCCCCGGGGCGCCGCCCGCCCTGTTCTGTGGCGATACGCTGTTCAGCATGGGCTGCGGGCGCCTGTTCGAAGGCACCGCGCAGGAAATGTTCGACAGCCTGCGCCGACTTGCGGCGCTGCCGGATGATACGCTTGTGTGCTGCGGTCATGAATACACCCTGTCAAACGCGCGTTTTGCCCGGCATGTGGATCCCGATAACGCGGCGGTGGCGGCGCGGATGCAACAGGTCGAGGCCCTGCGCGCGCAGGGGCGGCCCACCGTGCCGGTGACCCTGGGCGAGGAAAAGCGCACCAATCCCTTCCTGCGCGCGCCGGACGTGGCTACATTCGCGAAGCTGCGTCAGGAAAAGGACGTTTTCCGGTGAAACTGTTCAGTTCGGTCCTCAGCCCCTATGCCCGCAAGGTCCGTGCCGCGATCCATGCGCTGGGGCTGGTGGACAGGGTGGAAATCGTCAATGTCGATATTTCCTCCTCCCCGGCAGAGGTGGTCACCCTCAATCCGCTGTGCAAGATCCCGACCCTGCTGACGGAAGGGGGAGAGGGGATGTACGACAGCAGGGTCATCGTGGAATATCTGGGCATGGTGGCGGGGTCGGACATCCTTGTCCCCGCGGCAGGACCACGGCGTTGCGCGGTGCTGCGGCTGCAGGCGCTGGGCGATGGAATCGCGGATGCGGCGATCCTGTATCGCGGGCTGCTGGCGGCGGGGGTGGACGGCGATGCGCGGCTGGCGGCGCGCCAGATGGCGGCAGTTACGCGGGGACTGGCCACGCTGGAGCGCATGGCCGCCGAATCGGCGCTGGACGGCGGGCAATGCCCCGATGTCGGCGCTCTGTCCGTCGGGTGCGCGCTGGGGTTCCTGGATGCGCGATTTGCGGAACTGGAATGGACAGGGCAGTATCGCGCACTGGCGGAATGGTATGGTCATCTGATGGCGACCGACTGCATGCGGCGCAGCGCGCGCTAGTCGCAGGCGACGTCATCAGAGCGGCGCATCCCCACGCAAGAAGGGCACAGGGCCGGAAATTCCGCCGGAAGGGAGCAGTCTATTGTCGCCAGCGCACATTCCGGTTGTCATCAAGAAATATGCAAACCGGCGTTTGTACGATACTGAACGTTCGGCCTATATCACGCTTGACAGCCTTGCCGTGATGGTCAAGGAGGACCGCCCTTTTGTCGTGCTTGACGCGCGGACGGGCGACGATATCACGCGCGGCGTGCTGGCGCAGGTCATCCTGGAAGAGGAAACCAAGGGACGCGCCATGCTTCCGGTGCCGTTCCTGCGGCAGCTGATCCGCTGGTATGGTGACAGCCGCCAGGACGAGGTATCGGAATATCTGGAACGCATGATGGGCGAATTCATTGCCCGCCAGGCGCATGATGTCCCTGAACTCAGGGAACTCGACGCGGAAAAGGCCGAAATCGTGGGACAGGTGATGTCGATGTTCACCTCGCTCTACGCGGTGGAGCGCGGGGCGGGAAGCGGCCCGTCGGTCGAGAACCTGCTGCGCGAGGTCATGGAACTGCGCGAGGAGGTAAGGCGCCTGCGGGACGACGCGGATGTGGATGCAGCCCGCAAGGCCTAGCATGGGAGCCTGACCCCGCGCGGATACGATGACGGCCGTAATGCCCCTGTTTCCAAAGCCCCGTTTTCCCCGTGCCTGACCGGCCAGACTGTCCGGTCAGGATCGCATGACCCACAAGGCGCATGATCCGGCACGTGTAATTTATCGTGGGCGGTGAAGTAACCCCGTGGCCATGCAGGCGACAGGGAGGTGGGATGCTGCCTGCATCCGCCGGTTCCAATTGCCAGGAAATGCTGCGCGGAAGGGCGGATGTTCCTGTTTATCCACAGCGTGGCTTTGTTTTGTGACGAAACGTTCCAGCGCCCGGGGAAGGGGCGGATATCATGGATGGCGGGCGTCGCGCCTGACGGAATTACTTATGAAAAACAGTATTCTGATATTTTCGTGCCTGCGTAAGCATGCGACACGGATGCCCCGCCGGCCGGTGGACAGCCGGGCCGGGTAGGGGAATGTCCCCTGTTTTTCTATGATTCTGTCAGGGATTCCGCCTGCTTTCCAACAGAATTGTCCACAGGGCTGGGAGTAAGGAGGGGTAACCCGTTTTCGCGGGACAGTTCCTCCCACGCCGTGGCGATGGCGGGCAGGATCATGGCCCGTCTGCTGGTGCAGGTCAGCGGCGGCCCCAGGACGATATGGATCGTGCCGGGACGCTTGAGGAAGGCGTTGCGTCCCCAGCGCAACCCGGAATCGGTCGCGACCGGGATGACCGGCAGGCCGGAATGGGCGGCCATGGCCGCGATGCCGGGATGCAGCCTGCCGATTTCGCCCGGGGGCATGCGCGTGCCTTCGGGAAAGATGATGATCTGCCGGCCGTCATCGCGCGCCCTGTCCGTTGCCGCCAGCAGGGCACGCAGCGCCTTTGCCCCGCCCGTGCGTTCCACCGGGATCATCCCGGTCAGCAGCAGCATCGGCCCGACCAGCGGAATGCGGGTCAGCTCGCTTTTCATGACATAGGTGGGGCGGTCCACCAGGTTCATCCATACCAGCGTGTCAAAGGCCGACTGGTGCTGGCAGGCCAGCAGGCACGGCCCCTGCGGCAGGTGTTCGCGCCCGCTGACCACCACCCGGATTCCGCAGATGCGCGTCAGCCCCTTTATCGTCAGCCCTGTCCATGTCTGGGCATAGGCCAGGGCGCGCGATGGCATGCACACGCGGATCGGCATCGCCAGAATGCCCATGACCAGCGTCAGCACGAAGAAATAGAGATTGAAGATGCAGGCACGCACGAACGTCATGTCAGGCGGAATCCATCATGTCAGGCGGGATAGGACGGCGTGGCGAAACGCACGGCCCTGTAACACCAGAAAATCACGATGGAGACAAGCAGCCCGCCCGATCATCCGTCCCACGGGGTCAGGATGACGGGGATCCCGGACGGATGTCGTCATGGTGGATCAGGCCATGCACGGGCCGTGTCCAGCGTGCGGTGTCGATGCAGGCCAGCAGCCATTTGTCGTATTCCACCACCAGCAGCCGCCACGTGGCAAGGCGGTCCGTATGCAGCATGGCGGGCGGCTGCACCGGATAGGGGTAAAGCGCCACGTCCGGCACGGCGCGCGCGATTTCCATCATGGCGCGGCGGATATGATATCCCGCCGTCACGACGATAAGGGAATGGATGTCATGCGCGCGCACCCATTGCGCCGTTTCGTCCGCGTTGCCCAGCGTGGAGGTCGCCTGCCGTCCCAGCGTGGTATGCAGCCATACCCCCAGCGGCAGCAGGTGCGGGGTGCGCATCAGGAAATCCCCCAGCACGGCATGCGGATCGACGCCGGATATCAGCAGCAGCGCGGCCCGTCGTTCCGCCATCAGCCGCAGCGATGTCTCGATCCGGCCCTGTCCGCCCGTCAGGGCGACGATGCCATCGCAGGGCGGCGGCAGGCGCGGCGCGCGGCGGGCGTCGCGGATGAACCATGCCAGTCCCGCCCCCCATGCCACGATCAGGATGGCCGCCAGCAGCAATGCGGGCTTCAGCCGGAACCATCCTGCCGGCAGCCCCCTCATGGCAGGCGCCGCAGCCAGGCCCGCACGGTCACCTGCGTCGTCAGCCACCCCAGCATCGCCGTGGCGACGGGCAGCACGACCAGCATCGCCAGCAGGGAGGATGGCAGGGTATTCAGGATTTGCGACGGGGGCATGCCACTCCATGCGGAGGGCGAGAGCAGCGCATGCATGTCGGGCATGTCCGCCCCGCTGAACGGCGCGGCCAGCAGCGACAGCATGACCAGCACCGGCATGGCCAGCACGCTGCCGCATGCCCCGCCCGCCAGCGCCAGCGCGGCGACGCGCCATGCAAAGCGGCCGGCGATATATCCGTCCGTCGCCCCCAGCGAGTGGATCAGTTCGATGGCCCGCCTGCGGGCCTGCACGCCCGCGCGGGTGGCGGCCATGATGACGATGGCGGACACCGCGACGACGATGCAGATCGCCAGCAGCGCGCAGGTCTGCAGGCTGTTGGCCAGCGCGGCGAGGCGGTCGCTCCAGATGCTGTCATGCTCCATCACGATCCCCGGCACCTGCGTCTCCAGCGCCTTTGTCACGTCATCGGGCAGGGGGCGGGCGTTACGGGCATGGACCTCGATCACCGCGGGCATGGGCAGGACAAGGTCGCTGCCCTGTTCGATCCACGGGGCAAGCAGCGCGCGCAGTTCCCCGTCGCTCAGCCGGTGCACGGCGGCGGGGCCGGCCATGGCCGACAGGATGGACATCGCCTGCTGTATGCGCGTGGCGGTCGCGGGGGACGTGCCGGAAGGTGAGCCGGGAATGGCACTGGCGGGCGGCGTGCCCATGGGGGTGGCGCCGGCGGGGGCGGCAGGATCATCCGGCTGCGGCACCTGCACGGTAATCACCGCGCCCGCCCCACGGGTCCAGCGGATGGACAGCGCATGCGCCCCGATCCCCCCCGCCAGCGCAAGTGCGGCAAGGAAGGCCATGGCCCCCACGAGGAATGGCAGAAGCCGGTCGGGAATGGCCTGTCGCAGGGCCAGTCCGTCGCGGCGGCGGGTCCCGGACCACAGGGCCATGGGCCTAGCCCTCCTGCACGAGATGGCCCTGCATCAGATCGATCGCATGGGCGGGATACTTGCGGACAAGCGCGTCATTATGGGTCGCGACGATGATGGTCGTGCCCAGTTCGGCAAGCCGGTGGAACATGTTCATCAGCCGCGTTGCCTGCCGGTCGTCAAGGGCATTGGTCGGCTCGTCCGCCAGCAGCAGGGCCGGGCGGTGGATGACCGCGCGCGCGATCGCCACGCGCTGCTGTTCCCCACCCGAAAGCTGCGGCGGAAGGGCGTCGATGCGCGACCCCAGCCCCACCCATTTCATGATGGCGTTGACCTCGTGGCGGATTTCGCTTTCGGGACGCATCTGCAGGCGCAGCGGCAGGGCGACATTGTCGAACACCGACAGGTCATCCAGCAGCCGGAAATCCTGGTACACCACGCCGATCCGCTGGCGCAGCCGCGCGATCACCCCGCGCCGCGCCTGCATGACCGGCACGCCAAGGACCTCCACCATTCCCGATGATGCCTGCGCATCCAGCGCGAGGATCCGCAGCAGGCTGGACTTGCCCGCGCCCGACGGGCCAAGCAGCCAGCGGAATTCACCCTGTGCGACGGCCACGCTGACATGACTCAGCGCCGCCCCCTTGTGCGCGTCCCTGCCGGGATAGAGATAGCTGACATCGTGAAGCCGGAACATCGGCGGGGTCGGTTTACATGCTGCGCGCCGCGACCGCCGACAGCGTCGCGCACAGGGCGGCGGCGGCCATCAGCGCCAGCCCGTCAAAGATCAGGGACGAGGGCGTCAGCAGGTGGCTGCCGACATTGAGGTGATCGGGAATGGCGTGGGAGACGCGCACGATGACGTCATGCGCCTGCGGGTCGCTGCCTTCGGACGAGGAACTGACCACCCCCATGAGGCGGGGCAGCGCGCTCCACCCGATTCCCAGGATCAGCACCAGCGGCGCGAGCAGCTCGGAAACCTGCTGGACGAAATAAAACGCGAAGTAACAGACCGACCAGACCGCGATGCGCACGGTATTCATCCAGACGGGACGATGGGCCGTGGCGCTCGCGCCGTCGCGGGGGGTGTTGGAAAAGGGGGTGTCCATTATCAAATATCTCCGGCATGCAGGTGCGATGCGCCGCCGGCCTGTCGGAAACGCATTCCTGCCCGAGGTAGCGACGGCTTGTGCTAAATGCAAACTTCTGCCTTGTACACATACATCGGGAAGCATGAAAACGGATAGCAGCCTGCCTGAAAACCGGAACGAAGGATACGGCATGTTGTCGGGACCTGATGGACCGGCGCGGCGACCGCCCAACCCGCCCGGCCCGCGCGTCATGATCGTCTTTGGCATCGGGACGCGGCTTTACGCGTTGCCGGTGGGCGACGTGCAGGAATGCGTGCCCGCGCCGGCGCTGTCGCCCCTGCCGGTGGAACTGCCGCACCTGCCGGGCTGGTTCTGGCTGGGGGACGTGCGCGTGCCGGTCATCGACCTTGCCGTCCTGATGGGCGTGCGTCCCGCCGTGCCCCTGCGCGCGTCGGACCTGCTGTACCGTCCGCTGCTGCTGTGCCGCGACCCCGCGCTGCGCTGGGTCGCGCTGCTGGTGGATCGGGTGGTGGACGTGATGGAGGTGGGATGCGATACGATCATGCCCATCGATATTGATCGCGGGGCGGGGGACTGTATTGTCGGCGAAATCAGGCGCGGACATGAACCGCCCGCTTTCGTGATGGAAATGGTGGGCGTGCTGCGGCAGGGTGAGCGCCTGAGGTTGGCGGCACTGATGTCGCAGGAGGAACGGCGCGCCGCGCTGTGGACGGTGGATGGGGCTGGCGATGTCTGAAATCAGCGCCGGATTGCGACGGGTCATTTCCGTGATTACCGCGCGGACCGGCCTGCATTATTACACGGACAAGCCGGCACTGCTGGAAAAGATCATCGACGCGCGGATGAAGGCGCTGGGATGTCGCGGGTATGTCGATTACCTTGCGCGGCTGGATGACGCGACGCTGGGGGAGGCGGAATGGCGGGAGCTGGAATCCGCCGTCACCATCGGCGAGACGTTCTTCTTCCGCTATGCCGAGCAGTTCCGCGCGCTGGAAACCACGATACTGCCCGAACTGCTGACCCGCCTGCGCGGCGTGCGGGTCCTGCGGATCTGGAGCGTCGGCTGCTCCAACGGGGCGGAGCCGTATTCGGTCGCGATCGTGCTGCGCCAGCTGCTCAAACAGCGGGGCGAGCTTGGATGGACCATCGAAATCCTGGGCACCGACATCAGCACCCGCGCCCTTGAACAGGCGCGCGGCGGGGAGTTCGGCTGGTGGGCGCTGCGTGACCTGACGGAGCGGCAGCGCGCGGAATGGTTCGTGCCGGTCGTCGAAGGGCGCACATGGCGGCTGAAGGACTGTTATCGCCAGATGGTGCGCTTCCGCCACGCCAACATCATGGACCTGCCGCGCGGGCGCGGGCCTGCGGGACCGTTCGACCTGATCCTGTGCCGCAACGTCCTGATCTATTTCGACCCGCTGCAGGTGACGCGCCTGGTGCAGGCCATGGCGGAACGCATCGCCGGCGATGGCTGGATGCTGGTGGGACATTCCGAACCGATAGGCCCGTTCGAAAGCGTCATGCAGCCCGTGCGCCTGCCGGGCACCATGGCGTTTCGCGCGAAGGGAAGCACCGCAGTCGCGCCCGTCGCGCTGCCGGCGCGGCAAAAGGCGGAGTCCTTTCGCTATGGCGCGCCACGGCTGCCGTCGCGCCGTCCCGTGGCCCTTCCCGCGCTGCCGGAGGCCGCCACGGCCGATCCGGGCCGGGAGGCGGGGATCCTGCGCACGATACGCCAGCTTGCCGATGGCGGGGCGACGCGCCGGGCGGTGACGGTCTGTCACGAATACCTGCGCCGCTCGCCCATGGCGGTGGGGGTGTATTTCATGCTCGGGGTCCTTCTTCTGGCGCTGGGGGAGCATGAGGGCGCGGTTGAGGGTTTCCGCCGCGTGATCTACCTGCGTCGCGGCCATGTCATGGCGCGATGCTACCTTGCCCACCTGCTGGAAAGGACGGGGGCCGCCGACGATGCGCGGCGCCTGCGCGCGCAGGCGCGCGAACTGGCCCGCAGCCTTGCCGCGGGCCACGTGCTCGAAGGGGGGGGCGGCCTGACGGCGGGGGGGCTTTTACGCCTGCTGCAGGACAAGGAAAATCACGACGCCAGCCTGCTGTCCACGCTGTCTGACATTGCGTCGGGGATGTCATGACGCAGCCTTCGGACCGGGGCGATGGCCGCGACGGCGCGCCATCCGTCCCCCCGGAACAGGAACGTTTCGAACAGGAACGTTTCGCGCGGCATATCCTTGCCGAACGCGCGGCGACGCTGGCGGCGCGGCATGACGCGGGCATGGCGGACGCCACGCCCGGCCGCAGCATGCTGGTGCTGGACGTGGGGGGGCGCGAATGCTGCCTCGACCTTGACGCGGTGCTGCGCGTGACCGACCCGATGTGGAGCGACATGCCACGCCGCGCCGACTGTCCCGCCAGCGTGCGCGGGGTGTATGGATACCAGGGCGACCTCTATACCGTGTTCGACCTCGCCATGCTGATGGAGGAGGGGGAGCAGGACGCGCCGGGTGCGATGATCCTGCTGCGCTCGGTCTCCAGCGTGCCGCTTGCGCGTATCGCCCTGCTTGCGGGCGCGGCCAGAGGCGTTATGGATATTCCCGCCACCGCACCATCCGTGCTGCCGTCGGGGTTTCCCACCGCCCTGCTGCCCGACGGGCGGCATGTCGTGGTGCTTGATCCCGTGCGCCTTTTTTCTTCCGTCCGTTATTCCGGAGAGTAGCCTGTCGTGACGATTGCAAACCGTCTGTTGTTCGGCTTCATGGTTGGCGTCCTGCTCATGGTCTCGCTTGGCGTTTACGCGCTGGGGCAGATACGTGACGTCCGCGATGAAATGACCATCATCGTCACCCGCGACCTTACGGTCTACCGGCAGCTGACGCTGATCCGCGTGGATGAAACCGACCTTGCGGCGCGCAGGCTGGCGATTGTCGCGCATTATTACGCCCATGATTACGAAAACGCGCCTTCCGCGCTGGATGACGCGATTTCCGACTGGGACGAACGCGCCCACCAGGCCGACGAACTGCTCAGCAACGTGACCGCCGGCGCGGACGAGGCGGGACGGCTGGCGCGGTCCACCGACCAGCGCGACATGTTCTCCACCGTGTCGGGACAGCTGCGTGAAATCGCGGAGCAGGTGCTGTTCGACGAACGCGCGGTCGGCACCCTGTTCAAGGCCATGCGCGCGGACAACCAGCAGGTCGTGCGCGAACAGGTCGGGCGGATCGAAAGCCGCGAGAAGGACATCGACCAGCTTGTCAGCCAGGCGGCCTCCCTGCTTGACCGTGGGGTCAGGGTGGCAGAAACGCAGGGCAGCGCCTCCTACGACTACAGCCGCCGCTCGCTTGCCATCGGGCTGGGGGTCGCGGTGATCGTTGCCCTGATCGTGACGTTCTGGACGCGGCGTTCGATCATGGAACCGCTGGCCTCCATCATGCATGTGATGGAACGCGTGGGGCAGGGCGACCTTGCCACCCGCGCCAAGGTGGGGGACATGGGCGAAAACCGTGACGAGGTCGCGCGCCTTGCCGCGGGGCTGAACCGGATGATCGACGGCCTGCGTGAAATCGCGCGCCAGAGCGGGGAGGTCACGCGTGACCTTGATGTCGCCGTGGCGGACATCCGCGCCTCCACCCAGCAGCAGGCCGCAAGCGTGGAGGAGCAGTTCGCCGCCATTCAGGAAACCGCCGCGACGGTGGACCAGATCACCCATTCCGGCGCGCAGATCAGCAAGCGCGCGCGGGAGGTGATTTCGTCGGCCGAGGTGATCGTCCACAGTTCCGCAAGCGGCCTTGAGGCGGTGGAGGAGACGGCCCGCGCCATGGCGCGCACCCATGACGGGGCCGAGGCGGTGGCGTCGAACATCGTCGCCCTGTCCGAACGGACCGAGGCGATCAGCGAGATCATCACGACCGTCAACGACCTGTCGGAACGTTCCCACCTGCTTGCGCTCAACGCCGCGATCGAGGCGGCGGCGGCGGGCGAGCACGGGCGTTCCTTTGCCGTGGTCGCGGCGGAAATGAAGATCCTTGCCGATCAGTCGCGCGACGCGACGCAGAATGTCCGCTCCATCCTTGGCGACATCCAGCGTGGCATCAACACGTCGGTGATGCTGACCGAAGAGGCGGTCAAGCGCGTTTCCGCCGGGCGGGAGCGGACCGACATCGCCTACAAGACCATCGAGCGGATGACCGGCGGGATCGAGGAAGGGGTGCATGCGTTCCAGCAGATCGTGGCGTCCACCAACCAGCAGCAGCTGGGGATCGAGCAGGTCATGACCGCGCTGCAGAGCATCCGGCAGGCCAGCCAGCAGACATCCGGCGGGACACGCAACCTTGAGGCCTCGGCCAGCAATCTGGGCAAGCTGTCGAAGCAGCTTCTGGCGATTTCCGCCCGGTACCGGACCTGACGCCGGTTGTGGTGGATCTCAGGCAGGAACTTCTGGCGGTTTTCGACGCCGAATATCGCGATCACCTGCGTGTCATCCGCGATCTGCTGAAGGCGGGATGCGGCACGCGCCCGGCGCTGGCGGAGATTTTCCGCCGCATGCACTCGCTCAAGGGCGCGGCGCGCGCGGTGGAAATCCCCGAGGTGGAGGACATCGCCCATGCTGTCGAGAACCGCCTGTCCATCCTGATGGAACGTGGCGGCAGCCTTGATGCGGGCGATATCGCCACGATTGCCCATGCGCTTGATGAAATCGACGGCATCATGGAAACGTCGTCCGCTGCCGCCCCCCAGGCGGAAGGCACGGTCGAGGAGCGTCCCGCCACCGGCCCGGATGCCGGGGCGGATTCCTATGTTCAGGTGCCGGTCTCCCGCCTTGATGCGCTGTCGGGGGCGGTGCATGACCTCATGGGTGTTGCCGAACGGCATGACCGGCTGTGGGAACGGCTTGATGACCTGTTGCGTGACATGCGCGCGGTCAGCCAGGCGCCGCGACAGCTGCAGGCGGATCCGGTCGCGGTGTTTTCGCGCATGACGCGACGGCTGATGGCGATCCGGCGCGAGCATGAACTGATGACCGGGCAGGGGGATCGCGCCCTCCTGCGGCTTGGGGAGGAAGTGCATGCCGTAAGCCTTGTCCCCGCCGGGACGGTCTTCGGATCGCTCGCCGCGATGGCGCGGCGTATCGCGCGCGAACATGGCGGCCCTGATGCGCGGGTGGAAGTACACCTGCGCGGAATGGAGGTGCAGGCCGAACGGCGCGTGATGCAGGCCCTGCGCGATCCCGTGCTCCACCTGCTGCGCAACGCCATCGTCCATGGCCATGAAAGCCGCGCGCGCAGGCTGCAGGCGGGCAAGCCGGAAACGCAGACGATCACCGTGACCGTGACGCTGACGGGCGTGCGGCTTCAGGTCAGGGTCAGCGACGACGGGTGTGGCCCCGACCTGAAGGCGATTGCCGCGCGCGCGGTGCGGCAGGGCGTGATCCATGTCGATGCGCCGCTCGATGCGCGGCAGCTGCTGGCGCGGGTGTTCGAACCCGGCTTTTCCACCCGCGCGCATGTCGATCACCTTGCAGGTCGCGGCGTCGGCCTTTCGATCGTGGCGGAGGCCGCGCGCGCGCTGCATGGCACGGTGGCGATGGAACAGGGCCAGCCATGCGGGACGGTCGTGACCCTGACGGTGCCGGTTTCGCAGCGCCAGCGCACCGTCGTGCTGGTGGAAAACGGGGAACGGATGATCGGCCTGCCGGGCCGGGTGATCCGTCACCTCCTGCGCGTGGCGTATGACGACATCCGCATGATCGATGGCTGTCCGTTCGTGGTCCTGCCCCATCCCGACGTGGGGGATCATCCCGCCCGCGCGTCCGGGCCGCCCCCGGCGGAGGAACTTGCGCCCATCGTGCCCCTGTCGGCGTTCGTGGGCGATGCGGCGGCGGACCTTCCGGTGCGCGGCGGCGCGGTGAGCGTCGCGGTGATGGAGGTCGATGGCGCCTTGTGCGGCTTTGCCGTCGAACGCATGGTCGAGGTCCGCACGCTGCTGATTTCCGATGCCTCCGCCGTGGGGCTGGACAGTGAACTGGTCCCCGGCATCGCCTGGCCACGCGAGGACAGGCCGGTTTTCGTCATCAGTCCCGACCGACTGTTCGAACGCTGGCGCGCGCGGGGGGGACGGGCCATGCGCGTCAGCCTTGCCCCGCCGGCGCAGGCCGCGCCACAGGCGCGCCGCGCGCCGCTGGTGCTGGTGGTCGATGATTCCATCACGACCCGCACCCTGCAGAAAACGATCCTTCAGGCCCATGGCTTTGACGTGATGCTGGCGGTGGATGGGGAAGAGGCGCTGATGCTGCTGCTGCAGTCGTCGCGTTCCATCGATGTGGTGGTCACGGACGTGGAAATGCCGCGCATGGACGGCTTCGCCCTGCTGGCGGCCATCCGCGCCGACCCGCGGCTGGCGCGGATTCCCGTCGTGCTGATGACGTCGCGCGATAATGACGAGGAAATCCGGCGCGGGCTGGAGGGGGGCGCGCGCGCCTATATCACGAAACAGAAATTCGATCAGGGCGAACTGGTCGAGACGATACGGGGGCTGTTGTGACAAATGTTCCCGTAATCGAGCCGCGTTCCGTGCTGGTGGTGGAGGATTCGGCCGTCCTGCGCCACCTGCTGTCGCACAGCATCCGCAATGACCCGCGCCTGCGCCTGGTCGATGCGGTCGAAAGCGCGGAGGAGGCGATCCGCCTTGTCCCGCACCTGCGTCCCGACGTGATCTCCATGGATGTCTGCCTTCCCGGTATGGACGGGCTGGAGGCGACGCGCTCCATCATGACGCATTGCCCCACCCCGATCGTCATCGTC
Source organism: Novacetimonas pomaceti (assembly GCF_003207955.1). Taxonomy (NCBI): domain Bacteria; kingdom Pseudomonadati; phylum Pseudomonadota; class Alphaproteobacteria; order Acetobacterales; family Acetobacteraceae; genus Novacetimonas; species Novacetimonas pomaceti. The sequence goes on from NZ_NOXG01000001.1 coordinate 233,673, forward strand.
AGCGACGCGCTGGACGCGCAGGTTTCGATGAATGCGCTGCGTTCCGGTGCGCTGGCGGTGATTGAAAAGCCACGGGGCCTGACCTCCGATGCTGGCCGCGCCGCCGTGCGCGCCATTACCACGCAGCTGTATATCATGAGCCAGGTGCCCGTGATCCGCCGCCGCCTGATGATGGCCGAGGCGCTGCCCCAGGTCGGGGCCATGGTCACGCCATGGCCGGTCCAGCCGCGCCTGCTGGCCCTTGCGGCCTCCACCGGCGGCCCGCGCGCCTTCGCGCAGGTGCTGGGCGCGCTGCCGGTGGACTTCCCCATTCCTGTCGTGGTGGTCCAGCATATGGGCGGACCGTTCATGGAGGGGTTCGCCCACTGGCTGGACCAGCAGGTGCCCATGTCCGTCTCGGTCGCGTCGCACGGGGAAACCCTGCGGCCGGGGCATGTCCATGTCGCGCCGGGGGACCGGCACCTGACGGTGGGTACCGGGGGGGAGGCGATCCTGATGGATACCCCGCCGGTACAGGGGCAGCGGCCGTCAGCCTCGATCCTGTTTTCCTCGGTCGCGCGCGTTTTCGGCAGGAACGCCATCGGCGTGCTGATGACCGGCATGGGGGAAGACGGGGCGCAGGGCCTGGGCGACGTGCGGCGCGCGGGGGCGTATACCATTACCGAGGACCGAAGCACGGCGGTCATCCACGGCATGCCCGGCGCGGCGGAGCGGAGCGGAGCGACCTGCATCAGCCTGCCATTGCCCGAAATCGCCCCGCATGTCGCCCGGATCATCGCCGACAGCGCCGTGTCGCCCGACATGCGCCCGCCATTGCCCGGCCGCCAGCCACCACGGAACATGACCTGAGCATGACCATACAGCCCGATGATGACCGCGCCGCCAACGTCCTGCTGGTGGAAGATTCCGATACGCAGGCCCTGCGCATCCGCCGCATGCTGCAGGGGCACGGCTTTACCGTCGAACGCGTCGCGAGTGGCGAGGCGGCACTTGATACGCTCGATACCCGCATCCCCGACCTCGTGATCGCGGATTACCACCTGCCGGGCATGAACGGGGGGCAACTGGCGCGGCAGCTGCGCATGAACGCCGTAACGCGCACCATACCTGTCCTGATCCTGACGGAAGGGATCGAGCCGGGGCTGGAGCGCGAGGGACTGGAAAGCGGCGCCGACGCCTATGTGCCGAAATCCTCCGACTCCGCGCTGATCGTCTTTCGCATCCGCGCGCTGCTGCGTGAATATGCAGGCAACGTGCAGGCCCGGCCCGGCCGCGTCTTCCGCCGCGCGCGCATCCTTGTCGTCACGCAGCGCCACGATGCCGCGACCACCATCGGGGCGGAGGTCCCGGCCCTGATCGACCTGTTGCAGCGCGACGGGCACATCGTGACCATCTGTGACGACCCGGCGCATTTTGACCGCAGGACCCTGCTGGACCCCGAACGCGCGCCCGACTGCGTCGTGGTCGACCTTATGCCGGGGAAATTCGACGGGGTGGAGTTCTGCCGCAGGCTTGATGAACTGCGTCAGGAGGTGCTGATGCGCGGCGGCGTGCCATTGCGCATCCTGGCCATCAGCCCGCCATGCCCGGACGAGCGCGAGTTTTCCGCCCGGGTGTTTGAGACGGGCGTGGACGACCTTGTCCCCGACGATGTCGCGCCATCCGTGCTGGCGCTGCGCATCAGGGTGCTGGTGCGGCGCAAGCTGCTGCAGGACGACGTGCGGCGCATAGAGGTGGAGCGGCAGAACCGCGAAATCGCCATCAAGAGCGCGCGGGCCGAAGCCGCGGCGATCGCGTCCAAGGCCTCCCTGGCGGAGGCGCTGGAACAGGCCAACCGCGAACTGGCGGACGCCAACCGCAAGCTGATCGAGACGCAGGGCAAGCTGGTCCAGACCGCCAAGATGGCGTCGCTGGGTGAACTGGTGGCCGGGATCGCGCACGAAATCAACAACCCGCTGGCCTTCATCCTGGCGCACAAGGATACGGTCGCGCGCGGGCTGGACCGCGTGATGGGACTGGAAAACGCGTCCACCGATGCGGAACGCGAAGGACGCGCCGCGATCCTGCGCAAATGTCGCGACCGCGTGGCGTCGATGAACCTCGGGCTGCGGCGCATCCAGAACCTTGTCCTGAACCTGCGCAAATTTTCGCGACTGGACGAAGGGCTGTTCCAGGTCATCGACGTGCCGGAGGCGCTGGAGACGGTGCTGGCGCTGCTGACGCAGAAACTGGGCAATGGCATCGTCGTGCACCGCGACTATGCCGCGCCGGAGCGGCTGTACTGCCAGGCGGCGCTGCTCAATCAGGTCATCATGAATATTATCAGCAATGCCGCCGATGCAATCCTGGAGGCGGCGGGACGTGATAACCCTCTGACGGATACTCCGGCGCAGGGCCGGATCGATATTCGCACCGAGCTGCGGCATGACGCCGAAAGGGGTGCGGTCGATTACGTTTTCACGATTTCGGATACCGGTCCGGGCGTCGCGCCAGAGGTGCAGGAACGCATCTTCGAGCCATTTTTCACCACCAAGCCGGTGGGGGCGGGCACGGGGCTGGGCCTTGCGATCGCCTATGGCGTGGTGCAGGCCCATCATGGAACGCTGATGGTCGCCAACCGTCCCGAAGGCGGGGCGCTGTTCACGATTTCAGTGCCGTGGCACGCGCAGGATTCCGAAGACGGGCAGGAAAGGCAGCCATGATGGGAAAGAACAGGGTATGACACAGCAGGCCGCGCGTCCCGTCGTCCTGCTGGTGGATGACGAACCCGAAATCCTTGTCGCCCTGACCGACCTGCTGGAGGACGCATTTACCGTCATCTCCACGGTTTCCCCGGTGGAGGCGCTGGAGATACTGGCGCGGCGCAATGATGTCGATGTCATCGTGTCCGACCAGCGGATGCCGGAAATGGGCGGCGACGTCATGCTGGCCCGCGCCCGCGAAATCAGCGACGCGCAGGCGATCCTGCTGACGGGATATGCCGATATCGGGGCGGTGGCCGCCGCCCTGAACCAGGGACGCATTTCGTTCTATTCCCACAAGCCGTGGGATCCCGACGCCCTGCGCGCGATGATCGTCCAGGCGGCGGACTATCACCGGCTGGAGCGAGAGCTGCGCACGGAACGCCAGCTGCTGCACGGGCTGCTCAACAACCTGCGCGCCGGTCTGGGGTTCAAGGATTCGCAGGGGCGTTTCGTGCGGATCAACCATCAGGCCGCCGATTTCTATGACCGCGACGTCGCGGACTGCCTTGGCCAGCGTGAGGAGGACCTGTGCGATCCGGCGCTGCTGCCGGCCCTGCGCATGGCGGAGGAACGCATGCGCGCCGAGGGGCGTGACGAGGCGGCGGTCGAGCTTCCGGCGCAGGTCGGGCGCAACCATGGCCGCTGGCGGGGGTTCACGCGCGTCGTGCTGGACGATTCCGACAGCAGCGATGTCTATTCCGTGGTCATCAACCGCGACATCACCCGCCAGCAGGAAATGGAAGGCCGCCTGCGCCAGGCGGAAAAGATGCAGGCCCTCGGCACCATGGCGGGGGGCATCGCCCATGATTTCAACAACCTCCTGACCGCGGTGCTGGGGTCGCTGGAACTGGCCCACGAGATGCTGCCGCCGGAGGAGGGCGCGGTGCTGCGCCTGCTTGACAATGCCACGGCGGCGGCGCGTCGCGGCGCGTCGCTGACGCGGCGGCTGCTCAATTTCAGCCGCCCGCGTGACCTGAGCCTCGAGCCGATCGACGTGAACGCGCTGCTGCATGGCATGAAGGACCTGCTGGCCCAGACGGTGGTGTCGCGGCAGGACAAGGCGCTGGCGACGCCATGTTCCATCGTGGTCGACACGGCGGCGTCCGACGGGATGCTGCCGCCGGTCTGCACCGATGCGGGGCAGCTGGAACTGGCGGTGCTCAACCTGTGCATCAACGCGGTGGACGCGATGCCCAATGGCGGCGTCATCCGCGTCTCCTCCGCCCTCAAGCGCGTGCGCGAGGTGGTGGCGGGCACCAACCTCGTGCCCGGAAGCTATGTCATGGTCTCGGTGCAGGACCAGGGCGTGGGCATGTCGGAAGAAACGCTGGCGCGCGTGTTCGAGCCCTTTTTCACCACCAAGGATGTCGGGCGCGGCACCGGCCTTGGCCTGTCGATGATCTATGGCTTCGTCCGCCATGTCGGGGGGGAGGTGCAGGTCCACAGCACGCCGGGCGAGGGGACGCGTGTCGATCTGTGCCTGCCGGTGCAGGACGGGACGGCGCGCGCCGAAACGACGGAGGAGCCGGGCATTACGACCATGCCCGACCGGCCCCTGCGCATCATGGTGGTCGATGACGAACCGGGGGTCCGCGCGGTGACGGCGGGCTTCCTGCGCGCGCGCGGGCACGAGGTGCATGACTATCCCGGCGGCAGGGCCGCCGTCGCGGCGCTGGAGGCGGGGCTGGGGCCGCTGGACCTTGTGATCATGGACGTGATGATGCCCGAAATGGGCGGGCAGGAAACGGCGCACAGGCTGCAGGCGATCCAGCCGGACCTCAGGGTGCTGTATCTTACGGGTTACGCCAACCTCGGTGCCCTGCCAAAAGGGGGCAATGTCATGCACAAGCCCTTTACGCGCGCGGGACTGGCCGAACATATCGGGCGGATCATGCGTGGCGGTGCTTCCACCGCATAAGGATGCACGGTCGCGCCAATGCCTCTTGTGCTATGGGGGAAAGCTCCTATTTCTTCATGATATGCAAGATCATCATGTAAATCCCCACGATCCGATTGGCTGGCACGGCACGACCATCCTGTGCGTGCGGCGTGATAACCAGGTGGCGATGGCAGGCGACGGCCAGGTGACGCTGGGCGCGACCGTCATCAAGGGCAACGCGCGCAAGGTGCGCCGCATCGGCCCGTCTGGCGACATCCTTGCCGGCTTTGCCGGGGCGACCGCCGATGCCTTCACGTTGCTCGAACGGTTGGAGGGCAAGCTGGAACGCTATCCCAACCAGCTGGAGCGCGCATGCGTCGAACTGGCGAAAGACTGGCGCACCGACCGCTATCTGCGGCGGCTTGAGGCCATGATGGCCGTCGCCGACGCGCACCATTCCTATACCCTGACGGGCAATGGCGACGTGCTGGAACCCGAAGACGGCATCATCGCCATCGGTTCTGGCGGGAATTACGCCCTGTCGGCCGCGCGCGCGCTGCTGGGGATCGAGGGGCTGGGCGCGCGGGAAATCGCGCAGCGTTCCATGAAGATCGCGGGCGATATCTGCGTCTATACGAATCATTCCGTCATCGTGGAAACGCTGGGCGGCGATACGGACAAGGCAGAGGCATGATGGAAATCCCCAATCATTCCCCCCGGGAAATCGTCTCGGAACTCGATCGCTTCATCATCGGGCAGACGGATGCCAAGCGCGCGGTGGCCATCGCGCTGCGCAACCGCTGGCGTCGCGCGCAGCTGCCCGAGGGCCTGCGCGAGGAGGTCGTGCCCAAGAATATCCTGATGATCGGCCCGACAGGCTGCGGCAAGACCGAAATCGCCCGTCGCCTGGCGCGTCTGGCGCAGGCGCCTTTCCTGAAGGTCGAGGCGACGAAGTTCACCGAGGTCGGCTATGTCGGGCGCGATGTCGAAAGCATCGTGCGTGACCTTGTCGAGGTATCGATCAACATGCTGCGTGACCTGCGGCGCAAGGACGTGCAGGCCAAGGCCGAAATGGCGGCGGAAAACAGCCTGCTTGACGCGCTGGTGGGCGAGGGTGCTTCCGCCGATACCCGCAACAAGTTCCGCCGCATGCTGCGCAACGGGGAGCTTGAGGCCAAGGAAGTCGAGATTTCGGTGACCGAGGGGCCGTCCCCGTCCGGGCAGGCGGACATGCCGAACATGACGCCGGGCACGGTCATCAACTTCTCCGACATGATGAAGGGCTTCATGAACCGCATGCCCCAGCGCCGTCGCATGACGGTGGCGGAGGCCCGCGCCGCCCTGACGCGCGAGGAGGCGGACAAGATGCTCGATACCGAGGCCCTGACGCATGAGGCGGTGGCCCATGCGCAGGACCATGGCATCGTCTTCCTTGATGAAATCGACAAGGTGTGCGCCCGCGCGGCCGAAGGCGGGACGCGCGGCGGCGATGTCTCGCGCGAGGGGGTGCAGCGCGACCTGCTGCCCCTGATCGAGGGGACGACGGTTTCGACCAAGTACGGCCCCGTGCGCACGGATCATATCCTGTTCATTGCCTCGGGCGCGTTCCATATCGCCAAGCCTTCGGACCTGCTGCCGGAACTGCAGGGACGCCTGCCCATCCGCGTGGAACTGTCGTCCCTGACGCGCCAGGACCTGCGCCGCATCCTGACGGAGCCGGAACATTCGCTGCTGACACAGTACACGGCCCTGCTGGGTACGGAAAAGGTGGATCTGCGCTTTACCGACGACGCGGTGGAGGCACTGGCCGAACTGGCCGCCGACATCAACGAACGGGTGGAGAATATCGGCGCGCGCAGGCTGGCGACCGTGATCGAGCGCCTGCTGGAGGAGGTTTCCTTTACCGCGACCGACCGCAGCGGGCAGACGGTGGAAATCACGGCCGCCGATGTTCAGGAAAAAGTCGCACCATTGGCGCGCAAGGGTGATCTGAGCCGCTTTATCCTGTAATTTCATGCTAACCAGACCGGTGATCGTCCCCGCCCGCCGCGCGGGAGGGGACGTGAAACCGGACGTGCAGGGACGGGGCGGCGATGGTGCCGCCCCCTTGGGAAAGAAGATGACGGATCCATTCGTAAAGCCCGAAGACGATACAGCGGCGGACGCGATCGCGGCGATTGCCGATGAACTCTCGCTGTTCGATGACTGGATGGACCGTTACCAGTACATCATCGAACTTGGCCGCAAGCTGCCGCCATTCCCCAAGGAATGGACCAACGACGCCCATCGCGTTCCCGGCTGCCAGAGCCAGGTCTGGCTGGAGGCCAGGCAGGAAGGCGATGCCCTGTTTTTCGCCGGGGCCTCGGACGCAGCCATTGTCTCGGGGCTGGTGGCGCTGCTGCTGCGGGTCTATTCCGGGCGCAGCAGGGCGGAAATCCTTGGGACCGATCCGGCCTTCCTGCGCGAACTGGGGCTGGTGCAGGCGCTGTCCACCAACCGTGGCAACGGGGTGGAGGCCATGGCCCGCGCCATCCGCAAGGCGGCTTCCATGCAGGACGCCTGCTGATCGCGTGAACGCGATGAATGTCTGAAGATGGGGGTGCGATCCGCCTTCAGACCCTTGGTGGCCGGGCGCGGCCTTCAGTATTCCTGAACGACGTCAAATCCGGCCGCGTCCACGGCGCTGGCCAGCGCGTCGGGATTTGCGAACGTGTCGTCGCACGTGACATAGGCTTCCCCCTTGTTGAGGGAGACATCAACGTCGCAGACACCTTCCACGCTTTCGAGCGAACGGCGGACCTTGGCCGCGCATCCGTCACAGGTCATGTCCGCTATCTTGAGTGTGAATTTTTCCATCTGGAATTCTTTCCTTACGTCCTCGTGGGCGATGTCGTGGTGTGCCATCGGTTCAGAAGCAGCGAACTGGTGACCACCGATACGGAACTCATGGCCATGGCAGCCCCGGCGATGGCCGGGTCCAGCATGCCGAAAGCCGCAAGCGGGATGCCTATTATATTATAGATGAAGGCAAAGAACAGGTTCTGCCTGACCTTGCGCAACGTCGCGCGTGACAGGGAAATCGCATCGAGAACCCCGTTGAGGTTGTCGCGCATCAGGATGACGCCGGCGGACTGGACCGCGATATCCGAACCATGGCCCATGGCGAACCCGATATCCGCCATCGCCAGGGCCGGGGCATCGTTGATCCCGTCGCCCACCATTCCCACGACATGGCCCTGCGCCCGCAGCTTTTCAATCTCCGCCGCCTTGTCCTGTGGCAGGACGCCCGCGATGAAACGGTCCATGTCCAGCGCGCGGGCGATTTCCGCCGCCGCCTGTGGGTTGTCGCCCGTCAGCATCAGGGTCGCGATGCCGTCCTGACGCAGGGCGCGGACGCATGCGGCGGCCTCCGGCCTGAGGCTGTCGCTCAGGGCGATATAGCCGATGACGCCGTGTTCATCGGCCACGCCGATGACGGTCCTGCCCTGCTGTTCCAGCCCGATGACGGTGTCGGGCTGTCCTGCATATCCGCTTTCGCTCAGGAAACGCGGCGCCCCCAGCACAAGGCGCGTTCCCTGTGGCGTCATGCCCCTGACCCCGCGACCGGGCAGGGCGGTTACGTCCCGCACCGCGACAGGCGCGATATCAAGCTGCTGGGCATGCGAGACGATGGCGCGCGCCAGCGGATGGCCGGAATCCTGTTCCAGCGCATAAGCCGTGGCCAGCAGGCTTTCCCTGTCATGCCCCGGCAGGGGCACGATTTCGCGGACTTCCGGCTTTCCCAGCGTCAGGGTGCCTGTCTTGTCCATGACCAGCAGGTTGATGGTATGGGCGTGTTCCAGCGTGTCCGCATCGCGAAACAGCAGCCCCGCGCGGGCGCCACGCCCCGTCGCCACCATGATGGCCGTTGGCACCGCCAGCCCCAGCGAGCAGGGGCAGGCCACCACCAGGACGGCAATCGTGCCCGTCAGCGCCGCGCTGGCGTGGCCGTATGCCATCCATCCGACAAGGAATGTCAGCAACGCGATCACCAGCACGCCCGGCACGAAAACGGCGGAAATCCTGTCCACCAGCTGCTGCACCGGGTCATGCGATCCCTGCGCGCGCTGGACCATGCGCACGATCTGCGACAGGGTGCTGTTGGCGCCGACCTGTTCGGCCCGGACGCGCAGGACGCCATTCTGGTTGATCGTCGCGCCAATGACCCTGTCATTGACCGTGCGTGCGACGGGAACGCTTTCGCCCGTCATGGCGGACTGGTCCACATCGGACTGTCCCGCGATGACGACGCCATCGACAGGGATGCTTTCGCCCGGCCGGACGCTGACGATGTCGCCCACCCGCAGGGAGGCGACCGGCATGTCGATGGTCTGTCCATCGCGTTCGACATGCGCGATGCGCGGTTGCAGGCGCAGCAGCCCCGCGATGCCCGCGCGCGTACGGTCGCGCGCCCGCGCTTCGAGCAGGCGTCCCAACAGCACCAGCGTAATGACGACCGCGCCGGATTCGAAATAGACATGCCCGCGAAGCGAGAACAGCCAGACGACCGTGCTTGACAGCCATGCCACCGTGGTGCCCAGCACGACCAGCACGTCCATGTTGGCCCCGCCACCGCGCAGGGCTTTCCACGCCTGCCGGTAGAACGGCCATCCACACCCGAACTGTACCAGTGTCGCCAGCAGGCATTGCACAGGCAGCGGCAGTATGAAGTCCATCCTGCCGGACACCATGTCGATCATGCCCAGCAGCAGGGGAAGGGTCAGCACGGCGGACAGGGCGAACCGCAATTTCTGCTGGCGCAGTGCCGCGGCATGGGCCCTGTCCTGCGCATCGGTCCCGTCGGCCGCCGTGGCGGGATCCTCCAGCGGGGCGGCATCGAACCCACCCTTGCGCACCTGCGCGATCATGGCGGGCAGGTCGGCAAGGCCGGGGACATAGGTGACGTCCGCCTGTTCCGTCGCGAAATTGACGCGTGCGGTGACGCCGGGCAACCGATTGAGAAGCTTTTCGATACGGCTGGCGCATGCGGCGCAGCTCATGCCCGTCAGGCGCAGGGAAAGGGTGCGGGTCGGGATATCGAATCCCGCCTTGCGCACCGCCTCGAACACCGGCGCAAGCGCGGGCGGCGCCTGCGCGAAGCTGACAGTGGCCTGTGATGTGGCGAAACTGACGCTGGGCGTAGCACCGGGCACGCGCCGGATGACTTTTTCAAGCCGGCTGGCGCACGCGGCGCAGCTCATGCCCTCTATCGGGAAAGTAACGGCCGTTTCCGGTGCCGTGGCCATGGCTCTGTTCCTGAACTGTCACGCCCGGCGGAAACTGGCTGTCGACCGGCGCGTGACGCAGATGTTGGAACGGGCGCGATCCGATGCAACCCGTCCGCCCCATCCCATCACGCCGCCGTCATGGTCCGTCGTGGCGTCAGTCCACCGTGCTCATGCGGGTTTCGTCGACGAACTTTTCCGTGGCGTCATCCAGCTTGCGCGACTTGCGTCCGGCCGGGCCATGGACATACAGCGTCTTGCGGTCGATTTTCTGGTTGGTACCCTCGGGCTTGAGCGGCATTTCATAGACCGGCTTGCGCGCATGGTCGGCCATCTGGAGGTCGGGGTTGAAGACCGAATTGAACTTCCAGATCATGGTCAGGAAGTTTGTCTGTCCCCGCAGCGCCAGGCGCAGCGCGATACCCAGCGTATCCTTGATCGCGGCCCAGCCCAGATGCTTGTTGTTCAGCACCTGCTGCGTCTTCACCAGTTCCTCATAGAACTCGCGCAGGGGCAGGGTGGTCGGCATGACCGCGTGCTGGATGTCGAACAGGCGGTAGTCGCGGGTCGTCAGCTTGCGCGATTCGCTTTCCCAGATTTCGGTGCCCGGATACGGCGTGGTGACCGACAGGTTGACGATGTCCGGAATTTCCAGGCACCACTGGCGGATGACCTCGAAACGTTCGCGATCCCATGACGGATCGGCGATCAGGTTGATCGCGACGATCAGGTCAAGCGAACGGGCATAGTCAAGCGCCTCGAAATTGCGGTCCATCGACACGCGCTTGCGGAAGCGCTTCAGCCCTTCGGCATCGACGGCCTCAAGCCCGATGAAGATGTAGCTGAGGCCGATTTCCTTCCATTCGCGAAAGACGTCCTTGTTGCGCAGCAGCACGTCGGCGCGCGTTTCAAGGTAATATTCCTTCTTGATGCCACGGCGGCGGACTTCGGCCGCGATGGCCATGCCGTGTTCCGCATGGACGAAGGCCACGTCATCGACGATGAAGATGCCCGGTTCCTTGATTTCCTGCAGTTCCTGGCCGATCACCTCCGGGCTGGCGGTGCGGTAGGAACGGCCATAGAACGTCCACGCGCTGCAGAACGTGCAGTCCCACGGGCAGCCACGCGCAAATTCGATGGAGGCCGCGGGATCAAGGGTTCCGATGAAATACTTGCGGCGATGGTGCAGAAGGTCGCGCGCGGGGCGGACGCCGTCCAGGTTTTCCACGAAGATGGGCGGCGGCCCGTCGCCTTCCATCGTCACGACGCCCGGAACACCCAGCAGGTCCTCGCCCTTGTCCCATGCATCCAGCAGGAGGCCCACGGTGGCGTCGCCTTCGCCCTTCAGCACGCAGTTGATCGCCCCGTCGGACAGCGCGAGCACGTCGCGGGCGATGAACGAGATCGAATGCCCGCCGATGAACAGGAAGACATTGGGCAGGCGCTTGCGCGTTTCCTTGCACAGGTCGATGATTTCCGGAACGTTCGCCAGATAGTTGCCGGAAAAGCAGATGGCGTGGGGACGGAAGCGGTCGATGCGTTCCCAGTAATCAGCGTGCTTTTCCACCTGCAGGTCGATAAGCTCGACCTCGTGCCCCTTGTCGCGGGCCGCGCCTGCGACAAGTTCCAGGCCCAGAGGTTCCAGTCGCAAAAACACCTTGGTGTACATCAGCGAACTTGGATGAACGGCCAGTAATCTCATTATTTCACCTCGGGCATGGGTGGGGGCAGGGCATGTACGGACGTCGACATACGCAATATGGGGAAGAATTTATAGACTTCCCTCGTTGATATTTGACGCTTTTATAAATCGCACCCAATTATGAAAGAAACCGGATAAGAACACGCAGGGTGACAATATACGTTCATAATGTCACCCGGTTCACGGTTATATCACCTATGCGCTCAGGCGATACCGCAGCCACTCCGGTCCGGAATGCGGCCTGCGCGGGGTTTATGGTCCGACCCATGCGAAAAACGAAGGGCTGGGCTGGGTCTGGCTGGGGCCGGCCCTATCGCCGGATGCGCTTTCATGCCACACTTTGGCGTTAACCTCCGGGGGCGAGATGAAGCGCAAGACACTGCGAAAAGTGACGGGTCCACTGATGCTGCTGACGTGCGGCGTGATGACGCTGGGCGGGTGTTCCGCCGAAATCGGGCGCATGCCGTATGAAAGCGATGTCCGTTGCCTGCGCAAGGAACTCGGCACGCAGATGCACCTCAGCTTTCCACTTGCGGCGAATACCTGCCAGCGCATGACCGATCATAACTTTGCGATCGGGTCAAAGAACCCCCAGCCCATCCCACTCAACCTGCACAACGCGCCGGATCTGCAAAAGATGGCGGACGAATACGGATATAGTTATACCCGCTGATCCCTGGCCGCTGTGGGGCTGCCCCGGGACGGGGCATGCGCAGGGAGCAGGGGCCTTGCGTCAGTTTTCCAGCTCGCTGTCCCAGTAGAGGTAGTCGCGCCAGCTTTCATGCAGGTAATTAGGCGGGAAGGAACGTCCATTTTCCTGCAGTTCCCAGCTGCTGGGCTGCTGCGGCGTGCGTGAAGGATACATGCGCAGTTCGTGCGGCATGTAGGATCCCTTCATCAGGTTGCATGGGCTGCAGGCCGTGACCACGTTCTGCCACGTGGTGCGTCCCCCCTTGGACCGTGGGATGACATGATCGAACGTCAGGTCATGCGTCGGCAGGCGCGTATTGCAGTACTGGCAGGAAAAATTGTCGCGCAGGAACACGTTGAAGCGCGTGAATGCCGGCCGTCGCGCGGTCGGTATGTAATCCTTCAGCGCGATGACGCTGGGCAGGCGGACTTCCTGTGACGGGGAATGTACGATTTCGTCATATTCGCTCAGGACCGAAACACGGTCCAGCCAGACGGCCTTGATGGCATCCTGCCAGGACCACAGCGACAGTGGAAAATAGGACAGGGGCCGGAAATCGGCATTCAGGACGAGGGCCGGGAAATGTTGACTGTCAGAAAGCACGGGCGCATCCTTGAGGTGATGCCGCCACACAAGTCTTCAGGCGTCCTTTACTTTGAACCGAACGCCGATCATGTGCGCCGTCATGAAGTAACTCCTGTAAATCTATTACAGACCTGCCCGGATGTGGCAAGGGATGGCGGTGGCGAATGTTGGGCCGCCATGTTCCGACATCCGGGGGCGTATGATGTATTCTTTTGCTACCTGTCTGTTATCGCGTGACAAATGCCTGACATAACCCGTTTCGCCCCCAGCCCCACCGGCGGACTGCATCTGGGACATGTGGCCTCGGCCCTGTCGGGATGGCGCCCGGCAAACGAGTCGGGAGGCCGCTTCTTGCTGCGGATCGAGGATATCGATCCCGGACGGTGCCGCGCGGCGTTCGCGCATGAACTGATGTCCGATCTCCGCTGGCTTGGCCTGCGCTGGCCCGAACCGGTCCGCTGGCAGTCGCGGCATCTGGGGGATTACGCGCAGGTGCTGGCGCGGCTTGGCGAACGGGGGCTGGTCTATCCCTGTTTCTGCACGCGCCGCGACATCGCCGATGAAATCGCGGCGTCGGCCCATGCGCCGCATCACGCGCCGGATGGAAGCGTGATCTATCCGGGCACGTGCCGCGACCTGCCGGCGTGGCGGCGTGACGCACTGCTGGCGGCGGGAACGCCCCATGCCCTGCGGCTTGATATGGAGCGTGCCCTGTCTGTGCCGGGGGCGCGCGATCTGACATGGCACGAAAGGGGGGAGGGACGGCAGAAGTGCCGCCCGGAACTGTTCGGCGACGTGGTGCTGGCGCGCAAGGACGTGCTGGCGTCCTATCACCTGTGCGTGACGCATGACGACGCGCTGCAGGGCATCACGCTGGTCACGCGGGGGGAGGACCTGCGTCCCGCGACCTCCCTGCATCGCCTGTTGCAGCACCTGATGGGATGGGCGGAACCCCAATACGCGCATCACCCGCTGTTATGCGACGCATCGGGCCGCAGGCTGGCCAAGCGCGACCGCGCGATGACCATCGCCGCCATGCGCGAACAGGGGATGAGCCCGCGTGACGTACGCGCCGCCGCCGGATATCCCGGCCCGCTGGCGTGACGGGATGCCGGGCCATGGTGTCCGGTGATGGCGGCGGTCAAACATGCCTCATGCTGCATTTGTGCTGTTTTCACGGCGCCGGGTTCGCACTAGGGTTCACGCCCGGACGTTCCAGCAGGGAACGGTAACTTCATGCCAATGGATTTCGGTCTCATGGATCTCATCGCCGCCCGTCTTGACAGGATCAGCCCCAGCCAGACGATCGCCATTTCCACCAAGGCGCGTGAACTGAAAGCAGCGGGCAGGGATATCATCAGCCTTTCGGCGGGCGAACCCGATTTCGACACGCCCGCCAACATCAAGCAGGCGGCCATCCGCGCCATCGAACAGGGACAGACGAAATATACCGACGTGGCCGGCACGCCCGCGCTGCGCCGGGCGGTGGCCGAACGGTTCCGCCTTGATTCCGGGCTGGATTACACGTCCGATGAAATCATCGTCTCCTCCGGGGGGAAGCAGGTCATCTACAACGCGATGGTCGCGACCATAAACCCCGGGGACGAGGCGATCATTCCCGCGCCCTGCTGGGTTTCGTATCCCGATATCGTCGCCCTGGCCGAAGGGACGCCCATTGTCGTGCCGTGCATGGCCGAACACGGCTTCAAGATGCGTCCTGCCGACCTGGAGGCCGCGATCACGCCGCGCACCAAGTGGCTGCTGCTCAATTCGCCCAACAACCCGACCGGGGCGGCCTACAGTGCCGCGGAACTGCGCGGGCTGTGCGATGTGCTGCTGCGTCATCCCGATGTGTGGATCCTGACCGACGATATCTATGACAAGCTGGTGTATGACGGGTTCAGGCCCGCCACCATCGTGCAGGTCGAACCCCGCCTGCGCGATCGCACGATCACCATGAATGGCGTGTCCAAGGCCTATGCCATGACCGGCTGGCGTATCGGTTTCGCCGGCGCGCCGGTGGAACTGATCCGCGCCATGAACAAGCTGCAGGGACAGTCCACCTCCGGCCCGTCCTCCATCAGTCAGGCGGCGGCGCTGGAAGCGCTGAGCGGCCCGCAGGATTTCATCGCCGAAATGGTCGCCACCTATCAGCAGCGGCGCGATCTTGTGGTTGGCATGCTCAACCAGGCCTCCGGCCTGCGATGCGCAACGCCGGAGGGCGCGTTCTATGTCTTCCCCTCGCTGCGGGGCTGCCTGGGCAGCACCAGCGCGGGTGGCGCGCGTATCGACAGCGACCGGGATTTCGTGACCGCCCTTCTGGATGAGGAAGGCGTGGCGGCCGTCCATGGCAGTGCCTTCATGTTCGCCGGGCATTTCCGCATTTCGTATGCCACCGACACCGAAAGCCTGAAGGAGGCCTGCCTGCGCATCCAGCGTTTCTGTGGCGGCCTGCGGCGCTGAGAAGGGGACGGACGATTATGGCAACCGGTAATAATGACGATGCTGCCGCCGACGGGTTCCTGTCGGGATGCATGACGCGGCTGGAGGTACCGGCCACCATCGCCATGGCCCAGCGCGCGCGCGCGCTGCGCGGACGGGGGGAAGAGGTGCTGTCCCTCGCGCTGGGGGAGCCGGATTTCCCGACGCCCGCCGAGGTGATCGAGGCCGCCCATCGCGCGGCCCTTGACGGGCAGACGAAATATCCGCCCGTGGAGGGGACGCCCGCGCTCAAGGCCGCGATCATCAGGAAATTCGCGCGTGAAAACGGCCTGACCTACGAACCGTCGGAAATAATGGTTTCCAATGGAGGCAAGCAGGTCATCTTCAACGCGTTCATGGCGACCCTCAACCCGGGGGACGAGGTGATCGTCCCCTCTCCCTACTGGGTCAGCTATCCGCTGATCATCAGCCTGTTCGGTGGCGTGCCGGTTTTCGTCGACTGTCCGGAGGAGACGGGGTTCCGTCTGGGCGCGGCGGCGCTGGAGGCCGCGATCACGCCGCGCACCAAGTGGCTCGTGCTCAACTTTCCCAACAATCCGACAGGGGCCACGACCACCCGCGCCGACCTTGAGGCGATCGCCGAAGTCCTGCGCCGCCACCCACAGGTCCATGTCCTGTCGGATGAGATTTATGAGCATCTCGTCTATGACGGGAAGACGCATGTTTCCATCGCGCAGGTCGCGCCTGACCTGAAGCCGCGTGTCCTGACGCTCAATGGCGTGTCCAAGGCCTATGCCATGACCGGCTGGCGCGTGGGCTATGTCGGGGGTCCCGCCTGGCTGATCCGCGCGATGGGCAGCATACAGGGCAGTTCCACCTCTGGCATCTGCAGCATCAGCCAGGCGGCGTCCGTCGCGGCCCTTGATGGGCCGCCGGGTGTGGTGGAGGTGATGCGCGAAACCTATGACCGTCGCCGCAGGATGGTCGTGTCCGCGCTGCGCCAGATCCCGCAGCTGACCTGCGCAATGCCCCAGGGCGCGTTCTATGTCTATCCGGGGATTGCGGCGTGCATCGGCCGGACCAGCGCGGGCGGCCGACGCCTGGACACGGACGAGGATTTCGCCATCGCCCTGCTGGAGGAGGAGCATGTCGCGGTCGTCCACGGCAGCGCCTTTGGCAAGGGGCCGTATATACGGCTGTCCTATGCGACCTCCGACGATATCCTGCGCGACGCCTGTGGTCGCATTGCGCGGTTCGTCGCCGGGCTAACCTGACGTCTGTCCGTCGGTTGCCGGCGGGGAAAGCGCGAATATGCCTTCTGTCAGGATGGCTGGCAGAAGGAACGCGGCCACCGGAAAACCGCACAGCCCCATGGCGACGCCGGTTGCGACCATGGCGGTGACGTAGGCCAGTCGTCCGCCCACCCGTTCCGCCATGACGAAGGCAAAGGCCCCGCCGATGCCGATGACAGCACCCGCTGCCGTGCGCAGGGGGTGCTGTCCCGCGCCATGGCCCATGCTGTCTATGATCTGGCTAAGGGCTGATGACTGGTCCACGGACGTGCCGCTCATGCCGAACATCAGCGAAAAGGGCAGGATCAGCACGCTCAGCACGTCGCGCAGCAGGCTGACAAGGCCACTGACGAGGGGGATGAGCAGCAATATGGCCACGGACGAACTGGTGCTCAGCGCCACGATCACCAGTCCGATCCGTCGCTGCTGTGCGGGTGTCATCGGATGGTCGTGCATCCGTCGTGCCTCCATGCCGGCTAGCAGTGCGGCAAGCGTGTTCTATGGTGACGGGCGCAGATGGTCAGGGCCCGGCATGTCCGGAAATAACGTCCCGGCTGATGTCAGGTTTATTTCTTGCGGATCCACCATTTTACTGGCTCTTCTTCTTCCTCTTCCCCGACCGTATCGATGACGGGCGCCTGAACACGCCGGGGCGCCTGTGCCGTCACGCGCGCGCGGCGGGCGGAGGCGTTTTCTTCCTTCAGCTGTTCGATCTGCGCCTGTGCCGCGTACAGTTCGGTCTTGAGGCCAAGTATTTCCTCGTCCTTGCGCGCGATCGTGTTCTTGGCTTCGCCCAGCATGATTTCCGCATGGCCGATCCGGGTTTCCAGTCCCCGGATATTGCCCAGCACTTCATGCCGCTGGCGTTCGGCGGTTTCACGCAGTTTCTGTTCGATCTGGATCCGGTTGCGCAGCTGTTCCAGTTCGCCGCTGCTTTCGGCCTGTACATGAAGCGTGCGCGTGGATGTCGGGCGCGTCGAAATATTGTGGTGTTCCACGCGGACATCACCGTCCTGCACGAACTTGCGGCGGCGCGCCCCGGTTTCGGGCAGTCGCGGCTGCCGCTTGGGCTGCTGCGGGCGTCGGGGCTGTTCAGGGGTGGACGGACGCGCGGGCGCCTTGCCCTGCTGCTGCCCCTTGCCCAGACGTTCAAGCGCCTGACGCAGGGCCATTTCATTGACTTCGTCGCGGTGAGGGGAGGCATCCTGATCTTCTTCACCGGGGAAGGACAGGAATTCATTATATGATGACACGGTCAGACTCTTTGATAGATACAAAGCCGAGGATCTGGGGAAAGGAATACCAATGCATGAAATAGGAAATTATTCCTATTTTCGATATTCCAAGATTTCACACCTGAAGATGACTTCCCGACTATGTAACCTTTATTCACATGGGAATGCAAGCATCCATCCAGATATTGTCGGATGTTCATTTTTGCATGGAATGCAAGTATTACTTGCGTTCACATCGCAGCGCCAGCGAACAGGATCTGTTTTGTGCGGAACGGGCGCGGTATTGTTGCCATCCATGAAGTATAGGAATATATGTTTCGATATGGATATGTCATGCATCCATCACATGGTCTTGTGGTAAGGTTTTTTCTGTCAGGCCAGTATTGAACCTTCCTGTGTGAAAGCGATAGCATCGCAACCCGAACCGCCCATAAGCATGCCGGCGGGACATGACCCGGAAGGAAGCGGGTCCAAGAATGAACGAAACAATGCCGGGGGCAGGGTGTGTGATGTCGGAAAATACGTCCATCACGGTGCAGGGACTGGCGCGTCCGTCGCCCATGCTGGAAAAAACCGGAAGCCCCTGCGTGCTGGTGGTCATGGGGGTGTCGGGCTGCGGGAAGTCCACCTTCGCCCAGATGCTGGCGGAGCGCCTGGGATGCCCCGTGGTCGAAGGCGACGACCTTCATCCGCCCGCCAATATCGCCAAGATGGCGTCGGGAACGCCGCTTACGGATGCGGACCGGCAGCCGTGGCTGGAACAGATCGGCGAACAGGTCAGGCAATGGGTCACCGCGCGGCAGAAGGGCGTGCTGACCTGTTCATCGCTGAAACGGAAATACCGCACGGTCATTTCAAATGGGCATGAGCGGGTCTGTTTCGTCTATCTGAAGGGCAGCCGTGACGGCGTAAAGGCGCGCCTGCAGGAACGCAGCGGACATTTCATGCCGCCCAGCATGCTGGACAGTCAGTTCGCCACGCTGGAAGAGCCGCTGGAGGATGAAATCGTTCTTGAACTCGACGCCAGCGCCACGCGTGAGGAGCTGCTGGAGGCCGCCTGCGCGGCCCTGCGGGGGCTGGAGGGCGCCTGATCAGTCGCAGAAACTGTCGGGCAGCCATGAAATATCATCGCGCCCATCGGCATTGAGGTGCCGTCCCAGCACGAAGAAATAATCCGACAGCCGGTTCAGGCAGGCAAGGATCGTGCCATCCAGTGGTGCTGCGCGATGCAGGCTGACCATGCGCCGTTCCGCGCGGCGGATGACGGTGCGGGCCAGATGCGCCTGCGCCGCCGCGGGCGTTCCCCCCGGCAGGACGAAACTGGTCAGCGGGGCCTGTGCCGCGCGCAGGCGTTCGATTTCGCGTTCCAGGACATACATCGCGGCAGGGCCGGCCGCGAATGCCTCCGGCCCCTTGTCCGGCTGGCAGACAATGCCCCCGATATCGAACAGCAGTGACTGGATGCGCCGCAGGAACGCCACTTCCTGCGGCTGGGGCGTATCCTGTGCCGGGGGCGTGCAGGCCGCCCGCAGCACGCCGATGACGGCATTGGCCTCATCCAGCGTGCCCAGCGCCTCGATCCTCAGGTCGTCCTTTTCAACGCGTGCGCCATTGCCCAGTGATGTCCGTCCTTTGTCCCCGCCACGGGTCACAACCCGGTCGATCCGAATGGTCATCAGTTCTCTATCCGCGCGTTATGGGTCAGCTGGAAATGGGGCGGGGGACGGGATGGCGACAGTCTGCCCCGTCATGTCGCGCAAGGGGCATATTGCGCGGACGGCAGGCTGTCGCCGGTGCGGGTCAGTGGGTCGCGGTCGGCTTTTTCGCGCCCAGCTTCAGCGTCGCGTTCAGGTGCGCCTGCGTCGCGTCCGCCGTGGCGGAGGCATAGGCCTTCAGGTCGGGATCGGACGCGGATTCCGCCTCGTTCTGGAACATGGCGAGCGCATCGCTGTGGGACTGCGCCTCGATATCGAGGTAGTCGCGGTCGAACTTGTGACCCTTTTCGGTCTTCAGGCGATCGATGATCTGCTGTTCGTCGGTGCTCATGTCCTTGTTCAGCTCAAGGCCATGCTGCAGGGCCAGGGCGGACAGCTTGTTCTGGTTTTCGGTATGCTGCTTGACCAGGTCGGCGGCCATGTCCTTTACCTTGCCACGCTTTGCCTGGGTCGTGGCCAGCTGCGAAATCTCGATTTCGAACGTGTTCACCTCGGTGGCGTTCTCGGCGAAGGTCGTGTCCGAATCAGTGAAAGGCGGCGGTGCCGGGGGGGCTGCGGTTTTCGGGGCACGTGCAAAGGAAGTGACAGGCAGCACTGCGACCGAAGCGCAGAGAAACCAGGCAGCGTATTTTTTCATGTATCAGTTTCCTAATGAGAAATATTCGGACGACCCGCTGAACGTGTGGGAAAGTCTAGCAGTTTTGCCCCTGCCGACAAACCCGCATTAAA
Source organism: Novacetimonas pomaceti (assembly GCF_003207955.1). Classification (NCBI taxonomy): domain Bacteria; kingdom Pseudomonadati; phylum Pseudomonadota; class Alphaproteobacteria; order Acetobacterales; family Acetobacteraceae; genus Novacetimonas; species Novacetimonas pomaceti. The sequence goes on from NZ_NOXG01000001.1 coordinate 253,951, forward strand.
GGTTTTATCGGTATTTTCGTCATCTTCGCGATCATGGCGGCCCGTGCCGGGCGGGACAGGCAGGGCAGGATGATACGGACCGGGCGCGCGCGTGACGCGTGGATGCGATGCCCGCGCCCGTGGGGTCCCTATGGCGATCCTCCGCGACGGTCCCATGCAGGCGTAACATGGAACATGGCGTCGTGACCTGTATGGGCCATGCGTGGTTTATGGGTTACATGATCGCGCGATACGCGGATCCTTTCCTCCGTGCCCCTGCTATTCCCTGTCGTGGATGCCCCGATGCCGACTGTCATTCGCTTTTTGATGTCCCTTGCCGCCTTTGCCGCGCTGATCGGCGTGATCGCGGGTGCGTTCGTCGCGCACCTGCCGGACCATTTCTTTGGCGCGGGCGGGCGGGATATGGCGCGACAGGCCATACAGATGGAAATGTGGCATGCCCTGGCGCTGCTGGCGATCGGCGTCATCATGATGCAGGTCGGCTGCCGGTGGCTGGTATCACTGGCGGGATGCACCATGGCGGCGGGGATGTGCATATTCTGCGGGGCGGTCTATTTCACGGCATTTACCGGGGTGCATCTGGGCGCGGTGGCGCCCACCGGCGGCAGCCTGCTGATGCTGTCATGGCTGCTGCTCGCGGTCGGGATCATCCGTTCATGAACGGCGGGGAAGACGCCCGCCGCATGCCCGCACCGTCCGGCGCGGCGGCAGGCGACATGCCGGTTGCCGCGGCGTACCTTGCCGCGCCGGGGTTCGAGGCACCGCTGGAACACGAACTGCATCGGCAGGGCGTGGATGTCACCTGGCACGGCCGCCTTGCGCTGACATCCGCGCCGCCGGTGCGCAGCGCCTGGGCGCTGGAGACATGGACCGCGCCACGGATATGCGACGTGTCCTCCATCAAGGGGGCGGCGCGTGACCTGCGCGCGATCCAGCGCAACTGGGCCGGGTATGCGCCCGACCTGCATCGCCGCTCCGCGCTGATTGCGCAGAACCTGCCCCCGCTGAGCGCGCGGCCGCTGGTTTTCCCCTCCCTCCCGCCGCAGGGGCATCTCGGGGCATGGACGCTGCTGTCCGCCGACAGGATGCTGCTGTCGCCGCGCAAGACCTCGCCCTTCGTCAACGGGGAGGTCCATTTCGTGGAGGACCGGCAGGGGCCACCCTCGCGCGCCTATCTCAAGCTGTGGGAGGCCTTCACGCGCCTGGGGCGCTGGCCCGGCAGGGGGGAGACGTGCCTTGACCTGGGCGCTTCGCCGGGGGGATGGACATGGGTGGCCGCGCGGTGCGGTGCGGAGGTGATCGCGGTGGATCGCGCCGACCTCGACCCGCGCGTCGCGGCGATGGCGGGGGTGAGCACACGTCGCGAAAGCGCCTTTGGCCTTGATCCCGCGACGCTTCCGCCCGTGGACTGGCTGCTGTCGGACATCATCGCCTATCCCGCGCGCCTGCTGGGGCTGGCGCGGCGCTGGATCGAAAGCGGCCGGGCCGCGCGGATGGTCCTGACCATAAAGTTCCAGGGCGAGACCGACCATGACACGGCGGAGCAGTTCGCGGCCCTGCCGGGCGGCACGGTGCGGCATCTGTGGAACAACAAGCACGAACTGACATTCTTCTGGACGCGCGAGGGCACGCCGCAGGTCGCATAGGCGACGCGCGGGCGGGTCAGGACGGGGTGTGGCGACGCCGGCGCCGACGTTCGATCAGGTATTCGCCCGCATGGACGATCCCGATGGCGATCACGCAGCAGACAAGGGCAACGGCCATGATGATGGTGCGTTCGCGATCGGTCTCGTCCGCCGCGCCTGTCAGGCGATAGACCATCAGCCACATGTCCGATCCGGCGATGCGGTCGACAAGGGCCGCGACCGTGGCGCTGTAGCGCAGGCTGGCCATCAGCAGGACCGTAAGCACCAGGACACAGCCTGTTTTCAGCAATGTGCGCGTCAGGGGAACACCGGAAGTTGCGTCGTCATTCTTCATGCGGCTAGGCTACCTTGCTTTCGGGACCCGACATGGGTCGCAAGCGGGAAAATGGCACGATGGGAACAGGCTGGCATGAATAATCCGTCGGGACGTGTGTCACGCGCCATCAGGCGTACGGGCCTGCTGGCGGGGGCGGTGGTGGCAATGGTGTCATGGGTCACGCATCTGGCCCGGGCGGATACCCCGCCGCAGGTGGGCGACCTCAGGCCCACGGTCCCGGCGCAGCCTTATGGCCCGGCCGCCGGGGCGCAGGAGCAGATATCAAAGGCCTTTGAGCAGGCGCGGGCGACAGGGCGCAAGGTGCTGCTGGATTTTGGCGGGAACTGGTGTCCCGACTGCCGGATCCTGTCGGGCCTGATGGAGGATCCCGCCGTCGCCCCATGGATCGCGCGGCATTTCGTGGTGGCGATGATCAATGTCGAACGCATGAATACCAATCTGGAGTTCCTGACGCAACGCGGCCTCCACATAGAGGCGGTGCCCACGGTCCTGATCCTGACGGCGCAGGGAAAACTGCTCAATGCCGACGGACTGACGGCGCTGGGGGATGCGCGTTCCATGTCCTCGCAGGCGGTGATTGACCTGCTGGCCAGCTGGGATGCGCGCACCTGACGCGGCGCAGGGGGCTTTGCTTCATTCCCCCGGCAGCGCGATATTGAGGTAACGCGCCGCCTCGCGCACCGTTTCCTCCAGCGCGCCGGGCTGGAACGGGGAGGTCAGTCCCGCCTGGCGCACCAGGTCGGTAAAGGGGGCCGACCCGCCACGTTCGCACAGGGCCACGTAATCGCGCAGCGCCCGGTCCTGATCGGCGCGGCTGCGCTGCCAGAACTGCAGCGCGCAGCACAGCGCCAGCGCGTAATCGATGTAATAGAAGGGCGAGCGGTAGATATGCCCCTGCGCCTGCCACCGGCCGCCGGCCGACGGGTGGGCGATCCCCCCATAATCGCGCCATGGCAGGTAACGGCGTTCCATCTCGCGCCACAGGTCGTGGCGCTGGGCCGGGGTCATGTCCGGGCGGGCATAGATTTCATGCTGGAAATGATCCACGCACACGCCATAGGGCAGGAAGGAGAGCGAACCGATCAGGTGCATCTGCCGGAAGCGCTCCGCCTCGCCCTGCGCCACCATCAGGTCCATGTGGGGCCATGTCAGGAATTCCAGCGCCATGGAATTGATTTCCGCCGCGTCCATCGTCGGCCACAACAGGTCCACCGCAGGCAGCCCGCGACTTTTCCAGTTCTGGTAGGCATGGCCCATTTCATGGGTGAACACGTTGATGTCGTGCTGCGTCCCGTTGAAATTGGCAAAGATGAAGGGCATCCCCACCGTGGGGAAGGAGGTGCAGAACCCGCCGCCCGCCTTGCCTTCGCGGTTCTGCAGGTCAAGGAACCCGCCTTCGCGCATCTGGCGGTAGAACGGGCCCAGATCGCCGCCCATGCGGTCAAACATTACCTGCGCCTGCCGCACCAGCACGTCATGGCCGCCGATGGGGCGTGGGTTTCCCATGGGATCGATCAGCGGTTCGTCCCATGAATACAGGCATTCCCATCCCATCGTGGCGCGGCGGCGTTCAAGGATGCGCTGCACCAGCGGGACGACATGCGTGCGGACCTCCTCGCGAAAGCGGGCGACATCCTGCGGGCCGTAATCCACCCGCCGCATCCGGCGATAGGCCAGCGCGGTATAGGCGTCATATCCAAGGGCGGTGGCCATGTCGGCGCGGACATGCACCAGACGGTCGAACAGCGTGTCGAGCTGCGGCCCGTTCGTGGCGAAGAATTCCCATCGCACCCGCTCCGCCTGTTCGCGGGTGGCGCGGTCGGTGCTTTCGGCATAGGGGGCAAGGCCGGACAGGTTGACGATCTCCCCTCCGATCGACAGCCGGGCGGATGCGATCAGCGCGGTGTATTCCCCGCTCAGCCGGGCTTCCTCCTCCAGCGCGTCGGCGATTCGCGAATCAAACGTCGTGATGTCCGTCCGCCACAGCTCCAGCGTATGCGGGCTCAGCGCGGCGCCCACGGCCTGCTGGTCCGGGTCATCAAGCAGCCGCCGCTTGATCGCGACCTCGAACGCCGTAACATAGGGCGTCAGGGAATCCGCGTAATCACGTTCCTCCCTATTGGCGGCGGAGGTCGTATCCTGCGAAAAACGCAGGTCCGTCATCGCGGACCAGCTTTCGTAATCCCGGCGGATCGTATCGAACAGCATCAGCGCGTCGGCGCGCCGGTCCTGGTCCAGAAGGGTGGAAACCTGTCCGAATCTGAGGGCAAGCCTTTCCCTGGTCGGGCGGGGGAAATCAAGTTCGCTGAATCGTAATGCCATGCCCTGATGCTGCCATCATAGGACCCCGAGGTCTATCGCCCGGCATCGGGCATGCATGCCCCCCATCTGTCGCCATCCGGGGCGCAGGTGGCGGCACAGGGCGATTCGGCCGCCTATCGCGCATGCAGGACATAGCGGATAAACCACACGCACATTCCTGCGAAAACCATCGCGCCGGCCATTTCCGGCACGATGGCGGGAACGCCCGCAGGCAGGATCGACAGCGCGCTGTCCCGTCCGGCGAACCCCGCGACCGCCGACAGTGCGACCCCCATCAGGCTTTCCCCCACGATCAGCCCGGACGCCAGCATCGTGCCGACCTGCGAGGACCCGGTGAGGGAAGGGGCGGTGCGTCGGTTGCATATCCATCCCACCAGCGCGCCCACCGCCAGGGTGACGGTCACGGCGGGCGGCAGGTAGATGCCGATCCCCACCGCCAGCGGCGGCAGCGAACGGCCCCGGCGGCGCAGCAGCAGGTCGGTCGCGATGGTCGCGACGGCAAGAACCCCGCCAATGGCGAGCATGTTCCAGTCCAGCTGGTGGAGGAAGATGCCCGATGCGATCATCATCAGCAGCGCGGGCTGCGGGGCCGCCAGCGCGCGTGTCGGGTCCATGCCCGGATGGGGCAGGTACCCGACAAAGCCATAGGTCTGGTAAAGGATGTTCAGCACCGGCGGGATCACCAGCGCGCCGGTCGCGCATCCGATCAGCAGCGCGACCTGCTGGCGCCATGGCGTGGCGCCCACCAGCTGCCCTGTCTTGAGGTCCTGCAGGTTGTCGTTGGAAATCGCGGCGGACGCGATCAGCGCCGACAGGATGTACAGGCAGAACGCGATGCCGCCATGTTCGCCAACCGACGCGGGAAACAGTCCCAGCGCGCGCATGCCGATGAACAGGGACGCGATAAGGATCACCGCCACGATGGCGATGCCCGAAATGGGGGAGGAGGAAGAGCCCACGATTCCCGCCATGTATCCGCACGTCGCGGCCACGAGGAAGCCGATCAGCATGCAGCAGGCCGTTCCCGTCAGCGCCAGCCCGACGGTGCCTGCGGTCACGCCGCCAAACGGCGCAAGGAAGGCGATGAACATGCCCGTCAGGACAACGCTGATCCCCGCCGCCAGCAGCCCGACCTGCCGCAGGGGCAGGTCGCCGCCATCATCGGGCCTGCCACCGGCGGGGGCCGCGCGCAGGCTGGCGCGGATGCCGCCGATGATCGGCCCCATCATGCATCCCAGCGTCCAGATGGAGGCAACGGCGATCATGCCCGCCCCGATAAAGCGCACGTCATGCATCCATACGCCGGTGGCGTATGCGTCGGGGCCAAGGTGCGCGGGGTTTGCCTCATGCGCCGTCAGGAACGGCACGAAGCCGCCCCATGCCATCACCGCGCCCAGCAGCATCGCAAGCCCGCCTTCGATTCCCACCAGATAGCCCGCGCCCAGCATCGCCAGTGAAAAGCCGCATGAGCCGCGAAAGATCGCATGTCCCCATGACAGCGTCACGGACGCCTCGTCCGCCAGCAGCCGCAGCCCCCCCGATGCGAAGGTGACGATCGCCGCGATCACGCCCCCGCCCGTCAGCGCCCGCAGGGCCACGGGACTGGTGTCCTTTTCCCCGGCCTTGAGGATTTCGGCCGCCGCCACCCCTTCGGGATAGGGCAGGGCGCTTTCCGTCACCATGGCGCGGCGCAGGGGAATGGTGAACAGCACCCCCGTCATGCCGCCCGCGGCCGACAGGAGGGCGGTTTCGATGAACGGGAAATGCTGCCAGTAGCCGACCATGATCAGCGCGGGGAGGGAGGCGAACACGCATGACAGCGTCCCTGCGGCGGAGGCCTGCGTCTGGACGATGTTGTTTTCAAGGATGCTGGAGCCGCCCATCGCGCGCAGGACCGCCATCGAAATGACGGCGGCGGGAATGGAGGACGCGACGGTCAGCCCCACCTTCAGCCCGAGATAGATGTTCGATGCGGTAAAGACGAGTGTGATGAGCGCCCCGAGGATGATGCCGCGCAGCGACAGTTCCCGGGCCCTGCGCGTCGCGTTCATGCGGATGGCTGGCCTGCTTGCTGTGGAAAGGGAATGCCCGTCATGCCATGCCCGGACGCGAATGCGTGCGCCCCCGCCGCGTGATGCGGGTGGCGGGGGCGTATCTGTCGGGGCGGCAATGGGGGATCAGAGCTTGTGGAAGGTCGGCATCACGAGATGCGCGCGGTTGAAGTCAAGCTGCGCCTGCGTCAGCTGGAAGCCGATTTCGATATGGTACTGGTCGCTGTGGATGCGCCGTGAAATCGGCAGCGTGATGGGAATGTTGCGCGTGCTGGTGATTTTCTGCAGCTCGCCCCCATCGAATTCGATATGGGCGATGAATTCCTTCTTGCTCTTGATCTCGCCGTTATAGACCACCGCCACGAAATACGGGATGTTGACGAAATTGACCTTCGACGCGGGGCCGCGCACGACATGCAGGCCGACCTGCATGTTGGTGACGACCGTCCGGTGGGCCCCGTCCGCGCACGAGCCGACGACTTCGCGCAGGGCGGAGCGGACCACAAGGTGCGACAGGTCATGCTCGCTGCCGTTGTACTGATAGTAATCGGCCGCCTCGCCCGGGATCTCCACGACAGGGCAGGCCGGGGCGAAAGCAATCGAATCCGACTGGGTCTGGCAGCCGCTCGCCAGAAGCGGAAGGGCGAGCAGGGCCGTTGCACGCGCGAGGATGGCTGAACGGGACGAAAGAAACGCGCGGGAAAGGGAATGGGGAATCATGCGGGGGTCCGGGCTTTCGTACTCGACATGGAATGACTGGATAATGGCGGTTGAAAAGGGGAAAAGGCAATCGGGTAACCGGAAGAAGGATATGCGGGTGTCCCGTCATGGCAGGGAGGACATATATAGGAGAATAGGCTAGGATGAACGGGAAATGGCTTGCGCCATCGCCATGCTTTGCGTAGGGCCGGATCATTGCATCGGGATGCGGGACCGGACTTCAGCAGATCATGGCCCGTATCCTATACCGCCCGCCGGATGTTTGGGGAACACCATGCCCGACCAGATGATTCAGACACCAGATGCCCTCGCCCCCGTTGACGCATCGCCCCGCCTTCTCAAGGTCCTGCTTGCCGGGCCACGCGGCTTCTGCGCGGGGGTCGATCGCGCGATCCGCGTGGTTGAAGAGGCGATCCGCCGTTATGGCGCGCCCGTCTATGTGCGTCATGAAATCGTCCACAACCGCACGGTCGTGGAGGCGCTGGAGGCGCAGGGCGCGATTTTCGTGGAAGAACTGGACGAGGTCCCGTCGGACGGACACGTGGTCTTTTCCGCCCATGGCGTGCCCAAGACCGTCCCGGCGGAAGCCATGCGCCGCAACCTGCTGTATCTGGATGCGACCTGTCCCCTCGTCTCCAAGGTCCACCGGGAGGCGGAGCGCCATTTCGCCGATGGCGGCCCCGAAAGCCGCCATATCCTGATGATCGGCCATGCCGGCCATCCGGAGGTCGTCGGCACGATGGGACAGCTTCCCGCCGGGGCGGTCACCCTGATCAACGACGCGGAGGAGGCCCGCACGGTCCAGCCGGCCGACCCCACGCGCCTTGCCTTCATCACGCAGACGACGCTGTCGGTCGATGACACGGCGGAAATCGTCGATATCCTGCGCGACCGCTTCCCCCTGATCGAAGGGCCGAAGCGCGAGGACATCTGCTATGCCACCACGAACCGGCAGGAAGCGGTCAAGGCGATCGCGCCGGGATGTGATCTGGTGATCGTGATCGGGTCGCCCAATTCCTCCAACTCCCAGCGGCTGCGCGAAGTGGCCGAACGTAGCGGCGCGCCGCGCGCCCTGCTGGTGCCGCGCCTCAATGCGCTGGACTGGTCGGTGCTGGACGGGGTGGAAACGCTGGGCATCACGGCCGGGGCGTCCGCGCCCGAATCGCTGGTGCAGGAAATGGTCGCGGCCCTTGCCAAGCGCTTCACGCTCGAGATCGAGGAACGTACGGTCAAGGAAGAAAACGTGACCTTCCGCCTGCCTGCGCCGCTCGGCTGATTTTTCGCAGCCGATACGATGGCGGTCTATACGGACGTCTCCCCCGACGAACTGTCCCGGTTTCTGGGGGGATATGACATTGGCGAACCTGTTTCATGCCACGGCATCGCCGAAGGCGTGGAAAACAGCAACTTCCTGCTGCGCACCACGCGCGCGGACTACATCCTGACGCTGTACGAGCGCAGGGTGGTCCCGGGGGAGCTGCCATGGTTCCTGGGCCTGATGCTCTACCTTGCGCAGCGCGGGCTGTCGTGCCCGTGCCCCGTGGCCGATCGCGCCGGAAGCACGCTGGGGCATCTGGCGGGGCGTCCCGCCGCCATCACGACCTTCCTTCAGGGGACATGGCCCCGCCAGATCAGCCCATCGCATTGCGCGGCGGTGGGCGCGGCCATGGCGCACCTGCATCAGGACGGGCAGGGATACACGGCGGAACGGCGTAACGGCCTGGGGCCGGAGGCATGGCCGCCGTTGCTGGAATCCTGCCGTGCCCGGGGCGATCAGGTCCAGCCGGGACTGGTCGCGGAAGTCGACGCCGCCCTTGCCGCCGTGCTGCCGTCATGGCCGGGACAGGGGGGGCATCCCGCCCTGCCGCGCGGACAGATCCACGGGGACCTGTTTCCCGACAATGTATTTTTCATCGACGATCGCATATCGGGGCTGATCGACTTCTATTTCGCCTGCACCGACTGGCTGGCCTATGACCTTGCCATCGCCCTCAATGCCTGGTGTTTTGACGAAAGCGCCGCCTTCTGTCCCGCGCGCGCGCAGGCGATGGTGCGGGGATATGAAAGCGTGCGCATCCTGACGGAGGATGAGCGCGGGGCGTTGCCGGTGCTTGCGACCGGGGCATCCGTGCGGTTCACGCTGACGCGGCTGTATGACTGGATCAATACGCCGCCCGATGCGCTGGTCACGCCCAAGGACCCGCTGGATTACCTTGCGCGGCTGCGGTTCTTCCGCGCCGATCCCGCCATGGAGTGGCTGTAATGGAAGAAACGGTCCCCGACGTCGCGGTGGGTGACGATGACGTCGTGCGGATCTGGACCGATGGCGGGTGCAAGCCCAATCCCGGCCCCGGCGGTTGGGCCGCGCTGCTGGTGTTTCGCGGGCAGGAGCGTGAGATCATGGGTGGCGAGGCGGAGACGACGAACAACCGCATGGAACTGACCGCCGTGGCCGAGGCGCTGACGATCCTCAAACGCCCGTGCCGGGTGGTGCTGCACAGCGACAGCCAGTACGTCTGCAACGGCATGACGCGCTGGTCCACGGGATGGGTGCGGCGCCGGTGGCGCAATGCCTCGGGCGATCCGGTGGCGAACATGGACCTGTGGCAGCGCCTGCTCGACATCGCGCCACGGCATCAGATCACATGGCAGTGGGTGCGTGGCCATGCGGGTGATGAAAACAACGAACGCGTCGATGCCCTTGCGACCCAGGCGCGCGATGCGCTGGGTGTGGCCTATCCCGTCCGGCGGAAATGACGGCGCCCGCGCAGGTCGGGCATGCCCCCGCGATTACCCTGCGGGGACTGGGCCTGTCGATGGACGGGCAATGGGTTTTCAGGAATCTGGAGGGGCTTTTCCCCGCGGGGCGGCTGACGGTCCTGCTGGGGGGAAGCGGCATCGGCAAGACCACCCTGCTGCGCCTGATGGCGGGGCTGCTGGCCCCCACGGCCGGGACGGTCGCTGCCGATGACGGGCTGCCGCTGACGGGGCGCGTGGGCTGGATGGGGCAGAATGACATGCTGCTGCCATGGGCGCGGGTGGAGGACAATGTCATGCTGGGCAGCCGCCTGCGGGGGGAGGCGCCGGACCGAGCCCGGGCGCGCGGCCTGCTGGAACAGGTGGGGCTGGCGCAGTCGCGTGCCGCGCTGCCGGCGTCGCTGTCGGGGGGGATGCGCCAGCGCGTGGCCCTTGCCCGCGTGCTGTACGAAGGCCGGCCGGTGGTCCTGATGGATGAACCCTTTTCGGCGCTGGACAGCGTGACGCGCCTGCGGATGCATGAACTCGCGGCGCGGATGCTGTCGGGATGCACGACCATCCTGATTACCCATGACCCGCTGGAGGCCTGCCGCATGGGACAGGCGCTGTTCATGATGGGCGGCGACCCGGTACGCCTGTCGGCCCTGCCGGTGCCGGGGGATGCCGCGATCCCGCGCGCGGTCGATGATCCGGCGCTGTTGTCGGCGCAGGCGGACCTGTGGCGGCGGATGATGGCGGCATGACGATGGCGGCAAGGATCGGCCGCCCCATGGTGACGCTGCTGGGGCTGGTGTGCGTGTGGTGGGGAATCGCCCGCTGGGGGCATGTGCCGCCATACCTGCTGCCCGCGCCCGACGCCGTGGGGCGGGCATTGTGGCGGCAGCGGGCATTGCTGGGCGACTCCGCGCTGACGACATTGACCGAAACGCTGTGCGGGCTGGCCCTGGGGGTGTGCGGGGGGGCGTTTCTGGCGTTGCTGATGGCGTTGTCGCCGGGGGTGCGACGGTGGACGATGCCGCTGGTCCTGCTCAGCCAGGCTGTCCCGGTCTTTGCCCTCGCGCCGCTGCTGGTGCTGTGGTTCGGCTTTGGCATGGCCTCGAAAATCGTGATGGCGGTGCTGGTCATCTTCTTTCCCGTGACATCGGCCTTTTCCGACGGCCTGCGCCAGACGCCGCCGGACTGGGTCGATCTTGCGCGCACGATGGGGGCGTCACGCTGGCGCCTGCTGTTTCATGTCCGCCTGCCCGCGGCCCTGCCGGCGATGGCGTCGGGCATCCGCGTTGCCGCCGCCATCGCGCCCATCGGGGCGGTGGTGGGGGAATGGGTCGGCGCGGCGTCGGGGCTGGGTTTCCTGATGCAGACGGCCAATACCCGGTTCGAAACCGACCTGATGTTCGCCGCCCTGCTGGTGCTGGCGGCCATGACGATCCTGCTGTGGTGGATCGTGGACCTTTGCCTGACGCGGGCGTTGTACTGGGTGCCGGTCCAGCATGCGCAATGATTTTCTTGCCATCCCGTCGGAATGGGGCATATGCGCGGCAGATGTTGACGGATGCGACGCGAGGGGCCACCACAACCCACAGATGATATTCGTGAACAAGACGGAAGCCGTGACATGACCCGTCCCCTTCTTCTGGACCTGACTGGCGCGCCGCAGGATATGGTGGCGCTCGTAATGGCGATGCAGGTTCCCGACATGCTCAATCCGATCGCCGTTACGACAGGGGGGAGCGGGACGCAGGCGCGTCATGCCGCCGATCTGGCCCGCACGGTGCTGCACAGGGCAGGGCGGCCGGATATTCCCGTCCATGCCGGCAGCGGCCTTTCGCTGTTTCCGGCACCCGGCGCGGTCATGGCACAGGCACGCGCGGCGGGAGGGGAGTGTGAATTTCCTGCCCCTGCAATCATCCGCCATGTCATGGCCCAGCCCGCGGACAGCGTCAGCATCTGCTGTACCGGCGCATTGACCAACGTGGCGCTGGCGCTGCTGCAGGAACCGCGCCTGGGTGCCCATCTGCATGGCATCGTGATCCTGGCGGATGCCGGTGGGGGAGCGGGGCGGGACCGCAACATCCATGCGGACCCCGAGGCCGCGGCCATCGTCCTTGCCTCTGGCGTGCCGGTGACGGTGCTGCCGCGTTCGTGTGTCGTGCGGGTCACGGCGGACACCATCTGGATGGAACGCCTGGCGCTGCTTGCCGGCCGGGGCTGTGTCGGCGGACTGGCGCATCAGCTTCTGCGCGATGGCGGGACGGCGGACGTGCCGCTGGCCGCTGCGGTCGCGGTCATTTCCCTGCTGTGCCCGCAACTGTTCGGTGGCCGCCTGGCGCATCTGGCGGTGGAATGTCGCGGCGAACTGACCCGTGGCATGCTGGTGCCGGATGATGGCGGCCCCGATAATATCGCCCCCAATGCCTTTATACTGCACGGGGTCAATGTGGATGCCTGCCGCGAAGTGGCCCGCGACCTGCTGCTGCACGCCGCGGGCATGGCATGAGCGCAACGGCGCGGGCGCGAAATATACCGCACCGGGGAAAAATACCCCTCATGACGCCCCCATGACGGTTGCAGGATGGATGGCCGGTCCAGTAATGGTCCGGGCAGGGAACGCGCCCGGCGGGCACCATGCCCGCGTGTGGGCGGCGCCATGGATATGACGGAGCGCCGGATACGGCTGGGGTCTTCTGTATGGATCAGTCTATGACATCCTCTGATTCGCTGACGGGGGATACGCGCGGGAAAGGGGATGCGATCTTCGCTGCGATCGTCCGTTGCAGCGCCCTGCTGATTCTGCTGGGGCTGGGCGGCATGATCGCGGTCATGGCGTGGGGCGCGCGCGGGGCGTTCGCGACGTTTGGCCCCGGTTTTGTCCTTGATCCCGCATGGAACCCGGTAACGCAGCATTTCGGCGCGGCGGCTCCGGTGTTCGGCACGCTGGTCACGGCGCTGGTGTCCATCGTGATCGCCGTGCCGCTGGCGTTCGGCATCGCCTTCTGGCTGACGGAAATCGCGTCGGCCCGGCTGGCCAGCATCATCGGGATCGCGATCCAGCTGCTGGCGGCGGTCCCTTCGATCATTTTCGGCATGTGGGGCTTTACCGTCATCGTGCCCCTGATGGCGCGGTACGTGGAACCGGCGGCGTCGCATACGCTCGGGCGCGTGCCGGGGGTGGGGGCGCTGTTTCGCGGCGCGCCGTACGGAACCGGCTTCCTGACGGGGGGCATCATACTCGCGGTCATGATCACGCCCTTCATTTCGGCCGTCATGCGCGATGTCTTTACCTCCATGCCCGCCGTGCTGAAGGAAAGCGCCTACGGGCTCGGCATGACCCGGTGGGAGGTGATGCGCCGCATCGTGCTGCCATGGTCGCGCACGGCGGTAGTCGGCGGCATCATGCTGGGGCTGGGCCGCGCGCTGGGCGAGACGATGGCCATCACCTTCGTCATCGGCAATGCCAATCATATCGGCTGGTCGCTGTTTTCGCCGGGCAACACCATCGCGTCGCTGATCGCGCTGGAGTTTCCGGAAAGCGCGATGGGCAGCCTCAAATTCTCCTCCCTGATGGCGGCCGGTTTCCTGCTGATGGTGATTTCATTCACGACGCTGGTCTGTTCGCGCTGGCTGCTGCGTTCCGCGCGGGTGGGCAAGTAAATGGGCGCGCGCGAAACATCCGCCCGCGTGGACGCCCCATGTAGCGGCGCGGGCTGGCGGCGCGACAGCGCGTCGGATGCCCGCAGGCGCATTGCCGACCGTATCGCGACGGGGTTCTGCTATGTCACCACGGCGCTCGTCCTGCTGATGCTGACCTCCATCCTGTATGTGCTGCTGCGCAACGGGCTGGCGGGCATTTCGTGGCGGACCTTTACCCATGTCACCCTTGCGCCGGGCCATGGCGGGGGGCTTGCCAATGCCATCGCCGGCAGCCTGATCCAGACGGGGCTTGCCGTGCTGATCGGCGCGCCGGCCGGGCTGCTGGCCGGGATTTACCTTGCGGAATTCTCCGCCACGGACGGGCGGCTTCTGGGGGCGGTGCGGTTCGTCTCCGACCTGCTGCTTTCCGCGCCCTCCATTCTGGTCGGGCTGTTCATCTACATGATCATCGTGGTGCCGTCGGGGCATTTCTCCGGCATTGCCGGGGCGCTCGCGCTGGCGATGCTGGTGGTGCCGGTGGTGGTGCGCACGACGGAGGACATGCTGCGCCTTGTCCCCGTCGCCATGCGCGAGGCCGCGTTCGCGCTGGGCGCGCCGCGCTGGCGGGTGATCCTGTTCATCTGCCTGCGCGCCGCGCGCGACGGCGTCGCGACCGGCATCCTGCTGGCGCTGGCGCGCGTGTCGGGTGAAACCGCGCCGCTGCTGTTTACCTCGCTGGGGAACATGAACTGGTCCGTGCGCCCGGATGCGCCCATGGCCAGCCTGCCGATCGCCATCTATCAGTATGCCGGGTCGGCCTATCCCGACTGGACCCAGATGGCATGGACGGGGGCGCTGCTGATCACGACTGGAATACTGATGATAAATATCGCCGTGCGCGTTGGGCTGGGGCGTAACAGGAAATGAACGTGGAAAACGTGGAAGATGCACGCCAGGCGTCCGGGGTCGCCATTTCGGTCCGCAACCTCGATTTCTATTACGGCGCGCACCATGCGCTGAAGGATATCTCGATCGATTTTCCCGACCGCCAGGTCACGGGCATGATCGGTCCGTCGGGCTGTGGCAAATCGACGCTGCTGCGGGTGCTCAACCGCATGTATGACCTCTATCCGGGGCAGCGCGCCACGGGGGAGGTCATTTTTGACGGCTGCAACATCCTTGGGCCGGGCGTGGACCTTAATGTCCTGCGCGCGCGCGTGGGCATGGTGTTCCAGAAGCCCACGCCGTTCCCGATGTCCATCTATGACAACATCGCCTTTGGCGTGCGGCTGCATGAACGCCTTTCGCGCGCGGACATGGACATGCGGGTCGAGGACGTGCTGCGCCGTGTCGCCCTGTGGCCGGAGGTCAAGGACCGCCTTGGCGCGTCGGCCGCCGCCCTGTCGGGCGGGCAGCAGCAGCGCCTGTGCATCGCGCGCACCATCGCCACCCGGCCGGAGGTCGTGCTCCTCGATGAACCGACCAGCGCGCTGGATCCCGTCTCCACCGCCCGGATCGAGGAGCTTCTGGATGAGCTCAAGGCGGATTTCACCATTGCCATCGTGACCCACAACCTCCAGCAGGCCGCCAGATGCGCCGATCAGGTCGCCTTTTTCTATATGGGGGAGGTCGTGGAGGTCGAAAGCGCGGATCGCATGTTCACCGCCCCGCGACAGCGCCGGACACAGGATTACATCACCGGCCGGTTTGGCTGAGGCGACGCCGAGACGCGCGGCACGCGCGGGGATTTTTGCATACGGAGCAGGGGAGCGCAGGGTCATGCCCGTCGGCGGCCATACGGTCACAAGTTACGAGCAGGAACTGACATCCCTGCGCCGCATGATGAACGAAATGGGAGGTCTGGTGGTCCGCCAGACCGAACTGGCCATCCGCGCGATCATCGGGGCCGATCCCGACGCGGCGGCACAGGCGCGCGCGCTCGATCCGCAGGTCGATACGCTGGAACGCGACGTGGAGGCGCTGGCCATACGCCTTCTGGCGCTGCGTTCGCCCATGGCCGGTGACCTGCGTGAAATCGTCTCCGCCCTGAAGGTCACGGGGGATCTGGAACGTATTGGCGATTATGCCGCCAGCATCGCCAAGCGCACGCTGCGCATCGGGACGTTCATGACCGAAATCCCGTGCGCCGGGCTGCGCACGATGGCGCAGCTCGTGCTGGAGAACCTGCGCGAAGCGGTCGCGGCCCTTTCCACCCATGACGGCGACAGGGCCATGCGGGCCTGGCGGGCGGATCCGGCGATCGACGAGATCTATACCGCGATGTTCCGTGAATTCGTCACATACATGATGGAAGATCCGCGCCAGATCGGCGCATGCACGAACCTGCTGTTCATAGCCAAGAATTTCGAGCGTATCGGCGACCATGCCACCAATATCGCCGAACGGGTTCATTATGTCGTGACGGGGGAGGTGCTGCCCGCCGAACGCCCGCGCGGGGCCGCGTCGCCGCAGGCATGAACCGCCTTCGGACGCTGTCGGGTTTCTTACATTTTGTATCAAGAAGGCACGCTCCATCGCCTGCGCGATGACATACCCTCAGGTTGTGGCCCCCTTGTCGTACGCCGGGAGTCGGTGCAGGTTATGGGGGAAGTGTTATTACAACAGAGTGGAAGAATGCGATGATCAAGAAGATGATTCTGGCCGCAGCCGTCGTGGGCGGCATCGCCGGCATGGGCGTGGAAAGCACGGCCGCAGTCGCCGCGCCGCCGGCGCCCCCGCCGTCCTGCCATGGCGCCCCCGGTGGCATGCCCTTCCTCGGCCAGGTCAGCCTGACCAAGGCGCAGCGCAAGAAGATCGACGCGATCCTGAAGGCCGATCATCCGGATTTCCATGCCGACATGGAAAAGGAATCCGGCCTGCATCACCAGATCCAGGACCTGCTTGCAACGCCGGGCAAGGTGGACCAGGCCCAGATCGTGTCGCTGCAGCAGCAGATCGCCAGCATCCATCAGGCGCATGAGGCCGAACGCCTGCAGACCGCCATCCGCATCCATGATGTCCTGACCGCCGACCAGCTGACGCAGATCAAGGCCGCGCAGGACAAGGCCGACAGCCTGCATGCGCAGCTGCGCGCCCTGATGGCGCCGCCGTCACCTCCCACGCCCTGATTTCCACGTCCTTGCCACGTCCGCCCGTCCGGGCGCGACATGCCTGCGCCGGTCCGGTCATGTAACCCTTGACAGGGCCTGCGCAGGAAAGTTACATCCACCACCACTATCAGGCACGTCACTTCGCGAAGGCTCGCGCAGTGGCGCGTATTCTTTTGGGGAAAAACCTTTGTTCGAGACGCTGTCAGGCAAGCTCTCCGGTGTGTTCGACGGCCTCGCCAAGCGCGGGGCGCTGTCGGAGGCCGACGTCACCGAAGCCATGCGCGAAGTGCGTCTGGCGATGCTGGATGCCGACGTCGCGCTGCCGGTCGTCAAGGATTTCGTCAACAAGGTGCGCGAACGTGCCGTCGGGCATGAGGTGCTGGACAGCATCTCCCCCGGTCAGGCGGTCGCCAAGATCGTCAATGACGCGCTGATCGACGCGCTGGGCGGCGCGGGCGCGGTCCCGCTGAACCTCAGCGCCGTCCCGCCCGTGCCCATCCTGATGGTCGGGCTGCAGGGATCGGGCAAGACGACGACGTCTGGCAAGATCGCGCTGCGGCTGGCGACGCGCGAACGGCGCAAGGTCCTGCTCGCCAGTCTTGATACGCAGCGCCCGGCGGCCCAGCTGCAGCTGCAGCAGCTGGCCGAGCGCGCGGGCGTCGCCTCGCTTCCGATCGTGGCGGGGCAGTCGCCGGTGGAAATCGCCCGTCGCGCGATGGATGTCGGACGTCGCGAGGGATATGACATCGTCATCCTCGATACCGCCGGCCGCCTGTCGATCGACGAGGCGCTGATGGACGAGGTTCGGGCCATCCGCGCCGAAACCAGCCCGGCGGAGACGCTGCTGGTCGTCGATGCGATGACCGGGCAGGACGCGGTCAACACCGCCAAGGCCTTCAACGAGGCCGTAGGCGTTACCGGCGTGGTCATGACCCGCATGGATGGTGACGCGCGCGGGGGCGCCGCGCTGTCGATGCGCGCGATCACCGGCGCGCCCATCAAGCTGACGGGCTCGGGCGAGAAGCTCGACGCGCTGGAGGAATTCCATCCCGAACGTGTCGCCGGCCGTATCCTTGGCCTTGGCGATATCGCGGGACTGGTCGAAAAGGCCGCCGACACGCTCGACCACGAGGAGAGCGAGAAGATTGCAGCCAAGATGCTGCAGGGCAAGTTCGACCTTGACGATTACGCGGCCCAGATCCGGCAGATCAACAAGATGGGGTCCATTTCGGGCATCCTGAACATGCTGCCGGGCATGGGCAAGCTGAAGGAGGCGATGGGCGACAAGGAAATCGATACCTCGATCCTTGCGCGCCATCAGGCCATCATTTCATCCATGACCAAGGCGGAGCGCAAGACGCCCGCCATCATCAAGGCATCGCGCAAGAAGCGCATTGCCGCAGGGTCAGGGACAACCGTGCAGGAAGTGAACCGGCTGCTCAAGCAGTACGACACGATGTCCTCGATGATGAAGCGGTTGAACAGGTTGGGGGTAAAGGGACTGATGCGTCAGGGCCTTTCCGCGCTGATGCCCGGCGGGGGACGTCCCCCCGGCGGCGGTGGCCGTCCGCCGTTTGGCTGATGGCGCGTCACGTTTCCCTGTGTTTGTGTGTTTTACGAGTTATTTGTGGAGAAGTCTGAATGAGCCTCAAGATCCGCCTTGCACGCGCTGGTGCGAAGAAGCGTCCCTACTACCACATCGTCGTGGCCGACAGCCGTTCGCCCCGCGATGGCCGCTTTATCGAAAAGGTCGGTTCCTACAACCCGATGCTGCCGTCCGACCATGCCGACCGCGTGCGTCTGGTGGGTGAGCGCATCACCCACTGGCTGTCCAACGGCGCGCTGCCGACCGACCGCGTCGCCCGCTTCCTGGGCAATGCCGGCTTGGCGCCGAAGCCGACCTGGAACGAGCAGCCGAAGAAGTCCGCGCCGAAGAAGCGCGCGCAGGAACGCGCCGCTGCTGCGGCCGCGGCTGCCGCGGCCTGAGGCCCGGCGGTAGACAGGCAGGCACGATAGAAGGCAGGCGATGTATCGCGATCGTATCCTGATGGGCGTGGTGGGGCGGCCGCATGGCGTGCGTGGGCTTGTGCATGTGCACAGCTATGCCGCCGTGCCCGAAGACCTTGCCCGTTACGGGGCGGTGCGCGATGAACACGGGAATGTCTGGCATCTGTCATGGCGGGGCAAAGGGATTGCCGAACTGCGTGACGCGGCGGGGCAGGCCATCGCCAGCCGTGAGGACGCGCAGGGGCTGGTCAACCGCAGGCTGTATGTGGATCGCGCGGAACTGCCCGAACCTGAGGAAGACGAATTCTATGTCGCCGACCTTGTCGGGCTGCATGTGATCGAACAGGGGACGGTGCCGCCGCGTGATCTGGGTCAGGTTCGTCTGGTCCATGATTACGGCGCGGGCGTCAGCCTGGAAATTGTCGGGTCGCAGGGCATGGTCCTGCTGCCGTTCACGCGGGCCTGCGTGCCCGTGGTGGACATGGCGGCGCGCCGGATCGAGGTCGTGCTGCCCGACGAGATCGAGGTCCCGGCCGAGTTCTTCCCCGGCGATGGCGCGGCGGAGCCCGTGGCATGACGACGTGGCAGGCGACGGCCCTGACGCTGTTCCCCGAGATGTTTCCCGGCCCGCTCGGCTATTCGCTGGCGGGACGCGCGCTGCGCGAGGGGATCTGGTCGATGGAAACGCAGGACCTGCGCAACCATGGGCTGGGCCGGCATCGCAACATCGACGATACGCCATTCGGCGGCGGGGCCGGCATGGTCATGCGGCCCGATGTCGTATCGGCGGCGCTGGAGGATGTCGATCCCGCCGGGCGTCCCGTGATCTATCCCACCCCGCGTGGTCGCACCCTGACGCAGTCGGACGTGCGGCGGTATGCGTCGGGGCCGGGGGTCGTCGTGCTGTGTGGCCGGTATGAAGGCGTGGACGAACGGGTGCTGGAGGCACGCGATATCGAACAGGTCTCCATCGGTGACTATATCCTGTCGGGAGGCGAGGTCGCGGCCCTCGTGCTGCTTGATGCCTGCGTGCGGCTGCTGCCGGGCGTCATGGGATCGGACAGCAGCGCGACCGAGGAAAGCTTCTCCGGCGGTCTGCTTGAATACCCGCATTATACTAGGCCGGCACGGTGGGAGGGGCATGACGTGCCCGATGTCCTGCTGTCCGGTGATCATGGCGCCATTGCCCGGTGGCGCCATGAAATGGCCGAGATGGCAACGCGGCAGCGGCGTCCCGACCTGTGGGCCGCCTATGCGGCGCGTGCCGGCGAAGATATCTCCCGACCTGCCGGCATGCATGCCGGCGTGGATCGGCTGAACTGAATACAAACCAATCAACCAAGGACCCGATCATGAACATCATCCAGAAATACGAGGCGGAAGAAATCGCCCGTCTGACCGCGACCCGCGCGGTTCCGGAATTCGCCCCGGGCGACACGGTGCGCGTCGGCGTGCACGTGGTCGAAGGTTCGCGCAAGCGCGTGCAGGCCTATGAAGGCGTGGTGATCGCGCGTTCGAACAAGGGCCTGAACAGCAACTTCACCGTGCGCAAGATTTCCAATGGTGAAGGCGTGGAGCGCGTGTTCCCGCTGTATTCCCCCGCCATCGCCGACATCACGGTGGTCCGTCGCGGCATGGTCCGCCGCGCGAAGCTGTATTACCTGCGTGGCCGTCGCGGCAAGTCCGCCCGTATCGCGGAGCGTCCCCGCGACACGACGCCCGCAGCCACCACGGAAGCGGCGGCGAACTGATCCGCGACCCTGCCGTCCGTCCTGTCGCATGCTGGCGTGTCAGGACGGATGGCGCTTTTTCTTGATTGCAAGGCCGGCACCGTTCGTCTCTGCCATGGTGCAGGCAACGAGCCACGGATCCGGCATGTCGTATGCTGGGGGATAGGAACTGATGGTTGCACGTACGCTGTTCGACAAGATTTGGGACAGTCATGTCGTGGAACGTCTTCCGGACAGTACGGCCATCCTTTATATCGACCGCCACCTTATCCATGAGGTGACAAGCCCGCAGGCGTTCGAGGGGCTGCGCATGACCGGGCGGCGCCTGCGCCATCCGGAAGCCATGATCGCCGTGGTCGATCACAACGTCCCGACATCCGACCGCACGTTGCCGATCGAGGAGGCGGAAAGCCGCAACCAGATCGAGACGCTGGAACGCAACGTCGCGGAATTCGGCGTGCCGTATTTCCCGCTGCTGTCGGAACGCCAGGGCATCGTGCATGTCGTCGGGCCGGAACAGGGGATTTCCCTGCCGGGCATGACCATCGTGTGCGGCGACAGCCATACCTCCACCCATGGCGCCCTGGGCGCGCTGGCGTTCGGGATCGGCACGTCCGAGGTCGAGCATGTCATGGCGACGCAGACCCTGCTGCAGAAACCCGCCAGGAACATGAAGGTCGCGGTGGAGGGCAGGGTCGGCCCGGGCGTCAGCGCCAAGGACATCATGCTGGCGATCATCGGCAGGCTCGGCACGGCCGGGGGGACCGGCTACATCATCGAATTCACCGGCTCCGCGATCCGGGCGCTCGACATGGCGGGGCGCATGACGATCTGCAACATGTCGATCGAGGCCGGGGCGCGCGCCGGGCTTGTCGCCCCGGACGAGACGACGTTCGAATACGTGCGCGGCCGTCCCTTCGCCCCGAAGGGGGAGGCGTTCGAACAGGCCGTCGCCTACTGGAAGACCCTCGTCTCCGACGAGGGGGCGCATTACGACAAGGTGGTGGAACTGCGGGCCGAGGAGATTTCGCCCGTCCTGACATGGGGCACCAGTCCGGAAACCGTCATTCCCGTGACCGGGAACGTGCCGGACCCCGCCGATGAACCGGACATGGCGCGCAGGGCGCAGATGCAGCGCATGCTCGACTACATGGGGCTGAGCGCCGGGCAGAAGATCGCGGGCACGCCCGTTGATGTCGTCTTCATCGGGTCCTGCACCAACAGCCGGATCGAGGACCTGCGTGCCGCGGCCGCCATCGTGGCGGGACGGCATGTCGCCGAAGGCGTGCGCGCGATGGTCGTACCGGGATCGGGAATCGTGAAGGCACAGGCGGAGCAGGAGGGGCTGGACCGCATCTTCCTCGACGCCGGGTTCGAATGGCGCGAGGCGGGATGTTCGATGTGCCTGGGCATGAACCCGGACAAGCTGACGCCGGGGCAGCGTTGTGCCTCGACATCCAACCGTAATTTCGAGGGACGGCAGGGACCCGGTGGCCGTACCCACCTGCTGTCGCCCGCGATGGCGGCCGCGGCGGCTGTCACGGGATGTCTGACCGATGTGCGGGAGCTGATCTGAAATGGATAAATTCACGGTCCTGACGGGCATTGCCGCCCCGCTGCCGCAGGAAAACATCGACACGGACAAGATCATCCCCGCGCGTTTCCTGAAAACCACCAAACGTTCCGGGCTTGGCGTGCATGCGTTC
This sequence comes from Novacetimonas pomaceti, assembly GCF_003207955.1. Lineage (NCBI taxonomy): Bacteria > Pseudomonadati > Pseudomonadota > Alphaproteobacteria > Acetobacterales > Acetobacteraceae > Novacetimonas > Novacetimonas pomaceti. The sequence goes on from NZ_NOXG01000001.1 coordinate 275,967, forward strand.
GACAGCATGCGCTACAACGCCGATGGTTCGGAAAACCCCGATTTCATCCTGAACCAGGCGCCGTATCGCAATTCGCGGATCCTGATCACCCATGACAATCTGGGCTGTGGCTCCTCTCGCGAACATGCGCCATGGGCGCTGCTGGATTTCGGGATCCGATGCGTCATCGCGCCGTCATTCGCGGATATCTTTTTCAACAACTGTTTCAAGAACGGCATCCTGCCGATCGCCCTGCCGCGCGAAATATGCGACGAACTGATGGCCGATTCCCGCATGGGGGAAAACGCCCGCATCACCATCGACCTGCAACGTCAGGTGGTCGTCCGTCCGGATGGCACCGAGATCGCGTTCGAGGTCGATCCCCTGCGCAGGCGCCTGCTGCTGGAGGGACTGGACGATATCGGCCAGACGCTGCAGCACGAGGACGCGATCGAGACGTTCGAGGCGCGCCGCAGGCTGGACGAACCATGGATGCCCTCCATCACCATCGACTGAACGTCACGGCGCCAGCAGGGGTCAGTTTTTTCAGCAGGGAGCTGTCATGTCCGAAACCAAGAAACTTCTGATCCTTCCTGGTGATGGTATCGGTCCTGAAATCATGCGCGAGGTTGCGCGCATCATGGCATGGATGAGCCGCGCGCGCGGGATCAGTTTCGACATTGCCGAGGACCTGGTGGGCGGCGCGTCGCTGGCGGTGCATGGGGAGCCCATCCGCCAGGAAGTCATTGACAAGGCCCGGGCCGTCGATGCCGTGCTGTTCGGTTCGGTGGGGGACCCGAAATGGGCGTCCGCCGGATTTGACCGGCGTCCCGAAATCGCGATCCTCAAGCTGCGGCAGGAACTTGGCCTGTTTGCCAACCTGCGCCCGGCAAAGGTGTTCGACGCCCTGGCCGAGGCCAGCACGCTGAAGCCCGAGGTGGTGCGCGGGCTGGACATCATGATCGTGCGCGAAACGGTGGGCGGGATCTATTTCGGCAACCCGCGTGGCATTGAAACCCTGCCGGACGGTTCGCGGCGCGGTATCAATACCGAAGTCTATACGACGCCGGAAATCGAACGCGTGGCCCGTGTCGCATTCGACCTTGCGCGCAAGCGGGGCAATCGCGTCTGCTCGGTCGAGAAGTGCAACGTGATGGAAAGCGGCCTGTTGTGGAAAGAGGTCGTGACCGACCTGCATGCGCGTGAATACGCCGATGTCGAACTGACGCACATGCTGGCGGACAACTGCGCCATGCAGCTGGTGCGCAACCCGCGCCAGTTCGACGTGATCGTCACGGGGAACCTGTTTGGCGACCTGCTGTCGGATCTTGCCTCCATGCTGACCGGCAGCCTTGGCATGCTGCCTTCGGCCACGCTGGGCGCCGTGGATGCCAACGGGAAGCGTCCCGCCCTGTATGAGCCGATCCATGGCAGCGCGCCGGATATCGCGGGCAAGGGGCAGGCCAACCCGCTGGCGCAGATCCTCTCCTTTGCGATGCTGCTGCGGTATTCGTTCGACATGCATGAAGATGCCGCCCTGATTGAAACCGCGGTGGCGAACGTGCTGGCCAGCGGCCTGCGGACGGCCGATATCATGAGTCCCGGCATGGCCGTCGTGGGGACCGAGGTCATGGGTGAGGCCGTGGTGCGCGAACTCGACAAGCTGCAGCAGGGCTGATCGCGCCACCCGTATGGCGGGCGGCCCCCGGTCCATCCGCCATGCCGCCCAATTCCCGAGGGCGGCGCTAGCAAAATATTGAAATCATGAAAAGTTTTTGGTGAAGCTTTTTGCAAAAAGCTTCATGAAGGTGCCGCCCTTTCGGGAGAGGGCGACACCCGGAACTTCTACAGTCCCTTACAGGCCGGGCTTGAGGACATATCCCTTGCCCCGCACCGTCTGGAGGAAGCGCGGCTCCCTCGGGTCGGGCTCGATACGGCGGCGCAGGCGCGTGACCTGCACGTCGACGGCGCGTTCACCGATTTCGTCCATTTCCAGTGTCTGGGCGATTTCAAGGCGTGAAAGCACTTCGTTGGGGTGGCGCGCCAGAACCGCCAGCAGCGCGGATTCCCCGCCCGTCAGGTGAACCGTGCCGTCCTTGCCGCTCAGCAGGCTGCGGGCCGGGTCGAATTCCAGTTCGCCCAGCCGGACGATCCGCAGGTTATTGGTCGGCGGCGGCGGCGCGAAACGGCGCAGGTGCGCCTTGAGCCGCAGCAGGAGTTCGCGGGGTTCGAACGGCTTGCCAAGATAATCGTCCGCGCCGGCTTCCAGCCCGATGATCCTGTCTTCGGGCTCTCCGCGTGCGGTCAGCAGCAGGATGGGGAAATCCAGACCTTCGTTGCGCAGGTCCCGTGTCAGTTCCAGCCCATTTTCGCCCGGCATCGTGATGTCCAGCACCAGCGCGTCGGGCTGCATGAAGCCAAGGACCTGGCGCGCCTCCTGCGCGGATGCGGCGATGCTGACGCGGAAACCCTGTTCCGTCAGGTAGCGCTGCAGCAGCCGGCGCAGGCGCGGGTCGTCATCAACCACCACGATATGGGCGTCGAGCGCGGCGGGTTCACGCAGGCTGGGGGAGGCGGCGGGACGGGGGGACCTGTTCATTCACGACTCCGTTGTGTCTGACCGGGCGCGACGGTATCGCGGTGGTGTGCCACGCGATTCGATTCGTCAATCAGCCCCTGCATGACCCGGCGGAATCCCTCGACGGCCGGACCGCCCGCATCGCGATAGACGCGCAACAGGACTTCACGCTGTTTTTCGAACAGGCGACGCTCCATCTCGCATCCCGCCTCGGTCAGGCGCAGCAGGCGCATGCGGCGGTCGCGCGCGCTGGTGTGTTGATGGATCAGTCCGCGCCGCAGCAGGTCGTGCAGGGCACGCGCCATGCTTTGCTTGGTAATGGCCAGAATGTCCAGAAGCGCGCCGACGGAAATGTCGGGTTCGTTTTTTACAAACTGTAAGATCCGCTGATGGGCATGCCCGATCTGCATTTCCTCCAGCAGGGGATCCAGCAGGCTTCCGAAACTCCGGCAGGCCAGCGTCATCAGGATCTGTGCCTGCCGCATGTCCTCGTCGCGCAGGAACAGGAGTTCCACGCCCGCACGGGCGCGTGCGCGGGGAGGGATGGGGGGAGGGGGCAATCGCTGCTCGGTCAGGAAAAAGGGAAAGGGGGACGTATCAGAGACTGTTTGAAAATAACCCGCTGATAAAAAATAACAAAAGCTTTTGGGTGTCGCCTTTTTTCAAAAAGGTGACGTTTGCGAAGCTCCCTGTAAAAAGCTTCACCAGAAACTTTTCATGATTTCAGTATGTTGCGGGGGCTGCCTTTTCAAGAAGCCTTCTTAGAAGGGACGGCCCATCAGGCGGTTTTTCAGGCGGGTGATGCGCGCGATATCCGCCAGCCTGCGGTCCAGGAATTCCTCCACCGCGGCCATGTTGCCGCCACGCGCCAGCCAGAACAGCAGGGTGGAGACATAGATCCCCGTAAGCGAGATACGCTTGGTCGCATGGGTAAAGCCCTGCGAATCGTCGCCCGCCGCCGTCCAGATGGCATTGACCGTGCGTGCGATGGTACGTGCCAGGATATGGGCGTGGCCCGGCATCATCAGCACTGCCAGGGCATGTCGCACGGCGGGGCGATGGGGGGCCGCGTGTTCAAGGCGGAACATGATCGCCGCGCGGACCCGGCGGCTCAGTTTACGGGAATGGAAACCGTGTGCCGCGGCCAGCATGTCGCGATCGGCCAGGTCGAAGCTGGCTTCGGCCACGTCGGCGATGCCGCCGGGAAACAGCAGGTCGGCATTGTTGCCCGCCACCTGTCGCACGGTGGCCATGGACCATTCCCGGTGTCCCACCCCGGACATCATCTGGCGGATGGCGGCGTCGCGGGCGGGGGAATGATCGACGGGCGGGGGAGAAAGGCATGACGCGGCTGACGCCGTGATGAAGGATCCGATCATGCCTGCTGTGCTCCGTAACGTGCCATTTCAGTGTCAAACCCCATCAGTCGGAGATCGTTCATTCGCATCGGGTACAATATGCCGTCGAGGTGATCATATTCATGTTGCATCACATTCGCCAGAAAACCCGACGCGGTGCCCGCGACAGGCTGTCCCTGCGCGTCAAGGCCACTATAGCCGATGCGGGCATGGCGCGGCACCCATCCCCGCATTCCCGGAATCGACAGGCACCCCTCCAGCCGCAGGACGGTTTCCTCATCCAGTGGGGTGATCCGCGGATTTATCAGCACTGACGGCCCGCAGGGCTGGTCATCCCCGGCGCCGGTGCTGCGTGCCTGCGGCACGCGATAGACGAATATCCGGCATGAACGGTGGACCTGTGGCGCGGCGAGGCCGACGCCGCCCGCGTCCTCCATCGTTTCGATCATGTCCGCCACCAGCTGCTGGATGTCGGGGTGGGTGGGGTCCGGGACCTCGTCAGCGCGACGTAGCAGCACGGGATGGCCCATGCGTGCGATCTTGAGCAGGGTCATGACGGCGTGGATCCTCTGGCCTCGGGTGGTAAAAACGCGTCGCCTGCGTTTCATGCATGGGACGGTCGTGAAATAACCTGTCCCGGCGCCGTATAAAACCACCGGAAATATTTGTGTTGGCCGATCGGGCTGTGATATAGGTGCGGCCCGTTTGGGAATCGCACGCAGGGAATGGCCTCGGGCGGTCATCCCCCATTACAGATACCCATCGCCGCCGGCGCAAGTGACGGCTAAAGCAGGAGTTGACGACCCAGTGCAGGTTCTCGTTCGTGATAATAACGTCGATCAGGCTCTCAAGGCCCTCAAGAAGAAGATGCAGCGCGAAGGCATCTTCCGGGAAATGAAGCTGCGTCGGCACTATGAAAAGCCGTCTGAGCGCAAGGCGCGCGAAGCCGCTGAAGCCGTGCGCCGTGCGCGCAAGATGGAGCGCAAGCGTCTGGAACGCGAAGGGTTCTGATCTGTTTTCAGATACCGGGCACCGCCCGTGGGAAAGGCCGGCTTCCGCATGGGGTCGGCTTTTTTTATGTCGGGCGGCTGGATAGGGCATGACACAGCGTAATGATCCCCCGTCGCCGGTCGCGGGCCGATCCGCCATTGGCGCCCGCGCCGACCGTCTGGTGCGGCGCGTCCTGCCGCGTTCGCTGCTGGGACGCATGCTGCTGATCGGGTTCATTCCCCTGCTGGTGACGCAGGGAATCTCGCTGGAACTGTTTTACGGAAATTATCTGAAAATCGTCTCGCGCCGTCTGTCGGCGGGCGTGGTGAACAATATCGCCATGACCATCGACATGATGGAGCGCTATCCCGCGCCGGCGGACCGGGCATGGATCCTCGACGATGTCCACCAGCGCGCGCAGCTGCTGATGACCTGGCGGGAAGGGGAAAGCCTTGCGCGGGTCGGGACGAACCATGTGCTGGGGCCGGTGGATGACGACCTTGTCCGCGACCTGCGCGGCGCCATCGGACGTCCGACCTTCGTGGACTGGAAACGCGACCGCCATATCGTGTCGGTCTTCATCCAGATGCCCGATGGCGTCCTGCGCGTCGATACCCCGCGCAAGCGGCTGGATGTGGCGCCGGTGTGGCTGTTTGTCGCGTGGGCGACCGGCAGCGCCCTGCTGCTGTTCTGCATCGCGGCGTTTTTCATGCGCAACCAGGTGCGCGCCATACGGCGGCTGGCCCGCGCGGCGGAACTGTTCGGACTGGGGCGCGACATCGACCCGATCCAGCCTGAGGGAGCGCAGGAAATCCGCAAGGCGGCGGTGGCGTTCAACCGCATGCGCGATCGCATCTTTCGCTTTGTGGAGCAGCGGACATCAGTGCTGGCAGGGGTGTCCCACGATCTGCGCACCCCGCTTACGCGCCTGCGCCTGACGCTGGCGATGCTGCCGAGGGAGGGGGAAATCCGGGGGGAAGTCCTCAGGCCGGATATCGAGGACATGATCGCCGACGTGGGCGAGATGGAGCATATGATCGAAGGCTACCTCTCCTTCGCCCGGGGTGAAGGGGCGGAGGTTCCGTCGCAGGTGGATGTCCGCGACCTTCTTGATGAGGTCGCGGCGGGGGTGCGCCGTATCGGCATGCACGAAGTCACGGTCAGCGTGCCGCGCCGGATGGAGATCGTGGTGCGGGTGGCGGCGTTCCGGCGGGTGCTGTCCAATATTGTCGAAAATGCGCGACGGCATGCCACGCGCATCTGGCTGAGCGCCCGGCAGAAGCGCAACAGCACCGTCATCTATATCGACGATGACGGCTGTGGCATTGACGAATCCCGGCGTGAAAGCGTCTTCCGGCCGTTCGAAAGCGGGCGCGACGGGGGCACCGGCCTGGGGCTTGCCATCGCGCGTGACATCATTCACGCCCATGGCGGCGAAATCAGGCTGGAAAGCAGCCCGTCCGGCGGGCTGCGCGTCAGGATCATCGTCCCGAACTGATGGGGTCAGGGCAGGCTGTTGCCCGCGCCGCCATGGCCCGGACCGCCATTCATGCTGTTCATCGGGCCGGTGCTGCCGCCATAGGCGCTGTTGGACATCATCTGGCTCATGGGGTTGTAGCGTCCGACATTGCCCAGGATCTGCTGCATGACGTTGATCTTGGTGCCCGGTGTCGGCGTGCGGCCAGCTGCCATGCTGACGTAACGGGCATCATCCTTGTTCAGCGTCCGCAGGTTGCGCAGGATGCCCCCGTCGTCAAAGGTCAGGACCACCACCTGCTGCTTTTCGATGTTCGGGAAGCTGATGGGGACCAGCTTCTGCTTCATGGAGATATAGATCCACGTATTGTCGTCAAACGTCGCGCGGCTGGTGGGGGAGCCGAGGAGGTCCATCACATCGGATCGCGAACTGGTTCCCGTCTTGAGCTGCTTGTAGTCATCCGGCTGCACCAGGGAGCCACGCTGGATCACGCTGGGCTTGAACACGGCGCATCCCGACAGCGACAGGCCAACCCCGATGACAGCGCATGAAAACAGGCGTATGGAACGGGGGCGGGAAAAGATGTGCTGCGGTGACCTCATGATCGGGTAAAGCGTCCTGATAAGATGCGGCAGATAGACAATCCGTCATTCCGGGTGCCTTATTGGCGAAATGAAGTCAATTGCAGATCGGACGCAAGGCGGAAAAACACCTCCGGCGGCGTCCTGGTGGCGGTAAGCATCGCGTTGGATCCCCTCCCGGCCGGGTCGGCGTGGCGGCCTGTCGGAACAGCAGGAGAAGATACGAACATGGAGCCAGAATTTTCCCGCCGCGTCCCGGTGGGGCGCATCGCGCTCAAGGGAATGGAAACCTCCATCGAGGCCACGCCCGACGAATGCGCCGCCCTCGCGCGGCGTTTCAGGATTCCCGCGATCCGCGACCTTGCCTGCCGCTATCGCCTTGTCCCCGGCCCGCAGGGGGAGGTCATGGCCGAAGGGTGGCTGACGGCGCACGTGACGCAGGAATGCGTCATCAGCCTTGAGCCGTTCGAGGACGCTATCGCCGAATCCTTTACCGTGCGCTGCATCCCGGCGGAACGTTTCCGCGAGGATGACGAGGTCGATCCGTTCAGCATCGACGAGGTGGCCTATGAACGCGAGAGCATCGATATCGGCGAACTGGCGGCGGAGGAGCTTTCGCTGGGTCTCGACCCCTATCCGCACAAGCCCGGAAGCGTGATCCCGGCCGAACTTCTGGACGTGGAGGATGACGACGGGGAAGAGGATGGTGAGCCCCGCCGCCAGCCTTTCGCGGCCCTTGCGGACCTGAAGAAAAAGCATAACTGAGGGGCCGGAACCGCGCGCGGGGGCGGGCGGCGGACCGGCGGATCGCAAGATCGTCTCTTGCGGAATGTCATATGGTCTGCTAGAGCGCCCCCCTCAATTGTTGATAACTGACCGGGTGATGCCTGACTGGCCTTGCCGGGTTGTGATCCCAGATCGGAGGGGCCCAGGCCCATGGCTGTACCTAAGAGAAAAACTTCGCCGTCCCGTCGTGGCATGCGTCGCAGCCATGCTGCGCTGCCGGTGCAGGCGCACGCGGAATGCTCCAACTGTGGCGAACTGAAGCGCCCCCATCATGTGTGCAGCCATTGCGGGCATTATGACGGTCGTGAAGTCGCATCCGCAGGCAAGGCGCTGAAAACTGCGGTCCGCGCCTGATATCTTCCGGCGCGGCAATCTGTCGGGACGGGGGGTGCCATTGATGTGGCGCGGGAGTGGTCGTCAGATACATCCCGACCCGTCCGGATCGCGCAGGGAGACATGCAGCAGGGGAAAGCTTCCCCGTTGGCACTTGCGCGTTTTATCTTCACCCGGCACAAGACGAGCATGACCGAGACAGGTTCCTCTTTTTCCGCGACACAGTCCTACACTCTGGCCATTGATGGAATGGGTGGGGATGGCGGTCCGGAAGTCGTGGTGGCCGGACTGGCGATTGCCGCTGACCGACATCCATCCGCCAGAATTCTTCTGATTGGCGACGAAAACCGGTTGCGCGCCCTTCTGGCGCAGTATCCGCAGGCGGTGGCGATATGCACCGTCCGCCCCGCCGGTTCCGCCATCTCCATGGAAATGAAACCCACGGCCGCATTGCGGGTGCGCGATTCCTCGCTGCGCCTGTCGATGGACGCCGTCTCCAATGGGGAGGCGATGGGCGTGGTGTCCGCTGGAAACAGCGGCGCGATGCTTGCCCTTGCCAAGATCGTGATAAAGACGCTGCCGGGGATTTCCCGTCCCGCCATGGCCGCCATCAGCCCTACGACAAAGGGCAACGTGGTCATGCTCGACCTTGGCGCGAACGTGGCATGCGACTGGCGCAACCTGGTGGAATTCGCCGTGATGGGCGAAGCCTTCGCCAAGGCCGTGCTGGGCCTGCCCGCGCCGACCATCGGGCTTCTCAATGTCGGCTCGGAGGAGCTCAAGGGCGACGAGCGGCTGCGTCAGGCGGCCGAAGTGCTGCGTGGCAGCCCGCTTGCGCGTCAGTTCCACGGATTTGTCGAAGGCCATGACATTACCGCCGGCACCACCGACGTGGTGGTCACCGACGGCTTTACCGGCAATGTCGCGCTCAAGACCGGGGAAGGGGCGCTGAAGATGGCCTTTACCCTGCTGCGCCAGGTCTTCAGTTCCGGCCTGCTTGGCCGGATCGGCTACCTGCTGGTGCGGCCGGGGCTGGAGCGCATGAAGGAATGGCTGGATCCGCGCCGTTATAACGGCGCGGTATTCGTCGGACTGAACGGCGTGGTGGTGAAGTCGCATGGCGGCACCGACGCCGAAGGATTCGCCTCTGCCGTGGATGTGGCGATCGACATGGTCACCCATGATTTCAATGCCGGTATCCGTGACCAGCTTGCCCGCATGGGAAGCCTGACGGCCAGCAGGTTCAGTAACGAAAAGGAGTCGACGCAGGCGGTTTCGGCTTCCTGAGTCGCTTGGGGTGGGCAAGGAAAGCCTCTCGTGCCTGTGGGGTGCGATACGTGCCGCCCTGCTCCCAACAGGTTTGGACAGACACGCATGAAGGCGAGACACTCGCTGCTGAAGGGTTTCGGTGGTTATCTGCCGGACAGGATCGTGACCAACGATGAACTGGCCACCCGGCTGGAAACCTCGGACGAGTGGATTCGCGCCCGCACCGGAATCGCGCAGCGCCATGTCGCCGGGCCGGAAGATACCGCCGTCAGCATGGCGGCGCGGGCAGGGCGGCAGGCGCTGGATTATGCCAAGGCCAGCCCTGACGATGTGGACGCCATCATCGTGGCGACAAGCACGCCGGATCAGGCGTTTCCTTCCACCGCCGTGCGGGTGCAGGCGGAACTTGGCATTACGGGCGGGTTCGGTTTTGACGTCGCGGCGGCCTGTTCGGGATTCATTTACGCGCTGTCCACCGCCGATGCGCTGATCCGCAGCGGGCAGGCGCGTTCGGCGCTGGTGATCGGCAGCGAGGTGTATTCGCGCATCCTTGATCCCGATGACCGTTCGACCTTTGTCCTGTTCGGCGACGGCGCGGGTGCTGTCTTCATGCAGGCGACGGATGACGCGGATGGACAGGGGATCCTGTCGACCCACCTCCATTCCGACGGTCGTTACGGCGACCTGCTGTATGTCGACGGCGCGATCGGCCAGTCCGACAAAAGCGCCCACCTGAAAATGCAGGGACGCGACGTTTTCCGCCATGCGGTGGCCAAGCTGTCCTCGTCGGTGGATGAGGTGCTGGCGGCGAACGGCCTGCAGTACGAGGACGTGTCGTGGCTGGTGCCGCACCAGGCGAACCTGCGGATCATTGACGGCGTGGCGCGCAAGCTGCGCCTGCCACCCGAACGGGTGGTGATCACGGTGGACCGGCATGCCAATACCTCCGCCGCGTCGATCCCGCTGGCCCTGAACGAGGCCGTGCGTGATGGGCGGATTCGCACCGGGGACCTCGTGCTGATGGAAGCGCTGGGTGGCGGCCTGACATGGGGGGCGGCGCTGGCGCGGATGTAGGCGACCGGCGTGCGACCGTGTCCGGCGGAATGCGGACGCAAGAAAAAAACGAACCTGTCAACACATTGAATTGACGGTGGCTGATGGCATGCATAACGTTACCGCATGAGCACAGTGACCCGCGCCACTCTGGCAGAACAAATCTATAGTCAGGTTGGACTTTCCCGTCATGAGTCCGCCGATATCCTTGAACACGTCCTGGAAAAAGTGGCCCATGCACTCGAAACCGGGGACACCGTAAAGATCAGCGGATTCGGTACCTTTTCCGTCCGCAGGAAGGGGCGCCGCACGGGCCGCAACCCGAAAACCGGGGTTGAGGTGCCGATTCTGCCGCGTTCCGTCCTGGTCTTTCGGCCCAGTCAGCTGTTGCGGGCGCATGTGAACGGTACCACCGGCCACACGAACGCAGAGGACGACGAATGAATGTCCAAGACCCCGCCCCGGATGGCATGAGGAACCTTTCCGCAGCACCTGCGGGAAGCAGCGATGACGCCCTGCCGATTTACGAGGTCGCGCGTCAGCTCGGGATCGCGCAGCATGTCCTGCGCACGTGGGAAAACCGCTTTCCCCAGCTTCAGCCCATTCGTGGGCCGAGTGGCCGCCGCCTGTACCGGCCGGATGACGTGGCGCTGCTGCGCCGGATTTCCGACATGCTGTATGTCCGGCATCTCTCCCTTGGGGAGGTACAGCGCATCCTGACGGGACCGGACGTGGCCGGGGACGATGCCCTTCATGTGGCTGCCTCCCCCGTTGCGTCCACGCCGGTGCCCGAGGGCAGGGCGGTTGTCGAAATTACCGACGTGCGGATCGAGGAAGTCACCATCGTGGAGGAGGTGGCGTCGGACGAAGCTGCACCCACATCAGGTGATGCGTCGGCTGAAGAAGGGCCGGTCGTCCCCGCAGGCCCCGAAGCGATGGCGGATGCCCCGCTGATGGAAGACGGGAAAGACGGGTACGACGCTGCGGCATCGCGCGAATCGCCGGAATCGGACGTTCCCCCTGTCGGTGCGGCACAGCCGCACGATTGCGGCCCGGAAATGCCCATGGACGCGGCCGGGTCGGCGGATGCCCCGGTCCCGCAGCCCGAGACGGCGGCGCGAGCATCCACGCAGGAAGATATTTCCGCGCAGGATGCGTCCGCGACTGTGCCAGTCGCGCAGGCGGAAGCGGAAGAGGCGGAAGAGGACGAGGCCCCGCTGGAACAGCTTGTGATGCTGGAGCTTGAGCGGCTGCGTGCCGAAAATACGGCACTGCGCGAAAACCTGCGCGGGATACTGGTTGAACTGCAGGCATTGCGTGAAATGGTGCCGGTCTAGCGATCGGGGAGATACCGGGAAGGAAAAAGGGGCAGGGACCAGGCGTTCCTGCCCCTTTTGTGTTTTTATGGGTTTAATTTTTGCTGTCAGGTGAAGAAGATGGCTTGCAGCCCCCCGGTGGGCCTGCTACACGATGCGTCATCGCAGACAGGCGGGCAGTAGCGCAGCCTGGTAGCGCATCAGTCTGGGGGACTGGGGGTCGTGGGTTCGAATCCCGCCTGCCCGATATCCCTGTCTGCGATAAGATATCCCTGAAATCGCTGATTTTATTCTGTGCCCCTTCTGGGGCATTTCGCGTCCGCCGTTCAGTCGCGGACGCGCGTCCAGTTGCGCCATATCATGTGCAGCACGGACATGATGGCCGGCCCCATGAACAGCCCCAGCAGGTTCCAGCTTTCCGCGCCGCCAAGGATGCCGGTCAGGACCCACAGGAACGGCAGCTGCGTCGATCCGCCGATCAGGGCAGGGCGCACAAGATGGTCCGCCAGGAAAATGACAGCCAGCCCGATCAGCATGATGGCGATGGCGAGCATGGCGCTGCCCTTGACCAGCAGGAGGATCGACACGATTCCGATGGCGATCACGGCGCAGAACGGGATCATGGCGGCCACGGCGGTTACCACCCCGAACAGGAAGGGATGCGGCGCGCCCGCGATCAGGTAGGCAACGCCCATCAGCAGCCCTTCGCCCATCCCCACAAGGACCAGCCCCGCCACCGTGCCGTGGATGGAGGCAATGATCTGCAGCGCGATCCTTTCCCCACGTTTGCCAAAGGCGCGACGCGACACTACCAGGCATTGCCGGATGACCGAATCCCCGTCCTTGAGCAGGAAGAACAGGGTCAGGATGGAAAATATGAACAGGATGCCCCGGTGCATCACCTGCGAGCCAAGCTGCTGCGTCATCTTCACGCTCTGCCCGATCCGCAGGGAGCCCAGCAGGGCGGAAAAGTCATCCGGGTCCTGCAGGTGGCCTTCCCACCATGAGCGCATGCTCTGCGCCCCGATGGGCAGGTGATCGACCCACGGCGGAACCGGCAGGCCCGAATGCCGCGCATTGTTCAGAAGGTGCAGGACGCTTTCGGCGTCGCGCGCGGCCTCTATCCCGAACAGGGTCACCGGCACCAGGAAAATCAGCGCGATTCCCAGCGTAAAGGCCGCCGGCAGCAGAAGCTGGTGCGTGGCGGCATGCCAGCGGATGCGCGCACGGACATAAAGCGGCCATGACGCGATGGCAAAGATTCCCCCCCAGATCAGCGACGGCAGGAAACCACGAACCGTATAAAGCGCCATCGCGACGAAAAACAGCGCCAGCAGCCCCCGTGCGATCCGCTGCGCCCGCTGTGTTTCGCGAAAGGAACGGAAAGTACGAAGTGACTGCCCGTTACCTTCCAGTCCGTGGTCGGGCAGGCGGGATTCGGCATCGGCGATCTTGTGATCCGGCATGGTCATCCTTGTGATGTCCCCCGTCGTGATGTTCCCTGGCCGGGGGGGGGCGATGGGGCGGGCTCAGGCAGTTTCGATGGCCCAGATGGCAAAGGCATGGATCAGGGCCGCGTCCTTGAGGGAGTCGAAACGTCCCGTCGCGCCCCGGTGTCCCGCCTCCATGTTGGTGCGTAACATGACCGGGCGCGATGAAAGCGTATTTTCACGCAGGCGCGCCACCCATTTCGCGGGCTCCCAATAGGTTACGCGCGGGTCCGTCAGCCCCCCCATCGCCAGAATGGCGGGATAGTCACGCGGCCGCACCTGTTCATAGGCGGCATAGCTTTCGATCAGGTCATAGGCCGCCGGATCCTCCAGCGGGTTGCCCCATTCGGGCCATTCCGGCGGCGTCAGCGGCAGGGAGGCATCGGACATGGTGTTGAGTTCATCGACGAACGGCACGACCGCCACGATTCCCGCGAACAGGTCGGGCCGCATGTTGGCGATGGCCCCCATGACCATCCCCCCGGCGGAGCGGCCATCGGCGACGATTTTTCCCTTTGCCCCGAATCCCTGCCCGATCAGGTGTTCGGCGCAGGCGATGAAATCGGTAAAGCTGTTGACCTTGTTCCTGCCGCGTCCGCCAAGGAACCAGCCCCACCCTTTTTCCGAGCCGCCACGCACATGGGCGACGGCGTGAAACCATCCCCGGTCGACAAGGCTGAGGGTGCGGGTGGAAAAATCAGGCTCGATCGCATGCCCGTATGACCCGTACCCGTACAGGAGCAGCGGCGCGGACCCGTCGCGGGGCGTATCGTGGCGGCCCAGGACGGTGACCGGCACCTCCTGCCCGTCAGGTGCGCGGGCCATCAGGCGCCAGCAGCGGTAATCGGCGGGATTGTGGCCGGAGGGGACATCCTGCTGTTTCAGCAGGCGGCGCGCGCGCGTTTGCATGTCATAGGCGAACCACTGCCGCGGCGTCGTGGGCGACTGGTAGATGTAGCGCAGTTCCGTGGTGTCATATTCGTATCCCCCCGAAAGGGAGAGGTCATAGGCCGCTTCCCCCGACCCCAGCACATGGCGTTCCCCCTGCCGCGTCTGCATGACGATACGGCAGTTGGCCTCATGGCGTTCCCGCCATACCAGCCAGTCAGCGAAGGTGCAGCATGCGGTGATGTAGCGTCCGGGTTCATGGGGCACCAGTTCGCGCCAGTTCGCCCGCGCGGGGGCATCCTGCGGCGCCAGTTTCAGCGTGAAGTCGATGGCCCCGTCGGCATTGGTCAGGACGACGAAATCCGTCCCCCAGTGATGCAGGTCGTACATCACGCCCTCATGGCGCGGTTCGACGCATGCGGGCGGCGCGTCAGGGGTCGCGGCCGGGATCAGCCATGATTCAGAGGTATCATGGTTGCCCGATGTGATGATGATCCACTGTCCCGAGCGCGTGGCCGCCACGCCGACGAAAAAGCCGGCGTCCTTTTCCTCATACACCAGCGTATCGGCATCCGATCCGATTTCGCGGCGATAGACGCGCGCGGGGCGGCCATGGTCATCGCGCCAGATCCAGAACAGGTGGCGGCTGTCGGGGGCGAAGACGAAGGCGCCGCTGCAGTTTTCGATCGGCGCACCCACGGCCGCGCCGGTCGTGATGTCATTGATCCGCACGCGATAGATTTCGGAACCCTGCGTGTCCTCGGCATAGGCGAAAAGCCGGTGGTCGGGGCTGTGGGTCGCGGCGGCAACCGCGAAATATTCATGCCGGGTGGCGCGCGCGTTCACATCCAGCAGCACCTGTTCGCGTTCCGGGGCATCGGCGGCGTGGCGGGCATAGACGGGATACTGCGCCCCCCGGTCATAGCGGGAGTAATAGTACCACGGCCCGTGGGGCACGGCGGGGTAGGATTCCACCTCCTGCATGCGTCCCTTCATTTCCGCGACCAGCTTTTCCTGAAGGTCCGTGGTGCCGGACAGCACCGCCGCCGTATAGGCGTTTTCCGCCCTCAGATGCGCTGCGATGTCTTCACGCAGGAGCGAGGGATCACGCAGCACGGCCTGCCAGTTATCGTCCTTCATCCATGCGTATTCGTCCTCCCGCACGCGGCCAAGCTGCTCTATGCGGCGGGGGATCTTGCGCGCGACGGGGGGCGTGGTCATGGGCATCGGTCTTTCGGGTCGGTGACGGGGGCAGGATCCGGCACGGCACGGGCCATGGCGGCATGTCCGGCGCGGAATGGCAATAACGAACTGGCGCGATGGCCGGTCATGTCGCGGGCGCGGACGGTGCTGGTCCGGATGGGGCATGGCCGGACCGGCCGGCGAAGAAACGCCAGCCATCCAGTCCCGCGCGCAGGCGCTGGCCTTCCGCCGTCGCGGGATCGATCAGGCCCGTGCGCAGGAACAGGTCGATCAGGACAAGGTTGACGTTGAACTTGAAGGCATCGGTATCGCGCACCAGCCGGAAGGCTTCGGCCAGCGGGATGAGGGAAAATTCCTCCACCTCCCCGTCGGCGGGGCGGGGGATGAAATCCTCGGGCAGCAGCAGTTCAAAACAGTGCAGGATATCGCGGCGCAGCCCTTCGGGCCGGTCAAGGGCATAACGTATGGTGACCGTGGGCGTTGCGCGCGCCAGCAGGGCAGCGGGCAGGCTGGCCTCCTCCGCCGCTTCCTTGCGCAGGGCCTGCGCCGGGGTATGGCCCGCCGGGATGCCCCCCGCCACAAGGTGATCCAGCTTGCCGGGGTCGAGCCGCTTGCTCATCGAACGGCGCGCGATCCACAGGTGCAGCCCCTCCGCGCGGCGCACGAGGCCATTGAGGTGCACGCCCTGCGCCATCAGCCCGAACAGGGGCAGCGCCCCGCGATCGATGCGCGCGATGGCGGGCCGGTCCACATCCGTTCGGACATCGAACAGTTCGTGGTGAGAGCGATAGACGCCCTCGCGGGCCATCGCCTCGCCAATGGCTTCCAGCCGCGCGGGATCGGTCAGCGTCACGACCCCGCGTTCATGCGTCATGCCGTGGTCCAGCAGGACAGGCAGTAGTTCCGGCGCGACCCAGCCCGCGGGCGCCCCGCCCAGGTGAAAGGCAATCCGCCGGCCGGGCAGGCTGGCGGTGTTGCAGGCGGCGATGTGACGGAAAAAGGGAGTCAGGTCGGGGGACATTGAACCATCATTTCCTGCTGGGACGTTTATTGGTCAGGGTATCTGTTGCTGGGGCATCGTTGCCATAACGGCTGGTCCCGGGGCTGACAATCCTTTGCGCGGCTCGGGACGGCTCGGGGCGGCGCGTGGCGGCCATGACCGTCCGGTACCTGTTTGCCTGACCGGCCCCGGCCGGAAATATGGCTTGCAAATCACGAATGGCATGTCACATCCCAATTCATGACCGTTTCCCGTGCTTCCGACCGCCGTGCCACGGCGACCAGGACTTCCGCCCTGACAACCCTGCGTGCCCTGCTGCCTTACCTGTGGCCGCCGCATGAACCGCGCGTGCGCCTGCGGGTGGCATGCGTCTGCGTGCTGCTCGTTCTGGCCAAGGTCGCGACCATCTGCGTGCCCTATCTCTATAGCAGGGTGATCGACGCCCTGCATCCGGGGCCGTCGGCGGGGATGCTGCCGCTGCTGCTGATCGTGGGATATGGCGGGCTGCGGATGCTGGCGGCCGGGCTGGGGGAACTGCGTGACGCGCTGTTCGCGCCGCTGCGTTTCCGCATCAGCCGCATCGCCGCGATCCGCAGCTTTGAACACATGCACCAGCTTTCCCTGCGCTTTCACCTCAATCGCCAGTCCGGCAGCGTGACCCGTGCCATCGCGCGCGGCACCGAAGCGATCGAGACGCTGCTGCGGGTCGGGGTGTTCAACGTGGTGCCCACCCTGATCGAGGCGCTGATGGTCATCATCGTGATATGGCGGCTGTTTGACTGGCGCTATGCCGCCATCATGCTGGTGGCGGTCGCGGCCTACGTGGTCTTTACGGTGTCGTTCACCTCATGGCGGATCGGCCTGCGCCGCCGCATGAACGAAATCAACAGCGAGGCCAGTTGGAAGGCGCTCGACAGCCTGCTCAATTACGAGACGGTCAAGTATTTCGGCAACGAAGCGCATGAGCGCGACAGGTACGAGGATGCGCAGATCCGTTATGAAAAGGCGGCCATAAGCACGCAGCTTTCGCTCAACGGACTGAATTTCGGGCAGGCCGCGATCATCGCCCTGGCCCTGATCGCGGTCATGCTGATGGCAGCGCACGATGTGGAGGCCGGACGCCTGAGCGTCGGGCATTTCGTGCTGGTCAACACCTACCTGATGCAGCTCTACCTGCCGCTGAATTTCCTTGGCAGCATCTATTCCTCGCTGCGCAACTCCCTGGTGGATCTTGAGCACATGTTCGCGCTGATGGACGAACGCTCCGACGTGGTGGACCGTCCGGGCGCCCGCGTGCTGAAGGCCCGGCTGGATGAGGCCCCGGCCGCCGACGTGCGTTTCCGCCACGTGCGCTTCGGCTATCGCCCCGGGCGCGAAATCCTGCATGACATCAGTTTCCACGTGCGGGCCGGCAGCCGGGTCGCCATCGTCGGGCCGACGGGGGCGGGGAAATCCACCATCAGCCGCCTGCTGTTCCGCTTCTACGATGTCGATGCGGGCGTGATCGAGGTCGATGGCCATGATGTCCGCGACTATTCCCAGGCCGCCCTGCGCGCGGCCATCGGCGTGGTGCCGCAGGACACCATCCTGTTCAACGATACCATCGGCTACAATATCGGCTACGGCCGCCTTGGCGCGACGCAGGCCGAAATCGAGGAGGCGGCGAAGCTTGCGCAGATTCACGATTTCATCATCTCCCTGCCGGAGGGATATGCAACGCGCGTCGGTGAACGGGGACTGAAGCTGTCGGGCGGGGAAAAGCAGCGCGTGGCGATCGCGCGCACCATCCTCAAGAACCCGCGCATCCTGCTGCTGGACGAGGCGACAAGCGCGCTCGACACCCGCACGGAACAGGAAATCCAGTCCGCGCTGCGCACGGTCGCGGCGCACCGGACGACCATCATCATCGCCCACCGCCTCTCCACCGTAATCGACGCGGATGAAATCCTCGTGATGGAAAAGGGCGTGATACGCGAACGCGGGTGCCATCGCGCGCTGCTCGAACTCGGGGGGCTGTATGCCACGATGTGGGCCGCGCAGGCGGAAGAGAACGCAAGGGCGCACGTGGCGCAGGACTGAATGGCGGTCCATGTCCCGCCGCGCGGCCCGTGGCGCTGTTCCGCGCGACGCGTGGACGCCCCTCTGGTCAGCGGCGCACCCAGGGTCCATATGGAAGACACGAACCGATAGCCAGGAGGGAGCTTTCCTGAAATGACGGATACGAAGAATACGCCCCATGACGCGGCGGGCGCGGAACAGGAAGGCGGGATCCCCGCGGAACTGAGCCATTGCGGCGCCGTGGTGGACAAGGCGATCGAATACATGCTGGGTGAAAACCTGCCGCCGGTCGCCATTTCATCCGCCCTGCTGGGCGGTGCGCTGGGCCTGCTGTCGCGGACCATGGGCAAGGAAACCATGCAGGCGATGCTTGAAAACGCGCTGCACAGCGTCCAAGCAGGGGAACTGCATCCCGACCATGACCGTGTCGCCAAGGGCTGACACGCATTTCCGCGGGCGGCCGGCATCGTGGTTCCTCGGGACGTGAGGCCCCGCCCGAATCAGGGGGACAGAGGCTGAAAAACCCTGTTTTCAGACAAAAAACGCCGAATCATGGCATATCCGTCTTGACGGATCGCGGTGGTTTGGCGATAAGCCGCGCCTAATCTAGAAGATCCTTAGCCGGGCATTAGTGCCTCGGCCCCAGTCTTATCCGAGGATGATACTATGTCTCGCCGTTGCCAGATCACGGGCAAAGGCGTGCTGACCGGAAACAACGTCAGCCACGCCAACAACAAGTCCCGCCGCCGTTTCCTCCCGAACCTGCAGGAAACCTCGCTCCTGTCCGACATCCTGGGAGCGCCGGTGCGCCTGCGCCTGAGCACCAACGGGATCCGCACGGTCGAGCATAACGGCGGACTGGACGCGTTCCTGCTGTCCACGCCCAATCGGAAGCTGACGCCCGAGGCGATGACCGTCAAGCGCCGCATCCTGCGTGTGCAGGGCCGCAAGGCCGCCGCCGCAGCCTGATTTAGGGCGCGCATGACCCGCATTCCCGCACCGTTCGTGGCGGGAATGCGGGTCGTGGCGTAAAGCCTGGCCACGTCAGGTTCATTATTCCGTCGTGCCGGTCTGCATCGTCCAGCCCTTGCGGCCAGGGGCGGGAGCAGCTCACGGTCCCGGCAGGCGCGAAGGGAATGCAGTCCCGTTCGCGCCCACGTTGTCTTGTGGAGGTTCTCCCGTGTCCGACAAGTCTGATCTGTCCCTGATTCGCAATATCGGTATTACCGCGCATATCGACGCCGGTAAGACCACGACGACCGAGCGTATCCTTTATTATACCGGTGTGTCGCACAAGATCGGTGAAGTCCATGAGGGCAACACCACCACCGACTACATGGCGCAGGAGCGTGAGCGCGGCATCACCATCACGTCCGCCGCCGTGACATGCGAATGGGAAGGCCATCGCATCAACATCATCGACACCCCGGGCCACATTGACTTCAACATCGAGGTCAACCGCTCGCTGCGCGTGCTCGATGGCGCGGTGTTCATCATCGAGGGCGTCGCCGGCGTACAGCCGCAGTCGGAAACCAACTGGCGTCTGGCCGACCGCTATAACGTCCCGCGCATCATCTTCATCAACAAGCTCGACCGTACCGGCGCCGATTTCTATCACGCGTTCGACACGCTGAAGGAAAAGCTGGATATCGTCGCGATTCCGCTTCAGCTGCCGATCGGCACGGAAGAGAATTTCGTCGGTGTCGTCGACCTGATCGAGATGAAGGCCATCGTCTGGGAAGGCGGCGAGCTGGGCGCGAAGTTCCATGACGAGGAAATCCCCGCCGACCTGCTGGAAAAGGCGAAGGAAGCCCGCCAGAACCTGCTCGACACCGCGCTGGCCGTCGATGACGCCGCGATGGAAGAATATTTCGACAAGGGTGACGTCGATGTCGCGACGCTGAAGCGCTGCATCAAGAAGGGCACCATCTCGGGCGAATTCCGTCCCGTCCTGTGCGGCACGGCATTCAAGAACAAGGGCGTTCAGCCGCTGCTGGACGCGGTCATCGACTTCCTGCCCGCGCCTGACGACGTGGAAGGCATCCGCATCGCGCCGCCGGAAGACGAGGAAGTTGACGAAAACAAGCTGCCGATCATCCCGGTCGATCCCGACGGGAAGTTCGCTGGCCTGGCGTTCAAGATCATCAACGACAAGTACGGCACGCTGACCTTCGTGCGCGTCTATCGTGGCGTCCTGCGGACCGGCGACACCGTCCTGAACACCACGAAGGGCCACAAGGAACGTATCGGCCGCATCTTCCAGATGCACGCCGACAAGCGTGAGGAGCTCAAGGAAGTCCATGCCGGTGACATCGCGGCGTTCGTGGGCCTGAAGGACACCCAGACGGGTGATACGCTGGCCGATCCCGCCGATCCGGTGGTTCTGGAACGCATGACCTTCCCGGTTCCCGTCATCGACATCTCCGTCGAGCCCAAGACGAAGGACGCGGTGGAGAAGATGACGCTGGCGCTGCAGAAGCTGTCGGGCGAAGATCCCTCGCTGCGCCTGAAGACCGATCAGGAAACCGGCCAGACGATCCTGTCGGGCATGGGCGAACTGCATCTGGATATCATCATCGACCGCCTGCGCCGCGAATATGGCGTGGATGCGAACATCGGCGCGCCGCAGGTTGCGTATCGCGAGACGATCACGCAGGCACACACCGAAACCTATACCCACAAGAAGCAGTCGGGTGGTTCGGGTCAGTTCGCCGAAGTGAAGATCGAGTTCGCGCCGGTCGAGCGTAACGAGGGCATCTCCTTCGAGAACAAGGTCGTCGGTGGCGCCGTGCCGAAGGAATATATCCCGGCGGTTGACAAGGGCATCGTGGCGCAGGCCACGACCGGCGTCCTCGCGGGCTTCCCGACGGTGGACTTCAAGTTCACGCTGCTCGACGGCAAGTACCATGACGTCGACTCGTCCGCGCTGGCGTTCGAAATCGCGGCGAAGGCCTGCTTCCGTGAAGGCATGAAGAAGGCCGGTCCGGTCATCCTCGAGCCGATCATGGACGTGGAAATCACCACCCCGAACGATCATGTCGGTGACGTGGTGGGTGACCTGAACCGTCGTCGTGGCATGATCCAGAACCAGGAAAGCTCGGGCTCGACCGTCATGGTCCGCGCTCAGGTGCCGCTGAAGGAAATGTTCGGCTACATCTCGCACCTGCGTTCGATGACGAAGGGTCGTGCCTCCTTCACGATGCAGTTCCATCACTACGATCCGGTGCCGCGCAACGTGGCCGAGGAAATCATGTCCAAGTCCGCCTGATAAAGGCGAGCAACGACATACGGGAATGGGCCGGCTCCTTCGGGGGCCGGCCTTTTTCGTTTGGGCGGATGGAAATGCGTGCCGGACCGGCCTGTTGCGGCGTATCCGCCGGGAAGATGCTGTCCAGAGATGGTCTGAAAACAGCGCATTGATAAAAAGGAGTAAAAGTTTTTGGGTGCCGCCTTTTTTCAAAAAGTCGGCGTCTTTCAAAGCTTTTTGGAAAAAAGCTTCACCAAAAACTTCTTTTTTAAAGGCAGTCTTTCGCGAGATCAGGCCGGGACCGCGGCCCAGCTGTCGCCGTTCTGGATGGCGCGTCCGTCATCGCGCAGTTTTTCAAGATGCGCCCGCAGGTTGAGCGTCGCCGCCCGTCGCAGGCCGGGGCGAAGCCGGAAATAGGCGGCATCGACGATCTGTTCCACCGTGCGCGGCTGTGGCCGCAGCAGGGCGGCGATGCTTTCGTGGCGCGCCAGACGATGTTCCATCAGTCCGCGCATGCAGGTTTCGGGATGTTCGATGGCCGGGCCATGGGCGGACAGCAGCAGGCGCGGGCCACGCCCGATCAGCCGCTCCATGCTGTCGAGGAACAGCTGCACCGATCCATGCGGGGCAGGGGGGACCAGGGTCGTGGACCAGCCCATGACATGATCGCCGGTGAAGATGACGCCATCCCCGGTTTCAAGGCAGATATGATCCGTGGCATGGCCGGGCGTGTACAACACCCGCAGTCCCGCGACCTCGTCCAGGTCATGCAGGCCCACATCGGGGGAAAAGGCGGGTTCGGCGCTGCTGTGCCAGGCATGTATCGGCGCACCGCTGCGTTGCGACAGGGGGCGCGCGCCATCCAGATGGTCGTGATGGGTGTGGGTCAGGATGATATGGGTCAGCCTGCGTCCGTTCAGCGCGCGCTCCACCGCGTCCAGATGCGCCGCGTCCGTGACGCCGGGATCAATGACGGCGGCGCCGCCGTCATGGTCCACGATCCACGTATTGGTGCCGTTTCCCGTCATGGGGCCGGGATTGTTGGCGACAACGCGGCGTATGCCCGCAGTGACGGGAAGCGCCTGTCCATAGGGGGGCGGCGCCTCGACGACGCGCCAGTCATGGCGGGACATGGGATTAGCCGAACGCCCCGACATGGTGCATCACGCCCGTGCTGATTTCACGCACCAGCGCGAACAGGCGCTGCATGGGTTCGAATATTTCCGTATATTCGCGGGTATAGGCGCCTTCATCGCGCGGGCCGTGCGGTTCATGGAAATCCAGGTCGAAGCTGCGATCGGCGCGATAGGGGAAAATCTGTTCCAGTTCCTTGAGGGCGCCGGGAATTTCCAGGCACAGGACCTTGGCCGTCAGCACGTCGCGGGTAAAGGCGTTGCGGGGCGCGAAATAGGGGATTTTCGTCGACAGCATCCATATCTGCTCGATCACCGCGATGCGGATGGCGTGCAGCAGCATCTCGTCCGCCTCCATCCGTGGGGCATTGGGCCATGCATTGCGTAACGCCAGATGATCGGACTGGATCCGGCGGAACATGGATTGCGTGCTGGCCCAGAAATCCAGCCGCTCCAGCCCGTGCATCAGCGTCAGGCATGCCTCCTGACGTTTCGGGTCCTGCTGCGACGTGGCGCGCTGCAGCCACATGTCCGGATCCAGCAGCCGTATCACCCCGCGCAGGACGCCGTCACAGGAATGGGCCAGCGCATGGGCCGCGAAATCCAGCGCCCGGCGGAAACGCGGACTGTCGTTGAGGTAGCGTTCGAACGTGTCGGGATGGCGGGTCGCCGCCGTCCCCAGCCCCTGAAGCGTATTGGCGCACCATGCCAGCTGCTGGAGGATGGCATTGTTGGGAATGGCGCGCAGCTGGCTGGGATGGCGGATGCGCGTGGTGATGGCTGCGGCATCGCTCTGCCGGGCGGAGGGACGCGATCCCGTCTTGTCGATCAGGGACGGCCCGAACGCGCCAAGCAGCGCGGCATAGCCGGGATCTTCCACCAGTCCCGTCATGCCGCGCGCGATGGTGGAAAAGAAATCGGCCGAAAAGTCCGGCTCGTCATAAACCGGGTCCTCGTCGATGGAGGTCGGGGCGAAAGCATGTTCCGCGATCACGCTGACCGTCGCATCGGCCAGTGGCTGCGTCCCGAACAGCAGGTAGCCATCGCCCCCCTGGAACGCCGTTTCCTCCCGCAGGCGGATGCCCGCCTGAAGGAAGCGCATGCGCGCGTGCGGCGGGGAGAGGTAGTCGAAACGTTCGGCAAGGCTATAGGGATGCGCGCCGCGCCCGATGCTTTCCCCATGCGTGTCGAACAGGATCACCTCCACGAAGGCAAGGTCCCACTGCCGCAGCAGGTCGCAGATCTTCAGCCGCAGGCGTTCGATCAGGTAGGTCGCGGCCAGCTGCCCCACGTAACGCCCCGAATCGGAAAAGCCGAACTGCAGGCTCAGCTTGCGCGTGCGCTGCAGGTAGGCCCGCCAGTGCGGGGAGCGCAGGGCCTCCTCGATGACATGCTCGCCCTTTTCCAAAGCCTCCTGCGTTTCGAACAGGGGGGAGATCTCGATCATGTCCTCCACCCCCAGCAGGCGCGCCAGCCACAGCGCGGTCAGCAGGGTGTATCCGGTTTCCGTCTCCGCGATCAGGAAGCGGATGGGGGTGGTGCGGTCGATGTGATGCAGGATCTGGCGCACCGTCATCATCAGCCGTCCCGCCGTCGACTGTTCCACCAGCAGGGAACCGAAATCGATGTCGATGGGCTGCGTCGTGCCCAGCGCCTCGTCAATCTGGGCGATCAGGGCGCGGCGCTGCACATGGATGTCGGGATTGTCGGTGATGCCAAGCCGCTGGCGCGCGACGTTATGCAGCTGCGTCGAATTGAGGCGGACATGCGTGTGCGCGGCCGACAGGCCATGCGCCATGAACCCCGCGCGCGCGATGGACAGCGTCATCTTGTCATCGGGAAGTGCCGCGTCGATGGCTTCCCCAAAGGCGGGAAGCAGTTCGTTGCTGCTGGTCAGGGCCTCATCGCGCCGGCCGATCAGGATGCCGGCGAAATCCGCGACCGCCTGCGGGTCAGGGCTGTCGGGGCAGGCCGCGATCTGTGCCTCCACCGCTTCGGCCGCGCGCGTCACGCGCTCCAGCAGGTCGTTCACGGGGGGCGAGGTGACGGATGCTATCTGCCCGCGCAGGCGCGTCAGCTGCATGTGCTTCATGCGCAGCCGCAGCCGCAGCGTGTCCCACCATCCGATATCCGTGCGGCCGTCCGTGTCGTATCCGACCCAGCTTGTCATGATGACCGGGCGCGGGATCAGCGTCACCCACAGCTGCGGCCAGTGGGTCCGTGCCTCGGTCAGGAGGATGCGCGTCAGGCGGTCCAGCGCGTTGCGCCCGCGCAGGATGGCCTGTGTCGCGAGGGTGAATTCCTCGTCCAATGTGGGCGGCGCGGCGCGGCGGTGCGTCAGGAAGGCGGGGATGTCGGCGGGGGGCTGTTGCGGATTGTGCGTCGCCATGTCGGCAAGGCATTCGTAGACCGGGTTCGCCAGCGCGAAGGTCGGATGGGCGGTAAACACGGCGGCAAAGCGGCTGCGTTCGGTCGCGGCGCGGAACCGGGCGATGGGAACGGGGCTGTCATTGGGGTCCGGTTGCACGATTCGCCGCGCCACGTCGCGCATCCGCCCCTCGATCACGGCGTCATCCACCCCCCCGACATAGGCGGCGATGTGGCAGGCGCGATGGCCAAAGGCACGGTCGCGCAGCTGGCGCACCCATTCCTCCAGCGCGTCGATCGACAGCACGCCCCTGTCGATCTGCTGTCCGATGCTGCGTGCCAGCATCATGACGGGGTTGTCCGAAAGGGCCGGGATCGCCACCAGCTCCCTGGCCTGCTGCTGCAGCATGTCTGTCGCATGAGGGGCAGAGGCCTGAGACATAATGAGGTCCTGTCGTGAAAATTGCATAATGTATTAGCGTCCCATGTTCGACACGGCTTCGCAATCGCCACGCGGTTGTGTTCACGTCTATTTGGACGATCCCCTGCCCGGCACCTTGGGGATGGAGACACACAATGGTATCAAAAGGTTCATGAACAACATTCCACAGGCCGACAGGGATGCGTGGCGCGTCCTGCAACGTTACAAATGGTCGGCGACAGGGCTGTTGATCGGCATGGCCGGCCTGACGGTGGCGGGCTATGCCCTTCCGGCGTCGGGGGTGATGGCCGATCACGCGTGGCTCGACGTCCTGCGGTCGGGGGCGAAGGCGGGGGTGGTCGGGGGACTTGCGGACTGGTTCGCGGTCACCGCCCTGTTCCGCCGTCCCATGGGACTGCCCATCCCGCATACCGCCATCCTGCCGGCGCAGCAGGAACGCCTGGCCCAGGCGCTGGGGCGGTTCGTCTCCACCAATGTCTTTACCGAAAAGGACGTGGCGGCGGCGATGCAGCGCATCGACCTGCCCAGCGTGATCGGGGACATCCTGCAGGACCCCGAAACGGTGGCGACCGTAAACCGCGCGGTCATCGGCGCGGTGCCCCATGTCCTTGACCGGCTGGAGGACGGGCGGGCCAGCAACGCGATCTCGCGCCTGATCCCCAGCCTGCTGGGGGGGGAGGAAATCGCCCCGATCGTGATCCGCAGCATGCGCGCGCTGGTCGACGGCGACCGCCATCAGGAGGTCCTGTCCTTCCTGCTGCTGCGCCTCAAGGAAGGGCTGAAATCCAAGGAGCAGTCGCTGCGCCAGATGATCGAGGAGCGGGTGCGCGAACAGGGGGGGCGCCTGCTGGGATGGGCGATCGGCGGTTCCATCGCGACGAAGGTCCTGACCGCGGCGAGCGAGGAGCTCGATCGCATCGACCCGCAGAACTCCGACCTGCGCGAGGGGTTCACCACCTGGGTCCGTTCGGAGATCGACCGGATCGAGCAGGACCCGCAACGCCGGCGGGAACTGACGGGCACGATCATGGGCGTCCTGTCGCATGACAGCATCCGGGGATGGAGCGGCGACGTCTGGCACCGCCTGCGCCGGGTCATAGAAACCGATGTCGCGCGCGGAGAGGAGGGCTGGACCGCCTCCATCGTGCGCGACGCGCTGCACCGCCTGGCGGAACAGATGTACCACGATCCCCAGATGCGCCAGCGCGTGACCGGCACGGCCCAGCGCATGGTCAATGGCAGCCTGCCGTTCCTGCGTGACAGCATGTCACGTTTTATTGCTTCGGTTGTGGCGGGGTGGGACGCAAACGCCCTCAGCGACCGGCTGGAACTGCGCGTTGGGCGCGATCTGCAGTATGTACGCTTTAACGGAACGCTGGTCGGGTTTCTGGCCGGATGCGGCCTGTCCGTGTTACTACAACTGATATTCGGCACCGGCATCGGATAGGAAACGCATCATGGCGTGGCAAATGAACTTGACGAACCGCGATGGGTGCCTCATCTGGAACTGAGTAAATCAGTACCAGTCTGGTCCATTTATGGACCGTGCCGGTACGGGGGAGCAGAATGCTGAAACTTTCAAAGCTGACCGATTATGCCGTCGTGGCGCTGGTCCGTCTTGGACAGAAAGAGGAAGTCACGACCTCGCCCGTGCTGTCGCGTTCCACCGGCATTCCCGAACCGACCATCGCCAAGGTCCTGAAGGTGTTGGCCGCGCAGGGGATCGTCATTTCGCAGCGTGGTGCGCGGGGGGGATACCGTCTTGCCCGGCCGCTGGACAAGATATCGGTCGCGGCCGTTATACAGGCGATCGACGGGCCGATCTCGCTTACGACATGCGTGGATGGCGGCGAATGCGACGCGCGTTCGACATGCGGGCTGGTGGGGCAGTGGGACGCGGTCAACAGCGCCATCCTGGGCGCCCTGTCGGCCATTTCCCTGTCCGACATGCAGAACCATACCGTGACACCCCGGCGGGACCCCGGTTCCCCGTCCGCGGCCCTCGGCCCCCTGGCCACGGCCTGAAGGAGGAGTTGAAGACATGCCAGCAGTTGCCGAGACCCGCAAGACCGTCGAGACGCTGGGCCAGAACACCTACAAATGGGGGTTCGAGACCGATATCGAGATGGATATCGCCCCCAAGGGCCTGAATGAAGACATCATCCGGCTGATTTCCACCCGCAAGAACGAGCCGGAATGGATGCTGCAATGGCGGCTGAAGGCCTATCATTCATGGCTGGAAATGCGTGAGCCGACATGGGCGAAGGTCCATCACCCACCCATCGATTACCAGGACGTGCATTACTACGCCGCGCCGAAGAAGAAGCCGGGCCCGAAATCGCTGGAGGAGGTCGACCCCGAACTCCTGCGTACGTACGAAAAGCTGGGCATCCCGCTGCATGAACAGGCCCTGCTGGCTGGCGTGGAGATCCCGGAAGGGGAGGAAGCCCGCCCGCCGGTGGCGGTTGACGCGGTGTTCGACAGCGTGTCGGTCGCGACGACCTTCCGCAAGACCCTGTCCGAGGCCGGCGTGATCTTCTGCCCCATTTCGGAGGCCGTGCAGGAACATCCCGAACTGGTGCGCAAGTATCTCGGCTCCGTCGTGCCGGTGACCGACAATTTCTATGCCGCGCTGAACGCCGCCGTCTTTACCGACGGGTCGTTCGTGTACGTGCCGAAGGGCGTGCGCTGCCCGATGGAGCTTTCGACCTATTTCCGCATCAATGCCCGCAATACCGGACAGTTCGAGCGCACCCTGATCGTGGTGGAGGACGGGGCATCCGTTTCCTATCTGGAGGGCTGCACCGCGCCGATGCGTGACGAGAACCAGCTCCATGCCGCCGTGGTCGAACTGGTGGCGATGGAGGATGCGTCGATCAAGTATTCCACGGTCCAGAACTGGTATCCGGGGGATGAGAACGGACGCGGTGGCATCTACAACTTTGTCACCAAGCGCGGGGCATGCCGTGGCGCGCGGTCCAAGATTTCGTGGACGCAGGTGGAAACCGGCTCCGCCATCACATGGAAATACCCCTCGTGCATCCTGCAGGGCGAAGGCTCGGTCGGGGAGTTCTATTCCGTGGCGGTGACGAACAACCACCAGCAGGCGGACACGGGCACGAAGATGATCCATATCGGGCGCAACACGCGTTCGACGATCATCGCCAAGACCATCAGCGCGGGACAGTCCGACAGCACCTATCGCGGGCTGGTGCGCATGATGCCCAAGGCATCGGGCGGGCGTAACTTCACGCAGTGCGACAGCCTGCTGATCGGTGACCGGTGCGGGGCGCATACCGTGCCCTATATCGAAAGCCGCAACATGTCCGCCAGCATCGAACATGAAGCGACCACATCCAAGATTTCCGAGGACCAGCTGTTTTACTGCCGCCAGCGCGGCCTGTCGGAAGAAGATGCCGTTGGCCTGATCGTCAACGGATTCTGCAAGGATGTGCTCAAGGAACTGCCGATGGAATTCGCGGTGGAAGCGCAGAAGCTTCTGCAGATCAGCCTTGAAGGCAGCGTCGGTTGAACAGGGATTAGAGACGTGAGTAACGAATTTGTAAGGATCGACGGCCTGTGCGCCCGCATTTCGGACGCCGGGACGCCCAAGGAAATCCTGCGCGGTGTCGATCTGGAAATCCCCGCGGGCGAAGTCCATGCCATCATGGGCCCCAACGGATCGGGCAAGTCGACGCTGTCCTACGTGCTTGCCGGGCGTGACGATTACGAGGTCACGGGTGGCAGCGCGTCCTTCAAGGGGCAGGACCTGCTGGCGCTGGAGCCGGAGGAGCGCGCGGCCCTTGGCCTGTTCCTTGCCTTCCAGTCGCCGGTCGAACTGCCGGGGGTGAACAACGCCAACTTCCTGCGCACCGCCGTCAACGCCGTGCGCCGCGCCCGCGGGCAGGAGGAGCTTGACGCGGTCGGCTTCCTCAAGGCCGTGCGCAAGGAGACGAAGCACCTGTCCATGTCCGACGACATGCTCAAGCGCAACGTCAATGTCGGCTTTTCGGGCGGCGAGAAGAAGCGCAACGAGGTGCTGCAGATGCGCATGCTCCAGCCGTCGTTCGCCATCCTTGACGAAACCGACAGCGGGCTGGACATCGACGCCCTGCGCATCGTGGCCGAAGGGGTCAATTCCCTGCGTTCGCCCGATTTTTCCGCGCTGGTCATCACGCATCACCAGCGCCTGCTGGACTATATCGTGCCGGACCGCATCCATGTGATGGCAAAGGGACGCATCATCCACAGCGGCGGCCCCGAGCTGGCACGCGAACTGGAGGCCCAGGGTTACGCCAAGTTCCTGGCGGAGGCGGCGTGAACGCCATCGCACCGGTCGGGATCAGCGCGGCAGCCTTCCTTGGCCGGGGGAAGCACGATACGCCCGAACGCCGTGCCGCGGCGGACTTCCTGACGCAGGCGGGCCTGCCCCGCGCGGGGGTGGAGGCATGGAAATATACCTCCCTGCGCGCGCTGGCGGACGTGCCTTACGCCACGCCGCCCGCGCAGGTGGACGCGGCGGAGGTCGCGCGCCTGCTGGCGATGGTGGAAACCGTCTCCGGACTGGGGGACGGGGCGGGGCGCGTCGTCCTTGTCAACGGGCGTTTCGACGCGGCGCTGTCGCGCCTGCCCGATGGCGTGCGGGTCGGGACCTTCGCGGCGGATCCCGTCTTCGCCGACTGGATCGATCCGCGTGGCGATGTCGGCACCGCGCTCAATACCCTGATGGCCGAGGATGGCGTCAGCCTGCATGTGGACGCGGGCGTGGATGCGGGGACGATGCTGCTGGTCAGCATTGGCGCAAGCCACGATGATGCACCCATCTCGTTCCATCCGCGCCATCGCATGACGCTGGCCCATGGTGCCCGCCTTGCGGTGCTGGAGGCCACGGTCGGCACCGGCAATTACCTGCATAATCCCGTGTTCGAGGTTGATGTGGCCGACAGCGCGCACCTGACCCATGCCCGCCTGCAGGCGGAAGGGGAAAAGGCGTCGCAGATCGCGGTGACCCATGCGCGGGTGGCCTCGAGCGGCCTGTACGACAGTTTCAACCTGACGCTTGGCGCGGTGCTGAGCCGCCATGAGGTCCATGCCGCCCTGACGGGCGAACGTGCCTGCGTGCATGTCAACGGGGCGCAGCTGCTCGACGGGCGCCAGCATGGCGACCTGAGCAGCGTCATCACCCATGCGGCGCCGGGCTGCGTGTCGCGCCAGACGGTCAAGAACGTGCTGGCGGGCCATGCGCGCGGGGTGTTCCAGGGCAAGATCCATGTCGAACGCATTGCGCAGCAGACCGATGGCTACCAGATGAATCAGGCGCTTCTGCTGTCGGATACGGCGGAAATCGACGCCAAGCCCGAACTTGAGATCTATGCCGATGACGTCAAGTGCAGCCACGGCGCCACGGTTGGGGCGATCGACCCCGATCAGCTTTTCTATCTGCGCAGTCGCGGCATCGCGCTGGCGGATGCACGTTCGATGCTGATCCGTGCCTTCCTGCATGATGTGGTGCATCTGCTGGAGGATACGCGACTGCGCGACAGTCTCGACCTTGCTGTCGAGGCATGGTGGAACCAGAGGAACGCGTAATGGACAAGACCCTCGTGCAGACACGGACGGTGGATGCGGCCGAGGCCCTGCGGCATCTCCGCGCCGATTTCCCGATCCTGTCGCAGCAGGTGCATGGCAAGCCGCTCGTCTTCCTCGACAGCGCGGCGTCGGCGCAGAAACCGCGACAGGTCATCGACACGATGGCCGACACGATGCGCACCCAGTACGCCAACATCCATCGCGGCCTGTACTGGATGAGCGAACGCACGACCGAGGCGTACGAGGCGGTGCGCGATCAGGTCGCGGCCTTCATCAATGCCGCCGGGCGCGAGGAAATCGTCTTTACCCGCAACAGCACGGAGGCCATCAACCTCGTCGCGCACTCCTACGGTTCGCTGCTGAAACCGGGGCAGGCCGTCGTGATTTCCGAAATGGAACATCACGCCAACCTCGTGCCGTGGCAGATGCTGCGTGACCGCGCCGGGATCGAACTGCGCGTCGCCGCCGTGACCGACAGTGGCGAACTGGACATGGACTCGCTTGCCGGCCTGCTGGCGGACGGGAATGTCGCGCTGGTGGCGATCACCCACATGTCCAATGTCCTGGGCACCATCACCGATGCCCGCGCCATCGCGGACATGGCGCATGCGGCCGGCGCGCGGGTGCTGTTTGACGGCAGCCAGCTTGCGGTGCACCGCCGGGTGGACGTGCAGGCGCTGGGGGCGGATTTCTATGTCGTGACCGGGCACAAGCTGTACGGCCCGACGGGGGTCGGGTTCCTGTGGGCGCGGCGGGACATCCTGGAACAGATGCCGCCGTTCATGGGCGGGGGGGACATGATTTCCTCCGTCTCCTTCGAACGTTCCACATGGGCGCCTGTCCCGCACAAGTTCGAGGCCGGGACCCCCGCGATCGTGGAGGTCATCGGCCTGGGTGCGGCCCTGACCTATATCGAATCCATCGGCTTTGACGCGATCGGCGCGCATGAGGCGGCGCTGACGGAACATGCGCTGGCGCGGCTGACGCAGGTGCCCGGCCTGAACCTTGTGGGGACCGCGCGTGATAGGGGCGGGGTGATTTCCTTTACGATGGATGATGTCCATCCCCACGATATCGCGACCCTGCTGGACCGTAATGGCATCGCGGTGCGGGCGGGACATCACTGTGCCGAGCCACTGATGCGCCGCCTGGGGCTGAGTGCGACGGCACGGGCGAGCTTCGGGATCTACACTACGCGTGAGGAAATAGATTTCCTTGCGCAGACCCTTGAACAGATTCGTAAGTTCTTTGTGTAAGAACGCGATGGAGCAGGGGGATCTTTATCGTCGTCTTGTGGTGGAGCGCGCGCGCGATCCCCTGTTCGCGGGACAGGTCGCGGATGCGCAGGCGCAGGGCGAGGGGACGAATCCCCTGTGTGGCGACCGGGTGCGGCTGACGGCGTCCATGACGCCTGCGGGTCATATCGACAGCATCCGCCATGAAACCCGTGGATGCGCGATCTGCGCGGCGTCGGCGGACCTGATGGCGGAACATGTCGCCGGATATGACGCGCAGCAGGTGGCGGCCCTGTCCGAGGTGTTCGAAAGGATGCTGAAGACCGGGGAACCCGAAGCCGGGACAGGCGAACTGGCGGTTTTCGCGCCCCTGCACCAGCATCGTTCGCGCATCCGTTGCGCAACGCTGCCGTGGACCGCGCTGAGTGCGATGCTGAATGATTTGAAAGACAGGTAAAGCGTCATGGAAGTGAAATCCGACGATACGCGACCCGCATCCGGGCGGGAGGGGGCAGTGGAAAAGGCCTCCTTTTCCCTTGAGGACGGACATGCCGCCGCCCCGGAAGGAGAGGCCCTTTCGGTCTGGACCCCCGATGGCGCGCAGCCTACGGCGCCCGCGGGCGAGGGCATCGTGTCCGAAGATGCGGTGATCGAGGCCATCGCGACTGTCTATGATCCGGAAATTCCGGTTAACATCTATGAACTCGGGCTGATTTACGCGATCGACCTGCATGATGATGGCAGCGTCAAGATTGAAATGACGCTGACCGCCCCCAACTGTCCCAGTGCGCAGGAACTTCCCGCGCAGGTGAAGGAAGCCGTGGAAAAGATCGACACGGTGACCTCGGCCACCGTCGAAATCGTGTGGGAGCCGCCATGGGACATGTCGCGCATGAGCGAGGATGCCCGCCTGACCCTGAACATGTTCTGACCCGCAGGGATATAGTGATGACAACCAATACCAATGCCCCATCCCCCGTCGCCAGCCCCGCTTCGGGCGCGCCGCCGACCCGGCGCGAACTGCCGCCCCTGATGACGCTGACGGATCGTGCTGCGAAACGTCTGGCGGAACTTTACGCCAGCGCCCATGCGGGACAGCTGCTGCGGATCGCCATTTCGACAAAGGGCTGTTCGGGCCATGCCTACGACATGACCTTCGTGAACGAGGCGGGGCCGGGCGACGAAGTCATCAAGGATCATGGCCTTACCCTGCTGGTGGACCGCAAGGCGACGCTGTTCCTGATCGGTTCCGTCATGGATTATGAGGTCAGGCAGCTTGAATCCGGCTTTACCTTTTCAAATCCCAATGAAAAGGGCCGCTGTGGCTGTGGCGAAAGCTTTCACGTCTGATCCGCGCCAGAAGGTCATTCCAGCGGGAGACTGTCTGGAAAGACAGTCTCAACAATACCCTGAAATTTTAAGAGTTTTTGGTGAAGCTTTTTCCAAAAAGCTTCGCAAGACGTCGCCTTCCTGAAAAAAAGCGACAGCCGGAAACCTGTATTATTCTTCATCGGAAGGGTGTTTTTCAAACACCCCCAGGGAAACTTCAGCGCCGTCGCGACGGGGGCGGTCGCGTGAACAGGCAGACGCTTTCAACCTCGGTTGACCACAGGAACTGGTCGATGACCGTCAGGCGCTCCAGCCGGTATCCCGCCTGCCGCAGGGCCGCCGCGTCACGGCGCAGCGCCGTGGGATTGCAGCTGACATAAATGACACGAAGCGGCTTGCCATCGGTGATCTGCGCAAGCTGCGCGCCAGCCCCCGCGTGGGGCGGATCCAGCACCACCGCGCCCGCTTTCGCCAGCACGTTCGCCATCACTGGCTGCCGGTTCAGGTCCCGGTGGAACGCCTGCACCCGCGTGCCGCCGCATGCCTGGCGGAGGCAGTTGAACGCCGCCGCGTCCCCTTCATGGGCCATGACCCGCCCCCGCGTCGCAAGCGCGAAGGAAAGCGTGCCGCAACCGGCATAAAGTTCGATGATGTCGCCCTTGATCCGCTTTTCAGGCAGGGATTGCAGGACGGCCTGCCTGATGGCGTCTTCCCCCGCCCGGCTGGGCTGCAGGAACGCGCCGGGGGGCGGGGCCGTGCGCACGCCGGAAAATTCGTGCCATACGGTCGCGGTCTGCGCCACGGTTTCCGGCACGTCGTGGGAGGCGGCCGGACGGTAGGAAATGCGCGGGATACGCTGTTCGCCGGCAAAGTGGGCGAGGATACGGCGATCATCGGTACCGGGCGGCCCGTCCGTCGCCAGCAGCAGGTCCGGCCCGCTGTCGAGCATGTTGATCTGGAGGTCGCCCCCGCGTCGCACCGCCGGCAGGGAATGCAGCATCTGCCGCAGGGGGGGGAGCAGCGCGAACAGCGCGGGTTCCAGCACATGACATTCCGTCATGTCCACGACATCGCCACGTCTGCGGTGCAGCCCCAGCGCGATGCCCTGATCCACGCGACGGAAGGCAAGGTCCACGCGCCGCCGCGTCCGGGGAAGGGCCTGCCACGGCGTCACGGCCGGAACATCGGCGTAGCCTGCGGCCTGGAGGGCGCGGGTCACGATATCCACCTTCCACCGCAGCGACAGCGGCAGGGACATGTACTGCACCGAACATCCCCCGCAACGCCCGAACAGGGCGCAGGCGGGATCGACCCGATCGGGCGAGGGGGTGATGATTTCCTCCAGCCGTGCCTGGCTGCCCCCGGCGGGAAGGACCCGGACATCCTCACCCGGCAGCGCGCCGGGGACGAAAAGCGTCCCGCCATCGGACAGGCGCGCAAGGCCATGCCCTTCTGCGCCAAGGGCGTCGATATGAACCTGCATGATTTCAGACACGGGCAAAGTCTTTCGGGTCGGCCTGAGGATCAGTCCGACCGGTTTTCATCCTCGGCCGAGGGAGTGACGGGCGCCAGCCGACGCGGCAGCAGCATGAAGGCCGGGATGTCCCCGCCAAAGCCCGTCTGCGGGCCTTCCTTGGCGGGATGCTCTTCGCGCGGGGGGACCGCGGCCTTGCGCGGCGGCGTGGTCTTGCGCGATTCGGTGGGGCGCGATTCCGTAGGGCGCGATTCTGCGGGCCGCGATTCGGCGGATGCCTTGCGCGGGGCTGGCGCGGCAGTGCGCTCTGCCGACTTGCCCGCGCGCTTGCGGCCACGGGGACGGGGTTCGTCGGACCATTCGGCCTGATCGAT
This sequence comes from Novacetimonas pomaceti, assembly GCF_003207955.1. Classification (NCBI taxonomy): domain Bacteria; kingdom Pseudomonadati; phylum Pseudomonadota; class Alphaproteobacteria; order Acetobacterales; family Acetobacteraceae; genus Novacetimonas; species Novacetimonas pomaceti. The sequence goes on from NZ_NOXG01000001.1 coordinate 311,516, forward strand.
TCCCTTGACCTCCAGCCGTTCTATCGGCTTGCCGGTCAGCTTCTCGATCGCTTCGGCCAGTGCCTGCTCATAGGGGGTGGCAAGGCTGTAGGCATGGCCGGTACGTCCTGCGCGCCCTGTCCGGCCGATGCGATGGACATAATCCTCCGCATGGAATGGCAGGTCGAAATTGAAGACATGCGACAGGCCGCCGATATCAATGCCGCGCGCCGCGATGTCGGAACAGACCAGCAGCTTCAGCTCGCCCGACTTGAAGGCTTCGAGCGTGGAAAACCGGACCGACTGCGGCAGGTCGCCATGCAGCGCGCCTGCGGAAAAGCCGTGCTTGACCAAGGATTTGCACAGGATATCGACGTCACGCTTGCGATTGCAGAAAATGATGGCGTTCTGCATGTCGCTGTCGCGCAGCAGCTTGCGCAGGGCGCGGCGCTTGTCGTCTTCCTCGACGATCACCAGCCCCGTCTCGATGGTCGAGGCGACGGAGGAGGGGCGGCTGACGGTGATTTCCTTGGGATTATGCAGGAACATGTCCGCCAGGCGGCGGATCTCCGGCGCCATCGTGGCGGAGAAAAAGAGCGTCTGGCGCAGCGGCGACAGCATGCCCACGATCTTCTCGATATCGGGGATGAACCCCATGTCGAGCATGCGGTCCGCCTCGTCGATGACCAGCAGCTTCGTCTGCGTCAGCAGCAGGCCGCCGCGTTCGAACAGGTCGATCAGGCGTCCCGGAGTCGCGATCAGGACGTCGACGCCGCGATTGAGTACCTCTTTCTGCTCGGCCATGCTTTCGCCGCCGATCAGCAGCGCGTGGTTCAGCTTGAGGTATTTGCCATAATTGACGAAATTTTCCGCGACCTGCAGGGCGAGTTCCCGCGTCGGCTCCAGGATGAGCGAACGCGGCATGCGCGCGCGGGCGCGTGATCCCGACAGGATCTCCAGCATCGGCAGGGTGAACGACGCGGTCTTGCCCGTGCCGGTCTGCGCCACGCCAAGGACGTCGCGGCCCATCAGCACATAGGGGATCGCCTGCGCCTGGATGGGCGTCGGGTGACGGTATCCCATCTCGTCGATCGCCTTCTGGATCGGCGCGGAAAGGCCCAGTTCGGAAAACAGGGGCTGTGGCGCGTCTTCCGTTTCCGGCGGGGTAACGATTTCAATATCGGAGATCGGCATGATTTCGCCTGCCGTCGCGGCAGCGCGCTGTCCCGCCTTGGCGGAACCGGCCCGGGCGGATGCTGTGTTCTTTTTGGCGCTCAAAATTCTCTCGAACGTGTCAGTGGTGAGGTCCCGTCCGGATTGCTACCATACCGCCTATCAGGTTACCGCGCCTGATCGCCTGCAGCAACGCAGGGGCCTGTGGACCAAAGGCGAATCCCTCGATTCCACACGCCTCCTGCCTATCTGCATCCCGTATGAAAATCAAGGATGCCTGTGAGGGCATGCATCAATCACAGGCATTTTCATGCGTTCAGAAAGGATGCGCAAGCGACGCCGCCACGATTGTCACAACACCCAGCCCGATATTCATCAGGATCTGCGCGCGGATCGAATCGAAGATGGACGGCTGGGGACGCAGCGCCCGACGGGCCTTCTGGTAGGGGCCGAAATAGATCCGCGCGAAAACAAGCGCCATCACAAGGCCGAGAAGCTGCATCAGGTTGATCTGCCACCCCACGGTGGCAAAGCCCCCTTCGTGGAAGATCATGAGCCAGCCGGTCACCAGCACCATCGGCATGCTGTGCCACACGATCCGGAAGAAACGGTTGAGCGTCTGCAGGTGGACCGACGCGCGCTGCGTCGGGTCAAGCAGGCTGAGACTCGGCCTGAGGACAAAAACGGCATACATCATGCCGCCCACCCATGCGGCCATGCCAATCAGGTGAACGGCGAGCACAAGGCTCCAGAGCGGGGAGTGGGACATGACGCCTCCGGTTCTTGGAAAACGATGGGATGGGCGAATGCGCCGTCAGCATGGCGCCCGCCAGTAAAAGGATGGTGGGTTGTTTCCCGATTCTCCATCCATAATGCAAGATATTGCATGCCATTGGCCGTGTTTTGGCAAAGGAGATCCGATCATGAACGATGCCGAATGTCAGCTGCTCCTCCCCGATCCGCACCAGATGGGACAGATTGACGCCCTTGCCGCGCGGCAGGTCCCGATTCGCACGTTGATGGAAAATGCGGGCCGGGCGGTGGCGCGCGCCGTGCGTCGCCACATGCGGCCCTGTCGCGTCGTGGTCCTGTGCGGGCCGGGCAATAACGGCGGCGATGGCTATGTCGCCGCCCGCAGGCTGGCGGAGGCGGGATGGGCCGTCAGCGTCGCGTCCCTTGCCCCGCCGCGCCCGGGCGGGGACGCGGCCGACGTCGCGGCCCTGTGGACGGGGCCGCGCGTGCCGTTCACGGCGGAAGAGGTCTCGCGTTACGACCTGGTGATCGACGCGGTCTTCGGCGCGGGGCTGTCGCGCCCGGTCGGGGAGGACGTGGCCGCCGTCCTGCGCGCGGGCCGCCGGATCGTGGCCATCGACATGCCGACAGGGGTGGATGGGGCCACCGGGTCCGTATGGGGACATGCCGTGCCGGCGGAACTGACGGTGACGTTCTGCCGTCTCAAGCCGGGGCACCTGCTGCTGCCGGGGCGCGAGCTGTGCGGTCGTAGCGAACTGGCGGATATCGGGATCCCCGAAAGCGTGATCGCGCCGGCGCAGGTGCGGACATGGCGCAATGCGCCCGGCCTGTGGCAGGTGCCGCATTGCGGGGTGGAAAGCTATAAATACAGTCGCGGGGTCGTCAGCATCTGTGGCGGCGGGCAGATGCCCGGCGCGGCCCGCCTGTCGGCCGCGGGCGCGCGTGGCAGCGGCGCGGGGCTGGTGCGGCTGGCGGCAGGACCGGCGGCAGATCTGTACCGCATGCAGGCCCCGGCGGGGCTGATCGTCGATTCCGCGCCGCTGGAGGACCTGCTGCATGACGCGCGTCGCAAGGTCTGGGTCTGTGGTCCTGGCCTGACGGTGGACGAGGTCGCCGCCACGTTTTCCACCCTTGTGGCGGCGGGGCGGCAGGTCGTGGCCGATGCCGGGGCATTTTCCATGGCGGCGGGGCAGCCCGACCGCCTGCGCGGGGCGACGGTGATTACGCCCCATGCCGGAGAGTTCGCACGCGTGTTCGGCCATCCCGGCGCGGACCGGCCGGCTGCCGCGCGGCAGGCGGCGGTCCGGACCGGCGCGGTCGTGGTGATGAAGGGGCCGGACACCATCATCGCCTCGCCCGACGGGCGCGTCGCCATCAACGACCATGCCACGCCCGCGCTGGGCACGGCGGGGTCGGGCGATACGCTGACCGGCATTGTCGGCGCCATGCTGGCGGCCGGGATGCCCCCGTGGGAAGGGGCCTGCGCGGCCGTGTGGCTGCATGGGGAGGCCGCGATGCATGCCGGCCCGTGGCCCATAGCGGAGCAGTTCGACCTGCATCTGGGCGCGGCCCGCGCGAAGGCCGAGGCGCTGGGCAGGAAGGCGCCGGGCAAGGAAATGCCGGACGGAAAAATGCGGGCATGACAGGGCGGCGTTGCGGTTCACGTCTTGCCCCGATGGCTACTCTGCGCTAAAGCCGCGCGCTTGTAGCTTGGGCAATGTGCGGGCGTGGTGGAATTGGTAGACACGCCAGATTTAGGTTCTGGTGACGCAAGTCGTGGGGGTTCAAGTCCCTTCGCCCGTACCATAAAACCCGGCAATTCGCGTTATGCGAGCAGACGTGGTGGCCCAACCGGCCTCTTGCGTTCTTTGATACGTTCTGACCGAGAGGATGGCCTGGCAGATGCAGGTTACTGAAACGCTTTCCGATGGCCTGAAGCGCGGGTTTACCGTCACGGTTCCGGCGCAGGAAATTGAAAGCAAGCGCAGCGCGCGCCTGAAAGAAGTTGGACAGTCCATGAAGCTGCCGGGGTTCCGTCCCGGCAAGGTGCCGCTGAGCATCGTCAAGCAGCGTTTCGGGACCGAAGTCCAGGGAGAGATCCTGGAGCAGGTCGTCGGCGACGCGACGCGCAAGCTTCTGGACGAGCGCGGGCTGCGCCCGGCGATGCAGCCGAAGGTTGACATCGTCTCCGGCGGGGAACCCGACAGCAAGTCCGACCTTGAATTCAAGGTCGAGTTCGAGGTGCTGCCGGAAATCCCGGTGCCTGACCTGTCGAGCCTGTCGCTGACGCGGCTGAAATCCGCGGTCAACGCGGAGACGGTGGACAAGGCGCTGAAGGAAATCGCCGGCCGCCAGCGTGAGTTCGAGACCATCACCGAAGACCGCCCCGCCGCAAAGGGCGACGTCCTGACGGTGGATTTCGTGGGCAAGATCGATGGCGTCGCCTTTGACGGCGGTTCCGCCGACGACGTGAACGTGGAAATCGGCGGCGCCGGCTTCATCCCCGGCTTTGCCGAGCAGCTCGAGGGCATGAAGGCCGGTGACGAAAAGGTGATCACCGTCACGTTCCCCGCCGATTACCAGGCCGAGAACCTTGCGGGCAAGGAAGCCACCTTCGACATCAAGGCCAAGGCGCTGAAGCGTCCGGTCGAAGCCAAGATCGATGACGAACTGGCCAAGAAGCTCGGCTTCGAGGGGCTGGATCAGGTGCGCGAGCTGATCACCAAGCAGGTCGAGCAGGAATACGAGCAGCTGTCACGCCTGCGCCTGAAGCGCGACCTTCTGGACCAGTTGGCCGAGAAGACCGCGTTCGAGGCGCCCCCGGGCATGGTGGACGCGGAGTTCGCCCAGATCTGGAACCGCATCGAGGAAGACCGCAAGGCCGGTCGCCTTGATGACGAGGACAAGGACAAGGACGAGGAAACGCTGCGCGCGGATTATCGCAAGATCGCCGAACGCCGCGTGAAGCTGGGGCTGCTGCTGGCTGAAATCGGACGCGTCAACAACATCACCGTCACCCAGGACGAGATGCTGCAGGCCATCCGCGCCGAAGCCATGCGCTATCCCGGGCAGGAACAGGCCGTGTTTGAATTTTTCGGGAAGAACCCGCAGGCCGCCGACAGCCTGCGTGGCCCGATCTTTGAAAACAAGGTCATCGACTATATCGTCGAGCTTGCGAAGGTCGAAGACAAGGAAGTCACGCCCGAGGAACTGGCGGAAATGCCGGAAGCCACCGTCTGAGGGCACGATTCCGGGCCTTGACGCACAACCGGGTGGGGTGCGGGAACTTCCGCGGGTTTCCGTGCCTTCCCCGTTCGTCGTGACCGGGCCAGACAGGCCATGTTCGCATCATATTGTCTAAAATGACGGCAATGGGGTGGTATCTGGCGTGTTTGTCTCTATTTTGTCATAAGTAACCGGGGAAAGTCCGGCTGCTCCGTTTTGATGGTGCGCCTGTGCGCGTCGCAAAATCAGGGCGGGTCGGGCTTTTGCTTTTCAGGATCGGGAATATGGCTATGAGGGATCGCAATCCCGTAGAGATCTTCAATAATGCTCTTGTGCCGATGGTGGTCGAGCAGACCTCTCGCGGGGAGCGGGCATTCGATATTTATTCCCGCCTGCTGCAGGAGCGCATCATCTTTCTGACCGGGCCGGTCTATGATCAGGTTTCGGCGGTCGTGTCCGCGCAGCTTCTGTATCTGGAAAGCGTGAACCCGACCAAGGAAATCTCGTTCTACATCAACAGCCCGGGCGGGGTGGTGTCGGCTGGTCTCGCGATTTACGACACGATGCAGTACATCCGCAGCCCCGTCAGCACCGTGTGCATCGGGCAGGCGGCGTCGATGGGTTCGCTCCTGCTGGCGGGCGGGGAAAAGGGACGTCGCTTCGCCCTGCCGAATTCGCGGGTGATGGTGCACCAGCCCTCGGGCGGCGCGCAGGGGCAGGCGAGCGACATCGAAATCCAGGCGACGGAAATCCTGACCATCCGCAAGCGCCTGAACGAAATCTACGAAGTGCATACCGGCCGCACGCTTGAGGAAATCGAGCGCAAGCTGGAACGTGACAGCTACATGTCGGCGGAAGAGGCCTGCGCCTTTGGCATCGTGGACGAGGTCGTGCGCAATCATGCGGCGGAAAAGGCCGCCGACTGACACCCGGCGGGACCCGACGGCCGTGGCGTGACAGCACCGCCAGGCCCGAAGGCCCATGAAAAAGGATCAGGGCATCGCACGATGTTGGGGATGAAAGACCCCGACAGGGGGACGGTGCCCCGTGAGATGCGGGAGGGCAGGGGATTGCGCCGTGTGGCGTTTCTCCTATCCTGAGGCGACTGAATAAGCTGCGGCGCACCGGAACCGGCGGGAAGTTCCGGTCGCCGGGAATGGACAGGTTCCTCCTTGCGGGGGAATAGGAGCGGTTATGAACAACAAATCCGGCGATTCCAAAAATACCCTTTATTGCTCGTTCTGTGGCAAGTCCCAGCACGAGGTCCGGAAGCTCATCGCCGGTCCCACCGTGTTCATTTGCGATGAATGCGTCGAACTGTGCATGGACATCATCCGCGAGGAGCACAAGACGCACCTTGTGAAATCGCGCGACGGCGTGCCGACCCCGCGTGAAATCTGCAAGATCCTGGACGATTACGTCATCGGCCAGATGCATGCGAAAAAGGTGCTGTCGGTCGCGGTCCACAATCATTACAAGCGCCTGGCCCACAGCCAGAAGAACAATGATGTCGAGATCGCGAAGTCGAACATCATGCTGATCGGCCCGACCGGATCGGGCAAGACGCTTCTGGCGCAGACGCTGGCGCGCATCCTTGATGTGCCCTTTACCATGGCCGACGCCACCACCCTGACCGAAGCGGGCTATGTGGGCGAGGACGTGGAGAACATCATCCTCAAGCTGCTGCAGGCCGCCGATTACAACGTGGAAAAGGCGCAGCGCGGTATCGTCTACATCGACGAAATCGACAAGATTTCGCGCAAGTCCGACAATCCGTCCATCACCCGCGATGTCAGCGGCGAGGGCGTGCAGCAGGCGTTGCTGAAGATCATGGAAGGCACGGTGGCTTCCGTTCCGCCGCAGGGCGGGCGAAAGCATCCGCAGCAGGAATTCCTGCAGGTGGATACCACCAACATGCTGTTCATCTGCGGTGGCGCGTTCGCGGGGCTGGACAAGATCATCAGCGCGCGCGGCAAGGGATCGGGAATCGGGTTCGGCGCGGATGTGCAGTCCCCCGACGACCGGCGCACGGGCGCGATCCTGCGCGATATCGAGCCGGAAGACCTGCTGAAATTCGGCCTGATTCCCGAATTCATCGGCCGCCTGCCGGTGCTGGCGACGCTGGAGGATCTGGACGAGGCCGCGCTGATCGAAATCCTGACCAAGCCCAAGAACGCGCTGGTCAAGCAGTATGCGCGCCTGTTCCAGATGGAAGACGTGAAGCTGACCTTCTCCGAGGACGCGCTGAGCGCGATCGCGCAGCGGGCAATCGCGCGGCGGACCGGCGCGCGTGGCCTGCGCGCCATCCTTGAGAGTATCCTGCTGTCGACGATGTTCGAGCTTCCGGGCCTGAAGAACGTGGAGGAGATCGTCGTCAATAAGGATGCCGCCGAGAACAAGGCGCCCCCGGTCTATGTCTATGGCAAGGCCGAGCCCGAAGAGCAGTCCGCCTGATTTTGCGCGGGATTTGCTTTTGGAAAAGCTTTTTCGTTTTTGATGATGCCGGTCATTTGCTCCATGCTCGCCTTGTGTCGGCGGGGGCAAATGACAACATGACTCATCAGGTCATCGCATGTGCGGTGGTACGGGTCCGCAGGCCGCCGGGCGGGTGTGGACCCGGGATCGTCCATCAGGAGGTCAAGTTACATGTCTGAATCCGAAAGACTGGACCAGGTGCCGGGCACTACCGAAAATACGGAAAAAGCCGTCCCGGTATCCGTGGCGTCTCAGGAAGATCAGGATCTCACGCCCCGTGAAAAGGATACGATGGCGGTTCTGCCGTTGCGTGACATCGTGGTGTTTCCCCATATGATCGTTCCGCTGTTTGTCGGGCGGGAAAAATCCGTCCGCGCGCTGGAAGCGGTGACGAAGAATGACAAGCAGATCCTGCTGGTGGCGCAGAAGAACGCGTCACAGGATGATCCGTCGGTCGACGACATCTATCGCTACGGCACGGTTTCCACGATCCTGCAGCTGCTGAAGCTGCCCGATGGCACGGTCAAGGTGCTGGTGGAAGGCGGACGCCGGGCGCGCATTTCGACGCTGCATGAGATCGACGGCCATTTCGAGGCCGAGATCGAGGAAGTGTCCGAAGAGGAGACCGACGGCAAGGAAGCCGAGGCGCTGGGCCGCACGACCATTTCCCAGTTCGAGCAGTATATCAAACTGAACAAGAAGATCGCGCCAGAGGTCCTCGTCTCCCTCAACCAGATCGACAACCTGTCGAAGCTGGCGGACACGATTGCCAGCCACCTGAACCTCAAGATTTCCGAAAAGCAGGAAATCCTTGAAATTCAGGATGTCAATGCGCGTCTGGAACGCGTTTTCGCCCATATGGAAGCCGAGATCGGGGTCCTGCAGGTCGAAAAGCGCATTCGCAACCGCGTCAAGCGGCAGATGGAAAAGACGCAGCGCGAGTACTACCTGAACGAGCAGCTCAAGGCGATCCAGAAGGAACTTGGCGAAGGCGAGGACGGCAAGGACGAGACCGCCGAGCTTGAGGAAAAGATTGCCAAGACCAAGCTGAGCAAGGAAGCGCGCGACAAGGCGGTGGCCGAGTTGAAGAAGCTGCGCACCATGAGCCCGATGTCCGCCGAATCGACGGTGGTGCGCAACTACCTCGACTGGCTGCTGGGCATCCCGTGGAAGAAGCGTTCCAAGGTCCGCCATAACCTGCCGGAAGCCGAGAAGATCCTCGATACGGATCATTACGGCCTGGAAAAGGTCAAGGAACGCATCCTGGAATATCTGGCGGTACAGAGCCGCGCGCAGAAGCTGAAGGGGCCGATCCTGTGCCTTGTCGGGCCGCCGGGCGTGGGCAAGACCTCGCTGGCGCGTTCGATCGCCAAGGCGACCGGTCGCCAGTACGTGCGCATGTCACTGGGCGGCATGCGGGACGAGGCGGAGATTCGTGGCCATCGCCGGACCTATATCGGTTCGATGCCGGGCAAGATCATTCAGGGCATGAAGAAGGCGAAGACGTCGAATCCGCTGTTCCTGCTGGATGAAATCGACAAGCTTGGCGCTGACTGGCGCGGGGATCCGTCATCCGCCCTGCTGGAGGTTCTCGACCCCGAGCAGAACGCGACCTTCGGCGATCATTATCTGGAGGTGGATTACGACCTGTCGGACGTGATGTTCATCACCACGGCCAACAGCCTGAACATGCCCCAGCCCCTGCTGGACCGCATGGAGATCATTCGCCTGTCGGGCTATACCGAGGATGAGAAGGTCGAAATCGCGAAGCGTCACCTGCTGACCAAGCAGGCGGAGGCCAACAACCTCAAGCCCGGTGAATGGTCGGTCAGCGACGATGCCCTGCTTGAACTGGTCCGCAGCTATACCCGCGAGGCCGGGGTGCGTAATCTGGAACGTGAAATCGCCACCCTGGCACGCAAGGCCGTGACGGAAATCGTGACGGGCAAGGCCAAGACGGTCGCCATCACGAAGGACAACCTTGAGAAATATGCCGGCGTGAAGCGTTTCCGCCACGGCGAGACCGAGGCCGAGGATATGGTCGGGGTCGTCACCGGGCTGGCATGGACCGAGGTGGGTGGCGAAATCCTGACGATCGAAAGCGTGATGGTGCCCGGCAAGGGCAATATCAAGCTGACGGGCAAGCTGGGCGACGTGATGAAGGAGAGCGTGGCGGCCGCCCTGTCCTATGTCCGCAGCCGGGCCGCGACGTTTGGCATCAAGCCGACCCTGTTCGAGAAGCGAGACCTGCACGTGCATGTGCCCGAGGGCGCGACTCCCAAGGATGGTCCGTCGGCGGGTATCGCGATGGCGACATCGCTGGTCAGCGTCATGACGGGAATCCCGGTTCGCCGTGATGTCGGCATGACGGGGGAAATCACGCTGCGCGGACGTGTCCTGCCGATCGGCGGCCTGAAGGAAAAGCTGCTGGCGGCGCATCGCGCGGGCATCCGCACGGTCTTCATCCCCAAGGATAACGAGAAGGATCTGGTGGATATCCCCAAGTCGGTGACGGGGGAACTGACCATCATCCCGGTCGCCCACGTGGACGAGGTGATTTCCAAGGCGCTTGCCACCCCGCCGGAGCCCATCGAATGGGTCGAGCCGCAGGAAGGCGTGCCCGCCAATCCGGTGTCCGAACCGGCCCTGACGTCGCTACCGCACTGATTGAAGGGCCTGTCAAGCGTAGCAAAATTGTCATGACAGGCGGGAATGACCGATTTTGTGGGTCATTCCCGCCCTTCGGTCGGTTGACGTGAGAGAAAACAGCGGCATAGTGCAGGCAGAAAATGCGACGCCAAAACATGCGTGAGAAGCGGTCGCAGTCAGTTACAGAGAAAGGCGTAAAATGGAGAAGCCACTTAACAAGCAGGAACTCGTTGCTGCTGTCGCCGAGAACGCCGATCTGGCCAAGGCAAAGGCGGGCGAAGTGGTCGATGCTGTGTTCGGCGCGATCGAAAAGGCCCTGTCCAACGGACAGGAAGTGCGTCTGGTCGGTTTCGGTACGTTCGTGACCGCCACCCGTAAGGCTGCCAAGGGCCGCAACCCCCGCACTGGCGAAGAGATCGATATCCCGGCCTCGACCTCCGTGCGTTTCAAGCCTGGCAAAAATCTGAAAGAAGCTGTAAGCAAATAAGCAGCTTGCATCAGGTGAGGGGTCCGGATCCACGGTATGGATTGTCGACCCCTCGGCTTTGATGCGGACATATGGGCGATTAGCTCAGCGGTAGAGCGTCTCGTTTACACCGAGAGGGTCGGCGGTTCGATCCCGTCATCGCCCACCATGGATGTCCAGACCATGTGACCACCCGATCCGGCCGATCATGCGGCATTCAGGAATCGGGATTTCAAGGCGTCATCATATGTTGACGCTGTCCGGATGGATCGGTAGAGATGCCCCGGACAACACCTGCGCGGGTGTAGCTCAGTTGGTTAGAGCGCCGGCCTGTCACGCCGGAGGTCGCGGGTTCGAGCCCCGTCACTCGCGCCATTTCCCAATGCCGGTTTCAGGAAAATCCGTCCTCTGCCACGCTGCGGCATGCAGCGGGCCGGGCATGCCCCTTATGGCTGGTTGCCGGGGAATATGGCGTTTTCCCAACTACACAGAAATATGAAGACAACAAAAAGTTCCCGATAAGTAATTCGGGCACAACGACTGTATTTCTGCGGCATTTCCTAACATCACGGTAATGTTCCCACCTGAGTATAGGCTAACCGTCTGTTCGTATGCGGGGGTTTGGGTCTAACTTTGCCCCAGCCATACAGAAGTCGTTCAAGACACGGATGGTTCAATCAACAGGTTTGGGGACGTGGACCATGCATTCCGTCATCGCGGATTATTTCCCTGTACTGATATTCGGCGCCATCGCGGTTGTAATCGCGGGCGCCATGCTGGGAAGTTCGCTGCTTTTCGGGTGGCAGAAGCCATATTCGGAAAAAACATCCGCGTATGAATGCGGGTTTGAGCCCTTTGATGACACGCGGCGGCGATTCGACGTCCGGTTTTATCTTGTGGCCATCCTCTTCATTATTTTCGACCTCGAGGTGGCTTTCCTGTTCCCGTGGGCGGTGAGCCTGTCGCGGATCGGATGGTTCGGTTTCCTGTCGATGATGGGGTTCCTGGCGGTCCTGACGGTCGGCTTCATCTACGAATGGTGCAAGGGCGCGCTGGAGTGGGATTGAGGCAGCAGGAAAGGGAGACAGGAAGCATGAGCAGCAGTTCATCAGGGCAGGGACGTCCATCTGACAGCATCGCATGGAATCGCGAAATGCTGCCGCCGGGACCGGAGCAGGACGCGGTCATCCGCGGTGTCACTGGCGAGATTACGGAAAAGGGTTTTGTCGTCGCCAGCCTGGACAAGATCGTGAACTGGGGGCGCACCGGCAGCCTGTGGCCGATGTCATTTGGCCTGGCGTGCTGCGCGGTGGAAATGATCCACGCCTACATGCCGCGTTACGACCTTGACCGCATGGGCATCATCCCGCGCGGCTCCCCACGGCAGTCGGACGTGATGATCGTCGCCGGGACGCTGACGAACAAGATGGCCCCGGCCCTGCGGCGCGTGTACGACCAGATGGCCGAGCCGCGCTGGGTCATTTCCATGGGGTCATGCGCCAACGGCGGCGGATATTACCATTATTCCTATTCGGTGGTGCGTGGCTGCGACCGGATCGTGCCGGTTGACGTGTATGTCCCGGGCTGTCCCCCGACGGCGGAGGCGCTGATTTACGGCATCCTCCAGCTCCAGAAGAAAATTCGCAGGACAGGGACGATTCTCCGTGGCTGAGGCATCAAACACCCTTCCGGCGGTGCAGTCGCAGGCGCAGGCGTCGCTGGGTTCGCTGACATTTACGCTGGCCACGTCGGTGCCGGGCATCATCTCCGCCGGGATCGAGGGCGGGGAACTGGTGGTGCGCACGACGCGCCCCTACCTGCTGGCGATCATGGAAATGCTGCGCGACGACCCGCGTTACGCGTGCGAGCAGATGATGGACCTGTGCGGCGTGGACTATCCAGATCGCGCGGAACGTTTCGACGTTGTCTATAACCTGCTGTCGGTGACCCATAACCACCGCATCCGCGTGATCGTCACAACGGACGAGACGCAGCCCGTGCCGTCGGTGCATCGCCTGTGGCCATCCGCCACCTGGTGGGAACGCGAATGCTACGACCTGTTCGGCATCCTGTTCGCGGACCAGCCGGACCTGCGGCGCATCCTGACCGATTACGGGTTCGAGGGGCATCCCCTGCGCAAGGACTTCCCCCTGACCGGCTATGTCGAGACCCGTTACGACGAGGAACGGCGGCAGGTTGTCTATGAGCCGGTGCAGCTGACGCAGGACTTCCGCAATTTCGATTTTGAATCCCCGTGGGAGGGCATCCTGACCCTGCCGGGGGACGAGAAGGCGCATGCGTTCCGCCAGAACATCAAGCGTCAGGAATAGGGAAATAGAACGATGAGTGATGTGACCCTGCAGGAGGACATTCCTGAAGCGCTGCTTCCCGAAGACAGCGACGGTGATGTCAGGAAGCATGTCGTTGAAATCGATTCGCATGCGCTGAATTTCGGTCCCCAGCATCCTTCGGCCCATGGCGTGCTGCGCCTGGTGCTGGAAATGGAGGGGGAGGTCGTTACCCGCGCCATTCCGCATGTCGGGCTTTTGCATCGCGGCACGGAAAAGCTGATTGAATACAAGACCTATCCCAAGGCCCTGCCGTATTTCGACCGTCTCGATTACGTCTCCCCCATGTGTGAGGAGCAGGCGTTCGCCCTTGCGACGGAAAAGCTGCTGAACCTCGAAATCCCGGATCGCGCGAAATGGATCCGCGTCATGTTCGCGGAAATCACGCGGATCCTGAACCACATCCTCAACCTGACCTCGTTCGGGCTGGACTGCGGCGCGCTGACGCCCGCCCTGTGGGGGTATGAGGAACGGGAAAAGCTGCTGGAGTTTTACGAGGCCGCGTCGGGCGCGCGTTTCCACGCCAACTATTTCCGTCCCGGCGGCGTCGCGCGTGACCTCCCGGCCGGGCTTGAGGACCGCATCGCCGAATGGACGACGGAATTTCCGCGCTGGATCGATGACCTTGAATCCCTGCTGACCAACAACCGCATCTGGAAACAGCGCACGGTCGGCATCGGCGTCTTCACCACGGAACAGGCGCTGGCATGGGGATTCAGCGGGCCGTGCCTGCGGGCGTCCGGCGTGCCATGGGACCTGCGCCGCTCGCAGCCCTATGACAATTACGACAAGGTCGAGTTCAACGTGCCGGTGGCGCGTCAGGGCGACTGTTACGACAGATATCTGGTACGCGTCGCGGAAATGCGCGAAAGCGTCAAAATCATCGAGCAGTGCCTGGCGCAGATGAAGCCGGGACCGATCAAGGTCCAGGACCGCAAGATCGCCCCGCCCCCACGGCGGGAAATGAAACGGTCGATGGAAGCCCTGATCCATCATTTCAAGCTGTTTACCGAAGGGTACCACGTGCCGCCGGGCGCGACCTATACCGCCGTCGAAAGCCCGAAAGGGGAATTCGGCGTCTATCTGGTCGCTGATGGCAGCAACCGGCCCTATCGATGCAAGATTCGCCCCACCGGGTTTGCCCATCTGCAGGCCATGGACGTGATGGCGCGGCGGCACATGCTGGCCGACGCGGTTGCGATCATCGGTTCGCTTGATCTGGTGTTCGGCGAAATAGACAGGTGAACGACATGTCCGCGGATTCCAACACCCCTCATGACGCGGAACCTGCTGAATTCACGTTCGATTCCGAAAGTGAGCAGCAGATCGCGCAGATACTCGCAAAGTATCCCCCCGAACGTAAGGCCAGCGGCGTCATCCCGCTGCTTTACGTGGTGCAGAAGCAGATGGGACGCCAGACCGGCAGCGCATGGGTTCCCCGTGTCGCGATGGACGCGGTGGCGCACCGGCTGGAGATGGCGCCCATCCGGGTTTACGAGGTCGCCACCTTCTACCTGATGTTCAATACGAAGCCGATCGGCAAGTACCACCTTCAGGTCTGCACGACGACGTCGTGCTGGCTGCGGGGATCGGACGACGTCACGGCGGCGTGCAAGGCCGCGACAGGCATCCAGTCCTTTGGCGAAACCAGCGTGGATGGCCTGTTCACGATGACCGAGGTCGAATGCCTTGGCGCCTGCGCCAACGCGCCGATCCTTCAGGTTGACGATGATTATTACGAGGACATGGACGGTCCGCGCACGACGGAGCTGATCGCGGCCCTGCGCCGTGGCGAGCGTCCGAAGCCCGGCCCCACCATCGATCGCATGGATTCCGCCCCGGTCGGGGGGCGCAAGACGCTGCTGGACACCGCGGGGCGGCAGGCCGGCGGCACGCAGGACAACGGGTAGGAAAGACGGGACATGCTTGAGGACAAGGACCGGATTTTTACCAATCTGTACGGTCAGAACGACTGGCGGCTGGCGGGTGCGCGACAGCGTGGTGACTGGAACGACACCGCCGCCATCCTGGCGCGCGGGCGTGATGCAATCATCGCGGAGATGAAGGCATCCGGCCTGCGTGGCCGCGGCGGCGCGGGTTTCCCCACCGGGGTCAAATGGTCATTCATGCCCAAGACATCGGACGGGCGGCCGCATTATCTGGTCATCAACGGCGATGAATCCGAACCCGGCACCTGCAAGGACCGCGAGATCCTGCGCCACGATCCGCACAAGCTGATCGAAAGCGCGCTGATCGCGTCCTTCGCGATGGGGGCGCACAAATCCTATATCTACATCCGTGGCGAGTTCTTCAACGAGGCGCGGCATCTGCAGTATGCGATCGATGAGGCATACGAGGCTGGACTGATCGGTCCAAACGCCGCCGGATCGGGATGGGATTTCGATTTCTATATCCATCGCGGGGCGGGCGCCTATATCTGCGGCGAGGAGACGGCCCTGCTCGAAAGCCTGGAGGGCAAGAAGGGGCAGCCCCGCATGAAGCCGCCATTCCCCGCGGCGATGGGGCTGTATGGCTGTCCGACGACGGTCAACAATGTCGAAAGCATTGCCGTGACCTCGACGATCATGCGGCGCGGGGCGTCGTGGTTTTCCGGGCTGGGCCGTCCGAACAACGCGGGCACGAAGCTGATGGCCATTTCCGGGCACGTCAACACGCCCTGCGTGTTCGAGGAAGAACTTGGCGTGCCGCTCAAGGACATCATCGAAAAACATGGCGGCGGCGTGCGTGGCGGGTGGGACAACCTGCTGGCGGTCATTCCGGGCGGCTGTTCCGTGCCGATGCTGCCGCGCGAGGTGTGCGACACGGTCCTGATGGATTACGACAGCCTGCGCGCCGAAGGTTCCGGCCTTGGCACGGCCTGCATGATCGTGATGGACAAATCCACCGACATCATCCGCGCCATCGCCCGTTTTTCCCAGTTTTTCAAGCATGAGAGCTGTGGTCAGTGCACCCCCTGCCGCGAGGGCACGGGATGGATGATGCGTGTCATGCAACGCATGGTCGAAGGCCGCGCGGAGATCGAGGAGATTGACATGCTCGAACAGGTAACGCGCCAGGTTGAAGGTCATACGATCTGCGCCCTGGGCGATGCGGCGGCATGGCCCATCCAGGGGCTGATCCGGCGGTTCCGCCCGGTGATGGAGGAACGCATCCGCGCCTACAAGGCCGCCCATGGTGGCGGGCGGCTGGTGCAGGTTCCCGCCGACCTTCCGAGCGCGGCGGAGTGAGTGGCATGGTAAAAGTAACCGTTGACGGCATTCCCGTCGAAGTCCCGGCCGGGTCCAGCGCCCTTCAGGCCTGCGAGGCCGCGGGCAAGGAAATCCCGCGTTTCTGCTTTCACGAACGGCTGTCGGTGGCGGGCAACTGCCGCATGTGCCTTGTGCAGGTGGTCCGCGCGCCCAAGCCGGTGGCGTCGTGCGGCTTTCCGGTGGGCGAGGGGATGCAGATCCTGACCGATACCGAGGTCGTGCGCAAGGCGCGACGGGCGGTCATGGAATTCCTGCTCATCAACCATCCGCTTGACTGCCCGATCTGCGATCAGGGCGGCGAATGCGACCTTCAGGACCAGGCGTTCGGGTATGGCGCGGACCATTCGCGCTACCTCGAAAACAAGCGCGCGGTGACGGACAAGTATCTCGGCCCGCTGGTCAAGACGGTCATGACGCGCTGCATCCAGTGCACGCGTTGCATCCGTTTCGCGACCGAGGTCGCGGGCGTGCCGGAACTTGGCGCCGTCTCGCGCGGTGAAAACATGGAAGTAACCAACTACGTCGAAAAGGCGCTGACTTCCGAACTGTCGGGCAACCTGATCGACATCTGCCCGGTGGGCGCGCTGACGTCCAAGCCGTATGCCTTTACCGCGCGTCCATGGGAGCTCAAGCGCACGGACTCGATCGACGTGTGCGACGCGGTCGGCACCAATATCGTGATGCAGGCCCGTGGCGCCAGCGTGCTGCGCATCGTGCCGCGCACCAATGACGAGGTGAACGAGGAGTGGCTGGCGGACAAGGGGCGTTTCGTCGTGGACGGCTTCCGCCACCGTCGCCTCGACCGGCCATGGGTGCGGGTGCATGGCAAGCTGCAGCCCGCGTCATGGCAGGATGTCTTTGTCGCGCTGGCAAAGCGGCTCAAGGGCGTTCCGGGGGAACGGATCGGCGCGATCGCCGGTGACCTGTGCGATGCCGAAAGCATGCTGGCGCTGAAGGACCTGATGGGCGCGCTGGGATCGCCGAACATCGACTGCCGTCAGGACGGGGCGGATTACGACCTGTCGCACCGCGATTTCTATACGTTCAATACCGGCATCACCGGGATCGAGGACGCGGACGCGCTGCTGATTGTCGGGGCCATCCCCCGGCAGGAGGCCCCCGTCCTGAACGCGCGCATCCGCAAGCGTTTCGTCACCGCCGGCCGGGGCAAGTTCCCGATCGCGATGATCGGTGCGCCGCAGGCCGATCCCACCTATGCCGTTGAGGTGCTGGGCGACGGGCCGGATGCGCTGGCGGACCTTGCGGCAGGGCGTTCGCCGTTCCTCGATGTCCTGAAAAAGGCCGAGCGGCCGATGATCATCGTCGGGCACGGGGCGCTGACGCGGCCTGACGCACGCGCGATCCTCAAGGCGGCATGGGACCTTGCGGGACAGGTGGGTGCGCTGGATGCGCAGTGGCATGGCTTCAACGTCCTGCACACGGCCGCCAGCCGCGTCGCCGGCCTGGACATGGGCTTTGTTCCGCAAAAGGGCGGCCGCGATGTCGCGGGCATGCTCAATGACGGGGTGGAAGTCCTGTGGCTGCTTGGCGCGGATGAATTCCCGGTCGATCGCATCGGCAATGATACCTTTGTCATCTATCAGGGGCATCATGGCGACGCGGGCGCCGCGCGGGCGGACGTGATCCTGCCCGGCGCGCTGTATGCGGAAAAGCCCGGTACCTACGTCAATACCGAAGGCCGCGTGCAGCAGTCGTTCCGCGCGGTCATGCCGCCGGGCGACGCGCGCGAGGACTGGCGTATCCTGCGCGCGTTTTCCGAAGTGGTGGGGCATACGCTTCCCTATGACACGCTCGAGGCGCTGCGCGCGCGCCTGGCGCAGGTCAATCCGGTTTTCGCGCGGCAGGGCCATCCCCGGTTCGCGCCACCGCAGGGCGTCAGCCCCGATGGGGGAAAGGTGGCGATCGCCTCCACCCCCTTTGTTCCGGTGATCGCGGATTATTACCAGACCAGTCCCATCTGCCGCGCCAGCCCGACGATGGAGACCTGTTCGCGGACCTATGTCCATCCCCCGGCCCAGGCAGCGGAGTAAGGTGAGGTGACGCATTTCTTTTTACATACGGTCGTGGGCCAGGTTCTGCTGATCGTTCTGGAAACGCTGGCCGTGCTTGTGCCGCTTCTGCTGGGGGTCGCGTACCTGACCCTGGCCGAACGCAAGGTGATGGCCGCGATGCAGTTGCGCAAGGGGCCGAACGTCAACGGTCCGTTCGGCGTGCTGCAGGCATTCGCCGACGCGATCAAGATGCTGACCAAGGAAACGGTCATCCCGGCGGGCGCGAACCGCATGCTGTTCCTGTTCGCGCCGTTCCTGACCTTTTCACTGGCGATGGTGGCATGGGCGGTCATCCCGACGGGCAACGGCCTTGCGATCGCCGACATCAATGTCGGGGTGCTTTACCTGCTGGCGATTTCCTCGCTCGGGGTTTACGGCATCCTGATCGCGGGCTGGGCGTCCAATTCGAAATATGCCTTCCTTGGCGGCCTGCGTTCGGCTGCGCAGATGGTGTCCTACGAGGTCTCGATCGGCCTTGTGATCGTCTCCGTCCTGCTGGCGGTCGGCAGCCTGAACCTCAATGACATCGTGCTGGCGCAGCGCCATGTCTGGTTCTGCCTGCCGATGTTCCCGATGTTCATCGTTTTCTTCATCTCCGCGCTGGCGGAAACCAACCGCGCGCCCTTCGACCTTCCCGAAGGGGAGAGCGAGCTTGTGGCGGGCTTCTTCGTCGAATATTCGGCGCTGGCGTTCGGGCTCTTCTTCCTTGGGGAATATGCCAACATGTTCCTGATGTCGGGCATGGTCAGCATCCTGTTCCTTGGTGGCTGGCTGCCGCCGCTGGATGTCGCGCCGCTGACATGGATCCCGGGGCCGCTGTGGCTGATCGCCAAGATCCTGTTCTGCCTGTTCGTCTTCATCTGGGTGCGCGCGACCTTCCCCCGCTATCGCTATGACCAGCTGATGCGGCTGGGGTGGAAGGTGTTCCTGCCGTTCTCCCTGGCGTGGATGGTTCTGACGGCCGGTTTTCTGATGGTGACGGGCCTGCTGCCCGGAGGAGCAAGCTGATGGGATATCTGAGCCGCACCGCCCGGTCGTTCCTGCTGAGCGAACTGGTCTCGGGCATGAGCGTGACGCTGAAGGCGTTTTTCAAGCCCAAGGCGACGATCAACTATCCCTATGAAAAGGGGCCGCTGTCGCCGCGTTTCAGGGGCGAGCATGCGCTGCGCCGCTATCCCAACGGGGAAGAGCGCTGCATCGCGTGCAAGCTGTGCGAGGCGACATGCCCGGCGGAGGCCATCACGATCGAGGCCGAGCCCCGCGACGACGGTTCGCGTCGTACCACGCGGTACGACATCGACATGACCAAGTGCATCTATTGCGGACTGTGCGAGGAAGCATGCCCCGTGGATGCGATCGTTGAAGGCCCCAACTATGAATTCGCGACCGAGACGCGCGAAGAACTTATGTACAACAAGGACAAGCTGCTCGCCAATGGCGACCGCTGGGAAAGCGTTCTTGCGCGCCGGCTGGAGCTGGACGCGCCGTATCGTTGACATGGCGGATCGCATGTCCCCCTTCCATCCGCGCGATGGCAGGTGGACATGCGGGCAGCAGGAGGAAATATCCATGCGGCAGGAAGGTCACCCATGATGACCCAAATCGTCTTTTACATATTTGCGGCGGTCCTGGTTCTTTCTGCCTCGATGGTGGTCAGCGCCCGCAATCCCGTGCATTCGGTCCTGTTCCTGATACTGGCGTTTTTCAACGCGGCGGGACTGTTCCTGATCGCGGGGGCCGAATTCCTGGCGATGATCCTTGTCATCGTCTATGTCGGCGCCGTCGCGGTGCTGTTCCTGTTTGTCGTCATGATGCTTGACATCCGCATCGCCCAGGCGCGCGAGGGGCTGCAACGCTATGCCCCGATCGGCGCGGCGCTGGGCGGTGTGCTTCTGGCGGAACTGGTGCTGGCGTTCATGCACTGGCGCTTTGCGTCCAACATTGGCGATGTGGGCCACCTTGTCCCGTCCTCGCCCACGCGTTCGAACACGGCCGCGTTGGGGGATGTGCTTTATACGCACTACATCTTCCTGTTCCAGGCCTGCGCGCTGGTGCTGCTGGTGGCGATGATCGGCGCGATCGTGCTGACGCTGCGTGACCGGCCGACGGGACGACGCCAGGACATCGAACGCCAGCATGAACGTCAGGCGGCGGATTCCATGGAACTGCTGTCGCTTCCCTTGGGGCAGAGCGTCGATGCGCTGGGCGGGTTCCTGCGCCCGCACCAGTCCTATGACGTCGCGGCCGTGCCGGGGACCTATGGCACCCAGGCCTATCGCGAGGAGGAGCAGCGGCTGGAGGACTCCACCGCGCTGGTCGTGGTCGAGGACGTCACGAAAAACGAAAGTCGGGACAATGAATAGTGCAATCGCCACAATTGGCGTCACGCCGTACCTTGTCATCAGCGCGATCCTGCTGGTCCTGGGCGTGTTCGGTATTTTCCTGAACCGCAAGAACGTCATCATCATCCTGATGTCGATCGAACTGATCCTGCTGTCGGCCAATATCAATTTCGTGGCGTTTTCGGCGGCGCTGGGCGATCTGTCGGGACAGGTCTTCACCCTGTTCGTGCTGACGATCGCGGCGGCGGAATCCGCGATCGGCCTTGCCATCGTCACTGTCTATTTCCGTAATCGCGGCTCGATCGAGGTCGACCGCATTACGATGATGAAAGGGTGATCGGATCATGCAAACGGCATCCTGCCTTTTTGAAATCGCGGTCTTCGCGCCCCTGATCGGTTTCCTGACCGCGGGGATGGGGGGGCGCATCATTGGCGACGCCCTGTCGCAGGCGCTGACGATCATCCTGATGCTCATTGCCAGCGTGGCCGCGATCGGCGCCCTCATGATCGAGGGACAGGTCGGAATGGTGACCGCCCTTGTTCCCGTGGCCGACTGGATCCAGGCCGGCAATTTCCATGTCGCGTGGGGATTGCGCATGGACGCGCTGTCGGTGTCGATCGTGGCGATGGTCTGCGTGGTCTCGACTCTCGTGCATATCTACAGCACGGGATACATGGCGCATGAGACCATGCCGCGCTTCCGCTTCTTTTCCTACCTTTCGCTGTTTACGTTCGCGATGCTGATGCTGGTGACGTCGAATGACCTGCTTCAGCTGTTCTTTGGCTGGGAAGGCGTCGGCCTCGCCAGTTACCTGCTGATCGGGTACTGGTACACGCGGCCATCCGCTGCCGCCGCCGCGATCAAGGCGTTTGTCGTCAACCGCGTGGCGGACCTGTTTTTCCTGGTCGGGATCGCGCTGCTGTATGTCGAGTTCGGCACCGTGACGTATGACGACATCTTCGCGATGGTGCCTGCCCACATGAATGATGTGTATCATCTGTTTGGCGCCCACCGCGCCATGGAGGTGATCTGCATGCTGCTGTTCATCGGGGCGATGGGCAAGTCGGCGCAGCTGTTCCTGCATACATGGCTGCCTGACGCGATGGAGGGGCCGACCCCCGTGTCCGCCCTGATCCATGCGGCCACGATGGTCACGGCGGGCGTGTTCCTGATGGCGCGGATGTCGCCGCTGGTCGAATTCGCGCCGATGACGCGTGACTTCATCATCCTGATCGGGGGCACCACCTGCTTTTTCGCGGCGACGGTCGGACTGGTGCAGCCGGACATCAAGCGCACGATCGCCTATTCCACCTGTTCGCAGCTGGGCTACATGTTCGTTGCGGTCGGGGTCGGGGCCTATCAGGCGGCGATGTTTCACCTGACGACGCATGCGTTCTTCAAGGCGCTGCTGTTCCTTGGCGCGGGCTGTGTGATCCATGCCGTGCATGATGAACAGGACATGTTCCGCATGGGCGGGCTGTGGCGCAAGATCCCGCTGACCTATGTCTGCATGTGGATCGGCAGCCTTGCGCTGGCGGGGATTTTCCCCTTTGCCGGGTACTGGTCGAAGGATGCGATCCTTGACGCCGCATGGATGTCGCCCGCGGCGCTGGGACGGTATGGCTGGACCATGGGCTGCGTGACCGCGTTCCTGACCGCGCTGTACAGCTGGCGCCTGATCTTTCTGGTCTTCCATGGCAAGCCGCGTGACGCCCACCTGCATGAAGGCGCGCATGAAAGCCCGATTTCCATGACCGGTCCGGTCATCGTGCTGGGCTTTGGCGCGGTGCTGGGCGGCATCCTGCTGGCGCCGCATTACATCGGCAAAGACCAGGTGGCGTTCTGGAACGGGGCGATCGCGAACGCGCCGGGCAACAACATCATCGAAATGATGGAACATGCGCCGGGCTTCATCTCCCTCGTGCCGAGCATCGCGGCTGTTGGTGGCATCCTGATCGCCTATGTCTGCTATATCCTGCAGCCCGCGATCCCAGGGGCGATGGCCCGCGCGTTGCGGCCGCTGTACCTGTTCCTGCTGAACAAGTGGTATTTCGACGAACTGTATGACCTGATCCTGATCCGTCCGTACAAGGCGCTTGCGCGCGTGCTGTGGAAGGACGTGGACGAAGGCGTGGTCGAGGGCATTCCCGAAGGGCTGGCCCGCATGACCGTGGCATCCGCCGGACAGGCGGTGCGGATCCAGACCGGGTCGATCGCGGTCTATGCCTTTACGATGCTGATCGGCCTGGTGGTGCTGCTGTCCACCATGCTGTTCGCGCACTGACGCCATGATGACGAGGGTGAACCTATGAACTGGACACTTGCTCTGCCTGAAATCGTGCTCGCGATCTCGGGCCTCGCCATCCTGGTGTTCGGGGTGGTGCAGAAAAAGGAAAATCCGTTTTTTTCGTGCTCCATGCTGGCGATGGCGGCGTTCTTCGTAACCGGCGTGCTGGTGCTGTTTACGCCTGACGGGGTGGGGTACAACCGGATTTTCGTGAATGACGACTTTGCCCGCTTCATGAAAATCCTTTCCCTGTGCGGGGCGTTCCTGGCGACCATGATGACCGTGGGCTATGCCCGGGAAATGGAGGTCGCGAAGTTCGAATTTCCCGTCCTGATCCTGTTTTCCACGCTGGGCACGATGATGATGGCGTCATCGGGCAACCTGATGACGCTGTTTGTCGGGCTCGAACTGTCGTCGCTTGCGATCTATATCCTGTGCGCCTTTGCCCGTGACCAGGTTCGCGCGGCGGAAGCGGGGCTGAAATATTTCGTGCTGGGATCGCTGGCCTCGGGGCTGCTGCTGTATGGGATCGCCCTGGTGTACGGCTTTGCCGGGACGCTGGAATATGGCGGGCTCCAGACGGCGGTGGCAGGCACGGCGGCATTGCCGACCGGCCTTATGATCGGCATCGTGTTCATGCTGGTCGGGCTGTCGTTCAAGCTGTCGGCGGTGCCG
The DNA here is from genome assembly GCF_003207955.1 of Novacetimonas pomaceti. NCBI lineage: Bacteria > Pseudomonadati > Pseudomonadota > Alphaproteobacteria > Acetobacterales > Acetobacteraceae > Novacetimonas > Novacetimonas pomaceti. The sequence continues at coordinate 335,230 of NZ_NOXG01000001.1, forward strand.
TTTCACATGTGGACGCCCGATGTGTACCAGGGATCCCCGTCCTCGGTCACGGCCTATATGGCCGGCGCGCCCAAGATCGCGGCCTTTGCCGTGCTGCTGCGCGTGATGATCGGTCCGTTCGGCCATATGACGGACCAATGGCGGCTGCTGATCGAACTGGTTTCCATCGCCTCCATGCTGTTCGGCTCCATCGCCGCGATCGCCCAGACGGACATCAAGCGGCTGATGGCCTATTCCTCCATCGGGCACATGGGATACGCGATGATGGGCATGGCCGCCGCCACGCCGGAGGGGACGCGCGGGACGCTGATCTATCTTGTCACCTACCTGTTCATGAATGTCGGCGCGTTTGCCGGGATCGTCGCCATGCGGCGCAAGGGATTCGCCATGACGCGGATTTCCGACCTGGCCGGCCTGGGCAAGACCGCGCCGGGCATGGCCGCCGCCATGGCCATTTTCATGTTCAGCATGGCGGGCGCGCCGCCGCTGGCTGGATTTTTCGGCAAATTGATGGTTTTCTATGCCGCCATCAACGCGCACCTGTATGTTCTGGCGGCCATTGGCGTGCTGAGCAGCATTATCGGTGCCTATTATTACGTGCGGATCGTGAAGGTCATGTTCTTCGATACGGCGGAGGCCGCGTTTGACCGTCCCCCTGTTTCCCTGTCCTTCATCTCCGTGGGCATGGGGCTGGTGACGTGCCTGTTCGTCGTGGCGTTTGGCCCGGTATCCACGGCGGCGCAGGCGGCGGCGCAGGCGTTGCTGAGGTAATGGACCCTTCCATTCCCGTTACGGTCATGGAGGTGCCACGGATCCTTGGGGGTCCGTGGCATCTTGAAATTTATGACACGCTTGGCTCCACCTCGGACCTGTGCCTGCGCCGGGCGGAGGAAGGTGCCGCGGAAGGGCTGGCGATCCTTGCCCTGAAACAGACGCAGGGGCGCGGCAGCAGGGGACGTGGCTGGGTCGATCCGGGCGGCAACCTGTCGATGTCCGTGCTGCTGCGGCCGGGCATGGATGCAACCCCGATCGGGCTGTGGCCGTTCATTGCCGGGCTGGCTTTTCACGACGCGCTGGCGCCATGGCTGGAACAGGGACACCGCCTGACCCTGAAATGGCCCAATGACCTTCTGCTGGACGGGCGCAAGGTGGCCGGCATCCTGATCGAGGGGGGGGATGGCGATGCGGGACGGTGGCTGTCGATCGGCATGGGGGCGAACCTGCGTGTCGCCCCGGTGATCGAGGGCCGCGACCTTGCCTGCATGGCGCAGGGCGGTCCCGTGCCGGAGGTCGGGAAGGTGGCGCGCGCGGTGCTGACGATGCTTGACGTCTGGATCGCGCGTTATGCCAGTGACGGGTTCGCGCCGGTGCGGGCGGCATGGCTGGAGCGCGGGCATCCCGTGGGAACCCCCATCCGCGTGATGGCACGCGGGGGGATGGTTCACGGGACATTCGACGGGATCGGGGAGGACGGGCTGCTGCATCTGCGCACCCCGGATGGCGTGCGCCGGGTTTCGACGGGTGAAGTCCTTCTTGGCGGATGAAATGGACGGATGGAGGAGGGCGATTGCCCGCCCGTTCCGTACGTGGAATTCATAATGCGTTTGAGCATGGGGGATTACATGTTAATCCCTTGTCACCCATATTAAGGGTAGAAGTGGGGCCATGACCTGCGTCGAGCCCCCGGATCCCGCGGAATGCCGCCATTGGCGGTCATGATGCGGGACGGGCGCGGCTTCGTGGGGATGTGGGGCCACTGGCGCTCCAAAGGGCGCGGGATACGGGTTTTGCCTCGAACCGAGGCGCGGAATGACAGGAATTCTGGCGGGGGACGCTCTCCCGCCTGTCTGAATCGAAAGGTATGAACAGTGAACAGCAGAGTATCATATGAATGACATGACAGATCTGGAATTCCTCCCGCTGGGGGGGACAGGTGAAATCGGGATGAACCTCAATCTCTACCGCCAGGGCGAAAGCTGGCTGGCGGTGGACTGCGGCATCGGCTTCAGCGGCAACGACACGCCGGAGGCCGAAATCCTGCTGCCCGATCCGGTATTCATCGCTGAACGCCGCAAGGCGCTGGTGGGGCTGGTCATTACCCACGCGCATGAGGATCATCTGGGCGCTGTCGCCCACCTGTGGCCGCAGCTTGGCTGTCCGGTCTATGCCACGCCGTTCGCCGCCGCCGTGCTGCGGCGCAAGCTGGGGGAGGCGCAGCTGCTCCAGCAGGTGCCGATCCACACCATCCCCCCCGGCGGCGCGTTCCGCGCTGGCGATTTCGACCTGAGCTTCATCCCCGTCACCCATTCCGTGCCGGAGGCGCAGGCGCTGGTCCTGCGCACCCCGCAGGGGATCGTGGTCCATACCGGCGACTGGAAGTTCGACCCCGAACCGCAGGTCGGCCCGCCGACCGACATCGCGGCGTTCGAGGCGCTGGGCCGCGAGGGCGTGCTGGCGATGGTGTGCGACAGCACCAATGTCCGCACCGAGGGGCCCTCCGCCTCCGAAGCCGATGTCCGTCGCGAGATCACGAAGCTGATCGCGACGCTGGAGGGGCGGGTTGCCGTGACCTGTTTTGCCAGTAACGTCGCGCGCGTGGAAACGATCGCCAAGGCGGCGCGCGCCGCGAACCGCGTCGTTGCCGTCGTGGGCCGTTCCCTGCGCAATCTGGAGGTCGCGGCGCGCGAATGCGGCTATCTTGCCGATATTCCGCCCTTCCTTTCGGAACAGGAGGCCAATTCCGTTCCGGACAACCAGCTCCTGCTGATCGTGACCGGCAGTCAGGGGGAACCCCGTTCGGCCCTGTCGCGCATCGCGGTGGACACCCATCCCAACATCTCGCTGGGCGAGGGGGATAACGTCATCTACAGCAGCCGCATGATCCCCGGCAACGAACAGGCGGTCATCCAGGTGCAGGACAACCTGACGCGGCGCGGCATCAACGTGATTACCGACCGCGATCATCTGGTCCATGTGTCGGGACACGCGACGGGCGGGGACGTGCGGCGCCTGTATGAAATGGTGCGTCCGAAATACCTTGTCCCGGTTCACGGCGAATGGCGTCACCTGACCGCCAATGCCGCCATCGCGCAGGAACTCGACATCACGCCGGTCCTGCTGGAGGATGGCGATATCCTGAGCATGAAGGAATCAGCGTTCGAGGTCGTCGATACCGCGCCGACCGGTCGTCTCGTGCTGGATGGCGGGCGCCTGCTGCAGATGAATGGCGGCGTGCTTTCGGCGCGTCGGCGCATGCTGTTCAACGGCATCGTGCTCGGCAGCTTCGCGGTGGACGAGGAAGGCTACCTGATTGGCGACCCCAAGGTCAGCGCCCCCGGCCTGCTGGATGCCGAGGATCCGGAAACCGCCCGCGTGACCGAGGAATTCGGCAATGCGCTGGATGAAATTCCTGATGAACTGCGCGAAAATGACGTGACCTTCCGCGACGCGGCCAAGACGGCGCTGCGTCGTGCGCTGGGGCGCAAGCTGCAGAAGCGTCCGCTGGTGGATGTCCACCTGCTGCGTGTGTAAGGTCCGTTCCGTCCGATTGCGGATGATGGAAATGATTATGGCAGGAGACGGCGTTCCGTCTCCTGCCATTCTTTTATTACAGGACGTTTTTTCCCTAAACCCGGCGGCGTTTTCGACACTCGGATCGTGGGGGTAATCTAGACATGACCGACCGGGCGTGTCACCTGCCTCACGGGGATGTTGAACGGCTGGCGGCCGGGTTTTCGATCACGCTTGGGTGTGGTGGGGGAACCTGTCGCCGCCGGGCGTGCATATGCCCCATTCCACGGGTGATATTATTGGGTTACGGTTCGCGCCGTCTGGATCGGTTCTGAATATAAGGTTGATACGCACATGCGTCTGTCCCGCAGCTTTCTTCCCACCCTCAAGGAAAATCCCGCCGAGGCGCAGATCACCTCGCACCGCCTCATGCTGCGGGCTGGCCTGATCCGCCAGACATCGGCGGGAATTTACGCATGGCTGCCGGCGGGCCTGCGGGTCCTGCGCAATATTGCCGACATCGTGCGGGCGGAACAGAACGCCATCGGCGCGCAGGAAATGCTGATGCCCACGTTGCAGTCGTCCGAACTGTGGAAGCGTTCGGGCCGGTATGACGCCTATGGCCCCGAAATGCTGCGTATCCGTGACCGCCACGAACGCGACCTGCTGTATGGACCGACCAACGAGGAAATGGTGACGGACCTGTTCGGACAGGTGGTCAAGTCCTATCGCGAGCTGCCGCAGGTTCTGTATCACGTGCAGTGGAAATTCCGCGACGAGGTGCGTCCGCGCTTTGGCGTGATGCGTGGGCGCGAGTTCTATATGAAGGACGCCTACAGCTTCGATGCCGATTACGACGCGGCGGTCGACAGCTACCGCCGCATGATGCTGGCCTATCTGCGCACGTTCCAGCGCCTTGGGGTCAAGGCGATCCCCATGGTGGCCGATACGGGGCCGATCGGCGGCGAACTCAGCCACGAATTCCTTGTCCTTGCCCCCACGGGCGAAAGCGGCGTGTTCTTTGATGGCGCGCTGGAGGAACAGGACTGGCTGTCGGAACCGGTGGACATTTCGGACCGCGCGTCGCTGGAGGAATTCTTCCGGCGCATGACCTCGTTCTATGCCGCGACGGATGAGAAGCATGACGAGGCGCAATGGGCGAAGGTGCCGGTCGAACGCCGCAGGGAAGGGCGCGGGATCGAGGTCGGGCACATCTTCCATTTTGGCCGCAAATACACGGAATCGATGGATATTTCCGTCAGCGGGCCGGACGGGGCGCCGCTGTTCCCCGAAATGGGGTCCTATGGGATCGGGGTCTCGCGCCTTGTCGCCGCGATCATCGAGGCGAGCCATGACGACCAGGGCATCATCTGGCCCGAAACGGTCGCGCCGTTCGCCGCCGTCATCATCAACCTGAAAAATGGCGACGCGCAGTGTGACGAAATCTGCGAGCGGCTGTACGCGGCGGCCCCGGATCGCCTGCTGTATGACGACCGTCCGGAACGCGCGGGCGTCAAGTTCGCCGATGCGGACCTGATGGGCCATCCGTGGCAGGTCATCGTCGGCCCCCGTGGCGCGAAGGCAGGGATTGTCGAGCTGAAAAACCGCCAGAGCGGCGAACGCAGCGAGCTGGACGTTGACGCGGCGCTGGCGCGTATCGGCGCGGGTACCTGAGCGGAATGTTCGGTCCGTTTGAACGTGCCGTCGCCGGGCGTTACCTGCATGCCCGGCGGGGGGAGCGGTTCGTGTCCGTCATCGCGATCTTCTCCCTCGTCGGGATCGCGCTGGGTGTCGCGACGCTGATTATCGTCATGTCGGTCATGAACGGGTTCAAGGCCGACCTGCTGGGACGTATCCTCGGGCTGAATGGCGATCTCAGCGTCTATGGCATTTCGCGCACCATCTCCGATTACGACGCGCTGGCGGGGCGGGTGCGCCGGGTGCCCGGCGTGGACAGCGCCAGCCCCCTGATCGAGGCGCAGGTCCTGCTCAATTCCGGGGGATACAACGCCGGGGGGCTGGTGCGCGGGATGACGCGCGACGACCTGCTGGGGCTGAAGGAAATCAGCGGGTCGCTGGTGGCGGGGTCGCTGGATGATTTCGGATCGGACGACAGCATCGTGGTAGGCACGACGCTGGCGGAACGCGCGGGCCTGACGGTGGGCGCGCGCCTGACGCTTGTCTCGCCAAACGGGGCGGCGACGGCCTTTGGCACCATGCCACGGGTGCGGGCCTATCATGTGGTGGCGATTTTCGACGCCGGCGTGAACGATTACAACGCAAGCTATGTGTTCCTGCCGCTTCATGCCGCGCAGATCTATTTCCAGATGCCGGGGCAGGTGACGCAGATCCAGGTCATGACCCATGACGCGGAAAATGTCGGTCCGGTCAGGAACCGCATCGAACAGGCGCTGGGCGAGACGCAGGTGCGCGTCATGGACTGGACGCAGAGCAACAATGCCTTCTTTGGCGCGGTGCAGGTGGAACAGAACGTCATGTTCCTGATCCTGACGCTGATTATCCTTGTCGCGGCCTTCAACGTGATTTCGTCGCTGATCATGATGGTCAAGGACAAGACCGCCGATATCGCGGTCCTGCGCACCATCGGGGCGACGCGTGGGGCGATCATGCGCATCTTCCTGATGTGCGGGGCGTCCGTCGGGGTGACGGGAACCATTGCGGGAACGCTGCTGGGGATCGTCTTCTGCCTCAATATCGAACGTATCCGCCAGGGCCTGCAGAAAATCACCGGCACGGACCTGTTCAATGCGGAGGTGTACTACCTTGAGCACCTGCCCGCGAAACTGGTCTGGTCGCAGGTGCTGGAGGTGATCGTCATGGCGCTGGTCCTGTCGCTGCTGGCGACGCTGTATCCGTCATGGCGGGCGGCGCGGACCGACCCGGTGGAGGCCCTGCGCCATGAATGAGCATCATTCCCTTCCGCTGCATCTGGAGGAAGTCTGCCGTTCCTATCGCAGTGGCGAGGAAACGCTCCATGTGCTCAGGGGGGCGGACCTTGCGCTGCGCCCGGGCGAAATCGTGGCCCTTGTCGCGCCGTCGGGCACGGGCAAGTCCACGTTGCTGCATCTGGCGGGGCTGCTGGAATATCCCGATGGCGGGCGGGTGGTGATCGATGGCGTGGATGCCGGGCGGCTGAATGATGCGCAGCGCACCGAAATCAGGCGTGACCGCATCGGCTTCGTCTATCAGTTCCATCATCTGCTGGCGGAATTCACGGCGCGGGAAAATGTCATCCTGCCCCAGATGATCGCGGGGGTATCGCGTCGCAAGGCAAAAACGCGCGCGGATGAACTGCTGTGCGCATTCGGGCTGGAGCATCGGCTGGACCACCTGCCGGGCAAGCTGTCGGGCGGGGAAAAACAGCGCGTGGCCATCGCCCGTGCGCTGGCGAACCGTCCGCGCATCCTGCTGGCGGACGAGCCGACGGGCAATCTGGATGTGCAGACATCGGATACGGTGTTCGATGCCCTGATCGCGATGGTGCGCGACCATGGGGTCGCGGCCCTGATCGCCACGCACAACATGGACCTTGCGGTGCGCATGGACCGCATCGTGACGCTGCGTGACGGAAAGCTGCATGAGGTAGTAGCCCCGCGCGCAGAGATTGTTTGAAAACAGCCTGTTGCTGAAAGATAAAAGTTTCCGGGTGCCGCCTTTTTTAAAAAGGTGACGTCTTTCAAAGCTTTTTGGAAAAAGCTTCACCAAAAACTTTTACAATTTCAGGTCAGGCAGATTCTGACAGAGCATTGGCGCAGAATCGGCATGGTGGGGTAGGATCGGGCCATGTCACATGCCGATTTCATTCACCTGCGTGTCCACTCCGCCTATTCCCTCAGCCAGGGCGCGATCCGCGTGCCCGAGATCGTCAGCCTGGCGCATGAAATGCGCATGCCCGGCGTTGCCATAACCGACACCGGCAACATGTTCGGGGCGCTGGAGTTTTCCCAGTACTGTTCGAAAAAGGGCATCCAGCCGATCATTGGCTGCCAGGTCGCGCTGCCCGCGCGGTGCGACAAGCCCGGCAGCCCGGCGGAGCCGATGGCCCTGCTGGCGCGTGACGAAACCGGCCTGATGAACCTGCAGTACCTGTCCTCCGCCGGGTTCCTGCAGCATGAGACGGATGAACCCACAGTCCCCCTCGACCTGCTGTGCGAACGTGCCGAGGGACTGTTCCTGATGACAGGCGGCACGCGCGGGCCGCTGTTCCGCATGCTTGCCGAAGGTCTGGAAACCGATGCGCGACGCCTGCTGTCGCGCCTGTACGAGGCATTTGGCCGCAATATGGCCGTGGAACTGCATCGCCACGGCCTGCCTGCGGAACAGGCGGTGGAGCCGGGCATGATCGCCCTTGCCGACAGGGCGGGGATTCCGCTGGTGGCGACAAACGAATGCTTCTTTCCCCGCCCGGACATGTACGAGGCGCACGACGCGCTGCTGTGCATCGCGCAGGGGCGCACCATGGCCGAACAGGATCGCTGGCGGGTCACGCCCGAACACTGGTTCAAGCCGCCGCACATGATGCGCGAACTGTTCAAGGACCTGCCGGAGGCCTGCGACAACACGCTGGAGATCGCGCGCCTGTGCGCCATCAAGGTGGAGACGCGCAAGCCGCTGCTGCCGGTCTGTCCCAAGGTGGCGCCCGGTGCGACGGAGGAGGAAACCCTGCGCGGCATGGCGCGCGACGGGCTGGAACGTCGCCTGTCGCGCATGAATGTCGATGAACAGACCCGCCGGACCTATGAGGAGCGGCTGGCCTTTGAACTCGACATCATCGCGCGCATGGGCTTTCCCGGCTATTTCATGATCGTTGCCGACTTCATCCAGTGGGCGAAGGCGCATGACATCCCCGTGGGGCCGGGGCGTGGGTCGGGCGCGGGGTCGCTGGCGGCATGGGCGCTGACGATCACGGACATTGATCCCATTCCGTTCAACCTGCTGTTCGAACGTTTCCTTAATCCCGAACGCGTATCGATGCCCGACTTCGACATCGATTTCTGCCAGGACCGGCGTGACGAGGTCATCCGTTACGTCCGGCAGGAATATGGCCCCGACCGCGTGGCGCAGATCATCACGTTCGGAAAGCTGCAGGCCCGCGCGGCGGTGCGTGACGTGGGGCGCGTGCTGGGCCTGTCGTTCGGCATGGTCAACAGGGTTGCCGAACTGATCCCCAACAACCCGGCCAAGCCCGTTACCCTGAAACAGGCGATCGACGGGGAACCGCGCCTTCAGGAAATGCGCGACAATGACGAGACGCTGCGCAGGCTGATGGAAATCGCCCTCCAGCTGGAGGGACTGTTCCGGCATGCCAGCACCCATGCCGCCGGCGTGGTGATCGGCGATCGCGAACTGGTGGAACTGGTGCCGCTGTATCGCGATCCCAAAAGCGACATGCTGGTCACGCAGTACAACATGAAATTCGTGGAGCAGGCCGGGCTGGTGAAGTTCGACTTCCTCGGCCTGACCACGCTTACGATCCTTCAGCGCGCAGTGCAGTTCCTTGACAGGCTCGGGGTGCAGGTCGACCTTGCCGCGCTGCCGCTGGATGACAAGCTGACCTATGACATGCTCGCCCGGGGGGATACGGGGGGCGTGTTCCAGTTTGAAGGCGCGGGCATGCGCGATGTCCTCAAGCAGATGCGTCCGACCCGGCTGGAGGACCTGATCGCGGCGGTTGCGTTGTACCGACCGGGTCCGATGGCCAACATTCCCGATTACTGCCGTCGCAAGCACGGGGAGCCGTGGGAACCCCCGCACGAGGAAATCCGCGATATCCTGTCAGAGACCTATGGCATCATGGTCTATCAGGAACAGGTGATGCAGATCGCGCAGAAGATGGCGGGCTACAGCCTTGGCGGCGCGGACCTGCTGCGCCGCGCGATGGGCAAGAAGATCCGCGCGGAAATGGACAAGCAGCGCGTGATCTTTACCGAAGGCGCGGTCAAGCGCGGCATCGACCATGAAAAGGCGGTCGAGGTCTTTGACCTGATGGCGAAGTTCGCTGATTACGGCTTCAACAAATCCCATGCGGCGGCCTATGCCCTTGTGTCGTACCAGACGGCATGGATGAAGGCCAACCATCCGGTGGCGTTCCTTGCGGCGTGCATGTCGCTGGCGCGTGAAAAGACCGAAAAGCTGGCGGCCCTGCGGCAGGAGGCCGAACGGCTGGGTATCAGCGTCCTGCCGCCGGACATCAATGCCTCTGACGCGGATTTCACGGTGGAAAAGCTGCCGGACGGGCAGTACGGGATCCGCTATGCCCTTGCGGCGGTCAAGAAGGTGGGACTGGCGGCGATGCAGTCGCTGGTCGCGTCGCGCGGCGATCGTCCCTTTGCCGACATGGCGGATATCGCCGCGCGTATCGACCCGCGCAACATCAACAAGATGCAGCTGGAAAACCTGGCCCGCGCCGGCGCGTTCGATACCCTCCTTCCCAATCGCGCCCAGGCCTGCGCGTCCGCCGAGATGATCCTGCGCCGGGCACAGTCGCACGCGCAGGAAGCGGCGAGCGGACAGATCGGCCTGTTTGGCGGGGGCGGTGCGGCAGGCCCGGCGCGCGAGACGCTGCGTCTGCCATCGGTGCCGGACTGGCCCGAATTCGATCGGCTGAGCATGGAGGCCGACGCCATCGGGTTCCACCTGACGGCGCACCCGCTGGATTCCTATGGCCCGTTGATGCGTCGTCTGGGCGTGGTGAAATCCACCGGACTGGAAGCAGCGGCGCAGGCGGGGATTACCCGCGTGAAAATTGCCGGATGCGTGGTCGACCGCAAGGAACGCCCGACCCGCACCGGCAGCAAGATGGCGTGGGTCAGGCTGTCGGATGCCAGCGGCGGATGCGAGGTGACGTTCTTTTCCGAAGTCCTGCTGCGTTCGCGCGAAATCCTGACTGCCGGGAATGCCGTGGTCGTGACGGCGGACCTGCGCCTTGATGGCGAGGCACTGCGTATTACCGCGTCCGATGTCATGGAGCTTGAGCAGGCGGCGGCCGATGCGGCGGCTGAACTGCGGATATGGTTCGATCGCGCCGATGCCATTGCGCCCATCCGCGATATCCTGGATGGCCATGGCGGGGGACGCGGCCGTATCATCCTTCACCCTTCCGTTGCGGAAACCCGCGATGTGGAGGTGACGCTGAGCGAACGTTACCGCGTGACCCCGCGTATCGCGCAGATGATCAAGTCGATTGATGGGGTCGGACGCGTGGAACAGTTCTAGGCTCCACACGCGGCAATTCGGGCCGGCGGGCAGGGGTCGATCATCGGAAAGTTTTTGGTGAAGCTTTTTTCAAAAAGCTTCAGATAATGTCGCCTTTTTGAAAAAAGGCGACACCCGGAAACTTTTCCTGTTTTCTATCAACAGATTGTTTCCAAACTGTCTCTGGGCCTGTTTCAGATACGCCGCACGGGGATCGCCCACGCGGGAGTGTGAAGGCAGGGAGGGGAACTCAGGCAAAAGCGCCCGCGTTGGGCTGAGGTCATCCGAAGTAATTCCCAGAAAGGGGAGACACTCAATGACTGAATCGAATTTCTTTACCCGTGCCGGTGATTTCCTGACAGGCGCGACAGGCGATCATTCCGGCCTGATTACAGTATTGAACGAAATACTGGGGCCAATTACCCGAAAGGACCAGCCCACCCGGCTGGAGGCACGGTCAAAGACGCCGGAGGTGTTCGATGCCGTGTCGCAGTGGCAGCAGCAGGACAGGCCCCCCGCCACAACGGAAAGCATGATCCGCACCCTGTTTTCCGATGCCGAAATCAGGAGGTTTTCCGACGAGACGGGACTGTCGGCGCCTGCCGCGATGGAAATACTCAAGGAGATCGTGCCGCTATGCGCGCGGGACCGGAAAAAAAGACAGTTGCGCGTTCCCGATGACGCGACCTGAACTTTCCGCAGGTCGGCGGGTGTTCCCGCAAGGTCATGTTCCTGTGGCCGGAAGGGGCCGCCGCCTGCCCGGGATATAAAAACCATACATATACCGGCATGTTTCACGGATGGATCATGACTGTTCCGGTGGGACGTCCGGTCCTGAAACGGGCAGGGGATTTCCCCGATCGATGCCTGTCGGCGGCGGCAGGCATCGTGCGGGGCGGGAAATCCCGGCAGTGGAACATGCCCGGTAGTGGAACATGAATGACAATGGCAGGGATGGGGTAATATCTGACGCATGGTCATGACGCATGCGCCCGGCGAGGGCTGGGTCCAGCTGGGTGAACTCGGCCTGGCGTTCCTGCTTTCGGGGCTGGTGGGGCTGGAGCGGGAAATCCGCCAGAAAAGCGCGGGACTGCGTACCTATACACTGGTCGGTGTGGCGGCGGCCCTGTTCATGCTGGTGTCCAAGTACGGATTCAACGACGTCCTTGAAAAGGAACGGGTCATCCTCGATCCGTCGCGGGTCGCGGCCCAGATCGTATCCGGGATCGGTTTTATCGGTGGTGGCGTGATTTTCATGCGCCGCAACGTGGTGCGCGGCCTGACGACGGCGGCATCGGTCTGGTTGACGGCGGCGCTGGGCATGGCGTGCGGGGCGGGGCTGCTGGCGCTGGCGATCGCCACGACGCTTGGCCACTTCGTCATCATGTTCATCTTCCCGCGCCTGTTGCGTCATATCCCGCATGAACGTCAGGCCGTCACGAATATCGGCATCACCTATGCCGATGGCAAAGGCGTGCTGAGGCACATACTGGTGGAATGCACCCGCCTGCGTTTCAGGGTGGACCATGTGCGTATCGAGCGCGAGGGCCTGTATGAAACGGCGCGCGAGGCGCTGGAGGACCAGGCGGATTACGAAGGGACCGATATGCGGATTCCCCCGGTGTCGGGGACGGTAAGGCGTCAGGTGCGCCTATCGATGCAGGTGAACGGTCCCACGCCCATTGCGCGGCTGATCGCCACATTGTCCGACATGCCGGGCATCATGGAGGTGGGCACGACTGACGAGCGGCATCTGGACTGAATTGTGCTGCGTGACTGGTCCCGACCGCATGCGCCGCCGGGACCGCCTGATATCGGGTTACTGGAAATGGATCTGGTGGCCGCGCCGCCGGTCGCGGCCCAGGTCATAGGCGCCACCCTGTTCGAGGATGGCCTGGTGGATGCGGTCCACCCGTTCGGAATGACGGCGTCCGCGACGTTTCTGCGCGATGCCCCGTGCCTGGAGGTTTCTGCTGCCGGCAGCACGTCCAATTTCGTGTTTAAGCTGCCCCATCAGAATGTTTGTCTTGGCGAAGAGCATGTCCGTGAACTGATACATGTCACTTTCTCCTTGATGGTGGCCGCACTTAACGGGCGCCCATGACAAGGGGAACATATTGCATGCCTGATATGCAATAAAAAACGCACATCGGTTCCGCATGAACTTTCGATGACTGCGGCACAGTCCTATTCCGCGCGGATGTCATCCAGCCGGTCGAGGCGGCGCAGGCTGGGGAACATGGCCATCCACAGCAGCGTGACCGCAATCGTCCCGACCCCGCCCAGCGCCACGGCCTCCACCGGGCCAATCGCGCTGGCGAGCATGCCGCTTTCGAATTCTCCCAGCTGGTTGGACGATCCGATGAACAGCATGTTGACGGCGGAGACCCGTCCCCGCATCGAATCCGGCGTGCGCAGCTGCACCAGCGCCCCGCGCACCACCACGCTGACGACATCGGCCGCCCCGAGCACCGCCAGGGCAAGGATCGACAGCGGCATGGAGGTGGAAAAGGCAAAGACGATCGTCGCCACGCCAAATGTCGCGACAGCGGCAAACATGGATGGCCCGGCACGATGGTTGAGGGGCTTCCACACGAAAAACACCGCGCAGGCGACCGCCCCCATGGCTGGCGCGGCCCGCAGCAGCCCCAGCCCCATGGGACCGGCATGCAGGATATCGCTGGCATAGACAGGCAGCATTGCCGTGGCCCCGCCCAGCAGCACGGCGAACAGGTCCAGCGAAATCGCCCCGAGCATGTCGGGCCGTTTCCGCATGAAGCGCCAGACATCCATGAACATCGACAGCGACATCGGCTGGCGCGGGCGTGCGATATTGCGCAGCGGCAGCAGGAAGGTACCCAGCATGGCAAGCGCGAAGCCAAGCGCGCAGATCATGTAGCACAGGCCCGCGCCCGCGCCGTACAGCAGGCCGCCCACCGATGGCCCCGTCACCGCCGCCGCCTGGAACAGGGAGGAGGAGACAGCCGCGGCGCGGGGGAACATGTAGGGCGGCACGATGGAGGGAAGGAAGGTCTGCTGGCACGGCATTTCAAAGGCCCGCGCCATGCCGAAGACCATGACCATGGCATAGATCATGCCCGGCGTGGTCCATCCCCCGAACGCCGCCGTCGCCATGATCAGTGCCGAGGCCGCCTCGATCCCCTGGCAGGTCATGGCGATCCGGCGGCGGTTCATGTGATCGGCCGCATGTCCCGCCAGCATCGTCAGGCAGATCATGGGAAAGAACTGCGCCAGTCCCACCAGCGCGAGGGAGCGGGCGCTGTGGGTCAGGGCATAGATCTGCCACCCCACGGCCACCGCCTGCACGCATGAGGAGAAGGAGGAGGAGGTCCGCGCCATCAGGAACGCCATGAGGCCGGGATGACGCAGAAGGCCGCCGGCATGCGGATCCGGTCTGGATGTTTCCTCCGCCGTGGCGGAAAAATTCTTCGGTCGTGTCATGATGTTCCAAGCTATAGCAGGCGCGCGATTGAATCCGGCATGAAATCCCTGGTGAAAATTCCATGTCGAAAAGGATTGATCGCAGGTTTACAATATGACGCGAACATGGGCAGAAACATTTCCATGACAGACCTTGCGCCGCCTGTATCGGACATGCCCGCCAGCGATGGGGGCACCGGGTATCTGGATATCCGGGTCGGCACGATCCTGGAGGCCAGCCCCCTTCCGGATACGTACCGCGATACCTATCGACTGCGAATCGATTTCGGTTCCCATCTTGGAACGCGCACGTCCGCCGTGCGGGTCAATCACCGCTATACCCCGTCGCGGCTGGCGGGGCGGCAGGTCTGTGCAATCGTGAATGTGCCGCCACGCCAGATCGGGCCCTTCCGCAGCGAGGTCCTGACCCTGAGCATGCGCGACAACAAGGGGGAGGCCGTGCTGATCCGTCCGGACAGCCGCGTCCCCGACGGAGGAAAACTGTTCTGATGGCAACCAGTTATGCGACCGTGACGTGGGACCAGCTTCACCGCGATGCCCGTCAGCTGGCGGCGGAGCTCATGCCGCGTGGTCCCTTTAAGGGAATCGTGGCGATCACGCGTGGCGGCCTGATCCCCGCCGCCATCATCGCGCGGGAACTGGACTGCCGCCTGATCGAGACGGTCTCCGTCGTGACCTATGACGAGGAAAGGCAGGGCGAGGCCACGGTCATCAAGCGGCCCGAAGCCGCAGGCGATGGCGAAGGGTTCCTGATCATCGATGATCTGGTGGATTCGGGCGTCACGGCGGAACTGGTGCGCAGGATGCTGCCCAAGGCGCTGTTCGCGTGCCTGTATGCAAAGCCGACGGGCCGCCCCCTGACGGACATGTTCGTGGTGGAGGTGCCGCAGGAAACCTGGGTGCTGTTCCCGTGGGACACCGCGCCGCTGTTCATTCCGCCGCTGGCGCGCAGGGACGATACGTCACGCTCCTGAACGGGCGTTACGGCCGGCATGGCGGCGATGTTCACGTGAATGCGTTGTCATGCCAGCAGGTTTTGATGGCCGGCCGGCTTGTCAGGCAGCATGCGGGGGCGATATTTTTTTCAACAAGGTGCTTGCCAGAGCGGCCAATGACACATAGCTTCCCCCTCCATGGTGACGGGGCGTGGCGCAGCCTGGTAGCGCGCGTGTTTTGGGTACACGAGGCCCCCGGTTCGAGTCCGGGCGCCCCGACCACCATAATGGGAGATCGTTTTCATGCGTGCCCGCGTTTATCAGGAATCAAAAACGGCAACCCAGTCAGGTCAGGCGAACACGCATACGTGGGTTCTGGAATATGGCCAGACACAGCCCCGGCATGTCGACACGCTGATGGGCTGGACCGGGAGCCGCGACACGCTGTCGCAGGTGCGCCTGCTGTTCCCCTCCCAGGAAGCCGCCGTTGCCTATGCCATGCATAATGGCATCGGATATGATCTGGAACTGCCCGTTCCGCGCATCCGCAAGCCAAAGGCCTATGCCGATAATTTTCGCTGTGACCGTATCCAGAACTGGACGCACTAGCTTCCATCTGGCACAACGCGGTGTTCCGCGCCCTTAGCTCAGTTGGATAGAGCAACAGCCTTCTAAGCTGTGGGTCGTTGGTTCGAATCCAACAGGGCGCGCCATTTTTCAGCGGCCTGGGTAACTCGGCCGTCAGGAATTGACACGGCTTTGCCCTGTGCATGGCCGTGATCGAGATGACCCTGCCGGTCTCCCGGTCCTGATGCTGTTTTCCATAACTGCATGCCGGTGATGCAGGTCTGCGTCCGCTGTTACTGCGGGGGGCTGGCCGGTCTGGTTCCGGGCTGATCGCCTGTGGCTGGTTCTTGTCCTGTCGGCGGCTGGCCTGATGGGGAATGTCCGGGCTGTTCATTGGGTTTGCGATGCCGATGGGCCGGAGGACCGGATACTGAGTCCGGACTGGCCTGATCGTGTATCGGGGGTGATGCCGGGGCAACCGGCTTTCCCGGGGAAGAGCGGGGCGCTGCAAACTGCGCGTGTGCCGTCGTCAGGGGACAGGCACAGGCCAGCACAGCCATGCACGCCAGCCTGATATTTCCCAGCCTGACATTTCCATGGCAGGACATGAAAGCCTCCTGATACACGGCGAAACGCCTTGCGCCATTTGTCTGCATTGCCTCGGCCTGGGGTCAACGGATATGTGGGCAGGACGGTTCCCCGTTCACGTGCGTATCGGCGCCAAGGCGGGATCATATGTAAAAAGGCCCATGGGAAAAGCCGGCCTTCAGCCTGTCATCGCGCCGTCATGGTGGCATTGCTGCCGGGCGTTCGGTATCGATGACTGGCGTCCCTGTAGCAGATGATGGGCCAGAAGGTGGGCAAGACGCCCATCGCCCAGCGGGCGATCCGCCATGCGTTGCATGATATCCAGACAGGGACCGCTATTCCCCTCGATCAGGACGGGACCGGGCGTGGTCAGGGCGATATCCCATCCCACAATGACGTAGGAGGTCAGGGTGGCATGGGCCGCGCACGCCAACGCACGGACATCGTTCCAGAAAGGTAGCCTGACGCCTTCTATGACGTGATTGGTGCCGGGATGGTGACGCAGGCGGCCATGGGTTGCATCCACGCCCAGATTGCTTGCACATCCCAGTTGCCCGCATGAAATGTCGATCGGTGCCCCGATCCCGCCCGCATGAATGTTGTCCACGATACAGTCAGGGCGGGTTGCCATACGGAAAATGGCGTCCGTAATCTCCGGCATGCCATCCTCGTTCAGGCAGGTTACCATGCGGACGGTTGCAACGGCATGGCCCGCCAGTTGCGCGATATCGGGATGATTGCTGAGGCAGCGCTGTATGATTGTCCTGCGGCCATTCGAACGGAATGCAAGCCGCTGGCGCAGTTCCACCTCCGCAAGACGTCCGGTGGTGCCGGTATATATGTCCTGTCCCTGCATGTCCTTTCCCTGCCAGCGCCAGCGTTCCGCCCCACGCCCGCCACTGCCGCGCGCGGGTTTGATAAACAGGTCACATGCAGGCAGGCGTGTCAGGGATGTATCCGAAAACATGATGTGCCCATCATCCGCGATGGCAACCGGTTCAACGGCATGAAGGCCGAATTCCCGGCAGTGCGCGGCGAAAATATCCTTGTTCCCCAGGATGCAGTGTTTTCGCGGAACATCGGTCAGCACCACATACGCGCCGGCCTTTGTCTCGCCACGCCCGATATAGGACAGGCAGGAGCCCCTGTTATCTTTTTTGTATAGATCAAATATATAATACCATGGTGGAAGTATTCCGGTTGTCAGTCCAATGACTATCTGGTCCAGAAATTGCCGTGGCATGGCTCTTCCGGAATGCCTGCGTGCATATGATGCGTTTCGACGCGTGGATATGATCGAAAGCACAATTATGCCTGGCAGCCAGAGCATGAAGGCAACGGCGATATCCAGCCATTCACTTCCTTCCTCGGGCCTCCAGTAATGCCGGACATAGGCATGTCGGATAGTATCGAGCGGGGAACTCGGGTTTTTCAAACCTGCCACGCCGCCCCCGAACAGATTCTTCTGGATGCCGTTTATTGCAAATCCGGACATGATCCCCAGGCCGGAGGCACGGTACAGGATGGCTTCCCCATGTTTTTTAAGAAAATCAAGCAACAGCGCGCCAACACCCCTGCGCTGCGCGGAAATACCCCTGCGCAGGTTCGGAAACGTGCCTGAAATAACAGGAATTTCTGAAACCGGCGCAGGGCTTCCAATTATGCTTTTCATGCCGGAAATCCGTTCAGATGAACCTGGCTCGTAACGGAATTTCTGGGGGAAGGTTTTTGTCGTATGCGTAATATTTTGTAATTATCCTGATGATGCATGACCGTAACCTTCCGGTTGCCTGGCACGACCGCTTCATGCCCGATCCGAAAGCTTGAAGGACTGCGTCATCGTTTCATTTCCATCCGGCGCATCATGTTGGTGTGCGAACCATTACGGGAAAGGCATGCCGTCGTCGGATAGTGCCCGGCGGCCGGCATCAACAGGACCGGGAATCTCTGAAAAGGTTCGTTTCTTTCCAATGGATTGACGCAAACGGGCAAAGACTTTCCGAATGCTGGATCGTTCGTTGTCGGGAACGACTCTTTCGGAAGGGGATCACATGAAAACCCGGATCGCGATCATCGGGGGCGGGGCAAGTGGCGTTCTCGCCGCCATTCATCTGGCGCAAAGGACCGATCCCAAGGAAATAATGGTGATCGAACCTCGCGCGCGCATCGCGCGTGGCGTTGCCTATTCGACGACCGAACCTGTCCATCTGCTGAATGTCAGGGCCGCAAACATGGGGGCGCTGGCCGATGGGCCGGGGGATTTTGTTTCGTGGCTTGCGCAACATGGGCCGGACACCGCTGATGGCACGCGCTTCATGCCTCGCATGGTGTGGGGCGACTATCTGGCCGGACGTTTTGGCGCAACCGGCATTCCGGTCCTCCATGGACGGCGGGTGACACGACTGGAAGTGCGCGGCGGGACGACCATCCTCCATCTGGATGATGGCAATACCGTGGAGACCGGAATGACGGTTCTTGCCATGGGGCATGCGCTGCCGGTGGACATTCCGTGCGTTGATGGCATCGCGCGGGATTCGGGACGCTATGTTCGCGCCGTCTGGGATACGTGGCCGCGCTGGCCCGCGGCCGATGCGCCGGTTGTTCTGGTCGGTTCCGGCCTGACGGCCATCGATGTCCTGCTGCGCCTGCGGCGTGGGGGATATGGTGGCGTCATTACGATGATATCGCGCCATGGCCTGCTGCCCTGTGCGCACGGGCCGGTCGAACCCGTGCCGTCCCCCGTCATTCCCGCCGACACGACGCCCACGGCGCGGCAGTATCTGCGTCATGTGCGCGTGGCCCTGAAAAACGGGGTGTCCTGGCGGGCGGCGGTGGATTCATTGCGGCCATGCAGCAATGCCCTGTGGGCGCGCCTGCCGGATACGGAACGGCGGCGGTTCCGGCGACATCTCTTTCACCGCTGGCACACGGCGCGTCACCGGATGGCGCCGCCCGTCGCGCGGCGTATTGCCGAGGAAATCGCCACGGGCCGCCTTGTCGTGCGGCGGGGACATGTGGCGGGCCTGTCGGGAAATGGCCATGACCTGCGGGTCCATGTCAGGACACGGGCGGGGGAGGAAGAATTCGCGGCCGACATGGTCATGAACTGCACCGCGCCGGACACGAATTTCCGTCGCGTGGACACGCCGCTGCTCCGTTGTCTGCTTGACACGGGCATGGCCGTTCCCGGCGACCTTGACGTTACTTTCGCAACGGATGCGAACGGCGCGCTTGTCGGGCGGGATGGAAAACCGTCAACCCGGCTCCATGCAATCGGGCCACTGCGTGCGGGAAGCCTGTTTGAAACGACGGCCATTCCCGAAATCCGTCAGCAGGCGCACGCGCTGGCTGCCTTCCTGTTTCCATCCTGACCCTGCGATGTCCGGTGACGGATGCAGGCGGTCATGGTGATGTCGCCAGCGCGACGCTTTCCATGATCGCGTGCATGTCCGCATGCAGGGAAGGGGGCATGTCCAATGGCGCCCTGTTAGCAAGGCTCTGCTCCCCATCCGACAGGAGCAGGTTTATCAGCGTCATCGGGATGGGTTCGTCGAGGATGCTGGCATACTGGCGGCTCAGCGTCGCGTGGACCCATTCCGGAATGCCGGATTCCATGATGGGGAAGGCAACGGGTCTGGCGAACTCGTCTGGCATAATCGCGCTCTTTTTTGCTCCTGCTCATGTCCTGAGTGCAGGTTGGATGAGAACGCGTACCATATTGGTCTGGTTATATTCGGTATTCAGCTACGTCTTATTCTGTTCTGTATGAAAAGGGGTGACGACCCCGGTTGCTATGGGGCGCGCCTGCCATAGGGCCTGCCGGTCAGCGCATTGATGCGGACCCGCCTGTTTCGCGTCGTGGTATCGGGCACCACATGGCAGTCCAGCCCCTCCGCCCGTCGGGCCGCGGCAAAGCGGCGGGCGTGGGAAAGCTGGGCTGCCTGATACAGGACACGCTCCCCCATCATGACCTTATGCTGTTTCATGTCCGGATATCTGCCTGAATGGAAACGGGAACGGGATGATGACCATCCTGTCATGATATGGGGACGGCACGTCGATCATGCCACCCCATCCCTTCAGGCATGCACGGGCGTTTCCGATCTGGAAGTCTTCTGGAGATGGCACCACTGCGCCAGTTCCGCCGGGGGCAGGGGGCGCGAGAACAGATACCCCTGAATGACATCGCACTGCATGTCCTTCAGCAGTTTGTACTGCGTCTGGGTTTCCACCCCCTCGGCCACGACGTTCATGCCCAGACTCTGCCCGATCCGCACGATGGCGCGCACGACGGAATAGATCTTGCCGGATGCCTCCTCAAAGCCCTTCATGAAGCTCTGATCGATCTTGACCTCGCTGACGGGAAGGCTGGCAAGGTTGGAAAGGCTGGAAAAGCCGGTGCCGAAATCGTCCATCGACACCCCGCAGCCCAGCGCGCGGATCGCGGTGACAATTTCGACCGTCTGTTCAAAATTCTCGATCATCGTGCTTTCGGTCAACTCGATCAT
Source organism: Novacetimonas pomaceti (assembly GCF_003207955.1). Lineage (NCBI taxonomy): Bacteria > Pseudomonadati > Pseudomonadota > Alphaproteobacteria > Acetobacterales > Acetobacteraceae > Novacetimonas > Novacetimonas pomaceti. The sequence goes on from NZ_NOXG01000001.1 coordinate 356,015, forward strand.
CAGCCGTTCGGGCGGCATGCCGGTGTCCTTGAGGATACGCGCGATGGTGTCCGGCAGACCGCGGTCGCGGAAATGGATGGCGGACAGGTTGACCGATACGATCGGCACGTTGATGCCCTGCGCCATCCATGACGTCATCTGCTCGCACGCCGTGCGGAGCGACCATTCGCCCAGCGCCTCGATCTGTCCGGTTTCCTCGGCCAGCGGGATGAAGCGCCCCGGCGAGATGAAGCCCAGTTCCGGATCATTCCAGCGTGCCAGCGCCTCCACCCCATGCAGGCATCCGCTGTCGGTCGTGATCTGTGGCTGGTAGACGAGGCTCAGCCGGTTATCGGCAATGGCGCGACGCAGCGCGGCCGCCAGCATGATGCGGTCGTCCGCCGCGCGGTTCATTTCCGGGCTGAAGAAACGATAGCAGTTGCGTCCTGCCTCCTTGGCCTGCAGCAGGGCGGAATAGGCGTGCTTCAGGGTCGCCTTCATATCCTCGTCCGGGGTGGTGGCATCATTGACGCCGATGCCGATGCTGGCATTGGGCCGGATTTCCACCTGTTCGATCATGACAGGCTCATCCAGCCGTTGCAGCAGGCGTTCGGCCAGGATGGCTGCCTGTTCGGGCGTGTCTTCGGTCACGATCACGAATTCATCGCCATCCGTCCGGGTCGCGATGTCGTCGGGCGCCAGCGCGCCGCGCAGGCGTCGCGCCACATCCATCAGCAGCGTATCGCCCGCCGCGTGGCCCAGCGCTTCCTTGATCTTCTGGAACCGGTCCAGGTTGAGGACCATGAGCGCGCGCCGTCGGTCGGGGGCGTGGCTGCTCCAGATACTCACGCAGCCATGTGCGGTTGGGCAGGCCGGTCAGGTCGTCGTAATGCGCCAGATGGTCGATGGACCGACGCGCCTGTTCCTGAATGATGGCCAGCATGCACAGATGCACGCAGGCCCCGACGACGCGGCGGCACCATGTGCTGGGATAGCCCGGTTCGCGTGAAAAGAGGGTGAAGGCCCCCGCCACCCGGCCATCACGCAGGACGATGGGACGCGCCCAGCAGGCCCGCAGTCCATATTCCAGCGGAACCGCGCCCAGCCCCTGCCACAGGGGGGATTTCGCGATGTCTGGCACGATGACTTCCTCGCGCCGGTAAATCGCGGTCCCGCATGATCCGGCGGCGGGGCCGATCCGTGCTCCGTCATACTCTTCCACCACTGCCCGGGGGAGGGACGCCCGACCCAGGGGGTGCATGATCTGCGCATCTTCCGTCATCATGACCAGAGCCTGCACATCCGGGACGATGCGTTCGATCCTGCGGCAGATGAAATCCATGATTTCACGCAGCGACAGGCCACTCGCCAGCGCCTCGACCACGTCCTGCTGGAGATAGCGCAGGTCGCGGTCGCGGCTGACATCGCTGAGGATGATGACAACCTGTTCCAGGCAGCCATGTTCGTCATGAACCGGCGTCACCGCCGCGCGCAGCCATATGTTGTCGCCATCGCGGCGACGCGCCTGGATGTCGAGTTCGAAGCTGCGGCCTTCGGCGACCTGCTCGCGGAACTGCTGCAGCGTGCGGATGTCGCGTCCGTGGCCGGAAAACAGGATGGAAAAATCGTTGCCCGCGACTTCATCTTCCGAATAGCCCGACAGGATGCCGAAAGCCGGATTGACATGGGTGATCCGGCTTTCGGCATCCAGGACGACAATGCCACGGTCGGTTTCATGCACGATCGTGGCGCAGATTTCGCTGTTCAGGACCTGTCCTTCCGCCGGGGAGACGTCGCGCAGGGTCACGACATGCATCCGGCGGCCGCCAGCGGTCAGGGAGGAAACCTCCAGCTCCGCGCTGAAACGTGTTCCGTCGCGTCGCGTGACCTCCAGCCGGTGCAGTCCCATCCGCAACGCAGAGGTTGCATTTTCCCCTGATCCTGGAAGGGGACAATGGATTTCGGGGGGCAGGACGGTCCTGCTGTGTTGTCCCACAACGGTATCGCGTTCATGTCCGGACATGCGTTCGGCAACATCATTGAAAACAAGGATGGCGTTATCCTCGTCGACGATGACGACACCAACATTCGCGGTTTCCTGCGGTAACTTCCGTAACCGATGCGGAGCAGTGGCGGACATCTCGACTATTCCCTTGTCCCAAGTGGCGGGGCATGCATGCCGCTGACGCCCGGCCTCGGAGTTGCGTTCCGGTTCAGGAAAATAAAGGGCGTCCGGTCTGGGCAGGTTCGATAAATTCACTATCACATAAGCGTTTTTTCGATCTGGCCCGTGCAGGATAAAGCCCTGATATTCCGTTCGTAAGTTTTGTTATGAATATGGCGTTAATATGTCAAACATGGCTGCATGATGAAAAACGTTTCATAATCACCCTCACGGATGCCATCCATCCTGCCCGGGCGGGAACATGTGGCCACGATGGGCGGCGCCCGGCAATGGTCGCCGCCAGTGATCGGGTGTCGGGCAATGTCCGGCCCGCCTGTTCAACGTTTTGTCATGACAGGAGTTGCAGGACCATGATTTCCATTCTTTCCCGGCCGCGCGGCCCTGTTTTGCCAGAGCCATATGCCGGCGCCATATGCCAGCGTCATCCGCCCGGACAGATGACGCCGGGCGGATGACGCAGGTTTGGGCGGGGATCGCGGGGCGTTCGTGGTATCAGGGCAGGGTCTGAGGCAGGCCTTCTGCCAGCCATTCGATTTCCGCCAGACGCGTCCGGCCCTTTTCCGGGACAAGCCGGTAGGCGCGATAGTTGCCGGGACGGGTAATGGCGAAAACGCGCGTCTGCTGCCGCCATGCAAAGGATTCCCCGCCCCGGCGGTCCACAACGTCCCAATGCGTGCCATCAGCCGATCCCTCGACACGCCACGCGGCGGGATCCGCCTTCGCGACCTTGGCGGAGGTCAGGGTATAGAGCATGACCCGATGCGGTTCCGGCAGGCGCGTCGTGATTCCCTGCGCCGGGATCATGGCGTCAGTGTCGGAATCATTGTCGGACAGGGCGGCCGGGGCGGTCCCATTGTCCACGCCCGGCATGTCGGTCGCATCGCGCAGGGGGGCGGGAGCCGTGCCCTCATAAGGCGTGAGGGAAGGGGGCGCGGCCGAAACCGCCGTTCCCCATCGCGACGGACGTGGACCCATGGTGAATTCCAGCACACCACCCGCCATGATGTCGGCATGGCTGATCCATGTCCGGTCGATGGGATGGCCATTAAGGCGGACAGACTGGATATAACGGTTCTGATCGCTGACGCCGGGGGCAAGGATGGTCAGGCTGCGGCCGCCCCCCAGCGCGAGGACCATGCGGGAGAAATGCGGCGCGCCGATGGCGTAGGTTGCCGTTCCCATCTGCAGGGGATAGAACCCGGCGGCGCTGAACAGCCACCATGCCGACATCTCGCCATTGTCTTCATCGCCGGGATAGCCCTGGCCGATTTCCGTTCCTTCATAAAGCCGGTCCATGGCCTCGCGCAGGTGATCCTGCGCCTTCCACGGCTGGCCGGCGACGTCGTACATGTAAAGGATATGGTGCGCGGGCTGGTTGCCATGGCCATACTGGCCCATGCGCACGTCATGCAGTTCGCGCATTTCGTGAATCACGCCGCCATACGCGCCGACATGATATGCCCCGGGCGTTCTGAACAGTTCATCCAGCTTGCGCGCCAGTCCCGCCCGCCCGCCGTACAGCGCCGCGAGGCCCGCCCCGTCATGCACGGGATCGAACGCCATGTTCCATGCATTCGTCTCGGTATAATCGCCGCCCCATGCGATGGGATCGAAATGGGCGGCATCCGTGCGCCAGTGTCCATCGGGATTGCGTCCCACGAAGAAACCGGTATCGCGGTCAAACAGGTTCAGGTAATTGCGTGACCTGTTCAGGAAATAACGCGCATCCGTCGCATATTGCGCGCCGTGCGTATCGCCCCGGGGGGACTGGTCCGCCATGGCCCGGGCCAGCGCCCCGATGCCGAAATCGTTCAGGTTGGCCGCCGATGACCATGACAGGCCCTCTTCCGTCGCGGTATCGGTATAGCCGCGAAAAATCGTGCGCCCCAGCGCCTTGCGTCCCACGCCCGCCTGATCGGGGACAACCGTTCCGTCCTTCAGGGCGGCCTGATAAAAGGCATGCACGTCGAAATTCCGCACGCCCTTCAGCCACGCATCGGCAAAGGCGATATCGGCGCTGGTGCCCGTCATCAGATCGGCATAGCCGGGCGAACTCCATCGCGCGATCCAGCCCGCTTCCCGATATTGCTGGACAAACCCGTCGATCATGCGTCCCGCGTCATCGGGCGTCAGCAGGACATAGGCAGGCCACGCGGCCCGGTACGTGTCCCAGAAACCATTATTGACATAGGGCTGTCCCGCATGGACCGGAGCACCGGTCCTGCGGGGGCCATCGGCATGGCGGCGGGGGGAAAACGGGCTGGCATAGCGGTAATCCGGTCGCGCGGCCGTGCCCACATTTTCCGCCAGTTCGTTCGGATACAGGAACAGCCTGTAAAGATTGCCATAAAGGACGGCGCGATCATGAACCGGCGCATCGGGAAGGGAAACACGGCGCAGCAGGTCGTCCCACGTCACGCGCGCGCGTTCGTGCACGCTTTCGAACGTATCGGCGTCCGACAGTTCCAGCCGCATGTTGCGCCGCGCCTGTTCCGCGCTGATGAGCGATGTCGCGATCCGCAGGTTGACCCGCCGGTCGGTCCCGGTGTCAAAGCGCATCCATGCGGCGACATGGTCGCGGCCCTGCCCCTTTATCCGGCCCGAGGCGATGACCGGCCGGTCGAATTCGACATGGATGTACATGCGTGTTGCCCCGGTGGACAGGTCGCTTGCCACATCCGAGTACGCGTCCAGCGACCGCCGGTCGGGATGCAGTCTGATCCCGCCCTGATCCTTCAGGTTGTCGAACACCAGTTGCCCGCGCGTCGCGGGAAAGGTGAAACGCATCATCGCGGCATGGCTGGTGGGCGTCATTTCGCCCGTGATGCCGTGATCCAGATTTACCCTGTACCAGTAAGGGCGCGCGACTTCATCCTCATGGACAAACCCAAGGGCGCGTTTTTCCCGGTCCAGCACGACAGCGCCAGCCAGCGCGGGCATGATCTGGAAGGTCTGGCGGTCGCCCATCCACGGACTGGGTTCGTGGCTGAGGGAAAAGGCCTCGATCCGGGGGCGGTTATCCGGCCCGTTGCGTTCCTGGTACTGATACAGCCATTTGGATCCGGCATTGGTGACCGGCGTCCAGAAATTGAAACCGTGCGGCATCGCCACGGCGGGAAAGTTGTTGCCACGGGAAAAATGGCCATTGGCGTTTGTGCCGCGCCGCGTATCCACCAGATCCGCCGGGTCCGCGGCAGCATTGTCCCCCGATGCCGCGTCGATGCGGATATCATCCACATAGCCATGGCACGGCGCCGTTCCGGCCTGCGGCGCGGTACGCAGGACGATGGCCGTCACGGTCCTGCCTGCGGCCAGTCGTCCGATATCAACGAAAACCCGGTTCCACTGGTTCGGATACAGCGCGTTTCCCTTCCCCTGCGCCAGCGGCGAAAGGGAGATCCCCTGCCAGTCGCGGGCCCCACGCCCGGACAGGGTGGTGCCATCGGCAAAAACCAGATCCAGCGAGACAAAGGTCGCCGGATCCGTCAGCGACGCCGGATCGGCCACGGGAAACACCATGTAAGACAGCCGTGCGTCCGCGCCGATCGGCAGATGCACCGGGCGCAGGATGACGGAGCGCGTCCGTCCGTCCGGATGTTCGACGTCATAGCGCAGGGCATGCAGGCCGGTAAAACCACTGCCGGCATGCGCGGTCAGGGCTTCCGCGCGGTCGGGGCCATTCGTGATCGTCGTGTCCAGTCCCGCCACATGGCGCGCGGGCAGGGCCGTACCGGTATCGAACAGTTCAGTGAAATCGCCGGGGCCTGCCATGGCGGAACATACGGGCAGGGAAATCAGGGCTGCGGCCATCAGGACGCGGGTCGGAACCAGTCGGGGGGAAGGCATCAGGTGTTCCTGCTTCTCGATCACACATGGCGAACATGGTCGAACCGGAGGGGTAACGTGGCTTTCGGCCACTTCGTCTGAAGGCCCATGTTACGCGCCCTTCGAAACAATGGCAAAAATGGACCGTCGGATACTGAAAACTGCAGTATCCGGACGGATCGTTCAAGGAACGTTCCGGTATTTACCAGGCCTGGAAACTTTAATTTAGTGTAATGTTCGCCATGAAAGGCCGCAACGCCACGTGGCCTGCAGGAACAGGGCCATGGCGCGGAAGCGCGGCCCGTTTATTACCCGGCATTTATCGTGATTTTCTGATCCCCGGAACCCGGCGCGATGGTCGCATCCTCCCTCGCGGGTTCCTGCGTGGGTGTAGCGTTCCGGGCCGGGGCCATCCCATTCCCATTTGTTGCAACATCGGAAAAAAGGATATCGAGAAGTTCCGCCGGGACCGGTTCTGCCACGACGTCCGCAAACTTCTGGCGCAGCGATGTCCTGACCCACAGGGCAAAAGGGATATTGTTGCCCGCGGGAAAGGGGATACCGTCTGGAATGGCTTTTTTATCGGACATGACCCTGACTTATCGTTCCTGTCGCGCTGGGTAGATAACGCTGCATGGCACTGAGAGGTTACATGTTCACAAAGCATACCTGACAGGCGCGGTCCTGAATGGTCATGCAGGAATGAAAAGCCTGTCGAAACGGTCTCGGTCCGCTTTGTTTTCAAAGGATTTCAGGAATCCCTCGACATCATTGTTCATCAGCTTCGGCAGGCGCGCGCGGAGGGGCTTTTCAGGCCGGTCCCATCACGCCACCGCCAGCAGCCGACCCCCATTTCTTTATTTCTGTTCTTTATTTCTGTCGCCATGGTGCGGCTGGTGAGCAGTGGAAAGGAAGCTTCCTCCCCAGACACGCGTTTTTTGAGATTTCTTCTTTTTCTGTCCGTGCGACTTCGGGGTGTCTGTCATTCCATAACTTTCCATCAATCGGCAGGGTGAATCAGGAAGGCGTGTGGGGATGAATCACATATGGCGCACAGGCATGGCAGTTCGCGGTCCGTTTCGGAATCAGCGTGGGAATGGGCCTGTCCCTGCCGGTCCGCAGGGAACCTATCATACGATTTTTACACTTTGTATGCCAACGGAACAGGCATGTGTGCGCACGGATATCGGGAATGTGTCGGGAAACGCCGATCGCGCTGTCCTGTCCGGTTTCAGCGGCTACCGATCCGCATGCGGGAGCGGGCAGGGGCGGCGCCATGGCGGAAGGAAGACAGGCAAGCACATCCCGCCTGAACATCGCCGCAGGCAACAGGGACGGCTCTGGAGACGGATTTGGGGAATCCTGTTGCCGCAGCTGTATCACTAATTTTAAGGAAATGTGGCTCCCGAAGTAGGACTCGAACCTACGACCCAGCGATTAACAGTCGCTTGCTCTACCAACTGAGCTATTCGGGAACAGCGTGAGCAGCTTATAGCCACAGTGACCGGGGATCGTAAACCCCCTTTCTCGACTTTTTTTACCGGATGCCCAAAATCGGCGTCCTGTGTCATAACGTCCTGTAGATGTGGCATTAAATCATGACGGAGGAGCGGATCATATGGGCGTGCCAGTGCTGTCATGGCGGTAATCCCGCGTCGTCGGCTCGTGGTCGGGCTGGGGGGTGTCGCAGCACTCGCGGGGGCCGGCCTGTGGGGCTGGCGCGACCGGCGGCATCGTGCCGGCGCCCTGTCCGCGGGGGAGGTCCTGGATGGGCAGCCCCACCAGATCGACCTGTCATGGCCATCCGCTCCGACCTCCATCCTGTTCAATGTGGCGCAGCAGCAGGGGTTCTTCGCGCGGTACCTGCTTGATGTCAGGCTGACGGGCGGTGGCGTGACGGGGCGTGACGCGATTGGCGACCTACAGGCCGGGCGAAGCCGTGTGGCCGTGGCCCCCGTGCTGTCATGGCTGGACAGGCTGCACGAAGGGGAGGTGCAGGCGCGACTGGTCATGGGATTGCAGGCGGGCACGTTCCGCCTTCTGGTGCGCCGTCGCCTGAAGCTCAGCCGGGTGGAGGACATGGTTGGCCGCCGCATCGCCATTACCAATCCCGACATGGCCGATCGCCTGTTCTTTTCCGTCGTCCTGCGACGCAAGGGCATGAATCCCGACACGGGGCCGCAATGGCAGGTGCTTGCGCCACAGGACATGGCCGGGGCGATCCGGGCGGGGGATGTCGATGCGCTGGCGGTGCATGACCCGCTGGCGTGGCGGCTGCTGAATGATCCGTCGCTGGGGGTGGTGGAACTGGTCAACAGCGTGAATGGCCTTTATGCGCAGCGGACGAACCTTGCACTCGGCGTGGCGCGGGACATGCTGGATCAGGATCCCGCGGCGGCGGCGGCACTTGTCGTGGCCCTGCAGGACGCGGCCAGATGGCTCAAGACTCATGTTCCGGAAACCGCCAGCCTGCTGGCGGGGCATATCGAGGGGATGGGGCCGGACGCGATCATCGCCATGATGCGTCACGAGGTCCTGGGCATCTGTCCCACCGGGCATGATTTCCGTGTCCAGCTGGCGCAGTACGTGGATGAGATGAAGCTGCTGGGCCGTTTTCCCGACACGCTTGATTCGGCTGGCTACGCGCGCGCCATTTCAACCGACCTGCTGCATCGGGGAACGCCGGCCCCCTGATCGCGTGGCGTAGGCGTCAGCGGACATCGCGGTAATAGGGTTGCGCCAGCGCGGCAGGCGCAGCCATGACGCGGCGCATGCGGCGCCACACAAGCACGGGCACGATGATGCAGGCCATCGTTCCCAGATACGGCAGCATGTTCAAAAAGGCCGGATCAATCGGCCAGTTACGCGCCTGCCCGACAAAGGCCAGCGTGGTCACCAGCCCGAACAGCAGTGCCGCGCATGTCACCATGACGGGCCTGTATCCGGCGAAGATCACCAGCGCCAGCGCGATCCAGCCGCGTCCGGCGATCATCCCCTCGGACCAGACGGGAACGTAGGTCAGCGTCAGGTATCCCCCCGCCATGCCGGCCATGGCACCGCCCAGCGTGACATAGCCAAAGCGCATGGCCATGACCGGAATGCCCGCCGCGTCCGCCGCCGCCGGGTTTTCACCGACCGCGCGCATGTTCAGCCCGTGACGGGTGCGGAACATGACGAAATGCACCAGCAGCGGCAGCACGACATAGATGGGGATGATAAGGATGTTCTGTCCGAACAGGCCGGGTCCGATCACGGGAATGGAGGACAGCAGCGGCACATGCACATGCCCGAACACGACGGGGGAGGGCTGCCCCGCGTAACTGTGGCCCAGCGCCGTTGACAGGCCCAGCCCCATGAATGTGACCGCCAGCCCGCACAGGACCTGACTGGCGCGCATGATGACCGCGCCAAGGGCGAACACCATCCCGCCCAGCGCCCCGACAGCAAAGGCCGCCAGCAGCCCGGCCCATGGGTTGGGAACGTTCGCGACCGTCATGATCGCGACGACGGCGCCCAGCGCCATCAGTCCCTCGACCCCGAGGTTGGTGACGCCGGTACGCTCGGCCATGACCTCGCCCAGCGCCGCCAGCGCCAGCACGCCGCCCGCCAGCAGGGCCGTGGCGAACATTCCGCTCAGCAGGGCGATCATGGCGCGGTTTCCTTTTTCATGCGGGCGACGGGCCGGTAATGGGCCAGTTCGTCAGCGATGGCGATCATGAACAGCATCAGCCCCGTGATCGCCAGCACCACCGATGCCGTCAGCTGCTGGGTCTGCAGCACGATGCCGGCATCAAGGATGAACGCCATCAGCAGGGCCGCCGGAATGACATCCAGGCAGGATCCCCGCGCCAGCACCGCGACCACGATCCCGAGGTAGCCGAAATTGTTGGCCATCCCGCCCTGCAGGCGATGCACCGTTCCCGCCAGTTCGAACATCCCCGCCAGCCCCGCCAGTCCGCCCGACAGCAGCATGACGACGATGATGCGCGCGCGCACCGGTATCCCGGCGTAACGGGCGGCATCGGGGTTGGCCCCCCCGATCCGGATTTCATAGCCCCATCGCGTATGCGCCATCACCGCCGCCAGCGCCGCGACGATAAGCAGCCCGATCGGGAATCCCCAGTGCACGATCCCCCATATTTCGGGAATGGAAACCGGCAGGCGCGCGCTGGAAACCTGCGCGCCCGTCACGCGATCGCGCCACGGCCCCGTTGTCAGGTAATAGGTCAGGAGGGAGGCCACGAAGTTCAGCAGGAGGGTGGTGATGATTTCGTTCACCCCGGCATAGGCACGCGCCAGCGTGGGAATGGCGATCCAGCCCATGCCCGCCACGATCCCGGCCACCGCCATCAGGGGCAGCAGGACAAAGGCGGGGGCAGAGACGAACAGCCCGATGGCCGCCGCCCCGATCGCCCCGGCATAGAACTGTCCCTCCGCCCCGATATTCCACAGCCCGATCCGGTTGCAGACGGTCACGGCCGCCCCGGTCAGCAGCAGTGGCGACATGAAAAGGGCGAGGTCCTCCATCCCGAAACGCGACCCCACGGTGGAACGCGCGACCAGCAGCGCGAGGTCAGGCGGGCTGTATCCCGACAGCGCGAGGATGGCCGCCGTAACCGCCAGGGCGCAGACGATCGCACCGGCCCGCCAGATCAGGATGCGGCGGGCCGGGACGCTGGGCATGCGCTGGAAAGCCGCCTGTCTGGACATTACCGCTCCCCCCGCGCGGACATGGGGGCACCATCGCGTCCGCCCATCAGCAGGCCGATCGTCTCCATATCCGTATCCGCCGCATCGACCACGGCCATGAGGCGACCATGGAACATCACCCCGATCCGGTCGGAAACGTTGAGCAGATCCTCCAGATCCTCGGAAATGAAGACCACCGCCACCCCCTGATCGCGCAATTCCGTCAGATATCCCAGCATGGTGGCGATCGCCCCGATATCCAGCCCGCGCGCCGGATAGGCCGCGATCAGCACCTGGTGCGCGATGCGGATTTCGCGTCGTGCGACCAGGCGCTGCTGGTTGCCGCCCGACAGGTTGCGCACCGGCATGGCGAAATCGGGAATGTCGACGGTTGCGACCCGCGCGATGTCGCGCGCCAGCATGTCGGCGGCCCTGCTGTCATACAGCCCGTGCCGGCCGACCGGGGGGATGGCGTATTCGCGCAGCGCCATGTTGTCGGTGATGGAAAGGGAGGGGGCAAGCGCACTGCGCAGGCGGTCTTCGGGGACATGCCCCACGCCCGCGCGCGCGAATGCCGCCGGGTCCGGGCGTGCCATGACCGCGCCATCCAGCAGCACCTGCCCCGTGGCCGGGGCCGCCAGTCCCGTCAGGACCTGCGTCAGTTCCCGCTGCCCGTTGCCCGCGACCCCCGCGATCCCGAGGATTTCGCCACCATACAGATCCAGCGACACATCACGCAGGCTCTCCACCCCGCGCGCATCCAGCATGGTCACGTTGCGCAGCCCCATGACGGGTGTTGCGCTGACAGGCTGCGCGCCGGGCGGGCGGGCGCGCATGTTCCGGCGCACGATTTCACGCCCCACCATGGTTGTCGCCAGCATGGAGGGCGTGCAGTCGCCGGTGTCGAACGTGGCGATCCGCCGTCCGTGGCGCAGGATGCTGACCCGGTCGGAGATTTCCATCACCTCGTCCAGCTTGTGGCTGATGATGATGACAGCGTTCCCCTGCGCGCGAAAGGCACGCAGGGCGCGGAACAGTTCGCGCGTTTCCTCGGGCGTCAGGACCGCGGTGGGTTCGTCCATGATCAGCAGGCGCGCCCGGCGCGACAGCACGCGCAGGATTTCCACCCGCTGCTGCTCCCCCGCAGACAGGTCGGCCACCCGCGCGTCAGGACGCACGGGAAAGCCGAAGCGTTCGGAAATGGCGCGGGTGCGTTCCTCCATCACGCGGGCGGAGATACGGCGCGGCGCCTCGTCCCAGCCCAGATGGATGTTCTCCGCCACGCTGAACGCCTGCACCAGCTTGAAATGCTGGTGCACCATGCCGATCCCCGCGCGTATCGCCTCTTGCGGGGAGGCAAAGGAGCGTCCATAGCCATCGAGGATGATTTCCCCCTCCTCAGGCTGATAGATGCCGGTCACGACGTTCATCAGGGTGGATTTTCCCGCCCCGTTCTCGCCCAGCAGGGCATGGATTTCGCCGGGCCAGACCTCCAGGTCCACGTCCTTGTTGGCAATGACGCCGGGAAAGAATTTTCCGATCCCGCGCAGTTGCAGGATCGGCGGGGTGCCCGGCGCGACGGGGGGGCGGTCGGGGGCGTCAGCCAAGGCCCGATACCCCCGCCACGGCCCAGTCACAGTGATAGATCGCCGCATCATCCAGCGTCACGCCCGCCGCAACGCGCAGCTGTCCATGATTGTCATGGATCGGGCCACGGAACGGGTTGTAGCCCGCCAGCATGCGGTCGCGCATGTCATCCGCCTGCCGCGCGACTTCTTCCGGCACGCCGGGCCCCCACGCATCGCGATCCACGCCGTGCCCCAGCGTCAGGAAAGCGGCGGAGGGGCGCCATGTCCCGTCCAGAAGCGCGCGCACCTGCGCGACGTAGAAATCGTTGAAATCCAGCACGACGGAACTGACATAGGCTTCCGGCCCGTATTTCAGCATGCCGGTATTCCACATCGCGGCCCTGACGCCCCGCGCCACGGCGACCCGCAGGTAGGCCGGTTCATCCATGATCCCGCACAGGAAGTCGCAGCCATTATCCACCAGCGCGGTGGCCGCCTGCGTCGCGGCCTGGGGGTCGAACCACGCGTTGATGGTGATGCCCTGCAGCGTCATGGCCGGATTGACCGACTGCGCCCCCAGCAGGGTCGCATTCGCGCTGGCATAGACGGAGGGAATCGGAAACGCGCCGATAAAGCCCAGCCTGCCCGTTTTCGACATCAGCCCCGCCGCGATGCCGATGATATAGCTGGCATACCAGTGGCTGACATAATACCAGCCAAGGTTGGGCGTCAGCGTCGTGCCATCGCATTCCATGAAGGCCACGTCGGGCGCGCGGTCCGAGACATCCTTGATGAAATCACCGTATTCGGAGGTGGCGAAAACCATGTTCGCCCCTTCCGCCACGAACTGGCGAAAGATGCGCGTCGCATCGGCGGAGTAGGGGACGCTTTCGACATAGACGGTGCGAATCCCCGGAAAGGCGCGGCGCACGGCCTGTACCCCGCGATCATGCACCATGCTCCACCCGCCATCGGTAATCGGGCCGGTATGGCCGAATGCGATCAGCGCGTCCGTCGGCGCGATTGGCCGTCGCGGCATGATGGTGGACGCTGCGTCCGCCCGTCCCGCCCGGGGCAGCAGCGAACTTCCCGCTGCCACGCCCGCCAGCCCGAGCATGGAGCGCCGTGATGTCAGTAGCCGCCCCCGCGACCCTGTAACATGCATGCTGTTCCGTTCCCCCCGGTCATGATGGCGTCGCCCCCCACGGTAACGCCGTATCGCAACTGTTATGAAGTGCTGTTTTCCTTCAGGGACCGTTTAAAAATGACAAAAGTTTTCGGGTGTCGCCTTTCGAAGCTTTTTGCAAAAAGCTTCACCAAAAACTTCTTTTAATTTCAGTGTGTTATTTTGGTTAGTCTTTCAGAAGTGTCCGCGCGTCCATGATGGTGATCCCGGCGGCGCGCAGGTCGTGATGGATGCCGCGCCTGTCATCATTGATTGCGGCGCAGGCGGCGTCGAGTACAAAAGTTTCAAACCCGTCCCGCCACGCGTCATGGGCACTCGCCCGCACGCAGTATTCCAGCGCAATCCCGCAGATGAAGACACGCCCCACGCCACAGGCCGACAGCCATTGCGACAGGCCGGTTTCATTCCCGCCATCGTTGTCGCGGAACGCGGAATAACTGTCGATGCCGGGGCTCATCCCCTTGCGCACGATCAGCCCGATATGCGCCTGTTCCAGCGTATCGGCAAAGGCCGCGCCCCATGTCGCGGCGATGCAGTGCGGCGGCCACCGGTCCCCGCCGTCGTCCTTTTCCGCCGTGGTGGTGAACGAGACATGATCGCGCGGGTGCCAGTCCTGTGTCGCTACGACACGGCCAAAGGGCAGGGACTGCAGGCGGTTGATCATCGGGATGATCCGCGCGCCATCTTCCACCGCCAGCGCGCCGCCCGGCAGGAAATCATTCTGCACATCGATGATCAGCAGCGCGTCGCGATGACCGATGGTGGGGAAGGGCATCACGGATTTTCCGGCAGGCCGGCCAGCCTGCGCCATCCCGCCTCGTCCACCGTCTGCAGGTCCAGCTCCTCCGCCTTGCGCGCCTTTGACCCGGCCTTTTCACCCAGGACCACGATATCGGTCCTGCGCGAAACACTGTCCGACACGCGCGCGCCCATGCGTTCGGCAATCGCGCGGGCTTCGGGGCGGCTCATTGTCTTTAGCGTGCCGGTAAAGACAATGACCTTTCCTGACAGTTCCCCCTGCGCCAGCATCTCCTCATCCGTGATGGCGTGCAGCACCTGCGTCAGGTCCGCCAGCGTCTGGCGGTTGTGCGCCTCGGAAAAGAAGGCCGCCAGTTCATCGGCAATGGCGCTGCCGATTCCCGTGATGCTGCCCAGTTCCAGCCGTTCGTCGGACCCCACCGTGGTGGCGCGCAGCATCTGGCGCGACCAGTTTTCATACGACCCGTAATGACGCGCCAGCAGACGCGCCGTATTGATCCCGATCCGCCGTATGCCCAGCGCATAGATGAAGCGAGACAGGGAAATCGTCCGCCGTGCCTCGATCGCGTTCATCAGGTTGCGCGCCGAAAGCACGCCCCAGCCGGGACGGCTGGCGATGGCGTCCTCGGCCCGGGGCAGGCGGAAGATGTCGGCCGGCGTGGACAGCAGCCCGTCCGCATGGAATTCGGCAATCGTGCGATCGCCCAGTCCCTCGATGTCAAAGGCATCGCGCGATACGAAATGGATCAGCCGCTCCACCAGCTGCGCCGGACAGGTCAGGCCGCCGGAACAGCGCCAGACGACCTCGCCCTCCGGCCGTTCGGCGCGGGCGTGGCAGACCGGGCATTCGTGCGGAAAGACAAAGGGATGCGGCGGATGATCGCGCGGCAGCACGACGTCAAGGACCTGCGGGATCACGTCGCCTGCGCGCTGGATGCGCACAAGGTCGCCTTCCTGCACGTCCTTGCGGGCGATTTCATCCTCGTTATGCAGGCTGGCGCGGGTTACGATCACCCCCCCCACATTCACCGGCTCCAGTATCGCGACCGGGGTCAGCGCGCCGGTGCGGCCCACCTGTATCTCGATTTTCGTCAGGCGCGTGATCGCCTGTTCGGCCGCGAATTTCCACGCCACGGCCCAGCGCGGCGCGCGTCCGGCGAAGCCAAGGCGGTCCTGCAGCGTGCGTTCGTTGATCTTGTACACCACCCCGTCGATATCGTAATCGAGGCCGGAGCGGATGCGCGCGATCCGTTCCATGAACGCTTCGGCCTCCGCCACGCTGGTGACCAGTGTGCAGAGCGGGCTGACGCTGAACCCCCATGACCTGAGCTGTTGCAGATACTCCAGATGCGTCTCCGCCACGGGGCTGCTGGAATATCCCATCGCATAGGCGAACAGCGACAGCGGACGCTGGCGGGTGATGGCGGGGTCAAGCTGGCGCAGCGAACCCGCCGCCGCATTGCGCGGGTTGGCAAAGGGTTTCTGTCCCGCCGCGACCTGTGCCGCATTGAGGGCAAGGAAATCCGACTTTGCAAGGAAGACCTCGCCCCGGATTTCCAGCAGGTCGGGGGCCGGGCCCTGTAACTGCTGCGGCAGGTCGCGCAACGTGCGCAGGTTCGCGGTGACGTCTTCGCCTTCGGTCCCGTCGCCACGGGTCGTGCCGCGCACGAACGCGCCCTTTTCATAGGTCAGGCTGATCGACAGCCCGTCAATCTTGGGTTCGGCCACGAAATCCAGCCCGCTGGCCTGCTCCTCGCTCAGGCCGAGGAAGCGGACGGCGCGGCTTATGAAGCCCTCGAATTCCTCGCGGCTGAAAACATTGTCCAGCGACAGCATCGGCGTCAGGTGGCGATGGCGGCTGAAAGCCCCGGCGGCGGGGGCGCCCACCCGGCTTTCGGGACTGTCCTTGCGGCGCAGTCCGGGATGGGCGCCTTCCAGTTCAAGGTTGCGCCGACGCAGCGCGTCATACACCGCGTCCGTCACCACGGGCGCGTCATCATGGTGATAGGCGTGATCCAGCCGCGCGATCACGTCCGCCAGCAGCGCCAGCTCCCGTTTCGCATCCTCGCGGGACAGTTCGCCGCCTGCCTGCGCCCGGTCAAGGATATCCTGACAGGTCCGGGCAAGGTCCTCGGTGGTGTCGGGCATTCCTATTCACCTTTCACAAGGCTGGCGGCGGCGGCACGCGCCGCGGGCGTGATCGTGTCGCCAGACAGCATGCGGGCGATTTCCTCAAGCCGTGCCGCGCTGTCGAGCGGGGCGGCATGGGTTTCCGTCCGGTCACGTGTGACCTTCTTGCTGATGCGCAGGTGCGCATCCCCCCGTGCCGCGACCTGCGGGCTGTGGGTGACAACCAGTACCTGCACGTCGCGCCCGACCATATACAGGCGTTCGCCAATGGCGGATGCCGTCGCCCCCCCGACGCCTGAATCGACCTCGTCGAAAACAAGGGTGGGGATCGCCGAACGTCCCGCCAGCACGACCTTCAGCGCCAGCATCAGCCGCGACAGTTCCCCGCCCGAGGCGACCTTGGCCAGCGGACCGGGTGGCTGGCCCGGATTGGCGGCGATCAGGAAGGAGGCCTGCTCCTTGCCGCGCAGGTTCCATGCCTCCGGCGGCAGTGGGACCAGCTCGACGATGAAGCGCGCGCGTTCCAGCCGCAGCGGCCGCAGTTCCGCCATCACCGCCGTCTCCAGCCTGCGGGCCGCCTTTTCGCGCGCGGCCGTCAGCTTCTGGGCGGTGTCCTCGAACTTTTCACGGGTCCGTGCCACGGCCTGTTCCAGAACCTCGATCCGGGCATTGCCGGAATCAAGGGCGCTGAGCCGTTCGGTAAAGACCTTCAGCAGTCCCGGCAGTTCCGGCACGGAAACCCCATGCTTGCGGGCTTCGGCACGCAGGGCGAACAGCCGTTCCTCGGTCTGTTCCAGCAGGCGGGGATCGGCCTGCGCGTCGGAGGCGAGGCGCGACAGCAGGCTTTCCGCTTCGGCCAGGGCCTCTTCCGCGCGTTCCAGCGCGTTCAGCGCCTCCTGTGCCGCGGCCTGTTCCTCCGCTCCGATGGCGGCGGGGTTGAAATCGGTCGGCGCGGGCAGAAGGCGTTGCAGCGCGCGGCTGGCGTTGCGCAGGGCGGAGGCGGGATTGACGCCCCGGCGTTCGCGCGGCGACAGGTCGCTCAGGGCGGCGGCAATCGCCTCCGC
This sequence comes from Novacetimonas pomaceti, assembly GCF_003207955.1. Classification (NCBI taxonomy): domain Bacteria; kingdom Pseudomonadati; phylum Pseudomonadota; class Alphaproteobacteria; order Acetobacterales; family Acetobacteraceae; genus Novacetimonas; species Novacetimonas pomaceti. The sequence continues at coordinate 373,400 of NZ_NOXG01000001.1, forward strand.
CCGGCGCTCGCCCTGCTGGAGGGACTGGCGCAGCCCGGCAAGCTGCGTCTCCTCGTCTTCCTGCGGGGCAAGGGTGGACAGGTCCTCCACCGCCTGGCGCAGCCAGTCCTCTTCCCGCGCCGCGCTTTCCATTTCCGCGCGCGCGGCGGCAAGTTCCGCCGTGGCCTCGATCCACGCGCGATAGGCGCTGGCGGTCTGGGCGCGCAGCGTGGCCGGCACGCCAAACGCGTCGAGCAGGTCAAGGTGCGTGCCCTGGTCCGCCAGTCCCATCTGTTCGTGCTGTCCCTGTATTTCCACCAGCAGGGACGCCGCCCGGCGCAGCAGGGTTACGCCGACCGGCTGGTCATTGATGTAGGCGCGCGAACGCCCGTCCACCGTCACGATGCGACGCAGCAGGATGGGTTCGTGGGGTTCGTCGATGACGATTCCCTGTTCCGCAAGCAGTTCGTGCAGGGGATGGTCGGCCGCGATGTCGAAGCTCGCGCTGACGCTGGCCTGATCCGCCCCGGCACGGACCAGCGACGCGCTGGCGCGTTCACCCAGCGCCAGCCCAAGGCTGTCCAGCAGGATGGATTTCCCGGCCCCGGTTTCCCCTGTCAGGACCGTCAGGCCGGCGATGAAGGACAGGTCGAGCTTCTCGATCAGGACGACATCGCGAATCGAGAGATGTGTCAGCATGCGGGCAATCCGATCAGGTCAGGCGAAAGGGGCAGGACCTAGAAGATCGAATTCCATGCCCGCGAAAGGGCGTTACGTCCCTGCTTGTGGGTGCGGGGGGAGATACCCTTGATGAGGTTGTGGTCACGCAAATGATCATAGGCGTCACGATACCATTTGCTGTCGGGATAGTTATAGGCCAGAACCGCGCCGGTCTTGCGCGCCTGTTCCAGCAGGCCGAGGTCCAGATAGACCTCCACAAGGCGTTCCAGCGCCTCCGGCACATGGTTGGTGGTCTGGAAATCCTGCACCACGCGCTGGTAACGGTTGACCGCCGCCTGGTAATTGCGCTGTTCCTGATAGAAACGGCCGACCAGCATTTCCTTGCCCGCCAGATGGTCGCGGCACAGGTCGATCTTCAGCTGCGCATCACGGGCATAAGGGGTCTGGGGAAAGCGGGTGATGACCTGTTCCAGCGCATCCATCGCCTCGACGGTGCCCTGCTGGTCGCGCTGCACATCGGCGATCTGTTCATAATAACACAGTGCCTCCAGATAGAAGGCATAGGCGGCATCCGTGCTGGTGGGATGCAGTTCAAGGAATCGGTCAAGCTGCTGCACGGCTTCGGGATATTTGCTCTGCAGATAGTCCGCATACCCTTCCATCAGCTGCGCGTTGGCGGTGTACTGGGAATAGGGGTAGTTGCGCTGCAGAACCTCGAACTGGATGGTGGCCAGAAGGTAGCGATTGCTGCGCAACGCATCAACGCCATGATTATACAGGGTTTCGGCAGATCCGACGCGCGGGGCATTTTCCGTAATGGCACTGTTGCCATTGCACGCCACCAGAAGACTGATCGCAGGTGCCATGAGCAGCCATGCGACAACGCCGCCCGGACGGCGGAGACGAAGGGAGTATCGAGATCTGCGTGGTGACATGCCGGCTCTTCCAGTTGCGCCTGTTTTATATCATGTGCGCAAGCGGGGTGAAGAGCCTCCGGGCGTTTTCGTGCGCTTCATGCGGCGGCGCGGCCAATCTGCCTCTTTCGCGGGGCATGACCATGCAGTCGCCATGCGGATGGATTGGCCATGAGTGTCCGCAACAGGCGGTTATTCAGGGTATGGCCGGATTTGTGCCCATGGAAATCACCATGGATGATCGCGCCGCAGAGATAGAGGTCACCGATCACGTCCACGACCTTGTGCCGCACGAATTCATCCGGGCGCCGCAGCCCGGTGGGATTGAGGATGCGGTCATCGTCGACCACGATCGCGTTTTCCAGCGACCCGCCGCGTGCAAGGCCCGCCGCGTGCAGGGCGTCGATTTCCTGGCGCAGGGTAAAGGTGCGGCAGTTTTCCAGATCCCGGCGGAAGGAGGAGGCGCTGACCTGCGCTGAAAAAATCTGCCGTCCGATGGCCTGTGCCGCGAATTCGATCGACATGCTGATGTTCAGCCCGTCCGTCGTGGGGGGGCGGAGTTCGGCAAAGGCATCGCCATCCTCCACCCGCACCGTGCGCAGGATTTCCAGCGTCGGGCGCGTCGCCGTCTGCGGCGCGCGTCCCGCGCAGTCCAGAAGGAACATGAATTCCGACGCGGATCCGTCAAAGACCGGTACCTCCGGCCCGTCGAGATCGACATAGGCATTGTCGATCCCGCATCCGGACAGGGCCGCCATCAGGTGTTCGATGGTTGCCACGCGGACCGCAGCCCCCTGCGCGGGGACGCCGATGACCGTGCTGAGGCGCGTATCGATGACATGGTCATAGGTCGCGGGGATCATGTAGCCGTCAAGGTCGGTGCGACGGAATATGATGCCGGTATCTGCGGGGGCGGGGGAAAGCGACAGGGAAATGCGCTGGCCGGTATGAAGGCCGATACCGATGCCGCAGATGGAGCGCCGCAATGTATGCTGGCACGGATCCGCAGCGCCCTTCCTGGTGGGTAAGACCGTCTCGGAAAGGCACGAATCCGTCATTTCAAGCGGACCTATCGACATGCCATCCATTATGCGCATCCCTCGAGACAGGTGAATCTGTTGGCTACAGGGCAGGTCTGAAGATACTAGGCCGGTCGCGTCCCGTTTAACCAGTCAATGATTATTGCCAACCGTTACCATACCTGCGGACATGAAAAAACGAGGCCGGACAATACGTTACATTATGCAACGCAGCCCGTGGCCCCATCGTTTTCCCGGGTGGTCCCTTCCTAGGGCGAACCGCGACGCAGGAAGGCGGGAATATCCAGCCCGTTATCTTCCGCCGTGCCACCCTGCTGCTGCGGGTTCGGGGTGGGACGCGTCGCCTGCGGCTGCTGCAGGGAGGGTTCCGCGCGCGGCTGTGGCGCGGCCGCGGGGGCCTGCGGTTCCGCCTGCTGCGGGGGGGCGGAATGGCGTCGCAGCGCGCCGGTCACCAGCCCGAACAGGCTGCGGGGCTGCTGGGGCTGCGGCTGTGGTTCCGCGGACTTGCCACCGTCCGAAAACAGGGAGGAACGCGGCGACCCACGCTGCGCCTGCGCGACCTGGGGCGGCACGGCATGCGGCGACGGCGCCGAAGGGGGCGTGCCGGCCTGGCGAAGGGGTGTTGCGCCCGCCGGGACATGCGGGACTGGCGTGGGCTGTGGGGCCGATGCCGGTGCCGCCTGCGACGCGGCAGGCGCGGCCGCCGGCGCGGCGGTGGCGGCAGCAGCCTGCGGTGCGGGGGACGCGGCTTCCGCCGTCGGGGCAGGAGATGGCTGCGCCGCTGTGGCGGTGGTCCCGGCTGCCGCGGCGGTGGCGCGTTCGACCGCGCTTTCGATGCCCGTCGCCACGACGGAAACCCGGATGCGTCCGTTCAGGTTGGTATCGATCGCCGAACCGAAGATGATGTTGGCGTCGTCGGCCACTTCCTCGCGGATGCGGTTGGCGGCCTGGTCCACCTCGAACAGGGTCAGGTCCTCGCCGCCGGTGATGTTGATCAGCAGGCCCCGCGCGCCCGCCATGGAGGTATCTTCCAGCAGCGGGTTGGAAATCGCCCCCTCGGCGGCGGCGATGGCGCGGTTCTCGCCCTCGGCCTCGCCCGTGCCCATCATGGCCTTGCCCATTTCCGCCATGACCGTGCGGATGTCCGCGAAATCGAGGTTGACCAGCCCGGGGGCCATCATCAGGTCGGTCACGCCACGCACGCCCATGTAAAGGACGTTGTCAGCCATCTTGAACGCGTCTTTCCAGCTGGTCCGTTCATTGGCAAGCCGGAAGAGGTTCTGGTTCGGAATGACGATGAGCGTATCGACAAACTGCTGGAGCTCGACAATCCCCGCCTCGGCCGACTGGGCGCGGCGTCCCCCCTCGAAGGTGAAGGGCTTTGTCACGACGCCGACCGTCAGGATGCCACGCTCACGCGCCATGCGGGCGATGACCGGGGCCGCCCCCGTGCCCGTGCCGCCGCCCATGCCCGCCGTGATGAAGATCATGTGCGCGCCATCCAGGTGGCGCGACAGTTCGTCGCATGCCTCTTCCGCCGCCGCGCGTCCGATTTCAGGCTTCGCCCCCGCGCCCAGTCCCTGCGTCAGGTGGGGGCCAAGCTGGATGCGCCGGTCGGCCTGGCTGTGGGAAAGCTGCTGCGCGTCGGTGTTCGCAACCACGAACTCCACACCCTGCAGCTGCATGTTGATCATGTTGTCAACGGCATTCGTGCCACCGCCGCCAACCCCGATGACCGTGATGCGTGGGGTGAAGTCAGAATGGTTCTGCTGCGGGATGGTCAGATTCAGGGTCATGGTCGGCTCCCGTAGGCGAGGGATGGTATGGATGGGGGCACGCGTTGTGCGCTTGCTTGCAGGGTATTAAATAAGGACTTTATCGTGAATATCATACCCTGTCGCGGATGAAATCGACGAAACGCCGGATAAGGCCGGTGGGCCGCGCCTCGCTGATGCCGGTATCATTGAGGGGATCGCCCGCGCCCGCCGCCCACGCCAGAAGTCCGGCGGAGGTTGCGAACATCGGCCATGTCGCCGGGTTTTCCGGCAGGCCGTGAATGTGGCGCGGCCGGCCAAGGCGGACCTGCCGGTTCAGGATTCGCGCCGCCATCTGGCCGATTCCCTCCAGCAGCGACCCGCCACCCGTCAGCACCACCCGTCCGTCGGCGGCGGGGCCAAGGGCCGCCATTTCCAGGCGATCGCTTACCATTTCAAGTGTTTCCTCCACGCGCGGATGAATGATGGAGACAATCCTAGAACGTGGAATTCTGACATAATGATGGTCGTTGTCGCCAATAAGCTGCACCAGGATCATTTCCTGATCGTCCCCGGACGAAAGCTCCGCCGAGCCATGCATGGTCTTGAGCCGTTCCGCATTGTCGATGGAGGTGGAAAGCCCGTGCGCGATATCGCGCGTGATGTGCTGCCCGCCGATCGGAATGCTGGAGGTATGCAGCAGCCGTCCCTCGCCAAACACGGCGATGGAGGTCGTGCCCCCGCCAAGGTCGACCACCGTGACGCCAAGGTCGCGCTCCTCCTCGTTCAGCACGGCAAGGCCGGAGGCCAGCGGCGCGGACACCATCCCCGCGATCGTCAGGTCCACGCGTGACAGGACCGCCTCCACATTGCGCAGGGCGGTGGTGTTCGCATCGATGACATGCATGCGCGCCGAAAGGTGGTCGCACAGGTGGCCGCGCGGGTCGAGGACGCCCTGCGTCTCGTCCACCGCGTAATCCAGCGGCAGCGTATGGATGGCCGAACGCCCCTCGCTCAGCGCGCGCAGGCGGCCTTCGGTCGTGATCCGGCGCATGTCCGCATCCCCGATCTCGCGCCCGCCGATGGGCCAGCGGACGTTCAGGTGACGGCTTTCGGGATGGCCGCATGACAGGTTGATGAAAATCTCGTCCTTGCGCAGGGTCGCCATGTCCTCCGCCTGTCCCACGGCGGCGCGGATGGCTGTCTCGGCCTCCCTGAGGTCGACGATCCCGCCGGAACGCACGCCATGGGAACGCCGCCACCCGTGGCCCAGCACCCGCAGCGATCCGTCAGGCTCCCCCTTGCCGATCAGGCACACGATCTTGGTCGATCCGATGTCCAGGACGCTGAACGGTCCCGTCCTCAGCCTGCGCTGCGGGCGGTCTTCCTCCATCGGGATGATGTTCGTCATGACCCGCCGGTCGCGTCGCGCCGTATTGGGCAGGGCGGGGACCGACGCCGGACGCACGCTTGGCAGGCCCGGTGTCGCGGGGGCCTGGCGGGGGGCCAGGATCCTGTCGGGACGGGGGATCAGGTTACTCATGCACGTCTCTGCACATTGCCGGGGTCGGGGCGGGGCCGGGACATGTCCGGCATGGACAGTCCGGCCGGATCCGCAATCGGGGGCGTATTGTCGTTGCTGGCGGGCCTGTCGCCGCCGGGCCTGTCGCTGCCGGTGGGGCCGGGGGCTTCGCGGATGATCAGGCGATCGGGCAGGCGCATGTCAATGGATATGACGGGACGGTCGAGGATGCGCATGTCCTGCTGCATCTGCGCAAGGCGTTTCAGCGCGGGGACCTCCTCGCCTTCGGGCAGGAGGACCACGGTCCCGTCACGCAGCGTCAGGTTCCACCGGCGCTGTCCCACGCGCACGGCGGCGGCGACATGGCCGCGCACCTCCGGCTGGGCCGAAAGCTCGTCCATCAGCGACGCCGCCGCCAGGTTGGCGTCCGGCCCCACCACCAGCGGAAGCTGCATGAAGGCCTGCGCGTCCTTGCCGGTCATGCCCTGGTCGCGGACCTGGTTGCCCGCACGGTCGATCAGCATGAAATGCCCGTGGTTCTGCCATACCGCAAAGGGGCGGCGTTCGATGAGGTGGACGATGATCGTGCCCGGCAGGCGCCGTTCGACCACCGAATGATCAACGAAGGGCAGCGCGTCGATGCGCATGCGCGCCGCGCCAAGTGAAAAGCCGAGGATGAAATCCCCCTTGTGAACGCCAAGCGCCTCCTGCAATGCCGCGTCGCCCGTCAGTTCGTTGCCGGTGACGGTAATGTCGGTAATGCGCAGCGGCAGCATGTTGACCACGCGCGCGCGCAGCGGCGCGAAACGTTCCTCCGACCCCATCCTGTGCACCAGCCCGACGCATCCCGCCCCGATGGCGCACACCAGCAGGGTCGCGATGGCCGGGCGGATCAGCCGCTTCTGCCGTCGCAGGAAGATGGACAGGCGCGACGGACGGTCATTCAGATTGTCGGCCGGACGCTTCATGTACGACAGGTCGCCTGTTCAACCAGCCATTCGCACAGCCGGGCATAGGCAATGCCGCATGCCGCCGCCTGTTCCGGCAGCAGCGAGGTTTCGGTCATCCCCGGCTGGGTGTTCGTCTCCAGGATGACCAGCCGGCCGATCCCGTCGGCATCATGCGTGTCGTCATAACGGAAATCGGTGCGCGACGCCCCACGGCATCCCAGCGTCCGGTGCGCCGCCAGCGCCAGTTCGCGCGCGCGTTCAAAGGCCGCCGGGTGGATGCGCGCGGGCAGCACATGGCTGGAGCCGCCCTGCCGGTATTTGGCGGTATAGTCGTAAAAGCCGTCGCCCCCCGCGTCATGCGGCGTGATGTCGGTCACGGTCAGCGCCCGCTCACCCATTACACCCACCGTCAGTTCGCGTCCCGGTATGAACTCCTCAACCAGCGCGGAAGTTCCGAACTGCCACGTCCGGGCGATGCTGGCGCGGCGGTTGGACCCGGCGCGGATGATTTCCACCCCCACCGAAGACCCCTCGTTGACGGGCTTTATGACATAGGGTTCGGGCAGCGGGTCTTCGGCGGCAAGGGCGTCCACCGTCACGACGCCCCCGCGCGCCACCGGCAGGCCCGCGGCCTCGAACACCACGCGCGCCGCCGCCTTGTCCATTGCCGTGGCGGAGGCGCGGACGCCCGAATGGGTATAGGCGATGCCCATCCAGTCCAGCACCCCCTGAATGGATCCATCCTCGCCAAAGCGGCCATGCAGCGCGTTGAAGACCACATCGGGGCGGTGCGTGGTCAGGTCGTCGACAATCGCACCCAGATCCGGCCCCGCGATGATCTGGCGAACCGGATAGCCAAGGGAACGCAACGCCTGCGTTACGCCTTCGCCACTGCGCAGGCTGACTTCGCGTTCGGCGGACATGCCGCCCATCAGGACAGTTATGCCGGGACGTGTCATGACGGTTCATCCTTGCGCAGGGGGCGTCCGATACGCCTGATTTCCCATTCCAGCGTCACGCCGGTATGTTCGCGCACGCGTCTGCGCACGGTTTCGCCCAGTTCTTCCAGCTCCGCCGCCGTGGCGGTTCCCGTGTTGAGCAGGAAATTGCAGTGCTTTTCACTGACCTGCGCCCCGCCGATCGTCAGGCCCCGGCACCCGGCGGCATCAATCAGTTCCCATGCCTTGCGGTCTGACGTGGCAGGGTCGGGATTGCGGAAGGTCGATCCCCCCGTGCGCGCCCGCACGGGCTGCGCCGCCTCCCGCGCCGCGCGGATCTGCGCGATGCGTTCGCGGATGACCGGCATGGCGGAGGGCTGGCCACACAGGCGCGCGCGCATGACCACGGCGCCCTGCGGCACGAGGGCATGGCGATAGCTGAATTTCAGCGCCCCTCCAGGCAGGCGCAGCGGCTCGCCATCGCGGGTGACGATTTCCACCCAGTCGAGGATGGTGGAAATGTCGGAGCCATAGGCCCCGGCATTCATGGAGACCGCGCCCCCCACCGCGCCGGGAATGCCCGCCAGGAATTCCATCCCCGACAGGCCGCATGTCGCGGCATGTTCCGCCACCGTCATGTCGAGGCACGCCGCCCCGGCGATCAGGCCGTTGCCGTCATGGGCGATCTCGGAAAAACCGCGCCCGAGGCGGATGACCACGCCGTCAATCCCGCCATCGCGGATGATGGTGTTCGAACACGCCCCAAGGACACGCACCGGCACCTCCAGCGGGATGTGGCGCAGCGCCAGCGCAAGGTCGCGCGCGTCCGCGGGCTGCACCAGCAGTTCCGCCTTTCCGCCCACGCGGAACCACGTGCGCGGGCCAAGGGGGGCGTCGGGCGTCAGGCGGCCACGGAAATCGGCCAGCGCGCGGACCAGATCCTCGCGCCATTGCACGACGGTGGGGGAATATGCCGCAGCCTGTGTCATCACGCCGCGTCTTCCCCCTTGTGCGCCGGGGCGGAGGAGGACTGCAGTTCCGCAAGCTGTCCCGGCAGCGCCTGCGCCCAGTTGGTGATGCTGCCCGCGCCAAGGCACACGACAAAGTCGCCCGGCCGGGCGATGGCGTTGATCATTTCCGCCAGATGTTCCGGCCCCGGCAGGGGAACGACGGAACGGTGCCCGCGTTCGCGCAGCCCCTCGACCAGCGCGTCGCGGTCCATGCCCTCGATCGGCTGTTCGCCCGCGGCATAGACATCGGCGATGATGACGGTGCCGGCATCGTTCATGCAGGTGCAGAATTCGTTGAACAGGCTCTGCAGCCGTGAATAGCGGTGCGGCTGCATCACCGCGATGACATTGTTCGCCCCCGCCTGGCGCGCGGCCTTCAGCACGGCGGCGATTTCGACGGGATGGTGGCCGTAATCGTCGATGACGGTGATGCCCCCCGTTTCCCCCGTGCGGGTAAAGCGGCGTTTCACCCCCTTGAACGAGGCAAAGGCGGAGCGGATGGTCGCGTCGTTGATTTCCATCTCAATGCCGACCGCGATGGCCGCCAGCGCGTTCTGGACGTTGTGGTGGCCCAGCATCGGCAGGCGGAACGGCCCGGCGCGGCGCGAACGGTTGCGGTTGCGGTCGGTCACCACGACCTCGAACGTAGCCCCCAGCTTGTCGGTGATGACCTTTTCCGCGCGGATGTCGGCCTGCGGGGAAAAGCCATAGGTGATGATCCGGTGGTCCGACAGGCGGGGGATCATCTGCTGGACGGCGGGATGGTCGATGCACAGCACCGCGAAGCCATAGAACGGGATGTTGGAGACGAACTGGTCATACGCCGCCTGCATCGCCTCCGCCGTGCCCCAGTGGTCCAGATGTTCGGGGTCCATGTTGGTCACGACCGTGATGACCGAGGGCAGGCGCAGGAAGGAGCCGTCGCTTTCGTCCGCTTCGACCACCATCCAGTCGCCCGACCCCATGCGCGTGTTGGTGCCATAGGCCTCGATGATGCCGCCATTGATGACGGTGGGATCCAGCTTCGCCGCTTCCAGCACGGCGGCGACCAGGCTGGTCGTCGTCGTCTTGCCATGCGTGCCGCCCACCGCCACGGACCAGCGCAGGCGCATCAGTTCCGCCAGCATTTCCGCCCGGCGGACCACCGGGATCAGGCGCGCGCGCGCGGCCAGCACTTCGGGATTGTCGCGCCGCACGGCGGTGGAGGTCACGACGACCTGCGCCGCGCCAAGGTTGGCGGCGTCATGGCCGATCGTCACGGGAATGCCCGCCGCGCGCAGGCGCGCGACATTGGCGCTTTCAGCAATGTCCGATCCCTGTACCGCATAGCCCAGCATGTGCAGCACTTCGGCAATGCCGGACATGCCGATGCCGCCGATGCCGACAAAGTGGATGGTGCCAATGGAAAGGGGCAGGGCTCTCATTATGTATCAGTCTCCGTCTTCGCACTGCCGGATTAGGCGGCACAGGCCATGTGATGCAAGCGTCCTTCTATCATGTCCGCCAGATGCGCGGCGGCGTCGGGCTGCCCGATGCCACGCGCGGCTGCCGCCGCGCGCGACAGGGCGTCGCGGTCGCCAAGAAGTTCCGTCAGTTGCGCGCCCAGTCGTTGGGGCGTCAGTTCGGCCTGCGGGATCATCCACGCAGCCCCCGCCTCGACCAGGGCGCGGGCGTTGGCGCTCTGTTCGTCGCTTGCGGCGATGGGCAGCGGCACGAGAATCGCGGGGCGCCCCGCCACCGTGACCTCCGCCACCGACGACCCGCCCGCCCGGCCGATGACCAGGTGGGCGTCGCGCAGCAGTTCGGGCACGTTGTCGAGGAAGGGGGCGACCCGGGCGGGAATCCCGCTTTCGGCATAGGCGTCGCGCACGCGCTCCACGTCCTCGGCGCGGGCCTGCTGCGTCACCTCGATGCGCGCGCGCAACGCGGGCGGCAGTCCGGCCAGCGCGGCGGGGACGACATCGCTGAAAATCCGCGCACCCAGCGATCCGCCCCACACCAGCAGCCTGATCGTCCCGGTGGAGGGGGAATAGATCGCGTCATGCAGGGCGGCGATGTCGGGGCGCACCGGCATGCCCGTCAGGGTGACGGGCACGCCGCGCGGCAGTTTCGCCACGACGGGAAAGGACGTCGCGATCCCGCTGGCCCAGCGCGCGAGGAACGCGTTGGCCCGTCCCATCACCGCGTTGCCTTCATGCACGAAAATCAGCGGACGCTCCCGCCCCATCAGGCGCGCGCCCAGCAGCGGCGGGACGGAGGGATATCCCCCGAACCCCACGACCGCGACCGGCCGCAGGCCACGCAGGATCGCGCGCGCGCGCCATGCCCCGTGGGCAAGGGCAAGGGCCGCGCGGGCCGCGCGCGTAATCCCGCGGCCCGCGATTCCCGCGCCGGGCAGCACGAACTGCGGCCGGCCGGCGAAAATGCCGCTCTGGCGCATCCCGGCGCGACGGTCGGTCATCAGCGCGACGTCGCGCCCGCGCCGGACCAGTTCGCAGGCCAGTGCCTCGGCGGGAAAGAAATGTCCCCCCGTGCCGCCAGCGGCGATGATGATGGGGCGCTGGGGGGTCATGTGCGGGATCTCCGGCTCAGGAACGCGGGAAAGGACTGGCTGAACTGGCTGTCGCCCACGCGGCTGCGCGTCAGGGCGAGCACCATGCCGATGGTCAGCGCAACCGACATGGCGGAGGAACCGCCATAGGAAATGAAGGGCAGGGTCATGCCCTTGGTGGGGATGAGGTGCAGCGTCGATCCCATGTTGACGAAGGCCTGCAGCCCGAAACCCGTCACCAGCCCGGTCGTCGCCACGACGATGAAGGGATCGTTTTCATGCAGCAGCTTCAGCAGGGCGCGAATGACGATGACGCCAAAGACGCCGATGATGAACAGGCAGACGATCATGCCGAATTCCTCGCCCGCGACGGCAAAGACGAAATCGGCGTGCGCGTCGGGCAGCAGATCCTTGACCCGCCCTTCGCCCGGACCACGGCCCAGCAGCCCGCCATTGCCAAAGGCCCGTAGGGCGGTGTCGATCTGGTAATGGTCGCCCACCTCGGGATGGAGGAAACGTTCCACGCGCGAACGGACATGGGGAAAGACCGCATACGCGCCGATGAAGGCCGCGACCATGCAGCCCACGCCGCCCGCCACCAGGAACAGGCTGAGCCCGTCGACGAAAAGCTGCGTGATGAAGACGGTCGTGATCACGCTGAGCATGCCGATGTCGGGCTGTGATTTCAGCAGCAGCAGCACGACCCCGAACAGGCCCAGCGCGATCAGCATGCCGGGGAAATACCGCCGCGTCTGGCGTTCCGTCAGCAGCCACGCGGTCACGACGGCGAAACAGGGCTTGAGGAATTCCGACGGCTGCACCGACATCATCGGCAGCGCGATCCAGCGTCGCGCGCCCTTGATCTCGATCCCGTGGACCAGTGTCAGCGCCGTTGCCGCGATCCCCAGCACGAACCCGATGGCGGCCATGATCCTGACCGCGCGGATCGACAGCAGCGACGTGCCGATCACGATGCCCGCCGCCAGCAGGAGGAAGCAGACCTGCTTGAAGATGAACATATCGCGCGAGGCGCCGATGCGCACGGCCACCGCCGGGCTTGCGGCCAGCATGAGGATATAGCCAAACCCGATCAGGATGCCGACACAGATCAGCGTGACGCGATCGACGTTGCGCCACCATCGCGCCATGGGCGAGGTGTTGATGCGTGATATGCCCGCCATTACCGCCTGGCCTGCCCGGCCGTGGCGTCAGTTTCCCCCGCCAGTGCGTGGACGAGTTCGGCAAAGCGGTGGCCACGCGCCTCGAACCCCGTGAACTGGTCAAAGCTGGCGCAGGCGGGCGACAGCAGGACCGTGGGGACATGTTCCGCGCGCGCGGCGGCAAGTGCGGCGGGCACGGCGCGTTCCATCGTTTCCGCCATGGTGAAGGCCACGCCATGCCGTTCCAGCGTGCGGGCCAGCTGCGGGGCGTCGCGCCCGATCAGGAACGCGTGGACCACATGGGCGAACAGGGGGGACAGGTCCTCGATCCCGCCGGCCTTGGCGACGCCGCCCGCGATCCAGATCATGCGGTCATGGCAGGACATGGCCCGCGCGGCGGCGTCGGCGTTCGTGGCCTTGCTGTCATCGATGAAGCGGATGCCGTCGATGGTGCCGATGGTCTTCTGCCGGTGGGGCAGCCCGTCGAATGACGCCAGCGCCGCGTCGGTCCCGGCGCGCGGGCATCCCAGCCACTGCGCGATCGCGACGGCCGCGGCCGCATTCTCGGCATTGTGCGTCCCGGGAAGGGAAGGGGCCTGCGACAGGTCCGCGATCGCCCCCGCGCGGTCATGCAGGATGTGATTTTCGACCCATAGGTCGGGCGCATGCGCATCGCCCCCGATTTCCATGACGGGGATGCCACGTTGCCGCAGGTCGGCGGCCAGTACGCCATGGCGCGGCACGGTGTTGCCGATCACGGCAAGGTCGCCCGTTCCCTGCCGGTCAAAGATATGGACCTTCGCGCGGCTGTACCCCTCCATGTCGCCATGCCGGTCCAGATGGTCCGGCGTCAGGTTCAGCAGGCAGGCCGCGTCGAAATGCTGGCTGCCCAGGCGTTCCAGCATGTAGGAAGACATTTCGAGCACATAGACGCCATTATCAGGCAATAATGGCAGCGATAGGGCCGCAGGGCCAAGGTTGCCGCCCTCCGCCACGGGGATGCCCGCATGGCGCAGCAGGTGGGCCAGCAGGACGGTGGTGGTGGATTTGCCGTTGGTGCCGGTGATCCCGACGAAACGCGCACGCGATCCCGCGCGCCGCACCGCCTGGAACAGGAAGTCGGCGTCGGACAGGATGGGAACGCCCGCCGCGCGCGCCATGGCTGCGACCGGGTGGGGCGTGGGCAGGACATGGGGAATGCCGGGCGACATCACCAGCGCGTCAAACCCGGTCATGTCGGTAAAGGGGGCGAAGCTCAGCCCCGGTGTGGCAACCCCGCTGGCCGTGTCGGGGCGCGTGGTGTCGTCCCATGCCTGCACCCGCGCGCCCATGTGCGCCAGCGCGCGCGCCGCCGCCATGCCATTGCGCCCGAGGCCGAGGACACCAATGGTCTGTCCATCAAACAGGTCCGCAGGAAATGAGGTCATCGCAGTTTCAGGGTGGCAAGGCCACACAGTCCCAGCACAATGGAAACGATCCAGAACCGTATGACGATTTTTGATTCAGGCCATCCTTTTTTCTCAAAGTGATGATGAAGGGGCGCCATAAGGAAGACCCGGCGGCCGGTGCGCTTGTACCAGAACACCTGGATGATGACCGACAGGGTCTCGATCACGAACAGGCCGCCCACGATGCACAGGACCAGTTCGTGCTTGACCGCGACCGCGACCGCCCCCAGCGCGCCGCCAAGGGCCAGCGATCCCGTGTCCCCCATGAAAACGGCGGCCGGCGGTGCGTTGAACCACAGGAAACCCAGCCCCGCGCCCACCAGCGCGGAACAGAAGATGCCCAGTTCGCCCGTTCCCGGCACGGCATGCAGCTGCAGGTAATCCGCGAAGATGTGATTGCCCACCAGATAGGAAATCAGCGCGAAGACAAGGGCGGCGATGGTGACCGGCACGATCGCCAGCCCGTCCAGCCCGTCGGTGAAATTGACCGCATTGCCGAAGCCCGTGATCGTGATCATCGCGAACACGGGAAAGGCATATCCCAGCGGTAGCAGCAAGTCCTTGACGAAGGGGAAGGCAAGGTGGTTCGCCAGATCCGGCGGCATCAGGCTTTCAAGCCATATCCCCCCCAGCAGCGAGACCACGAATTCGCACCCCAGCCGCATGCGCATCGACACGCCATCGGTATTGCGGCGCGACAGCTTGAGATAGTCATCGGCAAACCCCACCGCGCCAAAGGCCAGCGTGATCATCATCACGGCCCAGACAAAGCCGTTCGTCAGGTCCGCCCACAGCAGGGTCGATCCCAGCAGCGACACAAGGATCAGCACCCCGCCCATCGTCGGCGTCCCCGCCTTTTCCACCAGGTGGCGTTCCGGCCCCAGGGCGCGGATGGGCTGTCCGCCGCGCTGGATGCGGCGCAGGCGCGCGATCAGCGGATTGCCAAGCGCCAGGCTGAGCATCAGCGCGGTCAGGCACGCCGCCCCCGCGCGGAACGTGATGTAGTGGAACAGGTTGAGGATCGAAATATGGCCCGCGGCATGACGCTGGAACAGGTCAAAAAGCATTATGCCGCCCCCTGCACGTCGTGACGCAGGGTCTCGACAACCTGACGCATCCCCATCCCGAGGCTTCCCTTGACCAGGATGGCATCGCCCGCCCGCGCCGACGCGCGTACCTGCGGCGCAAGGGCTGCGGCATCGGGCGTCCACGCGCCACGGAGGGAGGGGGGCAGGAGGTCAAAAAGATATTTCATGTTCGGGCCGCAACAGAAAACAAGGTCCGCATGCTCGCGGACGGCTGAAAGAAGGGATTCGTGCTGGTCGCGCGCAAAGACGCCAAGTTCGAGCATGTCGCCCAGCACGGCGATGCGCCGTTGCGCCGGGATCTGGCCCAGAACCTCCAGCGTCGCGCGGATCGATGCCACCGATGCATTATAGCTTTCGTCCAGCAGGCTGGCCGTCGCGTCAAGGATGGGGGTGATCGCGCCGCGTCCGGACCCCGGCAGGAAACCCACCAGCCCCTGTACCGCGCGGTCCATGTCGCCGCCTGCGGCACGCGTCGCCGCCAGCGCCGCCAGCGCGTTGCGCGCCATGTGACGCCCCGGCGCGTTCAGATGCACATCCCCTGACCATGCGTCGATATGCGCCTGAAAGTCGCAGCCATCGGGACGGGCCTGAAAACCATCCAGCCGCGCCGTGCTGTCGGGCCGCGTGCCCGCCATCCACAGCCGGGCGCCGACGCGACCGGCCTGCGCGACAAAAAGATCCAGCCCGATGGCATCATCCGGCACGATCGCCACGCCATCGCGGGGCAGGGCGGCGATCAGGGCGGATTTTTCCCGCGCGATGGCCTCCAGACTGCCCATGTGCCCCAGATGCGATCCGGCGATGGTCGTGATGACGGCGACATCCGGACGGACCATGGCGGCGAGGGGGGCGATTTCGCCGGGATTGTTCATCCCGATTTCACACACGCAGAACATGGCGGTGGCAGGCAGGCGCGCCAGCGTCAGCGGCACGCCCCAGTGGTTGTTGTACGACGCGACGGCGCAATGCGTGGGACCGCATGCCCCCAGCGCATGACGCAGCATTTCCTTGGTCGTGGTCTTGCCCACGCTGCCGGTGACGGCGAGCATCCGGCCGCCAAAGCGGGCGCGCGCGAACGCCGCCATGGCGTTGAGCGCGCGCAGCGTGTCGTCCACCATCAGGATGCGCGGGTCGTCGGACCCGGTTTCGCGATGCGCGATGACGACGGCCGCCCCTTTGTCCAGCGCGCGCGCGACATGCGCGTGGCCGTCCGAACGCTCCCCCACCAGCGCGACGAAGATGTCCCCGGCTTCGAGCGTGCGCGTGTCAATGGAAACGCCCGTGGCGTCAGGGGCGGGATTTCCATCGGATGCCGCGCGGAAATGACCGCCGGTGGCCGCAAGAAGTTCGGATCGGGTCCACAGGACTGTCATGAATTGCCCGTCAGTTCGCGAATGATGGATACGTCGTCAAAGGGCAGGACGGTCGTGCCGATGATCTGTCCCTGTTCATGCCCCTTGCCCGCGACAACCATCACGTCACAGGCCTTCAGCCGCGACAGCCCCTCGGCAATGGCCTGTCGCCGGCCACCGATATTGCTGGCCGCCGGGGCCGCGGCCATGATCTGCTGGCGGATGGTAGCTGCCTCCTCGCTACGGGGGTTGTCGTCGGTCACGATGACGTCGTCCGCAAGCCTTGCCGCGACACCTCCCATCAGGGGACGCTTGCCCCGGTCACGATCGCCGCCCGCGCCGAACACCGCGACCAGCCGGCCGGTCGCATGCGGGCGAAGCGACAGTAGGAGCCGTTCCAGCGCATCGGGCGTATGGGCATAATCGACATAGATCGCAGCCCCGTTCGGCAGGGTGGCCGCGTGTTCCATGCGTCCGCGCACGCCCGTCAGGAAGGGCAGGCAGTCAAGGGCGGCGGTTATGTCCGCATCCTGCGGGCCGGACAGTGCTGCGGCAAGAAGCAGGTTGTCGACCTGGAACCGTCCCGGCAGGGGAATGGAAACCTCGCGCGTGGCGCCTCCATGTTCCAGCGTCAGGACCTGCCCCTCGGGACGCGGGAGCGCGCGCAGCAGGCGGATTGTGTCCCCGCGTTCGCCCACCAGCCGCAGTTGCAGGCCCCGTCGCGCCGCGATCGCGCGCAGGGCGTCCAGCGTCGCCGGGTCCATGTCTGCGTTCGCGGCCGCCAGCCCGCCATCGGGCAGCAGCGTGTCGAACAGGCGCAGCTTTGCCGTGCGATAGGCGTCGGTGCTGCCGTGGTAATCCAGATGGTCGCGCGTCAGGTTGCTGAACCCGGCGGCGGTGATGGGCACGCCGTCCAGACGGCGCTGCTCCAGCCCATGCGACGATGCCTCCATGGCGACGTCCGTCACGCCATGTTCCCCAAGCGCGCACAGCGTTTTCGCCACGGTGACGCTGTCCGGCGTGGTCAGGGAAGGGCCTGCGGGGACAGGGGCATCGGGGGAGACGATCCCCAGTGTCCCGATGCTTGCGGCCATGCGTCCTTCATGTCGCCAGATCTGGCGCAGGAATTCGACGGTGCTGGTCTTGCCGTTCGTGCCTGTCACCGCGACGACGTGCCCGGGCATGACCGGCATGAGTGCTGCGGCCATCACGGCAAGCGCGTGGCGCGGGTCATGGGTCGCGATGCAGGCGATCCCGTGGCCTTCATACTGCGCGCAGGCGTTCGGCGTGGATACGAGGCCGCATGCCCCCTGCTGCAGGGCCTGCGCGATATAGGCGCGGCCATCGGCGCGGCTGCCGGGGAGGGCTGCGAAAATCATCCCCGGCCCGATCTGCCTGCTGTCGGCGGAAATGCCGGTAACGTCCGGGTCATGGCCGCCCGTGTCCGCCACCAGGCCCGCGCGGCGCAGCACTGTCGTAAGTTTCATCTCTATCCCCGTTTCGGGCGGTTGGTCAGGGGAAGTGCGTCTTCCCGTTCATCGCGCGCGGCGTGCATGCGTCCGGCCTGTCCCTCGTCCGATGTCATTTCCTCCGTTCCATGGCGGCTGCCATGATGCCTGCCCTCGGCCTGCTGCATGTGCGCGGTGCCCGGGTCATTGCCCGGACCCAGCGCGCGATACCCGTGCGGGACGGCGGGCCGCATCGGGATGAACAGCGAACTTTCGATCGCCTGCTGGTGGGTGGTGTCAGGGAACAGCCCCATCATCGGCGCGATGCGGGTGATGATGTGCGATGCCGTCGGTGCCGCGTTCCACGCCGCCGTCGTCCACCCATGCGTCTGCGGCGTCGCCTTGGGGCTGTCGAGCATGACATAGACGGCATAGCGTGGCGCGTTCATCGGGAATATGCCGGTAAAGGCGGAAACGTTGACATGCTTGAGGTATCCGCCATGCGCGCCGATCTTTTCCGCCGTTCCCGTCTTGCCCCCGACGAAATAGCCGGGGGATTCCGCGCTCTTGCCCGTGCCGCCAGCCACGTCGAGGCGCAGGATCTTGCGCAGGATGGTGGAATTGGCGGCCGAAATCAGGCGTTCCGCCCCGGGGACGGGTGCCGCCGCGTCGCTGGCGTCGGGTGCGGGGCTGCCGCCCGGCGTCCGGTCCTGGTCATGCAGCAGCAGGGTGGGTTTCAGAAGGAAGCCGCCATTCGCGGTCGCCGCCGTGCCACGGACGATGGCAAGCGGCGGTTCCGCGACGCCATGGCCGAACGCGACGGTCATGACGGTCGAAATGCCCCAGTTATGGGTCGATGGCACGATCGGGCGCCCCGCTTCGGGAAGTTCGATGGGCACGCGGGAGAAAAAACCCATGTTGCGCAGCCATTCCTGCTGGCGCGCCGCCCCGGCATCCAGCGCGATATGCGCCGCCGCCGGGTTTGAGGAATAGGCCATTACCTCCGGCAGGGAAAGCCACGTGTCGAAATGGTCGCTCTTCATGTCGGAAATGGTAAAGCGGCCGATCTTGATCGGCACGCTCGAAAAACGGTCCCAGATATGGGCGACCCCATCCTGCAGCGCCATGGCCGTCGTCTGCAGCTTGAAGGTGGAGCCGGGTTCGTACATGCCCGTCACCGCGCGGTTGAAGCGGGCGTCCGCCGGGGCGTGGCCGAAATCATTGGCGTCATAGTCCGGCAGGCTGACCATGGCGATGATTTCGCCATTGCGCACGTCCATCACGATCGCGCACGCGCCGATGGCCTGGAACGTGTCCATGGCGGATTGCAGTTCGTCATGCACCACGTTCTGCACCCGCACGTCGAGCGACAGGGTCAGGGGCGCGCGATTGCTGTCGAGGCGCTTGTCGAAATACCGCTCGACGCCAGCGACGCCGTGGTCGTCGATGTCCACGCCCCCCATAATTTGCGCCGCCACGCGCCCCATGGGGTAACGGCGGCGTTCGCCGGGTTCGAAATAGATGCCGGGAATGCCAAGGTTGTTGATCGCCAGTTCCTGCGCCGGGGAAATGTCACGCGCGACATAGACGAACTGCCGCGCCGATGAAAGGCGGCGCAGCGTTTCGGCTTCGTCAAGGCCGGGCAGCACGCGCTTGAGCTTGTGCGTCGCGTCCTGCGGGTCGATCATTTCCTGCGGATTGGCGTAAACCTGCGCCACCGGCAGGGAAATCGCGAGCGCCTGGCCATTACGATCGACAATGGAGGCGCGATGCACCTGTGGCAGGACGATGTCATTGGCGACCATCCCCTTGGGGTCGCTCTTGGGGATGGGGGGGACCTGTGGTGCGATCTGGTGCTGCTGCGGGGCCAGCGGCATGATGATCGTCGCAACGCTCAGCTTGACGCTGACGGCGCCGAACAGGACGCAGAATACGCCCGCGACCACCAGCAGGCGGGCATGCATCTTGTCCCGCGCCATGCGTACGCGCAGGCTCCCGCCGGCAGGGCGGGCGCCATCGGCATGCGCGTCATCAGGGTGTGGGCGGGGCGTATCGTTCATGTCACCGACGGTATCCGGCAGCGGAGGCGACCGTCGTCAGTTGCTGACGGGTACGGGCGGCGGAAGGGCGGAAGTGCGGGAATTGGCAAGCGAACTGCCACCGCTGCGCACGGATGACACGGTATCGGGATGCCATGCCGCGTCGGAGACCTCATGGGCGGGATGATAGTGATAGGGCGCGACCCGGTTGCTCGCCAGCATGACATCATGGCCCGGCGTCGCGACATGCGCCGCGCGGACAGTGGCGGGCGCATGCGACGCCGGGGCCTCGTTTTCAGCCATCACGGATGGGGCATGTTCCACTGCATGCGACGGGGCGCGGTCGGGGAGGGCATGCGCGGCTTCATGCTCCGGCCGGTCGGGGTGCTGCGCGACGGTTTCCACGCGCGGCGTCGTGGCATGCCGGACGGGGGCAGGCACCGTCGGCGCATGCGGCATCACGGCCTGAGCCAGTATCACGGGCGCATGCGCGTGCTGCGTCGCGCCCTCCGCCGCTGCGGCGGTCACATGGTCGGCGGCAAGCGAGACGCCCATTTCCGCGCGCGGGTTGACCGGGGCGACCGGGGCCGCGCCGACGGGCGGCAGATGCCCGCTCAGGTTCGCAAGCTGCACGAACTGCGTCGGGGCCACGGGATGCAGCGCGGGGGCATAGCGTTCCGCCAGGACATGCAGCCGGTCCGGCTGGTTCAGCATGGTCCATTCGGCCCGCAGCATGGCGGTCTGGTCGCGCGTGCGTTCGGTCTGGACCACGATCTGCGCGATTTTCTGGTCCAGGGCGGAGGTCTGCTGCTTCTTGGTGTACAGGAACAGCCCGGACACCGCCGCCATGACAGCACAGAAGAGCGTGATGAGCCGGGTCATTGCTGTTGTTCCATTTCTTCTGTGGTTGGGAAGGGCGCGACACGTTCCACCGTCCGCAGCCGCGCGCTGCGCGCGCGCGGGTTGTGGCGGCATTCCGCATCCGACGGCCGGATGGCCTTGTTCCTGACAAGGCGGAAGGACGGGCGGTCCGCGCGCTGCATCATCGCGCCGGGATCGTGGCGGGACGGGGCGGGCACGCGGCCCGATGCGCGGTTCATCGCCAGCTTGACCAGGCGGTCTTCCAGCGAATGGAACGACACCGTCACCAGCCGGCCGCCGGGGGCCAGCAGCGCCAGCGCCTGATCCAGCCCGCGTTCGATCTGTCCCAGTTCGTCATTGACGTAAATGCGCAGGCCCTGGAACGTGCGCGTGGCCGGGTCAATGCCGGAACGGTCGGCCCTGACGACCGAGCGCACGATTTCCGCCAGACGGAGCGTCGTTGTGATCGGGGCTTCGGCGCGCGCGGCCACGATGGCGCGCGCAACCCGGCGCGACATCCGTTCCTCGCCATAGGCATAGATGATGTCGGCCAGCTCGCTTTCCTGATAGCGGTTGACAATGTCGGCCGCCGTCGGCCCTTCGTCGCCCATGCGCATGTCCAGCGGGCCATCCATGCGGAATGAAAAGCCACGCTCGGCCTGGTCGATCTGGTAAGAGGACACGCCAAGGTCCAGCACGACGCCGTCAAGCGCGTGTATGTCGCGCGCCGCCAGCAGGGCGGCCATGTCGCCGAACCCACCCTTGATCATGCGCAGGCGGGAATGCCCGTCCCCGCCGGGGAAGGCAGGGGCCAGCGCATCGCCCCGTGCGATGGCGGCAGGGTCGCGGTCGATGGCCCACAGGGTACAGTCCGCGGCCGACAGGATGGCGCGGGCATAGCCGCCGCCGCCGAACGTGCCGTCCAGATAGGTCGCGCCATCACGCGGGGAAAGGTCGTGCAGGACCTCCGCCAGCATGACCGGGACATGGCCCTCATCGGCCGCGAAGGGCGTGGTCATCGTGGTCATGCCGATCCCTCCGCGGGTGACGCGGCCGTCTTGCCTGAGGTAAGGCGCCGCGCGCGCTGGCGTGCCTCTTCGCGGCGACGGGTCGCGGCGTCGGGATCCCAGACCTGAAAGATGCGACCCAGTCCCATGAACGTCACCTGTTCCGTCAGGCCCGCATGCGCGCGCAGTGTCTCGGGCAGGAGGATCCGCCCTTCCTTGTCGGCGTCGATGGGATAGGCGTCGGCGTAAAGCGCGGTGGCGAGGTCGTCATGGTCTTCCGAAAAGATGTCCACCTCGTCCAGCGGGCGGGCCAGCGCGGAAAAGGCGGCGCTGGGCCATGCCTCCAGGCAGGGATGCAGGTGGGAAGGGCGCATGATGACAAGCGGTTCGCCCGCGCGGGCCAGGGTGCGCAGGGCGGTGCGGAAGGCCGACGGGATGGAAACCCGCCCCTTGGCATCCAGTCGGTTCTGATGCGTGCCAAGGAATACACTCACGCTGTGCGATGCCCTCCCTGGCATGAATTACAGAAGGTCCGGAACTCTGCCCCCGTGCGGGTGAAGGTGACTCCTTCACTCATCTTCACTGGGTCTGTGTGGGATATCATGGGATTTCATGGGCGGTCAATTAAAGATATCCAAAAGTTGGCGGAAAACCGCTATTGTTCAACGCCGGGGGGCGTAATGGCAGGTAAAGAGGAATATATCCCGCGCATCAGGACCATAATCGTATCCAATCAATGAATGTTTATGTTTTGTTCTTCATGGTGGATACTTACGCGCCGTCGTTGCCGCGATCCGGCGCGGGGCGGGTATTGCAGGCGTGAAGGGATGCCAGACGGTCTGTAAGCCGGGTTCTGTCCGTTCCCGCAGGGGGAACGGGACGACCATTCCTCTGGGACGTGGCTTGCGACACGCCTCACGCGACCAACCCGAACGACGGGGCGGAAGGCCCCTGACGGCGCGAAACGGATTTCGCCCGCCTGTCGTTCCTATTCGGTCTTGCTCCCGGTGGGGTTTGCCCTGCCGCCCATGTTGCCATGCGCGCGGTGCGCTCTTGCCGCACCGTTTCACCCTTGCCCCCAACCCGGCGTCACGTCCGATGGACGCGACATGGGCCGTGGGGGCGGTCTGTTTTCTGTGGCACTGTCCCTGGGGTCGCCCCCGCCGGCCGTTAGCCGGCACCGTTCTTCCGTGGAGCCCGGACTTTCCTCCATCGCTGCGCGGATGCGCACCAACAGCGGTCGTCCGACCGTCTGGCATGCGGAAACTGGCGGTGCATGCGATGCGCGTCAAGGGCTAAAGCCTTGGGACGCGAAAACTTATGATCAGTCAGGAAAGGCGCACAGGTGTCAGCATCCGATGTCCCGGCGTCCGCATGCCACGCGGGCGGACGTCCGCCGGGGCTTTTTACACGTCTCTTCCTGCTGGGGATCAGGCTGCGGTCCTCCAGCAAAAAGCATGTTCCCCATACGCTGGAGGATATCCGCAGGCGCTTTGACCGGCCCTGCTTTCCCAAATGGCTGTCCAGCCTGCAGGTCCGTCGCGTGATCGACATGCGGGTGCCCGGCGCGACCGAACTGCGTCCTGCGCGGTTGTACATCCCATATGGTGAAGTACGCGGCGTGGTCCTGTTCATGCACGGGGGCGGGTATGTGCATTGCGGGCTGAATTCGCATCACGGGATCTGCTGCCGCCTTGCGCGGCAGTCGGGGGCGGCCGTGCTGTCGTTCGATTACCGCCTGGCGCCGGAAAACAAATTCCCGGCGGCGGTGGATGACTGCTGGGCCGCGCTGAACTGGCTCAGGGGTGAGGCCTGGCGCTGGGGTGGCGCCATCGCGGTGGCGGGCGACAGCGCGGGCGGCACGCTGGCCGCCGTCATCAGCCAGATGAACCGCGACCACGGCCATCCCCCCCTTGCCATGCAGCTGCTCTATTACCCGTCGCTGTATGGGGAAAAGGCCGTCCCGTCGCGCGATGCCTATGCAAGCGGCTACATCCTGAGCACGCGGGTGATGGAATGGTATGCGGAGGAGTATATCCGTGACCCGAAGGACCTTTGCGATCCACGTCTGGCGCCCATTTTCGCGGCGTCGCTCGCCAACCTGCCGCCTGCCGTCATCGGGCTTGCGCAGTGCGATCCCTTGCATGACGAGGGGACCGGATACGCGGCGGCGATGCAGAAGGCGGGGTCGGAGGCCGTGACCCGCACGTGGCGCGGCACGGTGCACGGGTTCCTCAATTTCTACGCCTTCCTGCCCGGTGGCAAATCCGCCATCCGTTACGGCGCGCACAGGCTGCGGGCGGCCTTTGCCCGAAAGTCCTGATAAAAGATAAAGGCCCTGATATCGGGACGCGGCATCCTCAGCGCGGCATGGCGTGGAAGACGCCGGGGGTCTGCCAGTCGGTCTGAACACTCTGCGACAGCCGGTCCACCTTGAGGGTGAAAAGGCGTGGCAGGGTGTTGCGATCGCCGGGGCATGACCCCGAATGGCGTTCCATGACATCCAGCTTGGTCGCGTCGGGCGGGTCGTTGCCGTTCAGCACGAACAGCAGGCAGTCCTTGCGGTCGTGCGTCATGCCGTTATGCGTCACGACCGTGCGGAAATGTTCGACAAGGGCGGTGTTGTCGAACCAGCTGACCTTGGAAAATGTCAGCCGGTCTGCCGCCTGGTCCAGCCATCCCATGCGCGCGACCACAAAGGCCAGCAGGGCCATCGGGATCACCATAAGCACCCGGCGGATGATCCGCTGGCGGATCGTCATGGGCGCGCGGGAACGACCGGAAAGGCGGGGGGGGACGGCCATGCGTTATTTCATGTCCTCGTGCCACAGGTGACCCGACTGCGCCAGCAGGTTGCGCGCGCCTTCGGGGCCCCATGTCCCGGCGGGATAGGGTTCCAGCGGGGCCTCGTTCTTGCTCCAGCCCTGCAGGATGGGGTCGATCCATTTCCATGCGGCCTCCACCTCGTCGCGGCGGATGAACAGGATCGGGTCGCCACGCACCACGTCAAGCAGCAGGCGTTCGTAGGAATCGGGATAGCGGATGTTGAACGCCTTCTCGAACTCGATGTTGATGTCCGCCTCGCGCAGGGTCAGGCTGTCGGTCGGGGTCGGGTCCTTGGTGGATACCGACAGCATCACCCCCTCGTCAGGCTGGATGCGGATGATGAGCCGGTTGGGCGCGGGCCTGTTGGTGAAGATCGTCCATGGCGCGGCCTTGAACTGTATCACGACCTCGCTGCACTTTTCCGCCATCCGCTTGCCCGAGCGCAGGTAGAAGGGCACGTTCCCCCACCGCCATGACAGGATTTCGGTCTTCAGCGCGACAAAGGTTTCCGTCTCGCTGGTCACGCCTTCGCCCAGGTCCTCGACATAGCTTCCGACCGTCTGGCCGTTGATCTTGCCGCGCATATACTGCCCGCGCGAGGTATAGATCGCGACCTCCGACGGTTCGATCGGCTTGAGGGCGTGCAGCACCTTGAGCTTTTCGTTGCGCACGCTGTCGGCGTCGAGCGAGACGGGCGGATCCATCGCCACCAGGCACAGGACCTGCAGCAGGTGGTTCTGGATCATGTCGCGCAGGGCGCCGGACTTGTCATAATACGCGCCGCGTCCCTCCACGCCCACGGTCTCCGCGGCCGTGATCTGGACATAGTCGATGGCGTCGCTGGTCCACAGCCGTTCGAACACGGGATTGGCGAACCGCAGCGCGATCAGGTTCTGGACCGTTTCCTTGCCCAGGTAATGGTCGATGCGGAAGATATGGTTTTCGGGGAAATGCTGCCCCACGCTGTCATTGATGGCATTGGCGCTCTGCAGGTCGGTGCCGATCGGCTTTTCCAGGACCACGCGCGACTGGTCGGTGATCAGGCCATGCTTGCTCAGGTTCTCGCAGATCTGTCCATAAAGCGCGGGGGAGGTCGCCAGGTAATAGACCCGGATGCGGCTGTCGGGCTTCGTGTCCAGCAGCGTTTTCAGGTCGGACCAGTGGCTCTGGACTTCCGCGCCGTTGAGGCTGACGTAATACAGCAGGTCGATGAAGCGCGCGACGGTGCTGGCCTCCAGCGCGTCTGCTGCGACATGGTCGTGCAGGGCCTGCTTCGCGCGGCCCTGGTATTCCTCCCGCGACAGGGGGGAGCGCGCCGTGGCGATGATGCGCGCGTCATCGGGGATCTGTCCGTCGCGGAAACGGTAATACAGCGCAGGCAGCAGCTTGCGCATGGTCAGGTCGCCCGTTCCACCGAATACGATGTAGTCGAACGTGTCGACGGGGGGAAGATGTGCCATGAAAATCGGCCTCCTGCCTGGTTCTGTTTCTAGCCCCGTATTGCGCATGCGTGGCACGCCGGCGACACGGATGGGCCGATACCAACGGTCACGACCGATTAGGGCCGCCTTCCGGAGCATGTCAAGCTGGCATTGACCCGCGTCCGCCATCGCGATAAGCCCGCCGTTCGAATGCGTCATCCACGTTGCATGCCCGTGCGCGGCATGGCGGGGTATCGCGCCCCAGTTCACTATATCCGGAGGCAGCAGGCATGAGTGCCGATAATTTCGAAACTGACGAGGGCAGCGCGGCCGTTGGCGGAATTGCTGCCGACCGGCTGCGCAGCATCATTGAACGTATCGAGCGGCTGGAAGAAGAGCGCAAGGCGCTTGCTGGCGATATCAAGGACATCTACACCGAGGCGAAGTCGGCGGGATTTGATACGAAGGTCATCCGCCAGATCATCCGCCTGCGCAAGCAGGAACCGGCCGAGGTGGAGGAACAGGAAACCCTGCTGGACATCTACCGTCGCGCGCTGGGCATGTGATTATCCCCGCCCGGATGGCGGAAGGATGGGGTTGAGGACGTATTGCCTGTCATGATGAAGGTCGAGAGACACCCATGACGATACCATGGCCGGAATGGCTGCCGGGATGGGCGCAGGTGCTGGTCCTGATGGCTGGCCTGCTGTTCGCGGTCCTGTGGATGCTGGTTCCCTTTGCCGTGATCGGCGTCAAGGGACGGCTTGACGCGCTGGCGATGCAGATCGATGACCTGCAGGCGGAACTGCGGGTCATGGCGGTGTCGGGCGCATCCTCCGCCACGCGCGACGGGGCGGAAGCCGCCGCCAGCGAACCCCTGTCGGAGGTCCTGCGGCAGGAGGACGGGGATCGCCGGGCCGACGAAAGGCAGGCAGCCACGCCACCCCCCGCGTGGCGCCTCGACCCCGAGGATCCCGAATGTGATATTCCCGCCTATGAACGCCGCCCCATGGCCCGGTCCGCTCCGCCATGGGCGGGGGAGGAGCCTGACGACGCCGCCCCTCCGCCGCCATCGTCATCACCATCGCCGGATGAAGCGCCCGTCGCCAGCGTGGCACCCATGCCCCCCGATGGACGCGAAGCGGGACATGATGGCGGACAGGCTGCGACCGATACAGCAGGCAGGGCGCCAGCGCGCGATGGCGTGCCCCTGCGCGTCCAGCGCGCGCCCATGCTGAAGAACGGCCCGGCGGACGGGGATACCGGGGTCAGGGCCGCCATGGCGCGAAAGGTGGAGACGGGCATTCCCCGTACCGCCCGCTGGGCGGAACGTCGCCAGAGGTCGGAGCCGACGCTCCGCTGGCCGCCCCGTCGCTGAGCGCCATCAGCGCGGCAGGTCAGGCCGGCTGCGCGCAGGCCCTGTCGCAGAGGACGAGGTCATCGCGGTGAATGAGTTCGTCGCCGCCATGCCAGCCAAGGATCGCCTCGATTTCATCCGACTGGTGTCCGGCAATGCGCACGGCGTCCGCCATGCTGTAGGAAGAAAGGCCATGGGCGATGCGCTGTCCGGACATGTCCGTCACGCTGACCAGATCGCCCCGGTCGAACTCCCCCGATACGGCATGAACCCCGGCAGGCAGGAGGGATGATCCGCTCAGCAGCGCGCGCACCGCGCCATCGTCGATCACCAGATTGCCTGCCGGTGTCAGGCTGCCGCCGATCCATTTCTTTCGCGCCGAGCGCGCGTCAGGCGACGGCAGGAACCATGTGCAGCGCCCGCCATCCATCAGCGCGCGCAGCGGGTGCAGCGGCTTGCCCTGCGCGATGACCATGGCGCATCCTGCCTGCGTGGCGATGCGCGCGGCCATCAGCTTGGTGCGCATCCCGCCAGAGGAATAGCCCGGCGGAGGGGCGCCCCCCATGGCCTCGATCTCGTCGGTCAGGTTTTCGACCAGTGGCAGGTGCCGCGCGGCGGGATCGACACGGGGGTCGGCCGTGTAAAGCCCGTCAATGTCCGACAGCAGGACAAGCTGGTCCGAATTGGTCATCTCCGCCACGCGGGCGGCCAGTCGGTCATTGTCGCCAAAGCGGATTTCCGTCGTGGCGATGGCATCATTTTCATTGATGATCGGGACGCATCCCAGTGTCAGCAGCGTATTGAGCGACGCGCGGGCATTGAGGTAACGGCGGCGATGTTCGGTATCGTCGGGCGTCAGCAGCAGCTGCGCCGCGTTGAGGTCGTGGCGCGACAGGGCATTGGCCCATGCCTGCGCCAGCCGGATCTGCCCGACGGAGGCCGCGGCCTGCTTTTCATCCAGTCGCAGCACCCGCCGCGTCAGGCCGAGCTGGTGGCGGGCAAGGGCGATCGCGCCGGAGGAGACGACGATGACCTGCACCCCGTCCCCCCGCAGCCGCGCGATGTCGGCGGCCACGCTTTCCAGCCATTCCTGCCGGGGGGAGGCGGTCTGCGCATCGACGACCAGCGCGCTTCCGATCTTGACGACAATGCGCTGTCCATTTTTCAGGCTGGGCAGGGTGGGGAAAGCTGTCACGGTCGTGTCTTCCGCGTTGTCAGGCCGGGGTGTCGCGGGTGGCATCTTCGTCGGCGCGGATGCGGGTGATCTGGTCCTGCACCAGGCGCAGGACCCTGTCCACGCCCTGACGCGATACGCCGGACATGGTCATCACCGGCCTTCCGCTGGCCTGTTCCAGAAGCTGGCAGCGTTGCGTGATGTCTTCGGGCGACATGGCGTCGATCTTGTTCAGGACGATGATTTCCGGCTTTTCCGCCAGTCCGCCGCCATATTCCGCCAGTTCATGGCGAATGGTGCGCCATGCCTGCACCACGTCCTCCTGCGTGCCGTCGATCAGGTGGACCAGCACGGCGCAGCGTTCGACATGGCCAAGGAACCGATCGCCCAGTCCGGTGCCCTCGTGCGCGCCCTCGATCAGGCCGGGAATGTCCGCGATGACGAACTCCTCCGTCACCGACAGGCGCACGACGCCAAGCTGGGGATGCAGGGTGGTGAAGGGATAGTCGGCGATCTTGGGCCGTGCGGCGGACACAACGGACAGGAAGGTCGATTTCCCGGCATTCGGCAGGCCGACCAGCCCGACATCGGCAATCAGCTTCAGCCGCAGCCAGACCCAGCGTTCCTCCCCGGGCCAGCCGGGATCGGCGCGGCGCGGCGCGCGGTTGGTGCTGGTCTTGTAATGCGCGTTGCCGCGACCGCCATCGCCGCCACGACACAGCAGCAGTCGCTTGCCCGCCTCGTCCAGATCGCCAAGAAGGGTTTCGCGGTCTTCGTCAAAAATCTGCGTGCCGACGGGAACCTGTATGATGACCGGGGCCGCGGCGGCGCCGGTACGGTCGGACCCCGCGCCGTTTCCGCCCTTGCGCGCGCGGAAATGCTGCGTATAGCGAAAATCGATCAGGGTATTGAGATTGTCGACGGCCACGAAGATGATATCGCCGCCGCGTCCGCCATTGCCGCCATCGGGGCCGCCGAATTCAATGTATTTTTCGCGCCTGAACGCAATGACGCCATCGCCGCCATCGCCGGATTTCACGAAAATTTTGGCCTGATCAAGAAACTTCATCGCTCACGGGTCCGATCTGGGCCGGTGGCAGCCCCATGGACGTGTCTGATATCAGAAACACGCCGTGGTATCGATACGAAAAGGGGACGGCCCCACGTGACCGTCCCCCCTTGGTCTGAACTGTCTCCCGGGTGGGAGCAGTTTTTATTCCGCGGCTGCGGGCAGGGCTTCGACCGAAACATGCACGCGGCCTTCGGCGCGGCGTTCGAACTTCACATGCCCGTCGACGAGCGAGAAGATCGTGTGGTCGCGGCCAAGGCCGACATTGGTGCCGGGCTTCATCTTCGTGCCGCGCTGGCGCACGATGATGTTGCCTGCGACGACGCTTTCGCCGCCGAACTTCTTGACGCCGAGACGGCGACCGGCGCTATCGCGTCCGTTGCGGGAAGAACCGCCTGCCTTTTTTTGTGCCATTGCCTGAACTCCTGAAACTTGTTGACTGATCTTGACCTGGACCGGCGGGCATCAATCGCTGCCCCCGGTCCGGGGATCAGGCAGCGTTGATTGCGGCGATACGCACCACGGTCACGGGCTGACGGTGGCCGTTCTTGCGGCGGCTGTTCTGCCGACGGCGCTTCTTGAAGATGATCACCTTCGCCAGGCGGTCCTGCGCGATGACGGTCGCGGTGACGGTCGCGCCGGCAACGGTGGGGCTGCCGATCGTGGTGGAACCTTCGCCGCCGACGGCCAGGACCTGATCGAACGTGATGGTGGCGCCGGCTTCGGCTTCCAGCTTCTCGACCTTCAGGACGGTGTCCTTGGAAACGCGGTACTGCTTTCCGCCGGTGCGGATAACTGCGAACATAATTCTCTGTCTTTCCGATCTCTGGGTCAGCGCGGCACCGTCAGGATGTTGGTGCAGGCGGCGTGGCCCGGTCGCTTTTTCACGTTGGCCGCGAACCATGCGCGGCACCCCCCGTCTGCGCGGGGGTATGAGGGCAGGCTTCTAATCGGCGGGGGACGGTCCGTCAATCGTTATTCCCGATTCCGCGCATGTTTCGCGCGCGGGCGCAAAAAACATCCGCAACCCCTTGCGCGCGTTGCATGTCCACCGTATAAGCCCGCACCAACGCCGCTGACATCAGGAGAGGTGCCGGAGCGGTCGAACGGGGCGGTCTCGAAAACCGTTGTGCGTGCAAGCGTACCGTGGGTTCGAATCCCACCCTCTCCGCCAGATGTCATGTCCAGTGCCGTCACGCCGACGCCTTTCGCGCGACAGCCGTCCCATCTGGGACACGGGCGTATCCTTCCCCGACAATATGTGCCGGTCCTGCCTGTAGAGCCTGCGTCAGGCCGCGTTTCCTGCCCGTGCGACGTTTTCAGTCGCGCTCATGCACCAGTCGGCCCGCGACGTAGGTGGCGCGGACACTGCGGTCACCCCCCAGCATCATCAGTGAAAACAGCAGGTCGCTGATCGAATCGCACGACTGGACCCGCAATGCCTGCAACGGCGTCGCCGCAGGGTCGAGGATGCACAGGTCCGCCTCCATCCCCGGCGCGATCGTCCCGATCCTGTGGTCGAGGTGCAGCGCCCGCGCCCCGCCCGCCGTCGCCAGCCAGAAGGCCTGTACCGGATGAAGGCGATGACCCGTTCCCTGCGCGACCTTGTAGGCTTCGTTAAGGCTCTGCAGTTGCGACAGGCTGGTACCCGCGCCGATGTCGGTGCCCAGCCCGACCCGGACCGGGCGTTTCGGGTCGAGGGCATCGAACAGCCGGAAGCTGCCACTGCCGAGGAACAGGTTGGAGGTCGGGCAATGGGCCAGCGCGCATCCGGCATGATGGCAGGTCGTCAGGTCCTGTTCATCGACATGGATGGCATGGCCCAGGATGGCGCGCGGACGCACAAGGCCGGCATGCGCATACACGTCGAGATAGGAGCGGCGCGCCGGGAACAGGGTGCGCACCCATTCGACCTCGGCCAGGTTTTCCGCAAGGTGCGTCTGCATGAAAAGCGTGTCGTCATGGGCGAGCAGGGCACCGGCAAGTTCAAGCTGCCCTTCGCTGCTGGTGGGGGCGAAGCGCGGGGTTACGGCATACATCTGCCGCCCGCGTCCGTGCCAGCGGCGTATCAGCGCGAGGGAGTCGTCATATCCGCCCTGTGCCGTATCGCGCAGGGCTGGCGGCGCGTTGCGATCCATCAGGACCTTCCCGGCGATCATCAGGGTATCGAGGCGCTCTGATTCGCGAAAGAACGCCTCGACTGACTGGGGATGGACCGTGCAGAACACGGCCGCCGTCGTCGTGCCGCACCGCAGCAGCTCGGCCAGGAAACGCCGCGCGATGTCCTGCGCATAAACCGGGTCGCAAAAGCGGCTTTCGGTCGGGAAGGTGTAGCGTTCCAGCCATTCCAGCAGCTGCTCGCCATAGGCGGCGATCATCGGCAGCTGCGGGTAATGGACGTGCGTGTCGATGAAACCGGCCGAAATCAGGCTGTCGGGATAATGTACGACGCGGGTATCTGATGGCAGGTCGGGGTGGACGTCCACATACGCGCCGAGTGTTACAATCCGTCCGTCGCGGATCACGACCGCGCCGTCTTCCTCATGATACAGCGCGTCGAGCGGGTCGCAGGTGAAAGGGTTGTCGCGGAACGTGACGACCCGACCCCGCAGGACCAGCGTTTCAGGGGGCAGGGTTTCGGTCGGGTGCGTCTGTGTCATCTGGCCCTGATCGCTGGTGCGGGGATGGAATGGCGGCCCTCAGCCTTTCCTGCGCGTCACGGGCCGCCATTCGTGTTCCTAGCCGATCATCTCGCTGGAGCGATAGGGCTGCGATGCGTCAAGGAAAGCGGCATTGGCATCAAGTTCGTAAGAGATGACCAGAAGATAGGCAATGGCGCGTGTCATCTCCACACGGGCGGTGATGTTGGTTTCCTTGCCCTCCAGCGTCCGCAGCACCCGCGTGGCGCTGCGCGCGACCCGCGCCGTGCGGCCATAACGCCCGCTGAACTGCGCCATGCGGTGCAGGAACAGCGAGATCGCGCGGTTGGCCGATTCCGGCAGCTGGCTGCGTTCGAGGACGACGCGCAGGCGGATGATGTTCAGCCCGATCGTCATGGCGGACAGCGTGCCCTGCAGATAGGCCTCGATCGTGGGGGAGGGCGTGGGCCCCGCATGGCGGATCAGGCGGGAGAAACGGTCGGTGTTGCGCCCGATCCATGCCCGTGCCTGCGGCAGCGGATTGGCCGAGGCCAGGTGCCGCAGGTCATGCAGCGTGCGGTTGCGCATGCGCCAGCGTTCCTCGTCGCTGTTGAATGGCAGCACGGCGCGGAAAATCAGGACCGCGAATCCGATACTGCACAGCAGGGCGAACGAGGCGTTAAAATAGGCGATTTCGTTCAGGCGCGTCTGGTTGCCCGGCCCGACAAGGTTGGGCAGGAACAGGGAATACGACGCCGCCGCCCCCGCCGTGGCGGGATTGCGCGCCGCAAGGCCGCCGGCAATCATCGGCAGGGCCAGGATGGCCGCCAGCATTTCGAATTCCGCCGGTCGCGGCAGGAACAGCAGCACCAGGAAGGCCGATACGAACACGGCCCAGCACGCGCCGCGCAGGAAGTTCATGGTTCCCAGCACCGGGTTTTCACGCGTGGCGAACAGGCCGCATGTCACGGCCACCATGGTAATGAACCCGATGCCGTTCGACCATGCCGTGATTTCCCAGATCAGCGCGGATGCCCCGATCGCCACGGCGGCGCGGACGCCGTTATACAGCGCCTCCTTGAAATCGCGGTGGGCCTGCAGGCGGAAATGGAAATGGTCGCCCCGGATTTCGTGCTGGCTGGCGTCGAATTCCTCGATCGCCTGTTCCAGCTCGCCCAGAAGCTCGTCCAGCGCGTTGTGCAGGATGCGGCAGTTGAGCAGGCGCTCGATGGTTTCGGTATCGTGCGGCTCCGTCGCGGCGAGTTCCTCCGTCAGGGCGTCGATGATGCGCTGGCGGCATACGCTGCGCAGGTCCTGAAGGTCGCTCAGCAGCTGCGGTATCTGCGCATCGGATTCCAGGCGGGCGGGCAGGCCCAGCAGGTAGGTGCGGGTCAGCAGGCTGGTTTCGGTAAAGACGGGGTTGATCGTGCCCAGCGCCTTGATGCGCGCCATCATCCCCAGCCCGCGCGACAGCAGGACCGACACGGCGGCCAGCGCCGCGCGCGCGTGATCGCCCTCATGCCCGTGGGGGCCCATCTCGACCTCGCTGAATTCGATCTGGTCGTTGATGGACAGGATGGTGCCGAACAGGGCGCGTGAACGCACGAAGGCCTGCTCGTCGCCCGCCAGGAGGTTGGCGACCGCCTGTGTCGAGGTGCTCAGCGCCGTCTGGATTTTCTGCCGCATGTTCTTTTTCGCGGCGGAGGCAAGGTTATGCGCGAACAGGACCGCGACCAGCGTCTCGCACGAAATGCCCAGCACGATATAGGTCGTGCGCGACATCGTTATCATGAAGATGTTGTCGGGATCCTGACTGGCCGCCAGCGCGATGATGGCGCAGGTATAGCCCGACAGCACCAGCGCGTAGGAACGGAAGTTGCGCACCAGCGTCGCGCACCCGCAGCATATCCCGATCCAGATGCTCAGCGCAGGAAAGAACAGCCATGGCGCCTGCGGAAAGGAGCAGACGATCACCACGGCGCTGATCGCCCCGAGCGCCGTGCCCACAAGGCGCCATCGCGCCTTCGACAGGCTTTCCCCGCGCGATCCCTGCGCCACGATCCAGACCGTCATGGCCGCCCAGGGCGGGCTGTCGAGTTCCATCCACATCGCGATGGTCAGCGCCATCAGCGCCGCGAAGGTCGTGCGCAGGGCAAAGGCCAGTGCCTCTGGCGTGGGAGCGTAGAGCCATTTCAGGCGGCTCATGCGGTTGTAGCCGGGGGGGGAGAGAATCGAAAAATCTCGTCCGCGAAAGACACGCGCGATAAGGGAGGGAACAATCTTCAGGTCAGCTGGCACAATATGCGGCTTCCGGCGGTACTGGGGGCGGTCCCTTGATAAACCAAGATCGCGGCAGGTAACGGTGCCGGGAGCGCATATCAGTCATTGGCTTTCCTCGTGGCAGGGCCGGGCTGTATGCCACATGAAAGAAAACAGCCGCCTTATTTGTTCCATGCGCGGATGAATGAGATACGCATCACGATGAAATCAGGCTGCGGGCCAGGCGCAGATCCTCCACAAACCGTGCATATTCGCGTTCCCGCGCCTCGGCCGTGGGCTGGCGCAGCAGGAATGACGGATGCACCGTCACCAGTCCCTGTGTCGCGTCATCAAGCGGGATCGGGTGCGATCTCTCCCGTCCTATAACGACAGGGCGTTGCAGGATTGCACTGGCCGCAGTCGCGCCCAGCATGACCAGAAGGCGCGGGCGGACCAGCCGGCGTTCCGCCCGCAGCCATGGCGCGCAGGCCCTGATTTCCTCCATCCCGGCTTTCTGGTGGATGCGCCGGCCGTTGCGCCGGAAAAATTTGAAATGCTTGACCGTGTTTGTCACGTACACGTCGTCGCGCGCGATGCCGACTTCCTGCAGGGCGCGGTCGAACAGCTGTCCCGCGGGGCCGACAAAGGGACGGCCGACCAGATCCTCCTGATCGCCCGGCTGTTCGCCCACGAACATGAGGGAGGCGGTCACGCTGCCTTCGCCAAAGACGGTCTGGGTCGCATGATGCGCCATGGGGCAGATCAGGCAGGACCGTGCGGTTTCCGTCACGGCGGGCAGGGAGGTGATGCGTTCGATGTCCATCCCCTCCGCCAGCGCCAGCGCGGGCGGGGGGAAAGAGGCCGGGCTGGCATCGCGTAATGCTCCCTCCAGATGGAGGGTATTGCCGTCCCATCGCATCGTGCGCTCGCCCATTTCAAGGCGCCATGGCTGGAACGAAAGCTGCAGCGTGATGAAGCGTGCGTTGCATTCGGGGGCGAAGCTGGCCGGTGCGTCGCAGGTGTCCTCCCACATGCCTGTGTCCTCGTCGTGACGCAGTTGCGCGGCGAGGGCACGCAAGGCCCGCGTATCGTTGCGCACGTCTTCGGCCAGTGCCTCGGCCCGTGCGATGTCCGGGGCGGGGGCGCGGTCGTGCTGTCCGTTCCTGCTGGCGACATGATGCGCGATCAGGCTGTAGGCCAGTCCGAACCGGTCGGACGCCTGCGTCTGAAGGACATCGCCCGCCATTTGCATGACGGCGCGTGAAACGCCAAAGGTCGCGCGGGGCGCAGGGGTGTCCGTCAGCGGCGTCGCAAGGCCGGGCGCGCCAGCCGATGTCGTCGGGTCCTGGATGTCCCACACGATGTCTTCGGGCCTGATGTCGTGCAGGATCAGGGTGCGCGTGGCATTGCGCCAGGTCGCGAAATCCAGGCCGTGGGCCAGAAGGACGGTAGGCATGACAGGAACCCTGCGTGGTATCGGATAAGGTCGTGCGAACCGGGAAGGGTCAACCCTGCCGGGCGAGGGTCCACAACTGTCCCACCCGGTTGCCCGAACGGCAGTAACCCAGGATGGGGCCATCCATTTCCTGAAGCGCCCTGCGCATTTCCGTGACCTCGTGCTGCGTGATCTGTCCCGGCACGACGGGCAGGAATGCGAACTGCAGTCCGGCGGCAAGCGTGGCGTCCTTCAGGCTTTCCGCCGTTGGCTGGCCATATTCTTCCCCGTCGGGGCGCATGCAGATGATGCCGCGAAAGCCCTGACGGACAATTTCCGGCATGTCGGCGGGCGTGATCTGCGAGGCTGCGGTGAAATCGGGGCTGAGGGGATAGAGTTGCATCGTATTGATCCTGATGGGATAGGGGCCGCGAGTTGTCCTGATATGCCTCCTTTCGTGGGCGCGGGGCAAATGATTAGTAAATTAATATATTCGTGTATGTAAAATAATCCTTATGTCGTGTAAACTTTACGGTCGCAAACGACATATTCATATCGTGGGAACGATGTCCTTCATCAAAGCATGCGTCCGGGAAAATGTTTGGAAAGATATTCGGGAACCCGGCCGGCTTTGCATGCGGACGACGCGCCGATAGGGAATGGCTCTTTCTTTTTTCTGATGCCGAGTGCGGCAGTATTACGGTAACCGATCATGAATGCGATAGTAGAAAACCTTCCGCGCACGCGGGGGGCTGCCGAACTTCTGGCCCAGCGCCTGCGTCTTTTCGCACAGCCACAGCGGCTTCTTGTGCTGGCCACCCTGCTGGAGGGGGAAAAGAGCGTCGGGCAGATCGAAAGCGCGACAAATATAGGGCAGCCTACGTTGAGCCAGCAACTGGCGGAACTGCGCCGCGCGGAAATAGTCGTCACCCGCAAGGAGGCGCGGCAGGTCATCTACCGGATCATTACGGATGAGGAAGCCATGCGCATCCGTTTCATGTTTTCGATAATGGATCCATCTGTCGATATCCATGAGATCGTGGCAAGGGTCGGTGAAGGCGCCATCGAGGAGGTGAATACAGATGTGTCGCGCCCTTCCGTGGTTTCGGCGGCGCGTTTCGTGCGTATTGCATCGCCGGAATAGGGGAGTATTTCCGTCATTCCCGGTGTTATGACATGGCGATGCGTGGATGGTTCCTGTCATGGGGTTGCAACTGAATAATCGTTATTTCAACATCCCCCCAATGTTACATCAAGTTTCAATATGAAAATGTAATTTATGATCCGGGCTTTCCGGATTTCCTGCGCCAGCAGAACATACGCCATGAAATCCACTGTCGCGGGGCATGTCAGGGCGACCGTTTCCCGGGGGAGTCGGGATGTTTATTGAGCATGTTTCGTTATTTTAATTTGATTTTGGATGAAACGAGTATTGTATCCGGTGCTTTTATTGGCTACTGCGTATTCGGGGCAGGGGTGGTGCCTGTATTGAAATGGCATTTGTCACGATTAAAGAATTGGAACAGAATTATGTCCGACGCTGAGCAGGATTTCTCCTTTCTTGAACTGACCACGCAGATCGTGTCAGCTCATGTCTCAAATAATGCCGTGGGAGCAGATACTGTCCCGGATCTTATCAAGCAGGTCTATCAGGCCCTGACCTCGCTGGACCAGCCGGCGGTGGAGCCGGAAAAGCTGCAGCCTGCCGTGCCGATCAAGCGGTCCGTGTTCCCCGACTATATCGTCTGCCTGGAAGATGGAAAGAAGCTCAAGATGCTCAAGCGGCATCTGCAGAGCGCCTATGGCATGACCCCCGAACAGTATCGGGAACGCTGGGGCCTGCCGAGCGATTATCCGATGGTTGCCCCCAACTATGCTGAACGCCGCTCCACGCTGGCGCGTGAAATCGGTCTGGGACGCAAGATCACGGCCGCATCCGCCGAAACCCCCGCCGAAGCTCCGGCCAAGTCGCGTCGTGGGCGCAAGTCTGCCTGATTTTCGCGCGGACATGACTGCGTATTCCCACAGACGTTTTCCTTTAAGGGGAGCGTATTTGAAGGCGGATTGCCGATTAAAATAATTAAGGTTTCCGGGCGCTGCTTTTTTTTAAGCAGCGTTCATGGAAGCCATCCGGAAATCATTTTGCCAGAGCTTCTTTGTAATTACGCGAAATTATAGGAAGTTTTTGGATTGTTCCTGATTCTGTCACGGGATTTCCATGGTCCCGTGTCGGATGATGCTGGTGCGGGATAAAGATTCTGGTTCCGGATCCGGCATCGTTACTTTGTCGTATTGTCTCGATCGGCATCTTCGCCTGTGTCCCGTGGACGGAGCGGGCGAATGGGGGGCGACCTGTCCTTTTGCCGGCATATCGGTTCAATTGCCGCTTCTGATATGTCACTGCCATGCTGGGGATGAATCGCGCGGGCAGTCGTCATTCCATGACATCGCGGGACTCCGGCGTGATGCCGTTGCCGAATGCGCGCAATGGAAAAACAGGCCTGTTTTGACGGAAATCCCCTCTCCATCAGCGGGTTATGTGATCACAGTTTCGGCATCATTCTGGTTCCACAATCATTCTGGATTGACCGATGCGAACGGGGGACCTCATGCGGGACATGAGTATTCTCCGCGCCTGCGCGGCCGGGGCGGGGTATCGACCTGCCTGTCTTCCCTGCCAATGAACGGACAGCCACGCCCGCCGGGCATGTATCGATTGTCAGCGGCGGAATGGTTGATCTTGCCGGGCGTGATTTGCGGCTTCTATGATTGCCTGTCCGCAGGCCGGGCGGTTGCCTCGTGACAGGGATGATGGAGGTGGGCGCCTGTCCCTATGCTGATGCGTAGGGCCTGTCCCTTGAACGGGTTGGGTAAATCTGGATGGATGGCGCATGTTGCCCATCCGGCAGGGAATGTCGCGGTCATGGATGGATATGAAACCGGATACTTCATTTCATCTTGACGGGAGGCCACATCTGTTGGGAAGTGTCAGGGACCTTGTTACGAAGGCGGATCGTATGAATGGCCTTTTTCAACGGGATACGGACCTTGACGAAGCCGTTGCGATCTGGAAACCTTAATTTACATTAAATACAGAGGGAAGCAGGATGACCAAATCGGAGTTGATTGCCGAACTTGCCGCAGCCAATCCACATCTTCCCGCTCGTGATATAGAGCAGATTGTCCAGACGATATTTCATGAAATCAGTGCCGCGCTGGCGCGTGGCGATCGCGTAGAATTACGTGGTTTTGGTGCATTTACGGTAAAGAAGCGTGATTCCCGTACCGGTCGCAACCCGCGCACTGGTGAAATCGTCGCTGTCGAGGAAAAGGTGGTTCCATTCTTCAAGGCGGGCAAGGAACTGCGTGAACGGGTCAACCATCAGGGCAGCGCGGAAGCCTGAATCCCACTTGCAAAAGCGTCCTGCCCCATCAGGAAACGAAAAAAGGCTCTGTATCTCTGACAGAGCCTTTTTTCACATGATCGGTTTTTTCGTGAAAGTCAGTGCCGGGCGTTGATTTCCGCCAGCAGGAAGTCACGGAATACCGCCACGCGCTTGGATGTGCGCAGTTCCTCGGGATACACGAAATAGGCATCCACGGTCGGAAGGGGAACTTCCGGCAGGATCTTCACCAGGTTGGGATACTGGTTGGCGGCGTAAAGCGGGATGGACCCGATGCCGATGCCCGCGGCGATGGCGCCCGCCATGGCGGCCAGGCTGTTGACCTCCAGCCGTGCCTGACGGCGTTCATCGGAAGGAACCCCGGTTTCCGCCAGCCAGTTGATATGCGGCACGGGCGGGTGATACCCCCCGAACAGCACCAGCTTGTGGGCATTGAGTTCCTCAAGCGTGGTGGGGGTGCCGTGTTCGTTCAGGTAGGACTGCGCGGCGTAGATCGGCAGCGGGAAGTCGGCAAGGTGCCGCTGGATCAGGTCCGGCTGGCGGGGGGGATGCATGCGCACCGCCACGTCGGCCTCCCGCATGCCCAGGTCCAGATCATTGTCCTCAAGGATGAGGGTGATGGAAATATCCGGATTGGTGTCCATGAAACGGTGCAGGCGTGGTGTCAGCCAGCACGTGCCAAACCCGGTGGTGGTCGTGACACGCAGCCGCCCGGCCGCCTTTTCCTTGCTTTCGGTCAGCAGCGACTGCGTCATCGCCAGCTTGGAAAAGACTTCACGCACCGTCTGGTTCAGGGTTTCGCCCTGTTCGGTCAGGATCAGGCCACGTGCGTGCCGATGGAAGAGGGGGACCTGCAGTGCTTCTTCCAGGGCGGAAATCTGTCGGGACACCGCGGACTGGCTCAGATTGAGCACGTCGCCCGCATGGGTGAACGACCCGGCTTCGGCTACTGCATGAAATATCCGGAGTTTATCCCAGTCCACGCGTTGACTCCGTTCCTAATTATAAAGTTGCCATTTGTTATGACGTTCTGGCTGTGGTGAAGGAAATACCAGAGCAGGTCAAGAACTATGGCCACTTTTGGGCGGATTTTCTGCCAGAAAACGTTCTGCTTCCAGCGCGGCCATGCATCCGGTGCCTGCCGCGGTGATGGCCTGGCGGAAGATTCTGTCCTGCACGTCGCCGGCGGCGAACACGCCTGGCACCGATGTGCGGGTGCTGCCCGGCGTGGTGACGATATAGCCATCGGCGGCGATGTCCACCTGGCCCCTGAACAGGTCGGTGTTCGGGCTGTGGCCGATGGCCACGAACACGCCGTCGGTATCCACCGTCGCCGGCTTTCCCGTCACGATATCGTGAACTTCAATGTGGGTGACGACCGGGGGCGTTCCCGACCCGGCGACGCGATCGACAACCGTGTTCCACATGACCGAAACCCGGGGATTGGCAAACAGGCGGTCCTGCAGGATTTTTTCCGCCCGCAGCGTATCGCGCCGGTGGATCAGCGTCACATGCGCCGCGTGATGGGTCAGGTAGAGGGCTTCCTCCACCGCGGTGTTGCCGCCCCCGATGACGACCACCCGCTTGCCGCGATAGAAAAAGCCGTCGCACGTCGCGCAGGCTGACACGCCACTGCCCTGGAATTCCTTTTCGCCGGGGATGCCCAGCCACCGCGCCTGCGCCCCGGTCGCGATGACGATGCTGCGCGCCAGATAGATGTCTTCCGAATCCCCCACGGCCCTGAACATTCCCGTCTGCGGATCCGCCGTCAGGGTGCATGAAACGATGATGTCGTCGATCAGGCGCGTGCCCACATGTTCCGCCTGCGCCGCCATCTGCGCCATCAGTTCGGGACCCTGCACCCCCTTGGCGAAGCCGGGATAGTTTTCGACGTCCGTCGTGATCATCAGCTGCCCCCCCGGCTGCAGGCCGGCGACAAGGATGGGGGACAGGCTGGCGCGGGCCGCATAGATGGCGGCGGTATATCCGGCGGGGCCTGCGCCGATGACAAGCAGGTCGGTGGTGTATGTATTGGGCATGGAATCAAAACCGTTATGGTCACTGGGATGGTCAATGGGGATAGTCACTGGGGACGATGGGATTGGTATGATCGTCCACTGGCGCGAAGGCAAGGGTTAGGGTAGGAGAGGCGTCATCACCGCGATACCGGGACAGGAGACGATCCCGGTAGAATTATGATTGAAACGTGCATGGCGGAACGGATGACGGAACTGGACGCGATTGATCGGCGGATTGTCGCCGAACTGCAGGCCGATGGACGCATGACGAATGTCGAGCTGGCACGCCGGGTGGGAATTTCCGCGCCTCCATGCCTGCGGCGCGTCAGGCGGCTGGAGGAAGAAAAGGTCATCCTCGGCTACCATGCGCAGACCGATGCGGCCAGCCTGGGCTGGTCCATCACGCTGTTCGCCCTGATCGGCCTCGACAGCCAGAAGGAAGCGGTGCTGTGCGCGTTCGAGAACGAGATTTCGGCATGGCCCGAGGTGCGGGAATGCCATATGATTCGTGGCGGCGGGGATTTCCTTGTCCGTCTGGTCGCGCGTGACGCCACGCATGAAAACCAGCTGACCCAGCGCCTGACCGAAGCGTCCCACGTGGTCCGGGTCCAGACCCTGCAGACCATTCGCAGCAGCCTGGAACGGCCGGGCGTTCCGGTCTGAGCCGTCCGGATGTTATCGCCCGGGCGTGGCCGTATCGCCGGTCACGGCTTGCCGTAAGGATGGACCATTGGTGCCGATGACCGGCAATCAGGCGTCAGTTGGGGAAAATGGCTGCGTGCCGCCGCGTATCAGCGTTGTGGTGCCCTGTTACAATGAGCGCGCCAATGTCCGTCCCATGGTCGATGCGCTGCATCGGGCGCTGGCGGGGCGGGAGTGGGAGGTCATCTTCGTCGATGACGATTCCCCCGACGGGACCATCCATGTCGTGCGGCAGGTTGGCGCGCGCGACGCGCGGGTGCGTGGCCTCCTGCGGCTGGGGCGGCGGGGGCTGTCCTCCGCCGTGATCGAGGGCATCCTGTCGTCCTCGGCCGAAATCGTGGCGGTGATGGACGGGGACATGCAGCACGATGAACGCTGCCTGGGGCAGCTCATCGATGCCATTTCATCGGGCGGAAACGATATCGCCATCGGCAGCCGGCATGTCGAAGGTGGCGACAGCCGTGGCCTGGCCAGCCGTTGGCGGCATATGCTGTCCGATGCCGGGATCCGCATCGCGCGGAAATTCCTGCCCGTTGAGGTCAGCGATCCCATGAGCGGCTTTTTCGCGATACGGCGCGGCCTGTTCGTGCGGATCGCGCCACACCTGTCCGGCACGGGGTTCAAGATCCTGCTCGACATCATCATGTCCGCCCCCGGGGCGTTGCGCGTGGCGGAGGTGCCCTTCGTGTTCCGTGCCCGCGCCGCGGGTGAAAGCAAGCTGGATTCCATGGTGCTGATCCAGTTCGCGACGATGCTGCTTGACAGGGTGTGCCATGGTTACCTCCCGGTCAGGTTCGTCAGTTTCTGTATCGTCGGCCTGCTTGGAATCGGCGTGAACCTGGCCGTGCTGTCGGTGCTGGTGCAATGCGGGGTCGGATTCCGGGTGGGGCAGTTGGTCGGAACATACGTGTCGATGATCGGCAATTTCTGGCTCAACAACACGCTGACCTATCGCGACCGGCGCCTGAGGGGGGGGGCGATGTTCAGGGGGCTGTGCCTGTTCGTGCTGAGCTGCTCGGTCGGGGCGGTCGCCAATATCGGCGTGGCGCAGATGATCCTCAATGACGGACGTTACTGGACGTGGGCCAGCGTGGCCGGGGCGGCCATCGCCGCGGTATGGAATTATGCCGTGTCATCGACCCTGATATGGAAGGTCCGGTGACCTCCATGCGGGCATGGTGCGGCCTGCTGCTGCTGGCGACCGGATTGCGCCTTGTGCTGGGATGGTATCTGCCCCTTTCCCCGGACGAGGCCTATTACTGGGTATGGACGCATGCCCCGGCGGGCGGCTATCTCGACCATCCGCCGATGGTCGCGCTGTGGATCGGGGCGGGAAGCGCCCTGTTCGGCGATGGTGGCGCCGGCATCCGCTGGATGGGGACAGCCGCCACCGCGCTTTCAACGGTTTTTCTGGCACGCGCGATCCAGGATTTCCGCCCGGCGACACAACAGGTGCCCCCCGTGGGGGAAGCAGCCGTCCGGGGCGTGGCCCTGCTGCAGGCGACGCTGGCGATTGGCGTGAATGCCGTCGTCATGACCCCCGATACGCCCCTGCTGTTTTTCATGGCCGTTCTGCTGTGGGCGTTGGGTCGCCTGATGGCGACGCACGGGGCGCGGTGGTGGCTGGTGGCGGGCGTGGCGCTGGGGCTGGCGTTCGACAGCAAATATACCGCGCTGCTGCCTGGCGTGGGCATGGCGGGCTGGCTTGTGTTTCACGGCGCGGGCCGCGCGTGGCTGCGTCGTCCCGCGCCATGGCTGGCGGCTGGCCTGTTCCTGCTCGTCATTTCGCCGGTCCTGTGGTGGAACGCGACCCATCACTGGGCCAGCCTGCTGCGCCAGGGCGGTCGCATGGGGGACTGGCAGGCGGGACGCGCCATGCAGTTCATCGGGGAACTGGTGGGGGGACAGGCG
The DNA here is from genome assembly GCF_003207955.1 of Novacetimonas pomaceti. Classification (NCBI taxonomy): domain Bacteria; kingdom Pseudomonadati; phylum Pseudomonadota; class Alphaproteobacteria; order Acetobacterales; family Acetobacteraceae; genus Novacetimonas; species Novacetimonas pomaceti. Next base: position 417,357 of record NZ_NOXG01000001.1, read on the forward strand.
GGACTGGCGACGCCGGGCATCTTCCTGTTTTTCGCGGGCGGCATGGCATGGATGCTGCGCCATGCCCGACGCGTGCCTGCCTGCGGGCTGCTGTCGTGGATGGTGCTGGTGCCGACGGTGGTCTTCGTGGTGCATGCCCTTGGGGACAGGGTGCAGGCGAACTGGCCCGTCATCCTTTACCCCATGCTGGCGGTCGCGGCGGCGCAGCTTGCTTGGAAATGGTGGAAGGGGGCGGTGGCGCTGGGCGCGGTCCTGTGCGTCCTGATCTTTGTTCAGGCCGCGTTTGAACCCCTGCCGCTTTCGGCGCACACCGACGTGGCCCTGCGCCAGATGGGGGGCTGGCCGCAACTGGCGGCGCAGGTGGATGCGATCGCCATGCCGGATGATTTCGTGACGGCCTGCGATTATGGCACGGCGTCCGAACTGGCCTTATACATGCCGCAACGCACGGTGGTCGGGATCGAGCCGCGATGGGCATTGTTCAACCTGCCCCACGCGATACGGGGCGAGGGTATCATGGTCTGCAATCCACGCCGCACGTTCGATCCGCGGTTCTTTGCACAGGTCAGCCGCGTCGGGACCCTGCGACGCCATGGCCGCATCCGTGACGCGGAAATGCTGGATGTCTATCGCGTGCGCATGGCCGATACGTTACCAGACGACCTGCAATCCGAAATCGCGGTCCTGTCGCGTCCTGTCAGGGGATCGACGGAGTAGGCATCCCTTCGGCAAGGCAGGCCTCCAGCCGTGCCAGCAGGGCCTTCATGCGGAACGGCTTGCTCAGCGCCGGCAGGTCGGGATAACGGGCAAGCCGGTCCGGGTCGCCGCTGATGACGATGACGGGCACGTTTCGCGCCCGCAGGGCGTCGATGACCCTGTCCGGCGGGCCATCGGGCAGCGTCAGGTCAACCAGCGTCGCATCGAACGTCCCGTGCGCCAGCTGCGTCATGGCGCTGGCCGTGTCGGCGCACGTCGTGACCTGGAATCCCGATGCCTCAAGAACCGTCAGGAGAAGGTTGGCGATCATGTCCTCATCTTCAACGACAAGGATGTGACGGATCTGTTGTGTCATGCGTCTGTCCCCTCGATAACCGGGAGTCGACCGTAGCCACGAAGCTGCGTCGCGCGGGGCCATGGAACGACCCCCCGCGATGACAGGGCGAGCTGCCCGAGTTCCAGCAGTCCCTTGCTCATGTCCTGCGGATTGTCACGCACATGTGAGAGGTCGAACCACCCCACATCGCAGGCATCGTCGCCTGCCTCCAGCGTCGTGGTGCCATTATCGGTGCATTTCACGGCCACGATCAGGTAATGGAAGCGGACGGTGCCGGTTTCGTCGCGGTCAATCAGGTCAAAGGCCGTCAGCGCGCCTTCCGCCCGCGTGGCAAAGCCCGTTTCCTCGCGCAGTTCGCGTTCGGCGGCGGCAAGGAAACTTTCCCCGACCTGGATCCGCCCCCCCGGAAAGCCCCACAGTCCCTGATCGGGTGGGTTGCGCCGCTGCACCAGCAGCAGCTTTTCCCCCCGTGTCACGATTGCCAGAACCGCCCCGGAAATTGTCGAAATACCTGACATTTCCCCACTATAACGCCCCGATGACGCAAAAAGCCATGCTCTGGCCGGGTGGGGGAGATGCCTATTGCGTGAGGATATCCGCCATGTCCGGTGCGGGCATCTTCACTGCGGGCGCCTGAGCACGACATGCGCCCGGCAGCGGGGCGTGCCATAGGTACCCACGATCGTGTCGTCCTGCGGATGTGCCTCCAGCACCATGGGGAAGGGCTTGCTGCCGGGGGAGGAGACCACGGCCTGCAGGTGATAGTGCTGATGCTGCGCATCCGGCGTGCCATGCAGGCTGATGGACCCGTCGGCCGGCGTGAAGGTCGTGCGGGTCTGGTCCACCTGAAAGGTCGAGGGCGCATGCGTTTCCTCGCACGTTCCCTGATCGGCGATAAGGGTCCCGGTCCACAGCCCATAGGGATCCTTCTGCGCATCCGTATGCGCTGTCCTGGCGCAGGCGGGCGAAAATGTTGCCCCGCACAGGGCGGCAATCGCGAAAAATAATCGGGGGAATGACGCTTTCATGACGTAACCATGTGATTTCGCGAAATAAACTTTCAAGGGGCGAAAACGGCCCAATATGTCATTCAGGCCGCTTATTCAGCCGACACGCACAATGATGTTGTGCTACGTCATCTGGCAACGCATATCCGACATTTGCAACGCCCGCCCGTCATGGGGCGGATGCGTTGCATGCGTCATGCCGCGACCGGAAGAGTGAGAATGAGCGAAAGTGTGAAAGCATCCCAGATCGACAGCGCAGGCGAGGCCCTGGAAGAGACCCTGCATGAAGACCGGATCCTGATCCTTGATTTCGGCAGCCAGGTGACCCAGCTCATCGCCCGCCGTGTCCGGGAAAGTGGCGTTTATTGTGAAATCTGGCCTTTTTCCAGTGACGAGGCAAAGATCCGCGCCTTTGCCCCGAAGGGCATCATCCTGTCCGGCAGCCCCGCCAGCGTCCTGGACAGGGACGCGCCGACGATCCCCGATGTCGTCTTTGCGCTGAATGTGCCCGTGCTGGGTATCTGCTATGGCCAGCAGGCCATGTGCAAGCAGCTTGGCGGGACGGTCGAACATCACGAACATCGCGAATTCGGTCGCGCCCATATCGACATCATCAAGGACTGTGCCCTGTTCCGTGGCACATGGGCCAGGGGCGCGCGCGAACAGGTCTGGATGAGCCATGGCGACCGCGTCACGAAACTGCCGCCGGGATTCCAGGCCGTCGCGGTCAGCGAGGGCGCGCCCTTCGCCATCATCGCGGATGAGGGGCGTCGCCTGTACGGGGTGCAGTTTCACCCCGAGGTCGTCCATACCCCGCATGGGGCCGCGCTGCTGCGCAATTTCACGCATGATGTCGCGGGCTGTCGCGGCACGTGGACCATGGCCGGGTTCCGCGACATGGAAATCGCGCGCATCCGCGAACAGGTGGGCAAGGGGCGCGTGATCTGCGGCCTGTCCGGCGGGGTGGATTCCTCGGTCGCGGCCGTGCTGATCCATCAGGCGATCGGCGATCAGCTGACCTGCATCTTCGTCGATCCGGGCATCCTGCGCGCGGGGGAGGCGGATGAGGTCATCAAGACATTCCGTGACCGGTTCAATATCCGCCTGATCCATCGCGATGCGTCCGACCTGTTCCTGTCAGCGCTGGAGGGGGTGACGGATCCCGAAATCAAGCGCAAGACCATCGGGCGCCTGTTCATCGAAGTTTTCGAGGAAGAGGCGGCCAAGCTGGGCGGGGCGGAGTTCCTGGCGCAGGGAACGCTGTATCCCGATGTCATCGAGAGCGTCAGTTTCACCGGCGGCCCGTCCGTGACCATCAAGTCCCATCATAACGTCGGGGGACTGCCGGAACGGATGAAGATGAAGCTGGTCGAACCGCTTCGTGAACTGTTCAAGGACGAAGTCCGCGCCCTCGGGCGGGAGATGGACATCCCTGAAACCATCGTCGGCCGTCACCCGTTCCCCGGACCGGGGCTGGCCATCCGCATCCCGGGTGCCATCACCCGCGAAAAGCTCGCCCTGCTGCGCCGGGTGGATTCCGTGTTTCTGGAGGAAATACGCGCAGCCGGCCTGTATGATGCGATCTGGCAGGCATTTGCCGTGCTGCTGCCGGTGCGCACCGTCGGCGTCATGGGCGATGGCCGCACCTATGATTACGCCTGTGCACTGCGTGCCGTTACCAGCACGGACGGGATGACGGCGGATGTCTATCCGTTTGACATGGGGTTCCTGAACCGCGTGGCCGGACGCATCGTAAACGAAATCCGCGGCATCAACCGCGTCACCTACGATATCACGTCCAAGCCCCCCGGCACGATCGAGTGGGAGTGATTTTCAGGGAACGGAAGCATTCCGTTCCAGTGAAAAGTTAAAGCTGTCGGCTGCTTTTGCAGCCTGTCAGGAAATATAAACCGGTTCCAATGGCATGTCTGGCAATAATCGTCGTGCGTGCCAGCCGTAAGTTGCGTGAAATACCGTCATGGGCAGATTGGCCTGTGGCGGTATTTTCTTTCGTGGGGGAAAAGCGCCGCGATGCTTGCAGGGTTTACGATTTGATATTTGAAAATAACGACACAGGCTTGTAGCGCGAGACAGAAGCTGTCCCCTGTCACGGCAAAAGATACGATGCCCATTCTACATGAACCGTGTAGTAATTTATGTATCAGGGCATGTCATCCGTTCATCCGTTAAGGGAGATGACAGTCAGGACGATCCATAATTCTGAACTGAAAGGTACATTCTAATGCGCGGCGGATATGCCCCCGCCCGCAGCCGCGGGCGCTGCTGAGGATGCCGGTGTGGCTGGCGTGGTGGAGACTGTGGCGGTTGGCGACAGGTCAGGCGTTCTGGGGGAACTGAATGCTGATACCGGACCGAATATGCCGGCCTTTACATGTCGCATTGAACTGACCGGTTTACGGATGCAGCCGCGTGCCACGATGGAACATACGCCGTCAGTTCCGACAATTTCATCATTATCGCCACTGTAATGCAGGTCGGTGACCGTGTCGTTTTCAAGACGGATATCGGCAATGCAGGTTTTCCCCGCGCCCCCGAGCGTCGTTTCCGTCAGGTTTACAATGGTCTGTAGCGGAAAGAGCGTGGAATCATTTGCGGAAGGAACGTTGATGGTGCGGACGTATTCAAATACCTGAACGTTGTCGTTCAGTTTCTTGATTTTGTCCGGAATGCCCACGCAGGACTGCACCTCGTCGCTTTTCATGCCAATCATGGCCAATTGTGCCCGATGCGCCGTTCTGGAATCGGTATAGCCGCAGCCGGTCAGGCCGCCCAACGGCATAAACATCATGATTGCGCACAGGAAACGGTTGCGCATGGATGAAGGAAGCCGGCGCGAAACATTCGGGAGGGAGAAAGGGAAGGTTTTCATTTTCTCTCTTGATGACGGGGGCAGAAGGAGAATTATAGTCAATCCATAAGGATATACTTAATATTATGCCTATTTAAGGAAACCTCATGGGGGAAGAGTCAATCGCTTTTTTGTAATATAATGACATCAGCCAATGGACCGATACCCGTTCGCAGAAGCAGGATGGCGTGTTTCTGCCGCTGATTTTTCCGGCGGTGACGTGACGCGGACCGTGGCCGGATGGCATCGGGTATATCCGCGCCGGACGTTTGTTCATGTCGTTCCTGATGCTTTCCATCAGGCAATCAGCGGATCGGCCCGGTCGGGAAGGCGGAAAGCCGATGGAAAACCGGCATGGAACCACCATGCGATCTCCCGCTGGGGGCGCCATTTCCTGACATGGGCATGAATATCGTGTCGCAATCGGAAAAATGTCACGAAATGTTAGAATCCATTCCCCCACATTCATCTGGCCGCTTTCCCGCACTATATCTCTAACAGGTGAATGCTTCAGGCAGGAATGCCATACAGGTTCACGGTATGGGAAACAGGCTTGAAAAAGATTGAGTACGGCGCGTCATGTTCCTGCCGTGATAGTGTCTGAGGCTGCCGCCACAGGAGGACCAAGGTGAAACACACGAAATTCTTGACGGGGGCTCTGCTCGCCATTTCGCTGGCGGCGACGCCTGCGGTGGTCGCGTCGGTAGCCCATGCGCAGCATGGCCCCGGTGGTGGTGGCGGTGGACATGGTGGTGGTCCGGGCGGCGGAGGACCGGGCGGTGGTCATGGCGGCGGTGGCTGGGGTGGCGGCGGTCCCGGTGGTGGACGCGGTGGCGGTCCCGGCGGTGGCTGGGGTGGTGACCGTGGCGGCTGGGGCGATCGCGGTGGCTGGGGCGGCGGCGGCTGGCGTGGCCCGGGCTGGGGCGGGACCGTTCCTTATCCGTACCCATATTATGGATATCCCGGCTATTACGGTTATCCCGGTTATTATGGATATCCCTACGGCTATTCCTATGGCGGATGGGGCTGGGGCGGGTGGTGAGCATCCAGGCCCGCTGATCCGATCCTGGCGATGGTGGAGAAAGCGTCAGCAGACCTCCACCATCGCCGGTTTTTTATCTGGCGCGTCGGTGTGTCGTTTCAGGCACATCGTCGCGGCAGGTATGAAATGACCCGGTCCAGCAGGATATCCATTTCCGGACGCGCGATCGGGTCGATGCAACTGGTGACATAGGTCCTGGCGCGTCGCTTGATGATATTGGCCTGACGCAGGGTCATGTCCTGCATGTCGTTTTCCTGCAGCATGTCGGCAATCGTCATGCGTCGGCAAAATGCAGCGCGGGTAATGCCAAAGGCGATGCTGTTCAGGATTTCCTCGAATTCCCGACGGCCGAATTCCGACCTGCAGGCATGTAACTGCGTGCTGGCCTGCACATACATGTCCATGGCGGGATGGTCGTACTGCCGGTGAAAGTGGCGTCGGTGCCATCCGCGTGCGCGGATATGTTCCTGATGGGCGGTTTCATATTCCCGCATGGTGGCGTGGCAGTCGCCCATCCTGGCATGCGCGGCCCGCGCGGCAAGCCATGCGCTGGCGAAATCGGGACAGGTGCGCCCGTTCCAGATGGGCTCGGCCCCGGCCGGTCCGATGGCAAAACGGAATCCCCGCTGACCATCAATCCCGTAGATGATGGATGCGGCAGGCTCCGTTGCCGTCTCCTGCCCCAGCACAAGGATATGTCCCCCGTCGCCCGCGTGCATGTGGCGCTGGACCGTCAGCAGGTCAAACAGGCATTCGTCGTCAATCGCGCGTTCGATGTGGGCTTTTACATATGTCATGAACAGGGGATTGCGAACGCCGACAAGGCCGCGCGGACAGAAATGCAATCCCCACCAACGCGACATTTTCAGAAGGTGGAAGGCCAGTTCATTGCGAAGCCGCATCAGATCCGGCGGGTTTTCACCTTCGTCACACAGTGCCTGGATATTGCGGAAGCGCGTGACAAGCCTGTTGGCCTGCGCCGCGGGGGACTGACGGGGATCAAGATAGTGAAGGAACGTGGCCGGCCGCGAATGTTCAAGGTGCCATTCGGGGGTGCATCCAGTTGTTTCGGACATGATGGATTGGGTCCCTGCACTGAAAAAAGATGCGGTATCGTCCGGAAGAAGCAGGACGATACCGCAAAGTTTTCACGGCGGTGGGGTCGGGAAATCGACGGTTGGGGAACTGTCTGATGCGCCGTGAGTTCCTTTTTCATAATGCGAACGAATATCAATTGCAACAAGAAAGTGGAGGCGGCACCTGCCAACCCGGCAGAGGGAAGGGGCACAGGAATTCATCGCGGGCATGAATGTTCCTATATCGAAATGTATGTTCAAAAATTCTTCATACTTCGCGCAGGCTGCCTGATATACCTGTTTCAGGGTGCTGAATTTTCAGGAACAGCAGGTCATGAAAGATGCGTCCGAACAGAAAAATCCGGATATTCATGAAGGACGACATCGCGGACAATTCCCGATGCGCAAGGCGGCCAGGGCCGGACAACCACCGGAATTGACGCCATCGCCCTGCGTTACTTTCCCGGTCGATGACGAGGAACCCTTTCTTCATGATGAGTTCTGAAGGAATTTTCCATCATTGGTTGCCGCAGCGGTATTCCAGCAAAGTGATTGATCCCGCATGACCCGGACGCCCCCTGATGATCGCCTGCCACGGGACAGGATACGCCTGCGTGAGGAAGTCCTTGATGACATCGACGAGGAAATCGAGCTTGAGCTTGATGATGTCCGTCTGGGAGGACAGGAAGACTGCGATCCGCTGGATTTCCGGAAGACGTATTTTCGTGAACTGCTGCGTCTTCAGGGGGAACTGGTGAAGTTGCAGGACTGGGTCAAGGAAACCGGCCACCGGCTGGTGGTCATCTGCGAAGGGCGCGACGCGGCGGGTAAGGGCGGTGTCATCAAGCGCATTACCCAGCGTCTCAACCCCCGCATCTGCCGCGTCGCGGCCCTGCCCGCGCCAAACGACCGGGAACGCACGCAGTGGTATTTCCAGCGGTACGTCAGCCACCTGCCTGCCGCAGGTGAGATCGTGCTGTTTGACCGGAGCTGGTACAACCGGGCCGGGGTCGAACGCGTGATGAATTTCTGTACTGACGCGGAATACGAGGAATTCTTTCGCTCTGTCCCGGAATTCGAACGGATGCTGGTACGCAGCGGGATACAGATCATCAAATACTGGTTTTCCATTTCCGACGATGAACAGGAACTGCGTTTCCGCGCCCGAATGGAAGATCCGCTGAAGCAGTGGAAACTGAGCCCGATGGACCTTGAAAGCCGCAGGCGGTGGGAAGCCTATACCCTGGCCAAGGAAATCATGCTGGAACGTTCGAACATCGCCGAAGCCCCCTGGTGGATCGTGCCTGCGGTCAACAAGAAGAAAGCGCGGCTCAACTGTATCAGCCACCTGCTTTCACAGGTTCCGTATGAAGAAATCGAAAAGCCGGAGGTCATCCTGCCCGAACGCGTGTTCAATCCGGATTACCTGCGCCAGCCCGTGCCGGACGACATGATCGTTCCCGAGGTGTATTGAAAAGGTTCGTGCGTCTGCCATGATCGGGTCACTGCGTCATTACGATTTTACTGCTGTGGAATGTCATGCGAAAACATTGTCTGCCTTCTGTAATCCTGGCCTCGCTTCTGGTGGTGTCAGGTCCCGCGTTGGCACGGGCGTCCCAGAACGGGGCCACGCCTGAAACGGGATATCTGGCGCCTGATGCGCAACCCGATTCGACCCGTATCCTGCCCCCGCCGCCACAGCCCGGATCGGCCCGGCAGGCAGCGGACACCCATGCTTTTGAGGTCACGCGGGGACTGGCCGGCAGTGCACGCTGGGCCCTTGCGACATCCGACGCCAACCTGCGGATGGACGGGTTGCTGCATGCGTTCTCCTGCGCCGCCGGCTTTACGATCGAGGCGTCCAGGGCCCCCCGTCTGGTGGCGCTGATCCACAGAATGGATGTGACCGAAATTCCCGACATGCGCAAAAGCAAGGCGTACTGGCATCGGGCCCGTCCTTTCGTGGGCAATACGCAGCCGATCTGTACCGAAAGCGACCGTGCGCATCTGGCGACATCGGGATCCTATCCCTCCGGTCATACCATGTATGGCTGGAGCACCGCGCTTGTACTGGCGGAACTGCTGCCGGACCGTGCGACCCAGATCCTCCAGCGCGGGCGGGTCTTTGGCGAAAGCCGCGTCGTCTGTGGCGTTCACTGGGCCAGCGACGTGCTGGAGGGGTACGTGACAGGGGCCGCCGATATCGCCGCGATGCATGGAAGTGCCGCCTTCAGGACAGATATGGAGGCCGCGCGGACCGAACTGGAGGAACTGCGCCATACGGCCCCAAAGCCCGAGGCAAAAGCCTGCGCGATCGAGGAAGATGCCGCCACGCATTCCCCGTTGTAAAGGACGGGGGAACGCTCAGCACTCCGGGCTGAGTCCATGATCGCGGCTGGGGCCGGCAAAGGTTGGTTGTCATGAATGGACGCATGCTGACACGCAGGCAGGTGATGGGGCTTGCCGGGACTGTCGCAATGTTTTCGGCTCGGCACGCATATGCCGCGCCATCGCTGGTGCCTGTTCCCCTTGTCATGGCGCATCGGGGCGCATCGGCCCTGCGGCCCGAACATACGCTGGCGTCCTATGCCAGGGCCATCGCGGACGGGGCGGATTATATCGAGCCCGATCTCGTCCCGACGCGCGACGGGGTGCTTGTCGCCCGTCATGAAAGCAATATCGCGACGACCACGGATGTCGCCGGGCATCCCGAATTCGCGTCCCGCAAACGCAGCGTCATGATTGATGGCAGGACCGAAACCGGATGGTTCACGACCGATTTCACCCTCCAGGAACTCAAGCGCCTGCGCGCGAAGGAACGCCTGGCGGACGTACGCGTCCACAATACCCGTTATGACGGACATTTCGATATCCCGACATTTGAGGAAATCATTGATTTTGTCGCAGCAGAGGCCGCCACGCGGGGACGGGAGATCGGCCTGATTCCCGAAATCAAGAATTCAACCCATTTCCACCAGTTGGGATACGCGCCCGAAGACATGTTCCTGCAGGTCATCGCCGCGCATGAATATACGCGTTACTGCCTGCTGGAGGTGCAGTCCTTTGAAAGCGGAAACCTGAAGTTCCTGTATGACCGGGTGAAAAACATCAATCCGCGGGCACGCCTGATGTTCCTCATGGGGGAGAGGGGAGAGCGCGTGCCCGACACCCTGACGGCAGAACAGGGAACGACATTCGGGGAACTGATGACGCCGGCAGGATTGCAGCAGGTGCGTCGTCATGCCGATGCAATCGGTCCGTCGAATACGGATATCATTCCACGTGATGCCTCTGGCGCCTGGCTGCGTCCTTCATCCTTGATCGAGGACGCGCATCGCGCGGGCCTGCTGGTGCATTCCTATACTTTCCGGCCGGAAAACCGGTTCCTTCCGCTACAGCTGCGAAATGACAGGGGGGATAACGTCCGGAATCCGCAGGGCGCAATCGCTGAAATCCAGCGGTATCTGGATCTGGGGCTGGACGGTTTTTTCACGGATGATCCCGCGCTGGGTCGTCAGGCCATTGAAACTGGATAATCTGGATAATACAGGCGCGATGTTTCGTCGTCGCGTTTCAGAACGGGTTTTTCCTTTTCAGAGGTGCGAAGTGCCCGGACATGCATGCCGGCATACCCAAAAGGCACGGGATATCAGCGAACATTTCTGTATCATGCGTTCCGGGCCGGGAGACTTTTGTAGAAACAGATGAGAAGTTATTGTAAATCCGGCTGCATCAGGGAATGTCTTTTGCAGGTGGCTCCATCTTGTCGATAAAAATCGGGTTTCTTTTCAACCACGACAGTATCCATCAGATTTCACATACGGCGCCCATTATTTCCGAAATTGCCCGGATGGGGGGAAATGTTACCGTCATTGCATCCGGCAGGGCACAGATTGAACATCTGACAAAAATAATGGGCGATACAAGCGGTGTGGAACTTGTCCATATCGATATCGGTCGGGTTGCCAAGGCCGTCGATGTACTGGCCCGTCAAATCATTCCTTTCCGGCGTATTGCCAGTCTTCGGGAAAATCTGAAGCTGTTTTCCGGCTTTGACGCCCTGGTCGTGCCGGAGACGACCTCCGCATTGCTGAAAAGCCATTTCGGACTGAAACAGCTGAAGCTGATTTACCTGCCGCATGGGGCAGGGGACAGGTCCGTCGGGTTTCGTGATGTCACGCGCTTTTTCGATCTTGTCCTGCTGCCGGGTGCCAAGACCCGGGATCGCATGCTGGAGCGTAACCTCGTACGGCCTGACAATCATGCGGTTGTCGGGTACCCGAAATTCGACATTATCGACCTTGCGGATCGCAAGCGTTTTTTTGACAACGATCGTCCCACGGTCCTGTACAACCCGCATTTTGATCCGCGCCTGTCTTCATGGTGGGATATGGGCCTGCAGGTGCTGGAATGGTTTGCGCGGCAGGAGCAGTACAATCTGATTTTCGCGCCGCATATCATGCTGTTCCAGAAACGGTTCCATACATCGGTCGAACATCGCAAATTGCGGCGCAGGATAGACATACCGGAAAAATACCGGCATTTGCCCCATATCCGGATTGATGAGGGAAGCAGCCATTCGGTGGACATGTCCTATACCCGTTCGGCTGACATTTACCTCGGTGACGCCAGCAGCCAAGTTTATGAATGGATTTACCATCCACGCAGCTGCATTTTCCTGAATGGCCATGCCGCCCGATGGCAGGACAATCCCGATTATGCACATTGGGAACTGGGACAGGTCATCGACCGTGTCGCGGATCTGCCGGCAGCGCTTGAAAAAGCACGCACGCTGGACGAGGTTTTCAGAACCCGTCAGACAAGGGCCTTTGAACAGACCTTTTCCCTTCAGCCGGACAGAACATCCGCCCAAAGGGCGGCAGAGGCGATCATGTCCTTTCTCAGTTCCGGATCCGTCTCCCGGGACTTGGAGACTGTTTGAAAACAGTTCTTTGATAAAAAACGACAAAAGTTTCGGGTGCTGCCTTTTTTCAAAAAAGCCCTGCCTTACGAAGCTTTTTGCAAAAAGCTTCACCAAAAACTTTTATGATTTCAGGGTATTATCGGCCTGATCTTTTCAGACAGTTTCTTGAGGGACGGTCCTGAATCAGAACGGGCCTGACGCATGGTGCGACAGGCCCGTTCCGGATAATGCAGTCATTTCAGGAAAGCCGTCAGCTTCCCTGAAGTCCCCGCAGCACGTCGGCCGGACGGACCGGCATGTGGCGCAGGCGGACGCCCACCGCGTTAAAGATCGCATTGCCGATGGCCGGCCCCACGACCGTGGTCCCGGGCTCGCCCAGTCCCATTGGCTTTTCGGTGCTGGGCAGGAATTCGATATCCATTTCCGGCGTGTCCGCAATGCGGAGCGGGGTATAGGTGTTCAGGTTCCGGTCAACCGGCTGTCCGTTGACGATTTCCGTATTTTCAAACAGCACCATGCTCAGGCCCCACAGCGCGGCGCCTTCGGTCTGGGCGCGTGCGCCGTCGGGATCGACCACGGTGCCCGCATCCACGACAATCGTCAGCTTCTCACACCGCACCACGCCAGTGGCGCGGTCAACATGCACCTGCGCACAGCACGCGATCCATGTCGGCATGCCACGTTCCTGACCCGCCGTGGTGCAGATGCCCAGCGCCGTATCCTTGGGAAGCGTCTGCTTGCCCCAGTTCACCTTTTCCGCCAGACGACGCAGCACTGCGGCCTGCCGCAATGCGCCGCCGACCGCGTCGGGGGCCTCGCCCTTGTTGCGGCCTGTCGCCGTCAGCATGTCCAGGCGGAACTGAACCGGATCCTTTTTCTGGGCATGCGCGACCTCGTCGAGGAAGCATTCCACACCCCAGCTGGTCCAGCCCGGACTGACCGAACGCAGCCAGCCGGGACGGAAGGTCTTTTCCGCCAGGTCGTTGCGCAGCGCGCGTACACGGAACGCGCCGACTTCATACCAGTGATCGGCGCCCGCGATGGCGAACTGGTCATAAGGCACGTCATTCACGCCCTTGGACATGAACGCCTCGGCCATGACGCCCGTGGGCCAGCCTGCCGCCGCCTGGTAATCCATGGCGGTAATCTTGCTGGAGGCATCGAACGCCATGCGCACCCGCTGCACGGAAGGGGAGCGGAAGGAGTCGAACACCATGTCGTCCGAACGCGTCAGGATCAGCTTGACCGGCTTGCCACCCAGCGCCTTGGACGCCAGCGCGGCCGGGATCATGTAATCCCCGTTCAGGCGACGTCCAAAACCACCGCCCAGCAGGTAGCTGCGCAGCAGGACCTTGCTTTCGGGTACTTCCAGCGCCTTCGCCAGGGTCGGCAGGATCAGCGACTGCCACTGGTTGCCCGCATGGATTTCATAAACGCCGTCCTTGACGAAGGCGAGGGCATTCGTGGGCTCCAGCTGGTAATGCAGGACGGAGGCGCAGGTATATTCCTTGTCCATGACGGTATGGGCGGAGGAAAAGGCCGCATCCACCCCGTCATCGTTAAAGACGTAAACCCCGCCTTCCTTGTGGTTGATCAGTTCACGGCCGCGATCCTGGATGTCGCGTTCGCTGACATGCGCGGTCTCGCCGGGGATCCAGTCGACCTTCAGCGCGTCGGTCGCACGGATCGCAGCACTATAGCTGCTCGCCAGCACGACGACCCATCCCTGCACGACCTCGGAAGGATCCTCAATCTTCAGGTAACGGATGTATCCCTTGACCTTGCGCGCCTCTGTGTCATCGACCGAGCGCACCTTGGAGCCGTAACGGGTGGGCGGCATCTTGGGGCGCGCGTACACCATGCCTTCGACCTTCGCGTCGATGCCGTAAATGGCCTCGCCCGTGGTCTTGGAAGGAATGTCGAGCGCCTTCTTGAGCTCCGCATTGCCGATCAGGCGGCGTTCGCTGGCGGGCTTGAGCGGCAGCTTCGCCATTTCCTCCGGCGTGAAGGAATGGCTGGGGTGGCCCTGCGCCACGATGTCGCCAAAACTGATCTGCTTGCCATTGCTGGCCGAGACGATGCTCTGGCTGACGGTGCACTTGTCCGGCGTCGTGCCCAGCAGGCGCGCGGCTTCCTCCACCAGAGCGGTGCGCGTCGCCGCGCCCGCCTGGCGGAAGACATCCCACGTCATCCATACGGACCAGCTTCCGCCGGTGACCATCAGGCCCCACTTGGGATCGGTGTCAACGTAATTGATACGGACCTTTTCCCAGTCGGCTTCCATCTCGTCCGCGATGATGCGGGCAAGGGCTGAACCGATATGCTGGCCCATTTCCGCGCGGATGATGTTGACGGTAATTTCCCCATCCGGGGCGATCGAACACCAGATGGTGGGTTCGAACGCGCCTTCCCCGGGACCGGATTTATCAAGCGGGAAAATCTGATTGGCCGATGCCTGCCGGGCAAAGCCGAACATGACGCCAGCGCCAAGCGAGGTGACAAGGAAGCCGCGCCGGGAGAGGCCCTGTCCAGCGCCGGAACCCTTGCCGGTAAGAAAACGGTTCAGTCTACCCATTTGACGAATCTCCGCGTGCGGCTGCCGCGGCCTTCTTGATGGCCTCGCGTATGCGAATGTAGGTCATGCAGCGGCACAGGCTGCCGGCCATGACCGCATCGATTTCCTCATCCGTGGGGGAGGGATAATCCTTCAGCAGGCTGACGGCCTGCATGATCTGTCCGGACTGGCAGTAACCGCACTGGGGCACCTGCAATTCCCGCCAGGCGACCTGGACGGGGTGATTGCCTTCGGGATCGATCCCCTCGATCGTGGTGATGTCGGCACCTTCGGCGGCGCTGACGGGCGTGATGCACGAACGCGTGGCGCGACCGCCGATATGCACGGTGCATGCGCCGCACATGCCGATGCCACAGCCGAACTTCGTGCCGGTCAGGCCGACTTCGTCACGGATGACCCACAGCAGGGGGGTATCTTCCGGGACGTCAACGGTTACTTCCCGTCCATTGAGGTGAAAGGTCGTCATGTTCTAGCTCCGTCTTTCATCTCAATGCGAAGAGGCGACAGGAGAGGCAACCAGTGTCTTGCGGACATCAGCGGCTTTCTTCTCAAGGTCGGTCCAGGGTTTCAGGGTTGTCCGGGTGGCACGCAGATAGGCCGCCAGACGCGCCAGATCCGCATCGGAGAAGGAATGGTAGAAACTGGGCATCGAGACGGTGGAAATGCCTTCAGTCGTTCCAATCCCACGCAGGATCACCTGGAACAGGTTGGTCGGCTCATCCAGCCACAGCGCGTTGTTCAGCGCCAGGTCGGGGCGGCCTTCCACCGGCTGCGGGCCGGCGTTGGCATGGCACGCGGCGCACGCGCCGGCATACAGCCGCGCGTTCGGGTCCGTCTGCGGTCCCACCAGGTCACGCATGGAGGCCTTCATGGCCCACGCGATGGCCTGCGGATCCTGGCTGACGCGGCTGGAGGCCTTGTCGATATCCGCCAGGTAATGCGCGATCGCATGCACGTCGGATTCGGGCATTTCGCTCAGGCCGCCATGCACGACCGGCGACATCGGGCCGGCGGCGCTGCCATGCAGCGGGGCCGAGCCATAGCGCAGGTACTTGAAATATTCATCCTCGGTCCAGACGACCGGGGTGGGATTGTGTTCGTTAAGCGGCGGGGCGATCCAGTTGTCCACCGGCGCGCCATCATACGGGGCGCTGCTTTTTTCCGCGCCCATCGCGTTACGCGGCGTATGACATGCGGAGCAGTGGCTCAGCCCTTCGGCCAGGTAGGCGCCACGGTTCCATTCGGCATCCTTGGCCGAATTGTTCTTCAGCGGACCTTCATGCAGGAACAGAAGCTTCCAGCCGGCCTGTTCGAGGCGGATGTTGAAGGGGAAGGCGACCGTATTGTCGCGCTTGACCGAATGGACCGGCTCCCGCGTCATGAGGAAGGCATAGACATCGTCGATGTCCTGGTCCGTCATGTGCGTGAAATGGTCGAACGGGAAGGCAGGGAACAGTTGCGTTCCATCGCGCGAGATACCCTTGCGCATCGCACGCTTGAACGCCGCTTCGGACCAGTGGCCGATCCCGGTTTCGGGATCGGGCGTGATGTTGGAGGAGAAGATGGCGCCAAAAGGCGTGTCCATCTTGTAATCCCCCGCCAGTTCCACGCCACGCTTGCCGTCGGTGCGCGTATGGCACTCGGCACAGTAACCACCGGCCGCAAGGATGCGCCCATGCTCGATCTGGGCCTTGCTGAAGGCGGAGGGAGGAGGCGGAGCAACCGGAGCAATCTCCGGATACCACGCGTAAGCAAGGAATCCGACGCCTCCGGCGACACCGATTCCCACAATCGCTGCTGCAATGCGTTTAATCACGATGTTCTCGCGGTTGTGAAAGTCATCATATCACCCCGTATCATCCGCCCCGAGTTTCGGCGCTACGTCTTCAGAAACAACGAAATCGACGTGCTGTTGCACGTTGATCTCCGGCACCGGATCGGCGCTGACGCGTCATGGCGTCGCCCTCGCGGCGGACAGTAAGTCTTCTGTTTCCTAATCAAGGGCTTCCACCCAACGTAAGATGAAAACGCTGATAAGACTTATTTGGATTTTTAATCCCCATAGGAGAAAATCTGTAAAAGCCTGAATAAGTGGCGATTACAGGGGCCTGCTGGCGGATGGGGCACAGGGACGTGGGTTGGAAATAATCTTCCGCGAACCGTGTCTATATCCGCTTATATACAGACATGGCCCGACCGGTCAAGCCGGGGCGACACGAATGCCGCCCCGTTTTTTCCGCCAGATCTTATTCCGGCAGGCTGTAGGCCACCACGTAATCGCCCAGCTTCGTGCCGAACGATCCATGGCCGCCATCGGCCGTCACGATGAACTGCCGTCCATTGACGGAATAGCTCATGGGCGTGGACTGGCCCCCGGCGGGCAGGCGGTCCTGCCACAGCTGCTGTCCTGTCGTGACGTCATAGGCGCGGATGTAATAATCCAGCGTCGAGGTCAGGAATGCCACGCCACCGGCGGTGGTCAGCGGGCCGCCAAGGCTGGGCACGCCCATCTTGAACGGCAGCGGCAGCGGCGCGCTGTCACGGATCGTGCCATTGCGGTGCTTCCACACGATCTTGTTGGTGCGCAGGTCGATGCCAGACATATATCCCCATGCCGGCTGCTTGCACGGCAGGCCCAGCGGCGACAGGAACGGGTGCAGGTCAACGCCAAAGGGGGCGCCAAACTGGGGCTGCACGCCGCTTTCGCTGCCCGAGGGCAGGGATTTGTCAGGCGTCGCGGGATTGTTCGGGCCGCGCGGGATCAGGGTGGAGACGAACGGAATGGCGATCGGGTTGGCGATCGCGACCTGACGGACCGGATCAACCGCCAGGCCACCCCATTCGAACATGCCGAGATTGCCGGGGAAGACCAGCGTGCCCTGAAGCGAAGGCGGCGTGAACGGTCCTTCGTAACGCAGCTGGTGGAACATGATGCGGCAGATCAGCTGATCGAACATCGTGCCGCCCCACATGTCGGCATCCGTCAGGTTCTTCTTGGGACGGAAGGTAAGTTCGGAGAAGGGCTGCGTCGCCGACAGGTGGTCGCCCGGCGCGGCCCCCTGCGGGACCGGACGTTCGGGCGCGGGTACCACCAGCTTGCCATTGCGACGGTCCAGCACGAAAATGTTGCCGGTCTTGGCCGGTGCGTACAGGGTCGGGATGATTTCCCCTTCCGCATTGCGGATGTCCACAAGGCTGGGCTGGGAGGGGATGTCCATGTCCCACAGGTCATGATGGACGGTCTGGTAGCTCCAGGCCAGCTTTCCGGTGGAGGCATTCAGCGCGACGATGGAGCTGGCATAGCGTTCCGCATCGGCATTGCGGTTGCCGCCCCAGATGTCGGGGGTCTGGACGCCCATGGGGATGTAGACCAGGTCCAGTTTCGGGTCATAGGACGCCGTAATCCACGAATTGGGCGAATTCGGCACGAAATGATGCTGTTCGGAGGGCATTTCGTTGGGATCGGGGTTGCCCGGATCGAACGCCCATTTCAGTTCGCCCGTATTGACGTCGAAACCACGGGTCACGCCAGAGGGTTCGTTCGTGGAATAATTGTCCGTCACCGCGCCGGAAACGATGACCATGGTGTCCGTCACCACCGGCGGCGAGGTGGGTTCGTAAAAGCCCGCCGTCTTGACGGTCATGCCGTTCTTCAGGTCGATTTCGCCATCATTGCCAAAGCCATGGCACCGCTCCCCGCTATGGGCGTCAAGCGCGAACAGGCGTCCGTCGTTCGTGGGCAGGAAAATGCGCTGCGCGCATTCGGTGGGCGCGGCCGCATCGTCAGCTTTGGCCTCGTGATAGGAAACGCCACGGCAGGTCAGATGCTGGAAAGTGGGATTGTGGACGATTTTCGGGTCGAACTTCCACCGCAGCTTGCCGGTCGCCGCGTCCAGCGCGAACAGGATCTGGTGCGGGGAACAGAGATAGACCGTATCGCGGATCTTGATCGGCGTGACTTCATCCGTCGTTTCGCCCGGGTCACCCGGACCGCGCATGTCGCCGGTGCGGAAGGTCCATGCAACTTTCAGCTTGCTGACATTGGCGGGCGTAATCTGCCTGAGCGGGGAAAAGCGGTCCCCGAATTCCGTGCGGCCATAGGCCTGCCAGTCCTCGTCCGGCATTTCGCCCGCGTCGCCGGGCGTCGGGGCGTTCTGTGCCACGGGGGGCAGCGCGCCCGCGATGTCCTGCGGATCCTGCGTCAGGGCGACCACGACGACCACGATCGCCGCCACGACCGCGCCCCCGAGGGAGACACGACCGGCATTGCCCGGCGGCCCGAGGCGACGCGTCACCGCAGGCAGCAGGAGCAGGATGCCGATCGGGACAAGGATGTCACCGCGCGGTGCCAGCGCCCAGAAATCGAATCCGACCTCGCTGACCGCCCAGACCATCGTGCCGATCAGGAAGATCGCATAAACGATGAGTGCTTCCTGCCGACCACGCAGCAGCAGGAATGCCGTCACCAGCAGGGCGACCCCCGCGATCATGTAATAGAACGAGCCGCCCAGTAGACCCAGCCAGATGCCTCCTCCCAATACATAAAGGCCGGATATCGCGCATATGGCGATGGCGATCAGGAGGGTGGGCCCAAGGCGAGAAAATATATTCATAGTGTTCCTGAATTGAAGCGAAGCTGTGGCGAAAGACGGCTTTTTCAGGAGACAGCTTATAAAACGGGCCGGCGTCAAGAAGTTATTTCTGACAATGACGTGTCAGCGCCTTCCGCCATGCGGTGATGGCGGAAGGGCGGAAATGCGCGATGCTGCAGGCGGGAAAAGGAAAGTTATTCCGCCGCAAGGACGATATCAGCCAGCGTCCGGCGTGTTCCGTTCGTGCGGATCGACTGCCTGATCGTGCGGTAGTCACGGACGAAATCTTCGGAATCCGCCAGTCCCCAACCGGCAAACACCGACATCCTGAGCCCCGCGTTCACGTCGGGATCAAGGGCAAGGGCCCGGTCGTCCGCCGACAGGTGCGGTTCCGTCACCGTATAGGCCGCGCCGCTGTCGTCATGCCCGCGCAGATATTCCAGATAGCATGCGATCAGGAATGCGATGCGGACGGGATTATGATGTCGCGCCAGCACGCCCATCGCGGTTTCGCGCACGAACATCTGCAGCTTTGACGTGCTGTCGGAGGCGATGCGCAGCAGCTGGTCGCTGATGGCGCGATTGCGGAAGCGCCGCAGTAGAAGCGCGCCATACTCATGCAGCGCCATGCCCGGAGGCGCCGTCAGCAGCGGTTCCGCGTCATATCCCAGATACCGTTCCACCAGCGCGATTTCGTTCACGTCTTCCATGATGTCGCTGACGATACGGTATCCCGACAGCACACCCGACAGTCCCAGAAGCGAATGGGAGGCGTTGAGCATCCGCAGCTTCACTTCCTCATAGGGATGGACGTTATCGGTGAACTGCACGCCAACCGCATCGAATTCGGGACGCCCGGCGCAGAATTTGTCTTCGATGACCCACTGGATGAAATCCTCGCAGAACACGGGGATCCGGTCATCCAGCCCGCTGGCGGCATCCAGCCGGCGAACATCGTCGGGGTGTACCGCGGGCGTGATACGGTCAACCATGGTGCAGGGGAAGGTCACGTTCTCTTCCATCCACTGGGCCAGCGCCGCGTCGCGGGCTTTTGCCCATGTCAGGACGGCGGTGCGCGCGACATGGCCGTTCTGCGGCAGGTTGTCGCACGACAGGATGGTGAACGGGCCGATGCCCCGGTCGCGCCGCAGGCGCAGTGCCTCGGTCAGCACGCCAAAGGCGGTCTGGGGCACCGCACGCTTCAGGTCCTCGGCGATGAAGGGCAGGTCGAGCGGAAAGTGACCGTTTTCATCGACATAATACCCGCCCTCGGTAATCGTCATGCTGACGATCCGGATCTCTGGCGCGGCCAGCCGTTCGATCACGGCGGCGCGGTCTGCGGGGCCATAGACATATTCGATGATGGAGCCGATGACACGGACCGTATCGGGGGCGTCAGGGGCGCATTCGGTCAGGGAATAAAGGCAGTCCTGCGCCTTCATCGCGTCCGCCTTGGCTTTTTCGGACGGGCTTTCCATCAGGCCGATCCCGACGATGCCCCAGTCGGACTGTCCCGGCCGCGCCAGGATGTGATCCACATAGACCGCCTCATGCGCGCGATGGAAATTGCCAACGCTCAGATGCGCGATCCCCGGCGTGACTTTCGCACGGTCATAGGAGGGAATGGCGATGTTCGGCGGCAGATGGGGCAGGGACGTAGTATTGAGTGCGGTCATGACCAGTTTCCACGGCAAGGTATTTCCGACGCCTAGATCAGAAACAGGCAGGGATACAACCCGTGAAAACCGGAGGTCAGCAGTGGGTTCTGGGCAGGGGAGGGCGCATTGGCTCTTTTTTGCGTGATGGAGCCGGCCAGAGCCTGCCGATATTGACCATGACGAAGTATTTCAACGCTTTGCAGTCAGCCCGATGGCGTGATCAGGATGGCGACGCGGGAGAATCCGGCCTCCGCATCGCGGGAGGCTGCCCGCCGGCCGTGGCGTGGCGCGTGAACCGGCGGGCCGTCACGTATTGCCCCACGCATTCCTGTATTGGTCCTATGGTCTGGTCCGGCCGGATTCAGGCAGGCCCGGACCACAGGATGATGCAGCGTTCCTCAGGCGGCGAGGCCGCCGTCAACGGTCAGGGCCGCGCCCGTGATGTTGTCGCTCTCCGGCCGGGCGAGGAAGGACGCCATGGCCGCGATGTCGCCGGGCTTGCCATATTCCGGCACGCACAGGAAACCCCGCAGCATGTCCGCCGCCGCGCCATCGGCGGGGTTCATGTCCGTGTCGATGGGGCCGGGCTGGATCACATTGACGGTAATGCCATCGGGTCCCAGGTCGCGGGCAAGGCCGCGCGCGAAGCCGGTAAGGGCGGCCTTGGTGGCGCTATAGAGCGAAATGCCGGGGAAGGGCGCGCGTTCGCCGAATGTGGAGCCGATGAAGATGATCCGGCCGCCGCGCGGCATGTGCCTGACCGCCGCGATCGTCTCCAGCATGACGGCGCGCACGTTCAGCCCCAGCGTCGCGTCAACCTGCTGCGCCGTCATGTCGCGCACCCTGGCATAGGGATAGATGCCGGCATTGCACACCAGCACATCCAGCCGCCCGAAATCGCGGGCCACCTGCCCGATCAGGTCCTCCGCCGCATTGGCGCCTTCGCCCGCGCGATAGGCCCGCGCCGTGCGGCCCGTGGCGGCGATGCGCTCTACCGTCTGTTCCGCCGCCGCCGCGTTGCGGGCATAGGAAATCGCGATGTCGAAGCCGTCGCGCGCCAGGGATTCGGCAATGCTTGCGCCAATTCCGCGGCTGCCGCCTGTTACCAGTGCCACACGTGCTGTCATGGTCGGTTGCTCCCGTATCTGTCCGTTATTGTCGCGTTGCCGATCCTCCTTAATATCTTGTCGGGGCCGAGACAACGCGACATTGGCCGATCAGGGCTTGATTGCCGTCGCGGCGTTGTCTATAGGCAGCGATGTTCGCGCGTCCGGGCCTGATCAAGGGCATGCCCGGCCGCAATGTCATGTTTGCGTTCCGCCGTCCCCCGGGGCGTGGCGGAATGTGAAAAATCGATTGGAGATGAAAATGCCCAAGATGAAGACCAAGTCGTCGGTCAAGAAGCGGTTCAAGATCACCGCGACCGGCAAGGTGCTGGCTGGCCCCGGCAACAAGCGTCACGGCCTTATCAACCGTTCGCAGAAGATGAAGCGCACCAACCGCGGTTCGCAGACGCTGACGGAAATGGATGGTCGCACTGTGAAGCAGTGGGCGCCCTACGGGCTGGCATAAGGAGCATCTGACATATGGCACGCGTCAAGCGGGGCGTTACCTCACACGCCCGTCACAAGAAGGTTCTGGAACTCTCCAAGGGGTACCGGGGCCGGTCTTCCACCAATTACCGCATCGCGCTCGAACGGCTGGAAAAAGCCCTTCGCTATGCCTATCGCGATCGCCGCAACAAGAAGCGTGAATTCCGCGCCCTGTGGATCCAGCGCATCAATGCCGCCGTGCGCGAGCATGGCCTGACCTACAGCCGTTTCATCAATGGCCTGGACAAGGCAGGGATCGAGATCGACCGCAAGGTGCTGGCCGCCATTGCTTATGACGATGCCGCGACCTTCGCCGAAATCGTCAAGAAGGCGCAGGCCGCTCTGGCCTGAACCTGCTCTCCACCCCGTGTGGTGACAGGTCCGCGAAACGGGTCGTCCTGCCGGGCGGCCCGTTTTGTTTTTAGTTCAGGTGCGTTCCGGCCCGCGACAGTGCGCATTGTCGGTCCCACCCCAAGTAATCCAGTGACCGGCATGGCCGCCATGTGTCAAATGCGCCTCGGCCAGCCTGTCAGGTGAGCCTGTGCGAGGTAGCATGAGTGACGATCTCGAAACCCTGAAGCAAGACACCCTCAGTGCGCTGGCGGCAGCGTCCGACCTGCGGGCATGGGACGAAGTGCGCGTCGCGACGATGGGCAAGTCGGGACGCCTGACCGGCCTGCTGAAGGGGCTGGGCCGGATGTCGCCGGAGGAGCGCAGGCTCCGTGGGGGCGCCCTGAACCGCCTGCGCGACGAACTGTCGCGCGTGATCGCCGAACGCGGGCAGGAGCTGGAGGCACAGGCCCTCAACGCGCGGCTTGCCGCCGAACGGGTCGACGTCACGCTGCCTGCCGCCCCGCAGCCCGAAGGCACGCTCCATCCGATCACCCGCACGATCGAGGAAATGAGCGCGATTTTCGGGGCGATGGGATTCAAGGTCGCCGAAGGCCCGGATATCGAAACCGACTGGCACAATTTCGCCGCCCTCAATACGCCCGCCCATCATCCGGCCCGCACGGACCAGGATACCTTCTACCTCCCGCGTGAGGAGGGGCAGGAGGCCGAGCGCGTGCTGCGCACCCAGACATCGGGCGTGCAGATCCGCACCATGCTGTCGCATGAACCGCCCATCCGCATCATCGCGCCGGGCCGTACCTATCGCGCCGATCATGACGCCACCCATTCCCCCATGTTCCATCAGTGCGAGGGACTGGTGATCGACCGTGGCATCACGCTGGGCCACCTCAAGGGCTGCCTGTCGGATTTCCTGCGCGCGTTCTTTGCGCAGCCCGACCTGCCGGTGCGTTTCCGTGCCTCCTACTTCCCGTTCACCGAACCGTCGATGGAGGTCGATATCGGCTGGTCGCGCAAGACGGGGCAGATCGGCGCGGGCAGCGACTGGCTGGAGGTTCTGGGCTCCGGCATGGTGCATCCCCGCGTGCTGGCCAACTGTGGCCTTGACCCGCGTGAGTGGCAGGGATTTGCGTTCGGCATGGGGGTCGAACGGCTGACCATGCTGCGTCATGGCATTCCCGACCTGCGCTCCTTTTACGACAGCGACGTGCGCTGGCTGCGCCATTACGGGACCAGCCCCCTGTCACCCGCCCTGCTGCATGAAGGTCTGTGATTGATGAAGTTCTCACTGTCATGGTTGCGTGAACATCTGGAAACCACGGCAACCGTCGAAGAAATCTGCGCGCGGCTGAACACGATCGGGCTGGAGGTCGAGGGGGTCGAGGACCGGGGCGCGGTCCTTGCGCCATTCCGCACCGCGCGGATCCTCAGCGCGGAACAGCATCCCAATGCCGACCGCCTGCGGGTATGCCAGGTCGATGCCGGCGAAGGGTTCGAACGCGTGCAGGTCGTCTGTGGCGCGCCCAATGCGCGGGCGGGCCTGTCGGTCATCTTTGCCCCGCCGGGCACATGGATCCCCGGCAGCGACATCACCATCAAGGCGGGCAAGATCCGGGGCGAGACGAGCGGCGGCATGCTGTGTTCGCTGCGTGAACTGGGACTTGGCCAGGAAACGGGCGGCATTGCCGAACTGCCGGACGGGACGGTCGTGGGACAGTCCTATGCCCTGTTCGCGGACATGGACGATCCCGTCATCGAAATCGCGATTACCCCCAACCGGGGCGACGCCCTGGCCACTCGCGGCATCGCGCGTGACCTTGCCGCCGCCGGGATGGGGGAACTCAGGCCGTGGCTGGCGGAAACGGTGGAGGGCACCTTCGCCTCCGCGCTGACATGGGCGGATACCTTCCCCGAGGCCTGTCCCTGGGTGCTGGGCCGGACGATCCGTGGGGTGCGCAACGGCCCCAGCCCGGAATGGCTGCAGCGACGGCTGGAATCGGTCGGTCTGCGCCCGATTTCCGCGCTGGTGGACATCACCAATTACTTTGCCTTCGACCTGGGGCGTCCGCTGCATGTATTCGACGTGGCGAAGGTGGGCGGAAACGTCCTGACCGTCTGCCGTGGCGCGGGCGAGACGCTGCGGACGCTGGATGGCGGCGAACATGTCATGACGGTCGATGACTGCGTGATCGCCGATGCGAACGGCGTGCAGTCGCTGGCCGGGATCATGGGGGGCGAGGCGACGGGCGTCAGCGAGACGACAACGGACGTGTTTGTCGAATGCGCCCTGTTCGAGCCCGTGCATATCGCGCTGAGCGGCCGGCGCCACAACCTTCACTCCGACGCGCGCCAGCGTTTCGAGCGCGGGGTGGATCAGGCCCTGCCTCCCGCCGCGCTGGAGGCCGCGACCCGCATGATCATCGATCTGTGCGGGGGCGAGGCCAGCGAGGTGGTCTCCGCCGGGGCGCCGCCCGCGTGGCAGCGCGACGCGCGGCTGCGCTTTGAACGCATCGCGACGCTGGGCGGCCTGACGGTCGCGCCGGACGTGGCGGTGACCTCCCTCGAACGGCTGGGGTTCGATGTCCGCAGCCGCGACGCGCAACAGGTCGTCGTCGGCGTGCCGTCATGGCGCAATGACATCGCAACGCCGATCGTCCTGGACCAGGCGCGCGACCTGCCCCCCGAACAGGCGGAACGCGCGGCGCAGGGCGTCAGGGCGGTGGATGCCGAAGTGGACCTGATCGAGGAAGTCCTGCGCCTGCAGGGCATGGACGCCATTCCCGCGGTTTCGCTGCCGCCACTCTCCGCCGTGCCGGTCGCGGCCCTGACGTCGGCGCAGGCGCGCGTTGCCGCCACGCGCCGGCAGCTTGCCGCGCGTGGCCTGCTGGAGACGGTCGGCTTCTCCTTCGTGTCCTACGAACAGGCATCGGCCTTTGGGGAGACGCCCGAAAGCCTGCGCCTGCTCAACCCGATCGCGGTTGACCTTGACCAGATGCGGCCCACGCCACTGGTGAACCTGCTCAATGCCGTGCATCACAACGCGGCGCGCGGTTATCCCGACCTCGGCCTGTTTGAAATCGGGGCGGGATTTGGCGCCGGCGGACAGCGCCAGATCGTGGCGGGCATCCGCAGCGGCCATTCGCCGCGCCTGCCCGCGCACCCGGCGACGCCCGTGGACCTGTGGGCGGCCAAGGCGGATATCCTTGAGGCGCTGCGCGTGGCGGGCGCGTCGATGGAGGGGCTGAGCATCACCGCCGATGCGCCATCGCATTACCATCCCGGCCGGTCGGGCACCGTGCGGCAGGGGCCGCGACTGGTGCTGGGATATTTCGGGCAGGTGCATCCCGCCCTGCTGGCCGAACGTGGCATCGACCTGCCGGTGGTGGGGTTCGAGGCCTTTATCGAGGATGTTCCCGAACCCAAGCGCCGTCGCCGCGCGCCGCCCAACCTGTCGCCGTTCCAGCCGCTGCATCGCGACTTCGCCTTCATCGTCGCGCGTGACGTTCCGGCGGAACAGCTGCTGCGCGCCGTCAGGGGCGCGGAACGCAACCTGATTTCGGCGGTCAGCCTGTTCGATGTCTATGAAGGCGACAAGATCCCCGAAGGGCACAAGTCGCTGGGGATCGAGATCACCATCCAGCCTGTCGAGCGCAACATGACAGACGCGGATATCGAGGCGGTATGCGCGCGCGTGATTGCGGCGGCGAAGAAAACCTGCAATGCGGATCTGCGTGGCTGAATGCCGTAACGCGACGGGGCGCGTGTCCCGTCGCGCCTGCGTCAGGGAGAATATTCAATTGCGCGCCATACAGGGATGGATCGGAACGGGACTGGCCATAACGCTCGTGGCGCATGGCGGCATGGCCCGTGCCACCGAAATCACGGGGGCGGGGTCCAGCTTTGGCGCGCCGATTTACGGGGCGTGGGGGGAAGATGCCGCGCGGGATCTGGGCGTCACCCTGAATTACCAGACGATCGGTTCCGGCGCGGGCCAGAACCAGGTGCGTGCCCGCACCGTCGATTTTGGCGCGTCCGACGCCCCCATGTCCGCAACGGCGCTGGAGGCGGCGCATCTGGCGCAGTTCCCCACGGTGATGGGGGCGATCGTGCCGGTGGTCAACCTGCCGGGGGTGGCCGATGGCCGGCTTCATCTGACCGGCGCGCTGCTGGCGCAGATCTATGGCGGTGAAATCACGTCATGGAATGACGCCCGTATCGCCGCCGTCAATCCGGGCCTTGCCCTGCCGGATATCCCGGTCGCGCCCGTGCGGCGGGCGGACGGGTCGGGCACGACCTTCGTCTTTACGTCCTACCTGTCGCTGTCATGGCCGGCATGGAAGGCGCAGGAAGGGGCGGGTACCTCGATCCAGTGGCCGGTGGGCGAGGGCGCGCGGGGAAATGACGGGATCGCGGCCGCCGTGCGCAATACCGAAGGCAGCATCGGCTATCTTGAATATGCCTATGCCGTTGGAAACCACATGGCCATGGTGGAAATGCGCAACAGCCATGGCGAAGATGTCGCCGCCAGCAGCGACAGTTTCGAGGCCGCCGCCCGTTCCGCGAAATGGGATGCAGGCATCGCCCGCCATGTCGACGTGCTGGACGCGGCGGGGCAGGGCGCATGGCCGATCATGGCGGCCACCTATGTCCTGATCCCGACCGACCCCACGGATCGTGTCCGGGGCCGGGCGGTCAGGGATTTCTTCGCATGGGCGTTCGCCAGGGGGGATGAAACCGCACGCAGGTTGCAGTACGTCCCCCTGCCCGAAGAGGTGAAGACCGGGATCGTGGGGTTCCTGAAACAGGAATAGGACGGGATCCCCTGCCCGTAACCCCGATGCCCCCGGTTTCAAGGAAGACGCGCCAATGACATCATCCGCCACCATGCGCGCCCGTCGTGACGTCGGCGCGCGGACCATCTGGATCCTGGCGGGGGAGGCGAGTGGCGACGTGCTGGGCGCGCGCCTGATGCGCGAGCTGCGGCGGCGCGACCCGGCCCTGACATTTGTCGGGGTTGGGGGCGCGCGGATGGAGGCCGCCGGACTGCGAAGCGAATTTCCCATGCGCGACCTTGCGGTCATGGGACTGGTGGAGGTCCTGCCGCGCCTGCGTTTCCTGTCACGGCGGCTGGATCAGGCCGTGGCCCATATCCGGGCCATCCGTCCCGACCTGATCGTCACCATCGACAGTCCCGGTTTTGCACTGCGGCTTTTGCGGCGGGTGGCGTCGCTGTCGATCCCGCGCGTCCATTACGTGGCACCGCAGGTATGGGCGTGGCGTGAACGCAGGGTGCTGAAATTCCCCGGCCTGTGGGAACGCATGCTGTGCCTGCTGCCGTTCGAGCCCGGCTTTTTCGCGCGACATGGGGTGGAGGGACGCTTTGTCGGGCATCCCGTCGTTCAGTCCGGGGCCGATCAGGGCGATGGCGCGGCGTTCCGTGCGCGCCATGGCATCGCGCCCGATGCGCCAGTGCTGATCCTGATGCCCGGCAGCCGCCGTTCGGAAGCGCCAAGGCTGCTGCCGGTCTTTGGCGAGACGTTGGGGATATTACGCACGCTTTGCCCCGACATCGTGCCGGTGGTGCCCGTCGCGCCCGTCATTGCCGACACCATTCGCAAGGGGGTTGCGGACTGGCCCATCCAGCCGGTTGTCGTGACCGACCTGCAGGAAAAGCACGATGCCTTCGCCGCCGCGGGCGCGGCGCTGACCAAGTCGGGCACGTCCACGCTGGAACTGGCGCTTGCCGGGGTTCCGATGGCCGTGACCTATCGCGTCAATGCCGTCACGGCCGCGATCGCGCGACGGCTGATACGGGTGCCATATGTCGCGATGGTAAACCTGCTGGCGGGCCATCGGCTTGTACCCGAACTGCTGCAGGAACGCTGCCGCGCGGACCTGCTGGCCCACACGATCATGCGGCTGCTGACGGACGGGCACAGCGCCGCGATGCAGAAGGCCGGCTTCCAGCAGGTTATCGCGACACTGCATGGGCCGCAGGGCGATCCCACCGCCGCCGCCGCGCAGGAGATCCTCGACCTCCTGCCCCGGCGGGATCCGTCCCCGGCAGGGACAGGACGTGGCTAGTCACCACGCCTGCCCTGTGGATTATTGCGCGTTAGGCGTTTTTGAGGGCTGGGGGCTTCCTTCGGGCGGAACCGGGACGGAGGGCGGGGCCGTCTGCCCGGTGCTGTTGCCGTCCGGCTGCTCCGGCGTTTCCACCTGTGCGTTCACAAGGGCCCGGACCTCGGAAATCACCATGTATCCTCCCAGCACGATGGTCAGGAGAATCGTCAGGATGATCCAGGCCAGTTTGGAACGGGGATCCTGTTCGGGAGGAAGATCGGCGGCCATGCGGGTCTCTTTTCTGCGGCTCTGGTGGGCGGCGACTGCTCAGGTGCGTTTATACAGTTCGTCCGCCCCGACAAGCGGCTGTGAAATCTCCACCAGTCCTTCGGGACGCATGGCATTGAAGAAACAGCTGCGCCGGCCAGTATGGCACGCGACACCCTTTTGATCCACCAGCAGCAGGACCGCATCGCGGTCGCAGTCCAGCCGCGCGTCAATCAGCGTCTGGACCTGTCCCGACGTTTCCCCCTTGCGCCATAACTTGTTGCGGCTGCGGGAAAAATAGCACACGCGACCGTTGCGGAGCGTTTCGGTCAGGGCCTCGGCATTCATCCATGCCAGCATGAGGACCTCGCCCGTGTCATGCTGCTGGGCGATGGCGGCGATCAGACCGTCGCTGTTGAAACGGACCTGTTCGACCATGCGGGCGCAGGTCGCGGCATCGGGGGGGAGATAGGGCATGGGGTCGGTCAATCCGGTCGGTTGAACATGTCGGACATGAAGTTCCGACATGCCCGCCCCGTCGCGGAATGTCTAGCTTTCTTCGCCCGCCTTCTGGGGCAGGGTGAACCACTGCGGCACCCGCACCGTCAGGGGATGCCCCCCCGCCGTCAGGCCGGTGTCGTGGATATGCGTGCTGCGGATCATGGCCATGCCCGCCTGATCGCGCGAGGAGCGGATATGGCCGACTTCGTGTTCCCCATGCATGATCGGCGTTCCGGGTTCGGGAAGGTCGCGCGTTCCGTCTATCGGCAGGAGATGCCGCCGCACCAGCCCGCGATAGCGCGTGCGTGCCGTCAGTTCCTGGCCCATGTAACAGCCCTTGGTCCACGATATGCCGTTGAGCTGATCGAAATTGGCCTCCAGCAGCAGGGTCTTTCCTGATTCGCAATCGCGCACGCCATCCGGCAGGCCCAGCATCAGGCGATGGCGGTCGTAATCGACTTCGTCGGCTGTCGTATCCGTGGCGGGATGTCCCCGCAGGCTGCGCCACCCGGCAGCAGGCAGGCGCGGGTCCATGCTGGTGGGAAAGTCCCCGCTCGTGGGGGCGGCGCCATCCCAGCCCGCATGCACGGCATAACCGGTGTCGCCCACGTCCACGTCGGCCCGCAGGCGATAGCGTGACAGGCGCTGGCGCAGCATGTCCGCCTGCGATGCGTCGCAATCCAGCAGCAGCCGTTCCCCCTGCGGGTCAGCGAATACGAAAAAATCGGCCAGCCACTTGCCCTGCGCCGAGAGGAAGCCGGTCCAGACCGCCTGTTCCGGCGTGACGGCCGTCATGTCATTGGACACAAGTCCCTGCAGGAAGGAAACCCGGTCCCGCCCCGAGACAGCCAGCACCGCACGGCCCGGCAGATACGCAAACTTACCCATGTCGCCACTGTGGGCACAGCGGCGTCGGCGGGCAAGGGGGATAACGGAGATTTGGCATCATCGTCCAAGACGCATATGCACATTCGGATGCGTATCCTGTTCATTACATCGACGCGGCTGGGTGACGCCGTGATTTCGACCGGGCTGCTGGATCACCTGCTGCACCGTTATCCGCAGGCACGGTTCACCATCGTCTGCGGCCCCGTCGCCGCGGGCCTGTTCGCGCACATGCCGCGACGTGAACGCACCATCGTCATGACCAAGCGGCCTTATGACATGCACTGGGTGGCGCTGTGGCGCGACTGCGTAAGGACGCGGTGGGACCTGTGTGTCGACCTGCGCGGTTCGGTGATCCCGTTCCTGATCCGCACCTCCGCACGGCGGGTCATGCGTGGTGGCAGGCGTCCCGGCCCGCGCGTAACCCATCTGGCGCGGGTGCTGGGCCTGACGGATACGCCGATGCCCGTGGTCTGGACCAGTACAGCGGAACGTGCGGAGGCCCGCGCCCTGCTGCCGGACGGGGAGGGGCCATGGATCGCCCTGGCGCCGACCGCGAACTGGTCGGGCAAGGTCTGGCCCGCCGATCGATTTGTTGCCTTCTGGCATGATTTTGTCGCGCGGCACGGACCGGCGCGTCCTGTCATCCTGTATGGTCCCGGCGCCACGGAACGCCAGATGGCCGCCCGGGTGCTGGATGCCCTTCCCGATGCGCTTGATACCGGGGGAAGCCTGAGCATCACGCAGGTGGCGGCGCTGCTGCAGCGGTGCGCGCTGTTCATAGGTAACGATTCGGGCCTGATGCACCTGTCCGCCGCCGCCGGGACGCCGACGCTGGGCCTGTTCGGTCCGAGCCGCGTTGACGAATACGCCCCATGCGGGCGCCGGGCCGCGCAGGTCGTGGCCCCCGGTCCGGCCGGCCACGCCGACATGAAGGATCTGGAGGTTGGCGTCGTGGTGCAGGCAGCATCGGATCTGCTGTCACATCATTGAAAAATGGGATGAAAACCGGAATTTTCTTGCCGCGCGACCCGGGTGGGAGGAAACCTGCCCCGCGATTGCCATGACGCTGCTATAGGCGTGCTGGCCGCAGCCAATTTCTGGACAAGGAATCTCACGATGACCATGCGCGGCAGTTTCATGATCCTGTATGGAGCCGCCATCATGACAGGCCTGGCCGTGCCCGACAGGGCGGTACAGGCGCAGCCCGCGGACTGGAAGCCGAAATCATGTGGCGCGGCCCCGGTCGCGCCAAAGGTGGATGCAACGGATGTCCGCCATTTCAATGCCAGCGTCGATCGTGTCAACGCCTATGAAAAGGCGGCCCGTGCCTATGTCGCCTGCGCGTCTGGCGCATCCAGCAGGGAACAGTCCGCCATCAGCGCGGACGCCACCGCGCGCATGCATCGCGTCCATGATGGCGCGGCGCGGATACAAAAGCAGGTTTCCGACGAATTTTCCCACCTGTCGGCGGAAATGAAAAAGGGCCACGACCATCTGGCGACACAGTAGGGCCGCCTGGCCCCTCGAACCGTCCGGCACCGAATCCGGACATCTGGCGTCGATCCGCCGCGCGGTCCATGTAAGCGCAACGGTGCCGCATGGCGGGGCATGCCTGTTGCATGTCCGGTAATGCGGGTTTGCTGTCGCTGGACAGGACGGGTATGGTCTGGCCTTCATGACAGGGATCTCGTCCCGGCGGGACGGCTGCCGTGCATCGTGCGTGGCAGGAAGCGGAGAGCGGGTTAAACGTGGCTGACGACATCTTCAGGGAAGTCGATGAGGAAATGCGCGCCGAACGGCTGCGTGCATTGGCGCGACGGTACATGATTCTGGCGGGCGTTATCGTTGCGGTGATCTGTATCGGCGGTGGCGCATGGCAATATAACGCCTGGCGGGTGCAGCAGGCGGATCAGGCCAGCGCGGATGCGTATTTCGCCGCGCTCAGGAACGCCACGGCGTCGCATGCGCCCGACGGGCAGGCCACCCCCCTGAACGACCAGCAGAAAACGGCCCTGACGCAGCTGGCAGCCCTTGAAAAGACCGCGCGGCCGCCATTGCGCGCGCTGTCGCGGATGGAACGCGCGGCGCTTCTGGCCAACAGCGGCGACACGGCGCAGGCGCTTGCCCTGTGGGCGCAGGTGAACGAGGACAGGGCGGCAGACCCCACCATCAGTTCGCTGGCGGGCCTGTTGTGGGTCCAGCACCAGCTCGACACGGCGGACCCCGCGATGCTGCGTTCGCGGCTGGCGCTGCTTGATGGGGCGCAGCAGCCGTGGCATGGCCTGGCGCTGGAGTGCGAGGCACTGCTTGACCTGCGACAGGGGCACGAGCAGGACGCGCGTGGCCGCCTGCAGCGGCTGAGCATGGACATGAACGTGTCCGACGGGGTGCGCACCCGTGCCGACGGGCTGCTGCAGGCGCTGGGGAATGACAATGCCGGGGGATAGGACGTTTTCCGATACGGCGCATCCCCACCATCCGACAGGCATGAACGCAATGAAAAAGACCCTGACACGCCGTCGCACCCTTCTGGGGGCCGCGCTGTTGCCGCTTCTGGCTGAATGTTCCGGAAGCGAACCGAAAAAGAAGCCGCTGCTGATCGGCAGGCGGACGGATGTCCTCAGCGGGGGGGCGGGCCTGACGGTCGACAGCGACGAAACCGCCGCCGTTACGGTGCCCGCGGCCACCCCGGTGACCGCATGGCCGCAGCCGGGCCTGACGCCGGGGCATGTCGGCATGAACGTCGCGTGGGCGGGCAACATGCAGCACCGCTGGACCCATCGCATCGGGGCGGGCAATTCGGAACCGGAATTCCTGTCCTATGTCGCGCTGGGCAAAACGGGGCGTGGCATGATCCAGTCGCCCCCGGTGGTGCAGAACGGCCGCCTGTTTGTCATGGATGCCCAGGGCGTCATCCATGCCTTTCACTGGCCCGCGATGCACAAGGCATGGGAATACAACCCCCGTCCCAAGAAGCTGCTGTCCAACAATATCGGCGGCGGCATCAGCGTGGATGGCGATACCCTGTATGTCGTGGACGGCATCGGCCAGGCGCTTGCCCTCGATGTGCAGAAGGGCAAGCTGAAATGGCGCCTGCAGCTGGAAACGCCGGGCCGTTCCGCGCCGACCATCGCCAACGGCTGCCTGTTCTTTGGCACCATTGACGAAAAGCTGTTTGCCGTGAATGCACAGACCGGCGACGTGCTGTGGACCTATACCGCGACGTCGGCCGACACCGTCATCGCCGGACAGCCCGCGCCCGCCGTGGTCGATGGCGTGGTGCTGGCGGGTTTCGGGTCGGGCGACCTGGTGGCGCTGCGTGCCGAGGGTGGCGAGGTCGTGTGGGCCGACACGCTTGCCAGCACCAACGGGCAGAGCGCGCTGATCGATTTTTCATGCGTGCATGGCATGCCGGTCATCAGCAATGGCACGGCCTATGCCATCAGTACCGGCTCGGTTCTTGTCGCGATCGACATGCGGTCGGGGCGGCGGCTGTGGGAACGCGCGATTTCGGGGCAGAATACGCCCGTGGTGATCGGGGACTGGATATTCCTCCTGTCCATGGAGGAACAGCTGGCGTGCCTGGACCGGGTGTCGGGGCATGTGCGCTGGATCACGCAGCTGCGCCAGTATGAAAACAGCCTCAAGCAGAAACGCGGCGTCGTATGGAACGGACCTTTCCTGGCGGGGGGGAAGCTGGTCTGCATTTCCAGCCTGCCGCAGAACGGCGTTGTCATCGTCGATCCCGCGCTGGGACATATCATGTCGCTGCATACGCTGCCGGATGTTGTCACCGTGACGCCGATTATCGTTGACGGGCTGATGCTTCTGCTCAACAACAACGGCGGCCTGATGGCCTATAGTTGAGAAAGTTTCCGTCGTGACCTCATCATTTCCGCCCGATCCGGGGCACGACCTGCCCGTCGTGGTCATTGCCGGCCGCCCCAATGTGGGCAAGTCGACAATATTCAACCGTCTGGTCGGTCGCAGGCAGGCGCTGGTCGCCGATACGCCGGGCGTGACACGCGACCGCAAGGAAAGCGAGGCCGTTGTCCGTGGCAGGCGCATCCGCCTGATCGATACGGCCGGGCTGGAAGAAGCCGCGCCCGACACCCTGTTCGGCCGCATGCGCGCATCGTCCGAATCCGCCGTGGGCATGGCGGATCTGGTGTTGTTCTGCGTGGACGCGCGCGCGGGCATTACCCCCGCGGATGAACATTTCGCCGCGTGGCTGCGCCGTCAGGGGCGTCCCGTGCTTGTCCTTGCCAACAAGGCGGAAGGACGCCAGGGGGCCGCCGCCGCGATGGAGGCGTTCTCCCTCGGGCTTGGCGCGCCGCTGGCGATCTCGGCCGAGCATGGGGAGGGGCTTGCGGACCTGATGGGCGAAATCGCCGATCGCATTCCCGCCGGCCCGTCGCAGGCCCGCCGCGCCCCAAGGCGCAGGGAGGAGCGTGAAGAGGGGGAAGAGGAAGACACCCGTCCCCCCGGTCCGCTGCGCCTTGCGATCGTGGGGCGTCCGAACGCGGGCAAGTCCACGCTGCTGAACCGCCTGCTGGGCGAGGAGCGGATGATTACCGGCCCCGAGCCGGGGCTGACGCGCGATTCCGTCTCCGTCATGCTGCATGATGACGAAGGGCCGATCCAGCTTGTCGATACGGCCGGCCTGCGGCGCAAGGCCCGCATTGACGAGACATTGGAGAAGATGTCCGTCTCCGCCTCGATCGAGGCGCTTAAGATGGCGGAAGTCGTCATCCTGACGCTGGATGCGACGCTGGGCGTGCATGAGCAGGACCTGCAGATCGCGCGACTGATCGAGCGGGAAGGCCGCTGCTGCGTCCTTGCCCTGAACAAATGGGACGCGGTCACGGATCGCAATGTCACGCGGCAGGCCATCCGCGACCGTATCGAAACCTCGTTGAGCCAGATGCGCGGCATTCCGGTCGTGGCGTTTTCCGCGATGACGGGGGCGGGCGTCAACAAGCTGCTGCCGACGGTGCGCCGCGCCTATGAGGTATGGAACCGTCGCGTGCCGACTGGCGAGCTGAACCGCTGGTTCGAGATGATGGTGTCGCGTCATCCGCCGCCGCTGGTGCAGGGACGGCGGCTGAAGCTGCGTTACATCACGCAGGCGAAATCGCGCCCGCCGACCTTCATCCTGTTCGGGACGCGCACCGAACAGATGCCCGAGGATTACCAGAGGTACCTGGTCAATGGCCTGCGGGAGGAATTCGACCTGCCGGGCACGCCCATCCGCCTTCTGCTGCGGGGGTCGAACAACCCCTACGCGCCCAGATGATGTCAGCAGGGGCGGGATGGAAACGTCCCGCCCCGCCTGCATCGGGGTGTTACGTAAAACATGAGGCCAGCAGGCTGAAAACCAGGCCCAGAAGGGCGATCAGCGTTTCCACCACGGACCATGTCCGGATGGTCTGTCCCACGCTCAGGCCCAGATACTCCTTTATCTGCCAGAAACCGGCATCATTGAGGGGGCCAAGCGCGACAGATCCCGCGCCCGTGACAATCACCATCAGTTCGGGCGACACGCCATGGCTGTGCTGCAGGATCGGCCCGACGATCCCTGATGCCGTGCTCATCGCGACAGTGGCCGATCCGGTCGCCACCCGCACCACGACCGCCAGCAGCCATGCCAGAACCAGCAGCGGCACGTGAGCGCCCAGCGCCAGCGTCGTGATGGCCGAGGAAACGCCGCTATCGACCAGTTCGCGGCCAAATCCCCCGCCCGCGCCAACCAGCAGGATGATCAGCGCGGTGGGACCCAGGCACTCATTGCTGAATTTCAGCACGGTCTCGCGCGAAAAGCCCCGCGCGGTTCCCAGCACGTAGAATGACAGGAGTGTCGCGATCATCAGGGCGATATCGGGATTGCCGATAAAATGAAGGAACGTATTGGGACCGTTTCCGGGGTGTGAGAGCAGGTCCGCGCCCGATCCCACCATCATCAGGATGACCGGGCACATGATCGCAAGGACGGTGGTCAGGAAGGGGGGCAGTTGCGCCGGCGGCTGCCTGCTGACGAACTGCTCCGCCAGTCCGGCCTCATGCGTCGGGCCGATCCGCGGGGCGATGAACCGGGCATAGACAGGCCCGGCAAGGGCGGCGGTCGGGGTCCCGATCAGGATTCCCCACAGGATGGTACGCCCCATATCCGCCTGATAGGCCGCCTGCGCCAGTAATGTCGCGGGATGCGGGGGGATCATCGCGTGCGTCACCGACAGCGCGGCCCCCATCGGCAGGGCGATCAGCACCAGTGGCGTTTCCGTCCGCCGCGCCAGCGTATAGGCCAGCGGGATGAGCAGGACGAAGCCGACCTCGAAAAAAACCGGCAGCCCGACCAGCAGCCCGATGACCATCATGGCCCAGCTGACGCGCCGTGTGCCGGCGATGCGGGTGATGGTCAGGGCGATCTGGTCCGCCCCCCCTGATTCCGCCAGCATCTTGCCCAGCATCGTGCCCAGCGCGATGACCGTGGCCACGTGGCCCAGCACCTTGCCGGTTCCGGCCTCGAAGGAGGCGATTGCCTTTTGCGGCGGCATCCCGGCGCACAGCGCCAGCAGGATAGAGACACCGAACAGTACGATGAAGGGATTGATCTTGTAGCGCGCGATAAGCGCCACCACGGCGGTTATGGCCATGACGGCAAGGGCGACGGCAAGGAATGGGGACATCATCACATCTGAAAAAATATTGTCATGGGAGGGTTATCGTCGCGCCCCCGGTTGCGTCCCCTGTCGGGAGTCTGGGGCGGGAAACACGAGGGGCGCGTCATGCGACGCATGTAAAGCGTAACGCGGGACGGACGGCGGGGGATCCACGATCTCCAGCATCCGTGTAGGGAAGACGGCTGGAAAAAATTATCCTTTCCCATAAGGTGACGGAATATGGCCGATGGATGCAAGCCGTCGTCTGACAGGCCATATTCGACCAGTGACAACCGTTACAAATAACAAAACAGAATGAAAGACGTCCGCGCTTTCATCATAAAACCGGGTAAGGAAACTGTCATGTCGTCAATTCAGACCCCGACATCACCACCAGGCACGGAAAAAGGGGACGCCTCGTCCGAATTCCTTGCCCGCTCCGTCGGGGTCAGCCTGCTCGCCGCGCTGGCAGGGCTGATGTTCGGCCTTGATACGGGCGTCATCGCGGGGGCCCTGACCTTTATTGGCGATGAATTCCATGCCTCCGCCCAGATGCAGGAATGGATTGTTTCCTCCATGATGGCAGCCGCGGCGATAGGTTCGATCGTCGCGGGCAACCTGTCGTTCCGTTTCGGTCGCCGCAAGGCGCTGATGGGGGCTGCGGTGCTGTTCCTTGCCGGGTCGGTGACATGCGCGCTGGCGCCGTCCGTCTTCGTGCTTGTCGTCGGGCGCATCTTCCTCGGGCTTGCGGTCGGGATCGCGGCATTTACCGCGCCGCTCTATATTTCCGAAGTTGCCGTGGAATCCGCCCGTGGTTCGCTGATTTCGTGTTACCAGCTGATGATGACGCTGGGTATCTTCCTGGCCTATGTGGTTGACAGTTTCCTGTCCTATGGCGGGCACTGGCGGTGGATGCTGGGGCTTATGACCCTTCCGGCGCTGGTGTTCTTCATTGGCTGCCTGTTCCTGCCCGACAGCCCGCGCTGGCTGATGATGCGCGGCGATACGCGCCATGCGCGCCTGGTGATGCGGTATCTGCGCTCCAGCCCGCAGGAGGCCGACCGCGAAATCGCCGATATCGCGACGGAGCTGAAGAAGGATCACGGAAACGTCTGGACCTTTTTCCGCACGAATTCGAATTTCCGCCGTTCGGTCGGGCTGGGAATGCTGTTGCAGGTGATGCAGCAGCTGACGGGCATCAACGTGCTGATGTATTACGCACCCAAGGTCTTTCAGGCCGCGCATTTCGGCGTCGCGGCCTCCACATGGTCCACGGCGATCATCGGGCTGGTCAACATGGCGGCGACGGGACTGGCGATCATGTTCATCGACCGCTGGGGGCGTCGGCCGCTGCTGCTGCTCAGCTGTGTCGTCATGACCTTCAGCATGGCGGTGGCGGGACTGCTGGTTGCGATGGGGGCATCCACCCTGCCGGAGGAAATCGGCATGGTGGCCGCGCTGCTCCTGTTCGTCGCGGGGTTTGCGATGGGGGCGGGACCGCTGGTCTGGACGCTGTGTTCGGAAATCCAGCCCCTGCGCGGGCGTGATTTTGGCATCGCGTGTTCGACCTTCACGAACTGGGCGGCCAACTGGCTGATCAGCAACACCTTCCTGTCGGTCCTTGAAGGGCTGGGGGAGGCACGGACCTTCTGGCTGTTCGCGGTGATGAACGGGATCTTCATCCTTGTCACCATCGGTTTCGTGCCGGAGACCAAGGGGGTTTCCCTCGAAGCGATCGAGGATCACCTGATGAGTGGCCGTCCGTTGCGCGACCTTGGCCGCTGAGGGGCGGAAGGCAGGCATGGCAATACCCTGAAATCGTAAAGGTTCTTGGTGAAGCTTTTGTCAAAAAGCCTTGAAAGATGTTGCCTTTTCCAACAGGCGACACCCGGAAACTTCCATTATTTTTTATCAGCATGACAGATGGCAGGTGCAATGATCATCCGGACTGACGAAACATTCGATATCGACACGCCGTCGGGCGGAATGCGCCTGCATGTTTTCCGCCCGGCGGTCGAAGGGCGCTTTCCCGGTGTCGTGCTGTTTTCCGAGATCTATCAGCTCACGGCCCCGATCCGCAGGCTCGCCGCCATGGTCGCGGGACAGGGATATGTCGTCGCGGTGCCCGAGGTCTATCATGAATACGAACCGAAAGGGACGGTGCTGGCCTATGACAAGGCGGGCACGGACCGGGGCAATGTGCTGAAATACACCAAGCCGCTGGCCGGGTATGACCATGACGCGCGGGCGGCCATTTCATGGCTGGTGAATGAATGTCCGGCCTGTTCGGGGCGGGTCGGGACGCTGGGGGTCTGCCTGGGCGGTCATCTCGCCTTTCGGGCCGCCTTCGATCCCCGCGTGCAGGCGGCGGCCTGTTTCTATGCCACCGATATCCATTCCTCCTCCCTCGGCGAAGGGAAGCATGACGATACGCTTGACCGCCTGGTGGAAATCGGCGGGGAGGTGATGATGGTCTGGGGACGGCAGGACCCGCACGTGCCCTTCGCCGGCCGGCAGATGATCCGTGAGCGCATGGAGCAGGCGGGCCTGCGTTATGAATGGCATGAATTCAATGCCCAGCACGCCTTTTTGCGTGACGAAGGGCCACGTTACGACCCGGCCCTGTTTCTGGGATGCATGGAATTGGTCAGGGCGCTGTTCCACCGTGCCCTGACATAGGTACCTTGCCGCACCTTCAGCGCGTCATCAGGCCCGCCAGCAGGACCAGCGCCACGGCAATGCCGGTTTCACGGTTGAAACGGAACAGGCGCAGGCATTGCGGGGCATCATGTTCGTCAAGCCGCGCGACCTGCCACGCCAGCAGCGCGGCCGGCAGGGGCAGCGTTACCCAGAAACCCCACCCCTGATGGGAAAGGGCGGCCGCCGTTGCAAGGGCCGCCAGCGCGATGACGTAACACGCCCCGACAAAACCGCGCGCCTGGCTGGCCATCAGGCGCGAGGTGGATTTGACGCCGATGCGCGCGTCGTCCTCCATGTCCTGAAAGCCATAGATCGTATCAAAGCCCAGCTGCCACATGATGGTGGCGGCATAAAGCGCCCCCTGCGCCAGATCGAGGTGGTCCGCCGCCGCCGCGTAGCCAAGTGGCGCGCCAAAGCCAAAGGTGAACCCCATGACAAGCTGGGGCCACCACGTCACGCGCTTGGCAAGGGGATACAGCGCCACCAGCAGCAGCGAGGACGCGCCCAGCACCCGCGACAGGGGATTGAGGCACATCAGGATGTTGAACCCGATCAGCAGCAGCGCCAGCAGGAACAGCCCCGCCTCGCGCATGCGCAGCGCGCCGCTGGCCAGCGGGCGGCCCGCGGTCCGCGCCACCATCCGGTCGATGTCGCGATCCCACATGTCATTGACGACGCAGCCCGCGGCCCGCATGACGATGCTGCCGATGCCGAACAGCACGATCAGGCGTATCCGCTCATGCGGTTCGACCCCGGCGGGCAGCAGGATGCCCCATACCCCCGGCAGGAACAGCAGCCACGTCCCGATGGGCCGGTCCAGCCGCGCCAGCAGCGCATAGGGACGCACCGGGGCGGGCAGCCGTCCGATCCAGCCGTCGGTGCGGATGTCGGTATGGGACGCAGGCTGGGTCACGGCATGTATTCTCCCGGCGATGAGGTCCGGCATGACGCCGGACAACCTGACTGCTAATGCGGAAGACAGATGGGCCGGATGATCGCGCGCGGTCAAGTCCGGGCCGATACGATCGCAGGACACAGATAGAGGAAACATCATGAGGGACAGCCCACGCCTGTTCATGGACCCCCAGGCATATCCGCCGTTGCAGCCTGACATGGTGGTCCGCCTGGAACCCGATCGCGCGCATTATCTGGGCAACGTGCTGCGCCTGTCCGCCGGGGCGCGGGTTGTCGTGTTCAATGCCCGCGATGGCGAATGGTCCGCCGGGATCGAGGCGTTGCGTCGCGACCGTGGTGAAATACGCCTGACGCGGATGGAGCGCGCGCCCCAGGCCACGGCGGGGCCGGCACTTTTCTTCGCGCCGCTGAAACGTGATGCCACGGAAATGGTTATCCGCATGGGCACCGAACTGGGGGTGAGCT
The DNA here is from genome assembly GCF_003207955.1 of Novacetimonas pomaceti. Lineage (NCBI taxonomy): Bacteria > Pseudomonadati > Pseudomonadota > Alphaproteobacteria > Acetobacterales > Acetobacteraceae > Novacetimonas > Novacetimonas pomaceti. The sequence goes on from NZ_NOXG01000001.1 coordinate 458,555, forward strand.
GCTTCCAGCCGGTTTTTACGGAGCGGACGAATACCCATCGCCTGAACGAGGCGCGGCTGGGCGCGATCGCCCGCGAAGCCAGCGAACAGTGCGAGCGGCTGGATGTTCCCGATATCCGCCCGCCATGCCCGATGGCGGACGTAATTGCGCACTACCCGTCGGATATGCGACTGTTCGTTGCGCTGGAGCGTCTGGACGCCGCCGCGGATCCCGACGGAATTCCCGCCGCCCGCCCTGGGGACGGCCTGCTGATCGGGCCGGAGGGTGGTTTTTCCGCGCGGGAGCAGGAATTCCTGCGCGGGCAGCCCTTTACACGCGTCCTGTCCCTTGGGCCGCTTGTACTGCGCGCGGATACGGCGGCCGCGGCCGGACTGGCCCTGATGGGGGCCGGTCTGCGCAGGCGGGCCGTTTCGGGGTTATAGACCGCGCCGCTTTCTGGCATAGGGGCCACATCCGGTCCATTATGTCCTGTCCTATTTCTGTAACGAGGATTTCCGCCCCGTCATGTCCAATCCTGGCGATCAAGATACAACCCCGATCGAATCGGTTTCCCAGCTTGCCGGCGTATTGGCGCAGGGGGCAAAACCAAAAGACGCGTGGCGGATCGGCACGGAGCACGAGAAATTCGGCTTCATACGTCCTCAGGCCACGCGGCCCGGCCACAGGCCGTGGATGCCCCCGCCGTACGAACCCGACGGAATTCACGCCGTCCTGTCCGCCATGCAGCAGCAGAACGGCACGTTATGGCATGACATCCGTGACAAGGGGGCGCTGATCGGCCTGAAAGGGCTGAATGCCCAGAAAGGCGCGTCGATTTCGCTGGAGCCGGCGGGACAGTTCGAACTGTCGGGCAAGCCCCTTGCGAGCCTGCATGAAACACGGGCGGAAATGGCCGGGCATTTCAGCGACCTTCACCCGATCTGCGAGATGCTGGGTCTGGGGTTCGCGCCACTGGGCTTTCATCCCTTCGCCCGGCGCGAGGACATGCCCCGCATGCCCAAAAGCCGCTATGCCATCATGCAGGCCTATATGCCCACGGTCGGAAGCCTGGGTCTGGACATGATGCTGCGGACATGCACCGTGCAGGTCAATCTGGATTTCGCGTCCGAACAGGACATGATACGCAAGATGCGTGTCTCCCTCGCGCTGCAGCCGGTGGCGACGGCGCTGTTCGCGAATTCTCCGTTTTACGAAGGCCACCCCAACGGACTGCTGTCGAACCGGGCGCATGTCTGGACGGACACGGACAACCGGCGCTCGGGCATGCCGCTGGAATTCTTCGCGCCTTCCTTCGGGTTCGAATCCTATGTCGAATGGCTGCTGGACGTGCCGATGTATTTCATCATGCGCGACGGCAGGATCCATGATGTGGCGGGCCGTTCCTTTCGCGCATGGATGAAAGGGGAGTATCAGGAGGGGCTGGAAGGGCTGACGCCGACGATCGGCGATTTCGAGGACCATATGACCACCGCCTTTACCGACGTGCGGCTCAAGCAGTTTCTGGAAATGCGCGGCGCGGATGCCGGATCGCCGGAAATGATGCTGGCGCAGTCCGCGCTGTGGGTGGGGATCCTGTATGACGACGCCGCGTTAAGTGCGGCCGACGCGCTGGTGCACGAACAGCCATGGACCAGTTATGCCGACCTGCGCGCGCAGGTGCCGCGTCTGGGACTGGATGCCCCGTGGGCGGGGGGGAAGGCACGGGACCTGGCCGCGCGCATGGTGGACATCGCCACGGACGGGTTGCGTGCCCGCGCGTGCAGGGATGCGACGGGCGCGGATGAAACGCGCTACCTCGCCCCGCTGCAGGAAATCGTCGCGGGCGGCCCGACGCAGGCCGAGGCATGGCTTGCGGCCTATCACGGGCGCTGGAACGGGGATGTGACCCGTATTTTTGACGAAGCCGCGATCTAAGCGGAACTGGGTGCCCGCACATGAGTCCCGGTTATCAAATGACGATGACCGGAAGCATGTAATGACGAGGCGGCCATGTATTGGATGCAGGCATTTTCAGAAAAACGGTAATCTTTCCTTTATTGTTCCGCATGTCTTCGGGTTGTTTTTTGTATAATGAGAATTATTTTCGTTTTCTGAAATGACTTGAGCGCAGTAAGCACTTTCTGCATACAGTAATGCATGCGTAAATTCTCGACATTGACGGATCAGGAAATCCTTGCCCTCGCCATTTCGAACGAGGAAGAGGACGGACGCATCTATTCCGACTTTGCTTACGCCACGCGGGACAAATTTCCCGATACTTCGAAAATCTTTTCCGACATGGCGGCGGAGGAGGATCAGCACCGCCGTGATCTGATCGACCTCTATGCCGACAGGTTCGGCCCCCATATTCCCCTGATCCGGCGTCAGGACATCGCGGGCTTTCTGGTGCGCAAGCCGGCATGGCAGATCCAGGGGCAGGGGATTGACGTCGTGCGCCGCCACGCCCGCCAGATGGAGATGGATGCGGCGCGTTTCTACCGTCAGGCCGCGACACGCACCACGGATGCGAAAACCCGCAAGCTGCTGGGCGATCTGGCCCTGGCCGAAGACAGGCATGAACAGGCGGCCGGGGCGATTGAACTGGACCGGCTGCCCGCCTCCAAGCGCGAGATGGAGGACGAGGACGCCCGCCGCCGCTTTGTCCTGCAGATTATCCAGCCCGGGCTGGTTGGCCTCATGGACGGGTCGGTGTCCACGCTTGCGCCGGTTTTCGCCGCGGCCTTCGCCACCCATGTGCCATGGAATGCATTCCTGGTGGGCATGGCGGCATCGGTCGGCGCCGGGATCTCCATGGGCTTTGCCGAAGCGCTGTCCGATGATGGCAAGCTGTCGGGCCGTGGCGCGCCGCTGCTGCGCGGGCTGATCTGCGGGCTGATGACCACGGCGGGGGGAATCGGCCATACGCTGCCGTTCCTTATCGACAATTTCACGTCGGCGCTGATGGCGGCGATCATCGTGGTCATCCTTGAACTGTTCGTCATCTCGTGGATACGGTGGCGGTATCAGGACACGCCGTTCGGCTCCGCCATCGTCCAGATCGTCATTGGCGGCGCGCTGGTGTTCGCCGCTGGCGTGCTGATCGGAAGTTCCGGCTGACTCTTTCGCCGCCCGCGCCTTGATCTTGACGAAGTGATGGGGCACCCACATGCATGCGCTTTTTCTGGCCGGGTTCCTTTTCGATGAAACATCCTGATGGCTTCCATTTCCCGCATCCGCATGGGATGCGCCTGCTGGCGCTTGCGCTGCTGCTTGCCGGCGGGACAGTGCTGCATCCCCGGCCCGCCATGGCGCAGATGGTCGTGGGCGCATCGGATCAGGACCATGCGCTGATCAAGCGAATCGAGGACCACCTCAACACCATCACGCTGCTGACGGCGCAGTTCCATCAGGTGGCCCCGGACGGCAAGCAGTCCACGGGCACGGCGTGGCTGGACCGCACGAACCGTCGCATGCGCTTCCAGTACGATGCGCCAAGCCCGCTGCTGTTGGTGGCCAACCATGATCAGGTTGTCTTCAACGACAGCCAGTTGGGCCAGACCACGACCATGCCGATGGACAAGACCCCCATCGGGCTTCTGCTGCGCCCGCATCTGGAACTGTCGGGGGATGTGCGCGTGACGGCCCTGATGCACGAAGGGCCGGAGATTGAAATTACGCTGGTGCGCGATGAATCCCCCGGCGATGGCAGCCTTACCCTGCTGTTTCACGAGGGCAAGACCCTGCTGCTGCGGGGCTGGATCGTTCAGGATGCGCAGGGGGCCAGCACGCGCGTGGACCTGCTGCATGCCACAGTCGGCGGGCCGCCGCCGCCTGACCGCCTGTTTGATACGGACATCGGGGACAGGTAGGGAAAAGGGCGCGCGCTGCCCGGCCCGTCATCCGGCGTCGCGCGTCATCTCCAGCGCCCGGGCATAGACCGTGCGGCGGGGCAGGTTGACGATCCCCGCCACCAGCGATGCCGCGTCCTTGATCGAAAGGGTTTTCAGGGCCTCGCGCAGATGGGTGTCCAGATCCTGAGACCCCGTATCGTCCGCGGGCGGCGGCCCGAGGACGACCGTGATTTCCCCACGCGCCGCATGGTCGCGGTAATGCGCCGCCAGTTCCCCGACCGGGCCGCGCCGGACTTCCTCGAACCGCTTGGTCAGTTCGCGCGCCACGGCGGCGGGACGTTCCGGCCCGAATACCTCCGCCAGCGATGCAAGCATTTCCGCCAGTCGGTGCGGTGCCTCATGCCAGAGGATGGTGGCCGACAGACCCGCCTGTTCCGCCGCGCGCAGGACGGACAGGTTTTCCCGCCGTGCCGAATCGCGGGGGGGAAGGAACCCGCAGAACATGAAAGGATGCGGCGGCAGCCCCGACAGGGTCAGCGCCATGATGGCCGCGTTTGCCCCCGGGACGGCGGTTACATGGCCGCCGCCCGCGATCACGGCGCGCACCAGCCGGTATCCGGGATCCGACATCAGGGGCGTGCCCGCGTCGGAAATGACCGCGATCCTGCGTCCCTGTTCCAGAAGCTCCAGCAGGCCGGGAATGCGCTCCTGCTCGTTATGGTCATGCAGGGGGCGGGTCCGGGTCCTGATGCCGTGGGCCTGCAGCAGCTTCGCGCTGGTGCGCGTGTCCTCGCACAGGATCAGGTCCGCCTCGTTCAGGCATTCCACGGCACGGGCCGAAATATCGCCCATATTGCCGATTGGCGTCGCCACCAGTGTCAGTATGCCGCCGTCTTGCGATGATATGACGCGCATATCTTCTTTCCCTGCATGACGCGCCTGCGCTTCTCCGCTATGGATCATTGCGGATCGAGATTGCAGAGGCGCAAGAAATGAGTCGTCAGACATTGGTAACCCGCAGATTTGGACAGGATACTGTTTCTGCCACTCATGGCTTTCCTTGCAAGAGCTTATTGATGGCCGGGGTGCTGATGTCCACGCTTGCCGCCTGCGCGGGGGGCGGCCATGGACCCGGGACGTCGCATGCCGGACGCAATGTGGGCGTCCTGCTGCCCCTGACGGGCAATAACGCGCGTCTGGGTCAGGAAATGCTCAGCGCCGCGCGGATGGCCATGAATACGCCGGGCGCCCCCACGCTTGATATCCACGACACGGCGGCCCCGGGCGGGGCAACTGCCGCGGCGCAGGCGGCGGTAAAGGCGAAGGACGGCATCATTCTTGGCCCCCTGACTGCCGGCGACGCGACGCAGGCGGCCACGGTCACGGCGCAGACGGACCTGCCGATGCTGGCTTTCACATCCGATGTGTCCGTCGCGCGGCCCGATGTCTGGATCCTGGGGATCGCCCCGGAACAGCAGGTGCGTCGCATGGTGGGCGCGGCAATAAAGGAAAATCGTCAGCATTTCGCGGCGTTCCTGCCTGATAACGCGCTGGGTCACGCGATGGGAAGCGCCCTTCAGCAGAGCTGTAGCGAACATGGACTGTCCTCGCCCCAGATCGTGTACCATGGCGCGACCGCCACCGAAATTACCGAGCAGCTGAAGACGTTCTCCGCCTACGAAAGCCGTGCCGCGACCGCAGCCACGCAGGCGGCGGCCACGGCCGCGCAGGAACCCGCGCCTGCGGGCGTCGATCCTGCCAATCCGGATTCGCCCGCCGCGCCGGAAACGGCCGCGTCCCCGGCGCCCGCCACGTCCGCGCCAGAAGAGGTCCACCTGCCGCCACCGCCGTTCGATGCGCTTTTGCTGGCGGATACGGGGCTGCAGCTGGGTCATGTCATCGCGGCCATGCGCACGGCCCAGATTTCCCCGACCGAGACGCGGATCATGGGGCCGGGGCTGTGGGGTGCTTTCGCGGGCAAGCTGGCGCAGTTGCAGAATGCCTGGTACGCCGCGCCGGACCCGGCCAGCCGCCAGCATTTCGTGCAGCTGTTCATGGCGCAGTACCACCATATGCCCACGCCGCTGGCGGATCTGTCCTATGACGCGGCCGCGCTGGTAAAGGCACTGGATCAGGCCCCCCGTGCACCGGGGGCGAAAAACGGGTATTCCGTGACAGCCCTGACCCGGCCGGAAGGGTTTTCAGGGGTGGATGGCGTGTTTGGATTTACCGGGAATGGCCGGACGCGTCGTGATCTGGCGATTTTCCAGATCCTGCCCGAAGGCGGCAGCCGGATTGTTCAGGCCCCATCGGGACGCCTGCAGAACGGCACGAACTGAAAGCCGGGGAGTTTTCCCCGCTTACGCGCGGATATGATGAAAGGCTGCGGCAATCATGCCGCAGCGGTCGCGCCACAGGACAGTACCGGGCGAATGGCGTACAGCGCCGCTTCGAAGCTGCGATAGGAGGAAAGGCGGCGGTCGCGCAGCTGGTCGATCAGGACCCAGCGCATGCCTTCGGGACGGATCATGTAGGCGGGATCCGCGTTTTCACGCACCCAGACCAGCACATGCTCGATATCCTCGCCCTCGTCGGCGGAAGCCACGTCAACATCGCACAGTCCCATGCACATGCCCGCCTGCAGCCAGCGCATCAGGTATTCGTAATGCCGGGGCAGGAACCCGAGGCGGAACGGAACAACGTTGGAGGCAGAAACCTCATGATCCATCATGTTCATAATGTCGGCCCTCTGACTATCCTATGCGTTAACAGCACACCTTGACCGTAAGTCTTGCATGAGTGCTTGCCAAACTGAATCTGTCGTGGAAAGCCGCAGAAAGAGGCAGAAATTGCCGACCGTGGCAAAAAAGCAATGCTTTGTTGCGTTTTAGTGTCATTAAAATGCTATTTTTTAGGCAGTTGCCTATTCCATCGGCGATGCAGCCATAGCCAACTGCCCGGATGCTGGCGTATTTTCTGTTCAATGTAATCGTTGACCTGCTGGGTCAGCAGCATCTGGTCGCGTTTCCGGTCCCCTGTATCGGGAAGCTCCATCGGGGCGGAAACATGGATGCGCAGTCGCGCCGGGCCCAGCCGTTCCACATATCCCGCGATCACCGGGCAACGCTGCCGTAGGGCCATCGCCGCCATGGCGCTGGCTGTCATTGCGGGCTGGCCGAAGAAACGTGCCTCGACTCCATCATTCATCTTCTGGTCCACCAGCATGCCCAGATGGCCGCCACGGATCAGGTGGGCCAGCGCCTGCCGCGCACCGCGCGCCCCCTTGGCGAACAGGGGGACCGCCTGTCCCATGGCTTCGTCACGCAGGTCGCACAGCATGCGGTCCACATAGGGATTGTTGGGCGCGCGATAGAAGGAGGAGAATGCAAGCCCGTATCGCGCCACCGCCGGTGGCAGCATTTCCCAGTTGCCGATATGGCCCGACACGAACATGACGGGCTGGCCGGTCCGGGCATGGGAGCGGAGGTGTTCTTCGCCGGTCACGTCCCATCCCGGCCCGTCGGCCGGGTTGTGCGGCAGTGTTCCCAGATGGGGAAGTTCGCCCGCGTTGCGGCCGATATTCTCCCACATGTCCCGGATGATGCGTCGTCGCGACCGTGCGCCAAGATGCGGCATGACGTATCGCAGGTTGGCGTCGGCCACCTTTGAAACCGGCAGCCAGGGGCCGATTGCGCGGCACAGCCATCCTGCCGCGTTGGAGGCATGATCGGGCTTCATGCGACGCAGTCCCGCCAGCAGGCAGGAAAGCACGGTGGCCTCGATACGCATGCGGCGCGGGGGACTGGCGGGACGGCCCATCAGATGCGTCCTTCCAGCCAGGAATCCAGCAGGTGGTCGGGCGCGTGGGGATCGGACCAGTGCAGGCCAACCCCGACCACCGTGACGTGTCCGCGAAAGGCAGAAGGCAGGCGCACGAAGTCCTTGGGCGTAGTCACCAGTCGGGCATCCATGTCTGTGGAAATCTCAAGCAGTCGCGCAAGTTCGCCGCGACGATAGGGATGATGGTCGGCAAATGCGATGCCGCGTTGCAGGCTGAATCCCGACTGTTGCAGGCCATCGAAGAATTTGGAGGGACGGCCGATCCCCGCGAATGCCACGATCCGGCATCCTGCCGGCAGGCCGGATGCCTTCTGGCGCAGGGTCGCATGGTGGCATGGCATGTCTGGCGGCAGGTGGCGGATCAGCCCGGTCCGGTCAGCGCCGATCATGACCATTGCCTGTGCCCGTGAAAGACCGTTGGGAACGGGTTCGCGCAGGGGGCCGGCAGGGATGACGCGACCATTGCCAAATCCCTGATATCCATCCACCACCACCAGCGAGCAGTCACGCCAGAGCCCCGGATTCTGCAGGCCGTCATCCATGACAAGGCAGTCCGCCCCGTCCGCAATCGCAAGACGCGCGGCCCGTGCCCTGTCCCTCCCGACATAACAGGGGGCCAGGGCCGCCAGCAGCAGGGCCTCGTCCCCCACGTCGCGGGCCGTGTGCCGTGTGGGATCAACCCGTGCCGGATGGCCGATCCGCCCGCCATATCCCCGGGTGAGGAAGGCAATGGCGCGACCACGGGCCACAAGACGCGCCCCAAGGTCCAGCGCAACCGTTGTCTTGCCCGCCCCACCTGCCGTCAGGTTGCCACAGCACAGGACCGGCACCGGGGCATGCCATGGCCTGCGATGCTGGCGCCGGGCGCTGATCGCGCCATATATCGCGGCGAGGGGGGAAAGCAGTCGGGCCGCCGGGCTGTGGAAACCGGCATCCCAGTCCCAGAAACGCGGGGCCCGCATCAGGAATACACGGCCCTGAGGATGCCCCAGGCAACGCGTTGCGATATGTGGGTGTCATTGATGCAGGCGCTGCTGCTTGCCGCGATGGCATGCCGCAATGCCTGCGGATTGCACAGCATCTCCTCCAGCCACTGCGCCAGCGTCCGTTCATCGGAAACATGGGCGACGGTATCGCCAAGCACGCCATATGCCTGCCGGAAATTGGCAATCGCGGGACCGGTCGCAAGGGCGTTGCCCTGCCGCGCCGGTTCCATGGGATTATGGCCGCCACCTTCGGGCGGGGAGAGCAGGCTGTTTCCCATCAGCACCGGACAATGCAGCGCGTAAAACAGTCCCATTTCCCCCAATGTGTCACAGATCCATACGGGATCATGGGGCCGGGGGGACTGGCCCAGCGCACGACGGGGGGTCTCCGGGCCGGCATGCCGCAGCAGCGCCGCCCCACGTTCGGGGTGGCGGGGGATCAGGATGGTCAGCAGTCCGGGCACCTTGCGCCGCGCCAGTTCAGCCGCGCGAAGGACGATTTCCTCTTCCCCCGGATGGGTGGACGCCGCAATCCAGACAGGACGCTGCCCGATCTGTTTCCTGATCCGGGCCACCCCGCCATCATCGTGCGGCAGGGCAGGGGCGGCATCCTTCAGATCGCCCAACAGCGCGACCTTCCCGGCGCCCAGCGCCCGGAACCGTCGCGCGTCCTCGTCCGAGCGCGCGCAGATCCATGCAAACGAACGCAGCATGCGCCCGATCAGGCACGGCAGGCGTTGCCACATGGCATAGGAACGGTCGGACATGCGTCCGTTGATCAGGACCAGGGGAACATCTTCATGCCTGCAGGCCGCAACCATGTTCGGCCATAATTCGCTTTCCGCCAGAACCGCGCCATCGGGATGCCAGTGCCTGACGAAGCGCCGCATCCATGTCGGCACGTCGAGCGGCATGAACTGATGGATCACGCGCATGTCGTCGGGCAGTTCATGCAGGCGCTGGACCAGCAGGCGTGCCGCCGTGGTCGTGGCCGTGGTGACAAGGAACCCCAGATCAGGCCTGTCGTTGCGAAGTGCCGCAATGACGGGAAGGATGGATAATGTTTCGCCCACGCTGACGGCATGCAGCCATAACAGCGGCCCTTCGGGGCGGGGCTGTGTCGCGATGCCGCGACGTTCACGGACACGTCCGGCAATTTCCTTGCCCCGCCACACGCGCCGCCGCAGGTAAAGCCGCAGCGCGGGGGCAAGTGCTTCCGCCACGCCTGCCCATATGGCGGCCGACAGCCGGCCGCATAATCCTCCATCAGGGGGCAGACTGGCCCGGTCCGGCGCATACGTTCGCATTTTCATGCGGTTAGCATGCGCAATGACAGGGGGAAAGAAGAACTGACGCCGTCATCCTTCCCACAGGTCATGTTACGCGTCGAGAAAACGGCGGAAGCCGAACCCCTGTGCTTTTTCATGCAGGACCGATGGCTGGTAGGCCACGGTGAAACGCCGGTGCGCCTTTTCCCAGATGGCGGGATCGCTGCCATCAGGAATTTCGACGGTCGTAATGCCGCAGCGGAGCATGAATTCATACTGGTCCGGCAGGGCAGGGCCGGTCGCGCGGATTTCACCCGTGAAATGCAGATGTTCGCGCAGGGCACGCGCCTGCGTAAACGCGCGCCCATCCCTGAAGGTGGGAAAATTCACGCATACCAGTCCAAGGCGGGGCAGAATGGTGCGCAGCAACGCGACGTCGTCCTCTGGCGCCAGCCGCACGCCGAGGGGGGCGGCCTCCGCCCGGGCGAGCGCCTCTTCCAGGCGGTCGGGCGACACGATGATCGCGGTTTTGTCGGGACAGGGGGCGTCATCGGCGACGTCGGTCCAGCCATCCGCGACAATCCGGCCATTTTCAAGCAGTGGCATAGACAGCATCCTTGAAGACGGCAGCGCCAAGCCGCCGGTAGGTATCCACAAAGCGTTCATCATCGCGCCGGTGCACCAGATAGGCGTCGATCAGGGCCGCGATCGCATCGACGGTTTCATCTTCCGGCAGGGCGGGACCGAGTATCTGGCCGATGGCGGCGTCGTTTTCACCTGAGCCGCCCAGCGTCAGCTGGAAATATTCCTCTCCACGCTTGTCCACCCCCAGGATGCCGATATGCCCGGCATGATGATGTCCGCAGGCGTTGATGCAGCCGGAGATGTTGATCCGCAGCGCCCCGATACGTTCCTGCAGTCCGGCATCCGCGAAACGCGCGCTCAGCTTCTGGGCGATCGGGATGGATCGTGCATTGGCAAGCGAGCAGTAATCCAGCCCCGGGCAGGCGATGATATCCCCGACCAGCCCGATATTGGGTGTCGCCAGCCCGACCGCCAGCAGTTCCTGCCACAGCGCATGTAACTGATCCTGCCGCACATGGCCCAGAACGACGTTCTGCATGTGGGTGATGCGGATTTCGCCAAAGCTGTAGCGTTCGGAAATGTCGGCGATGGCGTCCATCTGGTCCGCCGTCACGTCGCCGGGAATGCCCCCGTCGGGTTTCAGCGAAATCACCGCGGAAATGAAGCCCGCCACCCGGTGCGGGTGCGTATTGGTGCGTACCCAGCGGTCAAAGGCGGGGACGCGTGTCCGCGCGTCGTTCATCCGCGTGGCCGCGTCCGCGGGGGCATGAAGGTCCGGCACCGCGAAACGCGCGCGGATCGCGTCCACGATCGCGGGTTCCAGACGATAGCGCGCGCGGTCCATCTGCGTGAATTCCGCGTCGACTTCCTCGCGGAAACGTTCGATGCCCAGGGCCTGCACCAGAATCTTGATGCGGGCCTTGTACATGTTGTCGCGACGCCCGTGGGCGTTATAGACGCGCACGATCGCCTCCAGCCACGCCAGCAGGTCTTCTTCCGGCAGGCTGTCACGCAACAGCACCCCGATGACCGGCGTGCGTCCCAGCCCGCCGCCGACATACACGTCGAAAACCGCGCGGCCATTGTCGCCCGGACGGGCAATCAGGCCAATATCGTGGAAACGCGCCGCGACCCGGTCATGGGGACTGCCGGTAATGGCAATCTTGAATTTCCGGGGCAGGAAGGAAAATTCTGGATGCAGGGTGGACCACTGCCGCAGGATTTCCGCGTGGATGCGTGGGTCAAGCACCTCGTCCGCCGCCGCGCCGGCGAATTCGTCGCAGGTTACGTTGCGGATGCAGTTGCCGCTGGTCTGGATGGCGTGCATGTCCACCCCGGCCAGCCGGCCGAGGATGTCTGGCGTATCCTCCAGCCGGATCCAGTTGAACTGGATGTTCTGCCGGGTGGTGAAATGCCCGTAATCACGGTCATACGTGCGCGCGATATGCGCAAGTTCGCGCATCTGCGACGCGCCAAGCATGCCATAGGGGATCGCGACACGCAGCATGTAGGCATGCAGCTGGAGATAGAGCCCGTTCATCAGGCGCAGGGGCTTGAACTGGTCTTCGCTCAGTTCGCCCGAGATGCGACGCGCCACCTGATCGCGGAACTGTTCCACCCGTTCATGCAGGAACGTGCGGTCCACCTGATCATAGGCATAGCGCCCGACGGCCGGGGCGGGGACAGTCACAGGGGTCTCAGACATGGGCATTATCCTCCTGCGGCGCGCCGGGCGCGAACTGGGGATGGACCGTGGGGCCAAAGGCGCGGATGCGTTCGCGCACCGTCAGCGGACAGATCCCCGCCGCCCGGTCATCAAGCTGCACCCCGTACACACCGACCACGCCCTGTTCCTGCTGGTCTCGCGCTGTTTCCGCGATGACGGATTCGACGCGGTCATTCGGCCACACGGCGGCATGCGCGATATCCCCGGACCACGTGCCCTGATCCGTCAGCCAGACGATGCGCCCGTCCAGAAGGCGATTGGCCGTGACAACGCTTGACCCCGTTGTCGTGCGGCGGTTGTTCCTGACGTCCACTTCCGGTCGATCCCTCTCAGGCAAGGCAGGTAGCGCATTTCCACTGTGATGAATGGAGATGCGCGGTCTTTACGCGGTGATTTGTGTATATTTTATATTCATGCCCGATGCCAGCCATATTCCCCGTCGCGAAAACGGGTCTGGCCGGATCGGGGCGGGTGGACGGAAATGTCCGCCCACCCTGTCCCGTCCCTCAGGAACGGGACCCCGTGGGGGTCAGGGCAACCGTCCGGGCAATGAACGTGACAAGGTCACGCGCGGTTGCCGGCACGTCCCGACCTTCGGTCGAAAGGCGCAGCTCAGGTTTGGCAGGGGCCTCATACGGGGCATCAACGCCGGTGAAACCTGAAATTTTGCCCGACCGCGCCGCAGCATAAAGCCCCTTGGGATCGCGGGATTCGCAGGTGGGTTGCGGCGTATCGACAAAAACCTCGTGGAACTCGTCGCCCACGATCTGACGCGCAAGTTCACGATCGGCGATCGTGGGCGAAATCAGGGCAACCAGCACGACCTGTCCGCTATCGGCAAGGATGCGCGCCACGGCGGCGGCGCGGCGGACGTTTTCACGCCGGTCCGCTTCGCTGAAGCCAAGATCCGAACACAGGCCGGCACGCAGCGTATCCCCGTCAAGCACCGAGACATCCATCCCGCGGGAGAACAGCTGCAGTTCGGCCGCGCGCGCGATGGTGCTTTTTCCCGCGCCCGGCAGGCCCGTCATCCAGAAAACGCCGCCACGATGTCCCTTGGCCTGTGCCCGGTCCCACAGGGAAACGGTGCTGCCGGTCGGATGGATGGCGTTGGTCCCGGCCACGATGTCCGCCACGCCGATCAGGGGCACGCCGCCCACGATCTGCTGGTTGCGATCCACCAGGACGCCGCGTCCATCCGCCGTGCCGGGCTGGAACGGGTCGAACTGCATCGTCTCGGATACGGCGAGGGTGATTTCGGCGAACCCTTCGGGGGGGACCATGTCGGCGGGATGTTCGGTCAGGTCCTCCAGGCGCACGACGGAATCAATGGACGCCACCGTCACCTGATGTTCCGCCGTCGCCAGCCGCAGGCGGAAACTCTCGCCAGCGCGCAGCGGCTCCTGACGCAGCCAGAACAGGCGCGCACGCACGCGCGCGCCCTGCAGTGGCGCCTCGGCAGGCGGGAAAAGCAGGTCGCCACGGTCGGGAATCACGTCGGGTTCCAGCGTGATGGCAACCGACTGTCCCGCCACCGCCGTCTCCTGCGGGGCGGTGTGCCAGCTTTCGATCGTCGCGATGCGCGCCACGGTGCCGTGGCGTCCGATCACGACCTCGTCGCCAATGTGGATGCGGCCACGCTCGATACGGCCAACGACGACGCGCTGGGCATCAAAGCGGTAGACGTCCTGCACCGGCAGGCGCAGCGGCAGGTCCGAGCGCGAGGAGGGGGCCGGCACGCGGGCCAGCGCCTCGGTCAGGGTCGGGCCCTTGTACCACGCCATCCGGTCGGACCGCGACGCGATATTGTCGCCTTCGCGGGCGGAGGCCGGCACGAACAGGGTCGGCTCGATTTCCAGCTGTTTGAGCAGGGCGGCCACGCTGTGTTCGGATGCCGTGATTTTGGCTTCGTCGTAATCCAGCAGGTCGACCTTGTTCATCAGGACGATGACGTGGCGGATGCCGATCAGGCGCAGCAGCATGGCATGGCGGCGCGTCTGTTCCTGCGCCCCCTCGGCAGCGTCAACCACCAGGACGGCGGCTTCGGCATCGGCGGCGCCGGTGATCATGTTGCGCAGGAACTGCCGGTGGCCCGGCGCATCGACGATCACGAACTGGCGCTGTCCCAGACGGAACGGGATGCGCGTCGAATCCACGGTCACGCCCTGGTCGCGCTCGATCTGCAGGCTGTCGAGCAGGAAGCTCCATTCAACCGACAGGCCGCGCTTCGTGCTGGATTCAATGATCTGCGCCACCCGTCCGTCAGGCAGGCTGTCGGTATCGTACAGCAGGCGCCCGATCAGGGTGGATTTGCCGTGATCGACATGGCCGACGATCACGATCGGGGTGGCTGCCTCCTGCGAGGCGGGGGGAGAAATCGTATTCATGTCCTTGCAGCTCCGCTCGGCCCGACGTTCACAGGTAACCAGCAACGCGAAGACGCTCGAACGCGTCCTCGGATTCATGATCCATCGCGCGTCCCGCCCGTTCCGACGTGCGCGAGGTTTCCAGCTCGGCGATCACCTCGGCCACCGTGCTGGCGTTGCTTTCGACGGGGTTGGTGATGTCCTGATCCCCCAGCGAACGGTAACGCTTGCCATTTTTCGAGAAATACAGATCGACAAGGGGAATGCCCTCGCGCTCGATGTACCGCCAGATGTCGATTTCCCGCCATGCCAGCAGGGGATGGACGCGGATATGCATGCCGGGTTCATGCGGGGTTGCGTACTGGTCCCAGAATTCGGGGGGCTGGTTGCGCACGTCCCATTTGTGGCCGGCGCCGCGCGGGCTGAACACGCGTTCCTTCGCGCGGGTGGCCTGTTCATCGCGACGGATGCCCGCGATGACGCCCGCCAGCTTGTATTTTTCAATCATCGCGGCAAGGCCCGCCGTCTTGCGCGCGGCCGAACGCGCGGCCGGGGGCAGGGTCGGGTCGATTTCCTCCACCGCCGGGCAGTCGCCCAGCAGCAGGTCGAGGTTCCATTTCTTGGTATATTCGTCGCGGAACTGGTACATTTCCGGAAATTTCTTGCCGGTATCGACATGCATGACGGGAAACGGCACGCGACCAAGGAACGCCTTGCGCGCAAGCCAGACCATCACGTTGGAATCCTTGCCCAGCGACCATAGCATCGCCAGCGGCTTGAGCTTGCGATAGGCCTCGCGGAGGATGAAAATGCTCTGGGCTTCGAGCTGATCGAGATCGTCCATGGGTTTGCAGACCTTCCTTTCCGGGGAAGCAGTGACGGGATAAGGCAAAAAGTTGTCGCCGTGGGGCATGGGGCCGTTGCGCCAGATCAGGATATCCTGCGTCAGGATACCCTGCGAAGGTGGATGCCGCATTCGGTCTTGCTCTGCCCCGCCCACCGGCCGGAACGCGGGTCGGCGTCCGCATCGACGGGGCGGGTGCATGGCGCGCAGCCGACCGAGGGGTATCCCCGCAGGCTCAGCGGATGGCGCGGCAGGTTCCGGCGCGTCATTTCCGCGTCCAGTTCGCGCGGGGTCCAGCGGATCAGCGGATTGATCTTGATACGGCCGTCATCAAGATGTTCGATCATGGGCAGGTTGGCGCGGGTGGCCGCCTGGCTGCGCTTGCGCCCCGTGATCCATCCGTCAAACGGGATCAGGGCCTCATCCAGCGGTTCCACTTTGCGCAGCGCGCAGCACGCGTCCGTGTCAAAGGCCCAGAGCTGGCCCTGCGGGTCGCGATCATGGAGCTGTGCGGGGTCGGGATGGATATCACGTACGCCCGTCAGCCCGAGGAAGCGCGCCAGTTCCTGGCGATAGGCAAGGGTTTCGGGAAAATGCTGCCCCGTATCGAGGAACAGGACAGGGACCGCGGGATCGATTTCGGCGGCCAGCGCCAGCAGGACGGCGGATTCCGTCCCGAACGAGGAAACCAGCCCGATGCGTCCGCGCAGTTCCCCCGTCAGGGCGACCCGCAGCACATCCTGCGCCGTGTTCGCTTCGGCCTGTAGCGATCGTATAATTGACGGATCAATCTTCACCAAACGATCCCCCTCCGCAGTTCACGATCTTTCATCGTTAATTTGGTGAGGAGTTAATCACTATCGTCTCCTCATGCAAGGGGAATAATACACATTCCGGGGGGATGCATGGTGGGCATATGACTTTGTTACAGCTTTATTGCACCATTTCAGATAGTGGTTATCGGCTCATGAAAACCGTAAGCTTCCCATTTTCCAGCACATGTCGCGTCACGCCCCCCAGAATCATCTGGCGCAGGCGGGAATGGGAATAAGCGCCCATGACCATCATGTCGGCCTTGAAATCGCGACATGCCTCCAGCAGGGCGGCGCCGACGCTGCGTCCGTCCGCGTGGAATTCGTGCATCGTCGTGTCGACCCCATGTATGTCCAAGTAATGCTTGACGTGGCGGGCTTCCGGCCCAAGGCGCTGGTAGCTGCGGCTGTAGAGGATGCGCACGTCCTCCGCCTCGACAATCCAGGGCAGGGCATGGCGCAGCGCGGTCGCGGCCTCCGTCGTGCCGTTCCATGCGATGCAGATGCGGCGCCCCACGCTGACCGGCCGTTCGATGGGGGCGACCACGACGCAGCGCCCGCTGTCAAACAGCGTCGCATGCAGCGCGTCAGAGGAGGAGACCTGCCCGCTGGCGCCGGTATTGCGCACGATGACGATATCGGACATCCGCGCCTGATGGGCGACGACGGTGTACATGTTGCCCGCCATGGCGGTGAAGCTGGCGCTGGGCCGGTCCATCGGAATGGTGGAAAGGGGGGAGCGCGGCGCGACAAGCGGTATGTTTTCCTCATCCATGAAACCATGGAATGCCTGTCGCACCTCGCGCAGGTGTCCCGCGCTTTCATGCAGGGCGGCGGCGATCATTTCCTGCACCATCGCGCCCGACAGCCCTTCGCCTGCTATGGGGCTGACCTCCTGCCAGTCGCTTCCGACATGCAGCCCGGCGATATGCGCGTTGAAACGCCGCGCGAACATCACGGCAATGCCAAGGGCGCTCCCTGCATTTTCCGCGCCGGACAAAGGCAGCAGGATCTTGCGGATGTGCATGGAGGCCCCTTTCGATCTGTTTGTTATTTATTCTGCGTGTCGAGAAACTCTCTCTTTCGGGAAACGGATAAGCGGGCGACAAGTTCAGGGATAAAGACGCTGCCGTGTCCAGCCGTCCTTCCCGTCGCGCGTCCATGTCGCGCGGTCGTGCAGGCGATAGGGGCGATCCTGCCAGAATTCGAAACTGTCGGGGACCACGCGAAAGCCGTTCCAGTTCTCCGGGCGCGGGATCACCGCGTCCTCGCCGGGATATTGTTCTTCCAGTTCCTTCAGCCGCGCCTCGAAGATGCCCCGGTCGGCAAGGGGATGGGACTGGTTCGATGCAATCGCGCCAAGGCGGGAGATGCGGCTGCGGCTGGCGAAATAGGTATCGGCTTCCGCCGTGCTTACCGGCTCGACCGGGCCTTCGATGCGGATCTGGCGGCGGATGCTTTTCCAGTGGAACAGCAGGGCCGCGTGCGGGTTGGCCTTCAGTTCGGCGGCCTTGCGGCTGTTGAGGTTGGTATAGAAGACGAACCCGCGCCGATCTGCCCCCTTGAGCAGGATCATGCGGACGGAGGGGCGGCCCTGCGGGGTGGCGGTCGCCAGCGCCATCGCGTTCGGGTCGTTGGGTTCGTGCGCCGCCGCATCCTTCATCCACGCATCGAAAAGGGTGAAGGGGTCGGCCTCGAGGTCAATCAGCTTGACGGTCATGTCTGTTTTCCGGTCTGTGTGTCATGTGACGGGGGGCCGTGGCCTGATTGTTTTCCGGCCCCGCGCGTGGCCTGATGAGAAACATATGGAAATATAAGGTAAATTACGACGTCGGGATTAATCGCTACAATTCCGCGCGCCGGACCTTGTCCGATGCTTCGGCTTGTGCGACCACCATGCCGAAATTTTCATACGCCATTCACCACCAAGGGTAGTAGCATGTCAGACGGTGCGGCCAAAATCTCCGCTACGGGTTCTTTGATGAAAGGCAAGCGCGGACTTGTCATGGGCGTCGCGAACGACCGCTCCATCGCGTGGGGCATCGCCCGCGCCGTCGCCGAACAGGGTGGCGAGCTGGCCTTTACCTATCAGGGCGAGGCACTGGGCAAGCGGGTGCGTCCGCTGGCGGCCTCCGTCGGGTCCAGCCTGGTCCTGCCATGCGACGTCAGCGACGACGCCGCGATCGACGCGACATTCGCGGCGATCGAGAAGGAATGGGGCCAGCTTGATTTCGTGGTGCATGCGATCGGATGGGCCGACAAGCAGTTCCTGCGTGGCCGTTATGTCGATACCCCGCGTGAGGCGTTTCTCAAGGCGCTCGACATCTCCTGCTATTCCTTTACCGCCGTGGCGCGGCGCGCGGCGCGGCTGATGAAATCGGGTGGTTCGCTGCTGACGCTGACCTATCTCGGCGCGGAACGCGTCATGCCGCATTACAACGTGATGGGCGTCGCCAAGGCGGCGCTTGAGGCATCGGTGCGTTACATGGCTGTCGACCTTGGCGGGGATGGCATCCGCGTCAACGGCATTTCCGCCGGTCCCGTCATGACGCTGGCGGCCAATGGCATCGGCGATTTCCGCTATATCCTCAAATGGAACCAGTACAACTCCCCGCTGGAGCGTAATGTCTCGCTGGAGGAGGTCGGTGGCGCGGGCCTGTACATGCTGTCCGACCTGTCGGGTGGCGTGACGGGTGAAATCCACCATGTCGATTCCGGATACCATATCGTGGGGATGAAGAACCCCACGGCCCCCGACATCACCGTCGCGGGAAGCTGACGTCAGGGCGGCGGGGCAGGCGCGATGTCTTACAACACGTTCGGACACATGTTCCGCGTCACGACCTGGGGCGAAAGCCATGGTCCGGCCATCGGCTGCGTGGTGGACGGGTGTCCGCCGCGCCTGAAACTGACCGAGGCCGACATCCAGCCCTGGCTCGACCGGCGCAGGCCGGGGCAGTCGAAATATACGACGCAGCGGCAGGAGGCGGACAGGGTGCAGATCCTGTCCGGCGTGTTCGAGGGACAGACGACCGGCACGCCCATTTCCCTGGTCATCCACAATACAGACCAGCGATCACGCGATTACGGGGACATTGCCGAACGGTACCGTCCCGGTCATGCCGATGTCACGTATGACCGCAAATACGGCATCCGCGATTATCGCGGCGGTGGCCGCTCCTCCGCCCGGGAAACGGCGATGCGTGTCGCGGCGGGGGCGATCGCGCGGCAGGTGCTGGGCCAGGGGGTGCGCATTCGCGGCGCGCTGGTGCAGGTCGGGGCACTCGGGATCGATCGGGCACGGTGGGACTGGGATCTGGTGGGGGACAATCCGCTGTTCTGTCCCGATCCGGTGATGCTGGGACAGTGGGAGGACCATCTTGCGCGGATTCGCAAGGACGGATCCTCCATTGGCGCGGTTGTCGAGGTGGTGGCCGAAGGCGTGCCCGCAGGTCTGGGGGCGCCGATTTATGGCAAGCTGGATTCCGACCTCGCCATGGCGTTCATGAGCATCAATGCCGTCAAGGGCGTCGAAATTGGCGACGGGTTCGCCGCCGCCACCCTGACGGGCGAGGAAAATGCAGACCCCATGCGCATGCGCGATGGGCAGCTGCATTTCCTGTCCAACCATGCCGGCGGCATCCTGGGGGGCATTTCCACGGGGCAGCCCATCGTGGCGCGTTTCGCGGTCAAACCCACTAGTTCGATCCTTACCCCCGTTCCTTCGGTCACGCGATCGGGCGGGAACGTCGATGTCATGACCAGGGGGCGGCATGACCCGTGCGTCGGGATCCGGGCCGTGCCGGTGGGCGAGGCCATGATGGCCTGCGTGCTGGCCGATCATCTTCTGCGTCATCGGGGGCAGGCAGGGACATGATGTTCCCCGCCCGTTGGGGAAAGGGCTTACTGCTCCAGCACGATCTGCAGCGTGATCGGCGCGTTCAGCAGCTTTGAAATGGGGCAGCCTGCCTTGGCCGTATTGGCCAGTTCGCTGAACGTCGCGAAATCGATGTCCTGCACGGTGGCATGCAGATCCAGATGCACGCCGGTCACGGCAAAGCCGTCATCCTTCTTTTCCAGCGACACGGTGGACTTGGTTTCAAGCAGGTCGGCGGTAATGCCCTTTCCGCCCAGCACGCCCGACAGCGCCATTGCAAAGCACGCGGCATGGGCGGCGCCGATCAGCTCTTCAGGGTTGGTGCCCGGCGCGTCTTCAAAGCGGGTGTTGAAGCCATAGGGCTGTTTCGACAGGGCGCCGCTTTCGGTGGAAACATTGCCTTTCCCGTCTTTCAGGCCACCGGCCCACTGCGCCGTTCCATATTTCTTGATCGCCATTCTTCGTACTCCATCCGTTGTCAGGCCCGGATCATGCGACCCCGGACCATGCTGAGGGCATCGTGTTATAACTTCCGTCGCGCATGAAGGTTGTCGGAGGGGATGTCACGCTGTCGTGAAGATGGCGATGTCCGGATCTGCAGGCGATTCCCGATCCTTTGACCTGCGGCGGGGGCAGGGGTTACGCTGTGGCGGAATTAAGGGACAGCCGCCTGTAACGGCGTTGCCGTCATCGCAGGCGGATCAGGCAGGAGAATGAAGATCATGGATACACTGGAAGCCATTCGCAGGCGCCGCGCGATAAGGGCATATGATCCTACCTATCACATTGACGATGCGCAGGTTGAAGCGCTGCTGCATGCGGCCCGCCACGCGCCGAGCGCGTTCAATATCCAGCATTGCCGCTTCGTTGTGGTAAAGGATCCGCAACTGCGTCGGGAACTGCGCAAGGTGGCATGGGACCAGGCACAGGTAACCGATGCCTCGGTGCTGGTGGTCGTATGTGCCGATGTGGATGCATGGAAAAAGAACCCGGCCCGCTATTTCGACGGGGCACCGAAAGAGGTGCAGGACCAGATGGCCGGCATGATCCACGATTATTACAGCGGCCGTGAATGGGTGCAGCGTGACGAAACCATGCGAAGCGCGGGGCTGGCGGCCCAGACGCTGATGCTGGCGGCCACGGCGAAGGGATACCAGAGCTGCCCCATGGACGGGTTCGATTACGACGCTGTGGGAAAGCTGATCAACCTGCCTGCCGACCATGTGGTCGCCATGTTCGTCGTGATCGGCCGGGGCACGCAGGAGGCCCTGCCACGGGTCGGCGCGCTGCCGGACGGCGAGGTCATCATTACGGACCGTTTCCCGGCAGGTTGAATGATCATCCGAGCGGGACGGGCGGAAAAAACTTGCGGGGCCGGACACAAACGGATAGAAGCCGCGTCCAAGGGACGGACCGCGCCTGTCCCGGTTGCTGGCATGTAGGCGCGTGTCCTTGACGCGGGGGACACGACAGAAGCGACAGGACCAGTTTCATCCCGACACCTGATAATTCGCGACGACAGACGGCCGCCCCATGCGCATTCGCGGGGGCAGGTCTTGTGTTCCTTCATCAGGTTTTTCCGGACGCGCATGCTGTCGTGACGTTTCCGGCAATATTTCCTTGCGCCAGGAGGCGCTTTTCATGACAACGTTTGCCGATCTTCATCTTGCGGAGCCGCTGCTGCGGGCTCTCAACGAGGAAGGCTATACCACGCCCACCCCGATTCAGGCTGGCGCCATCCCCTATCTGCTTGAGGGACGCGACCTGCTGGGCCTGGCACAGACAGGCACGGGCAAGACGGCGGCGTTCGCGCTGCCGATCCTCAATCATCTGCTGACCAGCAAGGGCCGTGCCCATCCCAAGGGCGCGCGCGCGCTGGTGCTGGCGCCCACGCGCGAACTGGCGTCACAGATCGATGACAGCTTTTCGTCATATGCCCGTCATATGAAGTTCACCCATGCGGTAGTTTTCGGTGGCGTGGGACAGGGACGCCAGATCGAGGCACTGCGTCGCGGTGTTGACGTGCTGGTCGCAGCCCCCGGCCGCCTGCTGGACCTGATGGGGCAGGGGCATGTGGATCTGTCCGGTCTGGAAATCCTTGTCCTGGATGAGGCCGACCGGATGCTGGACATGGGCTTTGTCCGCGATATCCGCAAGATTGTCGCAACGCTGCCGACCGATCGCCAGACCCTGCTGTTTTCCGCCACGATGCCCAAGAGCATTTCGGAACTGGCGCATGGCCTGCTGCGTGACCCGGCCACGGTGCAGGTCACGCCGCCGTCCAGCACGGTGGACCGTATCCGTCAGGCCGTGATGTATGTGGACACGGGCAACAAGCGCGAGGCGCTGAAGCTGCTGGTGGACTCCCCCAAGGTGGAGCGTGCCGTCGTGTTCACGCTGATGAAGCACGAAGCCAACAAGGTCGCCGCGTTCCTGAACGAGCATGGCATCACGGCGGAGGCCATCCACGGCAACAAGTCGCAGGGCGCGCGCGAGCGCGCGATGTCCGGCTTCCGCTCCGGCGCGGTAAAGGTGCTGGTGGCGACCGATATCGCCGCGCGCGGCATCGACGTCGATGACGTCACGCATGTCTTCAACTATGACCTGCCGAATGTGCCGGAAAGCTATGTCCACCGGATCGGGCGCACCGCGCGCGCGGGACGTGATGGCTGGGCCGTATCGCTGTGTGATGCCGAACAGCGTGCATGGCTGCGCGATATCGAAAAGACGATCGGCAAGAAGATCCCGGTCGTGCAGGAGCATCCGTACCATTCCGAGGCGGCTGCGAATTCGACCATGCGCCCGCCCGTGCTGGGTGGCGGTGGCCGTGGACGTGGTGGCCGTCCCGGTGGCGGCAACCGGGGTGGTCGTCCCGGCGGTCATGGCGGCCCGCGCGGAGGTCATCGTCGCGTTGCCTGATTGAATATTCGCATTGAATGCGGGGAAGGGCTGCATCCATCATGGGTGCAGCCCTTTTTTGTGAAGATGGTGTATTTAAAATATAAACACGAAACTTTTCTTGCAATTATATAATAATTGAAATATATTATTTGAAGTAATTTTGTGGTTTTATTAAAATAATTATTTTCCGAATGATTTATTCAAATTATTTCATAGGTATTGCATAAATCAACGATCGTATTTTTATGACTGCTCAGCGACCTGGATTGCAGGCTGGCGACTGATCTCGACCCGACATGCCAATGCCTTTCCCTTGCTTCCATATTATTTCGGACCAGATCGCCGATCTTCCCGGCCTTGCCTTCGAAAGTATCCAGCCGGATCCACCAGCCGTCTGAAAAAGGACTGACGCCCAATTCGGCGTCACCGCGCCGTGCGATCTGCCTGACTGCCTTCCTTCCGCATGTGAGCCGTGGGAGAGGGATGCCAATGCAGGATTACGTCCTCCGGTTTGAGGCAGGGAAACGGTTCCTGCGTTTGTGCCGCAGCGTTACGGGCAGTGTTGGGCGTCCCTGATTTTCATATCGGTCAGTGCTGCGGATTTCCCTGATCCTCACGATACCAGAAATTTACAGATACTGGATGATGCGGATAGGGAACGACAGGCCCCGAAATGCCGTAAAAACCAAGCGTTCCGATACTGGGGGGATGTGGCGGATGGGGTGGGATTCGAACCCACGGTACGGTTACCCGCACGCCAGTTTTCAAGACTGGAGCCTTCAACCACTCGGCCACCCATCCATCGCAAGGCAGGTTTAGTGCCTGTCCTTTGGCTTATGATGTAAAAAGCCTTCCATTGCAAGTGGTGGGCGGGGAATACGTAGTGTATTGAAATATAATAATTAATTTTTGCGGCGCCATGGAATGGCTGTGGGTGGGCGCATATTTGCGTCCTCTGCGGGAAATGTAATGTAGGTCCGGCCGGGGAAAGTATGGAATACGGAGCATGGCGATTCCTGCCTGGTGAATGGCCTGTTTGATCCATATGCGGCGTCTCGCGCCGATCGAATTTCTGAAAGTGTCATGCCCGATATCATCAGCGACCGTCGGCTGTCCTGCGCAGCATGGATGAAACGTCTGGCGGTCTGGGGAACATTTACGTTTCCGCTTCTGCTCTGCTACGCGCTTGCCCCGTCCGAAATCCTCATGTGCGTGATCGCGGGCGCGTTTGTGGTGCGCAGCGCGCTGTGCCGGGAATGGGGATGGCTGCACCAGCCATGGTTCGTCTTCTCCCTCATCCTCGGCATCGATATCGTGCTGGCGTCGGCGTATGTGGGCTCCGGGCATGCGGTGTTACAGTCCGTGCTTCTGGTGCGATATCCTGTCTTTGTCGCGGCGATGGCCTGTTGGGTTTTGACCGATCCGCAGGACAGGCGGCGGCTGAGAGTGGCGTATGCCATCGTGGCGGTATGGATCGTCGCGGGAAGCTGGCAGCAATATATCTGCGGGCGCAACCTGATGGGATATGGCCGGTGGGAAGACGGCGCCCTGCTGGGGCCATTATGGGCGCCCCGCGCGGGGCAGGCGCTGTTCATGACTGCGTTTACCGGGCTGATGCCTGCCATTCTTTCCCTTGCGCAGCGGCGTAACCGTTCCGGCCTGGTGTATGCGGGGTGCATTCTTGTCCTGCTGGTCCTGACATTCCTGCTGATTTCGCAGCGGATGCCGACCCTGCTGTTCCTGTTCGGGACGCTCTGCCTTGCGTTGCTGGTGCGTTCGCTCCGGGTGCCGTTCATTCTTGCCTGTCTGGTCGGGGTGGCGGGGATCGCCCTTTCGCCCGTGGTCGCGCCGCAGGCTTACAACAAGCTGGTCATCAGTTTCGAACACCAGATGCATCATTTTGCCGACAGCCCGTATGGAATGCTTTTCATCAGGGCGATGGTCATGCTGAAGGATCATCCCTGGATCGGGTTCGGCTATGACGGGTTCCGCATCAACTGTCCCAATCCGGCCTATTTCCATGGGCTTCCCGCGCTTGGCATTCCCGATGGCCCGCATGGCGGGGCGCCGGGCTGCAACCTGCATCCCCATAATTACTATCTTCAGGTCGCAACGATGGCGGGCTGGCCGGGATGTGCCCTGTTCTGCCTTGTGGTGGCATGCCTGCTGCGTCCCATGGCGGCGGTGCTGCGGCGGGGGCATATGACGGCCGGGCAGATGGTTCCCTGCGTGCTGGCTTTCGTCATCGTGTGGCCCCTGCAGTCCACCAGTTCGTTCTCGACCCAGCCGACTGCCGGATGGGTCTTCCTTGCGCTGGGATGGGCGCTGGCGGTCTGCCGTCAGGCAGAAGGCGACGATCCCGCCATGGAACGGGCAGGTCATGGTAAGTCATCTGCCTGAAAATCAATGGGGGTGGCCTTGGCCGGGTGAGCGTTTTACAATACGTCGCGATGGATATCATTGCCTCAGGCCCGATCACGACGCACCTTGTGGGAATTCCCCGCCCTGACTGGCGGCAAGAGACAAAGGCAGGTGTGATTATTTCCCCGTCCGTTACAACAGGGACATTCCGGCCATGGATGCCGGGCCTCAGGATATCTCATGGCGGTTGATGATACTGCCACGCTGAAGCGTATATTTGGCAATACCGGGTTTCTTGTCGCAGGGCGCGCGACGAATGCCGTGTGCAGTTTCCTGTACATGGCATGGGCCGTGCGCGCGCTGGGGCTGTCGCAGTTCGGCGTCCTGATGCTGGTGACCACGTTCGGGTCGGCCATTTCGGCCGCGACCCATCTGCAATCGTGGCAGCCCCTGCTGCATTACGGTACCGAACCCTTTCAGAAAGGGGACCTGCCACGTTTCAACCGGCTGCTATTTTTCTGCATGCGTGCCGATCTGCTCAGCGGGATGGTGGGGTCGCTTGTCGGGATGCTTGGCGTGTGGCTGTTCGGCACCTCCATGGGGTGGCCACAGGCCGATCAGGCGGCGGCCATGTTCTATATGCTGACCATTTCGTTCATGAACACCGGCTGGTCCACCGGGGTATTCAGGCTGTGCAATGCTTTCTGGCTGAGCAGCGCCTGCGACCTGTCCGGCGTGGCCGTGCGCATGGTGGGCGCGGGGCTTGGGCTGTGGCTGCATATGGGGCTGGATTATTTCCTGCTGGTATGGAGCATGACCCAGCTCGCCATGTTCGTCACCAACAGCATCATGGGCTGGTGGCTGCTCCGCACTGACGGCAGGGTCGGGACATTCCGGCTTTTCCACCCGATGCGTGTCACCGATGCGCCGGGAATCTGGCGCTTTACCCTTTCAACCAGCGGTAATCATGTCCTCGGGACCGTCTTCAACCAGTTCGGGACCCTGCTGGTCGGGGGGCTGCTGGGGCCGACGGACGCCGCCGTCTATCGCGTGTCGCGCCAGATTGGCGACGGGATCGCAAAACCGGCCCAGCTGATGATGCCCGCGCTTTATCCCGAATTCATCCGCCTGCGTGAAAAACACGACTGGTACGGGCTGAAGCATGTCACGTTGCGCCTGTTCATGCTGATTGGCGGTTTTTCACTGGTCCTGATGGCCTTTGCGCTGGTGGCGGGCAACACGTTCCTGACATGGATGCTGCAGGTCCACTGGCCGGGCGGCAGCCTGATGATCATGCTGATGCTGGGCAATGCCATCATGGGGCTGGGGATCGTGCCGCTTGAACCCCTGCTGACGGTGGTGGGCAAGGTGTCGCATGTCCTGATCGGGCGCATCGTCGTGACGATCACCTATCTCCCGCTGGTCTATGTCATGGCGTCGAGATGGCATCTGGCGGGTGCTGCGGCGGCATCGGTGGTTGCCTCCCTGATGATGCTGCTGATCTGCATGCGTCCCGTGATCGTCTGGTTTTCAAAGGTCGCCCCCGGCCATCGTCCCCGCGAAGTCACGGATCACTGACACCCCCGTCCGGCGGAAGGCGGAAAGGGTGGGGGGAAATAAATTCCGGCAGCGATGGCGGGGGATACTTGCAATCCGGGCTGAAAACCGCCATATCGCGTCGTGCCGTGGCCTGAATGCCATGGCAATTCGCACGTGAAGCATGTGCCTCTGGTGTCCCGCGATGGACCGGCGCTTCACGGAGGACAAACCAGAAGACAAGGATTGAGCCAAAATGGCCATGCCTGAATTCACAATGCGCCAGCTGCTTGAGTCCGGCGTGCACTTCGGTCACCACACCCGCCGCTGGAACCCGCGCATGGCGCCGTTCCTGTTCGGTGTGCGCAACCAGGTTCACATCATCGACCTGCAGCAGACCGTCCCCATGCTCGATCGCGCGCTCAAGGCGATCCGTGACACCGTCGCGGGCGGCGGGCGCGTCCTGTTCGTCGGCACCAAGCGTGCTGCGGCCGATCAGATCGCCGAAGCGGCCAAGCGTTGCGGGCAGTACTATGTCAACCACCGCTGGCTGGGTGGCATGCTGACGAACTGGAAGACGATCACCGGTTCGATCAAGCGTCTGCGCGGCATCGACGAAATGCTGGAAAATGGCACGCAGGGCCTGACCAAGAAGGAAGTTCTGGACATCACGCGCGACCGTGAAAAGCTGGAACGTTCGCTGGGCGGGATCAAGGAAATGGGCGGCCTGCCGGACATCCTGTTCGTGATCGACACGAACAAGGAAAAGCTGGCGGTTGAAGAAGCCAACAAGCTGGGTATTCCGGTTGTCGCCGTCCTCGACAGCAACTCCGATCCGCGTGGCGTGACCTACCCCATTCCGGGTAACGATGACGCCATCCGCGCGATCGCCCTGTATTGCGAACTGGTGTCCGGCGCGGTGCTGGATGGCATTTCTGCGGAACTGGGTGCATCGGGCGAAGATTTCGGCGCGGCGGAAGAACTGCCTGTCGATCCGGCGATCGAAGTGGCCGCGACCGAAGCGGCGGCAGCGCCGGCGGCGACGCCCGCAGCCTGATGACCTGACCGGCGCTGGTCCCGCACGGGACCGGGCAGTCGAACGGGTCGGACTGCGGCCCGGAGAATACCGGATTACAAGGATGCGCCCTGCCACAGGCAGGGCGCATGCCTGTCGTGAGGAGATAGAGATAATGGCGGCAATTACCGCAGCTCTGGTCAAGGATCTTCGTGAGAAGACCGGCGCCGGCATGATGGATTGCAAAAAGGCGCTGACCGAGGCGCAGGGCGATATCGAGGGCGCGATCGACTGGCTGCGCAAGAAGGGCCTGTCCGCCGCGGCCAAGAAGTCCGGCCGTGTTACCGCCGAAGGCCTGGTTGGCGTTGCATCCGCCCCGAATGCCGCCGCCATGGTCGAGGTGAACGCGGAGACGGATTTCGTCGCACGCAACGAACATTTCCAGAAGTTCGTGACCGAAGTGGCCGAAGCGGCCCTGAAGGTTGGCGAGGATCTGGAAAAGCTGAAGGGCGCCGTCCTGAAGAGCGGTCGTACCGTTGCCGACGAACTGACGCACCTGATCGCCACCATCGGCGAAAACATGTCCATCCGTCGCGCCCGCGTGCTGAAGGTGCCGTCGGGTGTCGTCGCGACCTACATCCATTCCGCCGTCAGCCCCGGACTGGGCAAGATCGGCGTTCTGGCGGCCGTGGAAGCCCCGAGCGCCAGCGAGGCGCTGGAAACGCTGGGTCGTCAGATCGGCATGCACGTGGCGGCAACCCGTCCCGCGTCGCTGGATATCGATGGCGTCGATCCCCAGGCGCTGGAGCGTGAGCGCGCGGTTCTGGTGGAACAGGCGAAGGCGTCCGGCAAGCCGGAAGCGATCATCAGCAAGATGGTCGAAGGCCGCATCCGCAAGTTCTATGAAGAAGTCGTCCTTCTGGAGCAGGTGTGGGTGCATGACGGCGAAAGCCGCGTCCGCGCCATCGTTGAAAAGGCAGGCGCGAAGCTTGTCGGCTTTGACCGCTTCCAGCTTGGTGAAGGCATCGAGAAGGAAGAAAATGACTTTGCCGCCGAAGTGGCAAAGGCTGCCGGTCACTGATTGATTGCCGGGTTTCTTCGGCATTCTGAACGGGGCGGGGGTTTCCTGATGGAATGGGAAGCCCCCGCCCTTGTGCTTTCCGCGACGCCTTATGGCGAAACCAGCATGCTTGTCCATGTGCTCACGGGCGAACATGGCCTGTATCATGGCATGGCGCGTGGCGGCGCATCGCGCCAGGGACGGCCGATCTGGCAGGCCGGTAACCTGATTACGGCCCGATGGAACGCCCGCCTGGCCGATCAGCTGGGCGGTATCCGTGGGGAAATGGTCCATGCCTCCGCCGCGCGGCTGCTGGATTTTCCCCTGCAGCTGGCGATGCTGGCCTCCATGTGCGCGCTGGCGGATGGCAGCCTGCCGGAGCGCGAAGCCCATCCCGCCGTTTTTCAGGAATTGACGCGCCTGCTGGCATGGATCAGCCTGGACCCGGTCGGCACGGAACAGGCAGCAATGGCCGCCCTTGTCCGGTGGGAGGTCTGTCTTCTGTCGGAACTTGGCTTCGGGCTTGACCTTGGCGCCTGCGCCGTCAGCGGGCAATCCGGTAACCTGCAATGGGTTTCCCCCCGCAGCGGCCGCGCGGTCAGCGATGAACATGCCGGGCAGTGGCGCGACCGCCTGCTGCCCCTTCCGCCGTTCCTGCTGGACCCATCGTGCGATGGCACGCCCGCCCAATGGCGGGACGGGTTGCGCCTGACGGGACATTTCCTGGCCCGTGACGCATTTGGACAGCGTCATCGTCCCTTGCCCGCCGCGCGTGTCCGGTTGATGGACATGGTCGCGAAAATGGCGGAAAATGGCGATCCGGCAGTACCATCCAAAGACGTGGAATAGTTTTGCGGCATTGGGCCATTGGACAATGCCTTCGTTTTCGCTATCTGTTCTCCCCTGCAGGAGGAGTTTTCATGTCTGTCGATGTCACGCGTGGCCATGTTGAGGATACAAAACTCGTCGATGCGCTGAGCGAGCGCTATCTGGCATATGCCATGTCCACGATCATGTCGCGTTCCCTGCCGGATGTGCGCGACGGGTTGAAGCCTGTTCATCGACGCATGATTTTCGCCATGCAGCAGTTGCGGCTGGATCCGACCGCCGGGTTCAAGAAATGCGCGCGCGTGGTGGGCGATGTCATCGGTAAATATCATCCGCATGGCGATGCCTCGGTTTACGAGGCGCTTGTCCGTCTGGCGCAGGATTTCGCCGTGCGGTACCCCCTTGTCGAAGGGCAGGGGAATTTCGGTTCCGTCGATGGCGATAATGCCGCGGCGATGCGATATACCGAAGCCCGTCTGACGGAAGTGGCCAAGGCCCTGCTGGAGGGCATCAACGAAGACAGCGTCGATTTCCGCCCCACCTATGACGGGGAGGAGCATGAACCCGTCGTCCTGCCCGCGGCGTTCCCCAATCTTCTGGCCAATGGGGCGGCGGGCATCGCCGTCGGCATGGCCACCAGCATTCCGCCGCATAACGTGGGGGAAATCTGCGATGCGGCCATGCTGCTGATTCGCAGGCCGGCGACGACGACGGCCGAACTGCTTGAGGTGATGCCCGGTCCCGATTTCCCCACCGGCTGCACCATCGTGGAGGAACGCGACGCCATTGTCCGGGCCTATGAAACCGGGCGTGGCAGCTTTCGCATGCGCGCGCGCTGGAGCGTGGAGCAGGGGCGTTTCGGCACGTGGCAGATCGTGGTGACCGAAATCCCCTATCAGGTCCAGAAATCGCGCCTGATCGAACAGGTCGCGGACCTGATGGAGCAGAAGAAGCTTCCGCTGCTGGGCGATATCCGCGACGAAAGCTCCGTCGATATCCGCCTGGTGCTGGAGCCGAAATCACGCGGCATCGAACCCGAAGTCCTGATGGAAACGCTGTTTCGCGCAACGCCGCTCGAAAGCCGTTTTGGCCTGAACATGAACGTGCTGGGCGCCGATCAGGTGCCGGGCGTGCGCAGCCTCAAGGACGTGCTTCAGGCATGGCTTGACCATCGCCATGACGTCCTGTTGCGCCGGACGCGCCACCGGCTGGAGGCGGTGGACCGGCGGCTGGAAATCCTTGACGGATTTCTTGCGGTCTATCTGAACCTTGACGAAGTCATCCGCATCATCCGCGAGGAAGATGACGCGCGCGCGTCCCTTATGGCGGCTTTTGACCTGAGCGAGCTTCAGGTGGAAGCTGTCCTGAACATGCGCCTGCGCAGCCTGCGCAAGCTGGAAGAAACCGAAATCCGCAAGGAACATGCCGCCCTGACGGAAGAGCGGACGGGCCTTCTGGCGCTGCTGGACAAGGAGGGGCTGCGCTGGAAACACATCACGTCCGAAATCAGGGCGATCCAGAAAAAATTCGGCAGTGGCGCGCTGGGCGCGCGTCGCAGCACATTGGCCGCGCCGCCGGCGGCGATTGATATTGCCGCCGCCCTGCCGGTGGATCGCGAGGCGCTGAGCGTCATCCTGTCGCAGAAGGGATGGATCAAGGCAGTGCGCGGACATGGCATCGACCCGGAAAGCCAGAAGTTCAAGGAAGGCGATTCCCTTCGCCTGATCGTGGAATGCCAGAGCACGGACCGGCTTTGCTGTTTCGCAACCGATGGTCGGGCCTTTACGTTGCGGGCCGCCGACCTGCCGCGCGGACGTGGCGACGGGCAGCCGCTGCGGCTGACGATCGAACTGTCCAATGAGGAAGATATCATCACGCTCTTTCCCGTGAACTCCGATCATCGTCGCCTTCTGGCCTCCAGCGTCGGACGGGGCATGATCGTGCGCGAGGAGGACATGGTGGCCGAAAAACGGACCGGCAAGCAGGTCCTCAACCTCAAGGACGGGGAAAGCGCCCAGATATGCGTGCCCGCCCAGGGGGATCATGTGCTGGTGATCGGCAGCAACAAACGCATGCTTGTCTTCCCGCTGGAACAGTTGCCGGAAATGACGCGTGGCCTTGGCGTGGCGTTGCAGAAATACAAGGAAGGCCATCTTCGCGATGCCGTCGTGTTTGCTCAGGCGCAGGGCGTGGCATGGCCCGATCCACAACGCGTGCGCACCATGGCGGACCTGAAGGACGTGATGGGCAAACGTGGCGATGTGGGCCGCCCGGCGCCGGCATGGGCATTGCGCAAGCCGCGCAAGGCCGACTGAATCATCATTGTCGCCCCCGCCTGGTCAGTCAGTCAGAGCAGGGGGCATGACATGGATTGTCAGGAATGCATTATCCCACCGTGACCGGCAGGACCGGCAGGAAATGCGATGTGTCGGCCTGTGGTCCAGACAGTTCGGTCCAGATGCCACGTCGCATGATTTCGGCGGGGCGGAAACGCGATTTGTAAGCCATCTTGGGGCTGCCCTTGATCCAGTATCCCAGATACAGGCAGGCCATCCCCATCATCCGCACCCGCTCCACCAGATGCAGGATGGCATAGGTTCCCAGCGAACGGCGCGGCATGTCGGGTTCGAAAAAGGTATAGACCGCCGACAGGCCATCCTCGACCCGGTCCAGCAGGCTGACGCAGACCAGTTGCCCATCGCGCGCCCGGAATTCGATCATGAAGGTCCGGATGGGCGTATCCTCGATCATGTTGCGGTAATCGGCGACGGTCATGGCCGCCATGTCGCCATTGCCATGTCGTGACTGCTGGTATCGATGGAACAGCGTGAACTGTTCTTCCGTCGCGCGGGGCAGTACGTCCATGGCGCACAGGTCGCGGTTGCGGCGCAATACGCGCTGCTGTGTGCGGTCGGGCTGGAAACGGCCGACCGGCAGGCGGATGGGAACGCAGGCGTTGCACCCGGCGCAGACAGGGGCATAGGCGATCGTGTGGCTGCGCCGGAAACCCGCACCCGACAGGCGGTTGTGAAGCTGCTCCGCCTGCGGGCCCGTGATATCGGTCACGACCTTGCGTTCCATGCGATCCGGCAGGTAGGGGCAGGGCATCGGTGCAGTGGTATAGAATAGCTGCGGATGCCGTGGTGATGTATGGGTCATACGTTTTCACCAGCAAATTACGACGCCCGTTTTCGCCTTTCCGGGGATGTCACCCGTTGGAAAAGGCGGGATGGAAAGGCGAAGGAACAGAACTACGGGGTTGATGATAACGTATCTCTGGCGGGTTCGCATTACAAACCGCAATGGCGCTGCGATCACATCTCTTTTGCGACGCAGCGCCCGGCTGGCATCATCAGCCTTTCAGCAGAAGGCGCGCCGCATCCACGGCGAAATAGGTCAGTATCCCGTTGGCGCCAGCACGCTTGAAGGACAGCAGGCTTTCGAGAATCGTCCGGTCCCGGTCCAGCCATCCGTTCTGGATCGCCGCCATCATCATCGCGTATTCGCCCGATACCTGATAGGCAAAGGTCGGGACCGCGAATTTCTCGCGAACTTTCTGGATGATGTCCAGATAGGGCATGCCGGGCTTGACCATGACCATGTCCGCGCCTTCGGCCAGGTCCAGCGCCACTTCGCGCAGGGCTTCCTCGCTGTTCGCGGGGTCCATCTGGTAGGTTTTCTTGTCCCCCTTCAGCAGGCCGCCCGATCCCAGCGCGTCACGGAAAGGACCGTAAAAGGCGCTGGCGTATTTCACGGCATAGGACATGATGCGCGTATCCACCATGCCCTGCGCGTCCAGTGTCTCGCGGATGGTGCCGATACGCCCGTCCATCATGTCCGACGGCGCGATGATGTCGATGCCTGCCGCCGCCTGGTTGAGCGCAAGGTCCTTCAGCACCGCCACCGACGGGTCGTTGACGACATATCCGTCGACAATCAGGCCATCATGTCCGTGGCTGGTATAGGGGTCGAGCGCGACATCCCCGATCAGGCCGATTTCAGGGAATTCCTGCGTCAGCAGGCGCGCGGCCCGACACATCAGGTTGTCGGGGTTCATCGCCTCCGTCCCTTTTTCATCGCGCAGTTCGGGGGGCGTGATGGGAAACAGCGCAAGGGCGGGGATGTCAAGTTCGGCCGCCGGGGCCACATGGGCGGCAAGACGGTCGAGGCTGACACGCTTCACGCCCGGCATGGACGCGACATCGGTTTCCACGCCCGTGCCCTCGGTGATGAAAATCGGCCAGATCAGGTCATCGGTCGTCAGCGTCGTTTCGCGCACCAGGCGTCGCGTGAAACTGTCGCGACGGTTGCGGCGCAGGCGGGTATTGGGAAAGCGACCGATGGTCATGAAATGCAGCCTCCTGAAAAAACTGGCCGGAGTATGGAACCCGACCGGCGCGATGCCAAATTATGATGCGTTAACGCGCCGGTCATGACTCATGTCCGCGTTGCCTGTGCCTCCGCGCGTTCCCGCTGGCCCAGCACGCTGTTGTTCCGCCCGTAACAGAAATAGATCACCATCCCCACCGCCAGCCAGATCACGAGACGTATCCAGGTCAGGCCATCCAGCGATGCCATGACGGCAAGGCACGACAGGATGCCAAGTATGGGAATGACATAGCCACCCGGCACCCGGAACACCCGTTTGCGGTCGGGTTCATGGATCCGGAGCATGATGACCCCAAGGCACACGATGGCAAAGGCCAGCAGGGTCCCGATGGAGGTCATGTGGGCAAGCTGATCTATGGGCAGGAACGCGGCGAAGCTGCCGGTCAGCAGCATGAAGAACAGGTGCGAGTAAACCGGCGTCCTGCGCACCGAATG
The DNA here is from genome assembly GCF_003207955.1 of Novacetimonas pomaceti. Taxonomy (NCBI): domain Bacteria; kingdom Pseudomonadati; phylum Pseudomonadota; class Alphaproteobacteria; order Acetobacterales; family Acetobacteraceae; genus Novacetimonas; species Novacetimonas pomaceti. The sequence goes on from NZ_NOXG01000001.1 coordinate 493,214, forward strand.
GGTCACGCTGAACATGCGCGGCAGCAGCCCGTCGCGCGACATGGCATAGAAAACACGGCTCTGCCCCAGCAGCAGCACCAGCAGGACCGAGGTAAACCCGCAGATGACGCCCGCCTTGACCGCGACCTTCAGCCACCCGAACGGCGTCTGGTCGATGGCTGTCGCCACCGGCGCGGCATCGTTCAGCATGTCCTTGTAATTGACCAGTCCCGTCAGGACGAACGAAAACAGCACGTAGGCCAGCGTGCAGATCAGCAGGCTGCCCAGGATGCCGATCGGCATGTCGCGTCCGGGATTGCGCGTTTCCTGCGCCGTGGTCGATATGGCGTCAAACCCGGCATAGGCGAAGAAGATCGTCCCCGCCGCCCGCATGATGCCTGACAGGCCGAAATGCCCGAACTCCCCCGTATTGGGCGGAATGAAAGGGGAATAGTTCGCCACCTTGATATAGGGAAGGCCGAACCCGATCACCGCCGCGATGATCAGCAGCTTTATGACAACGATGACGCCATTGACCCGCGCGGATTCAGAAATGCCGCGTATCAGCAGCAGCGAAATGGCGACAATGATGAACGCGGCCGGCAGGTTGATCAGCCCATGCGCCTGCGTGCCGTCGGAAAGCACCACCGTCTCGAACGGCGAGGCGGTAAGCCGGGGCGAAATCATGATCCCCCATCCCGCCAGGAGTGACGCGACATAGCGCGACCAGCTGACGGAGACGGCCGCCGCCCCCACGGCGTATTCCAGCACCAGGTCCCATCCGATGATCCATGCCACCAGTTCCCCCAGCGCGGCATAGGCATAGGTATAGGCGCTGCCGGCGATGGGGATCATGCTGGCCAGTTCGCTGTAACACAGCCCGGCGAAACTGCATGCGATGGCCGCCAGCAGGTAGGACAGGACGACCGCGGGCCCCGCATTGGTGGACGCGGCGATGCCCGTCAGGGAAAACAGGCCCGCGCCGATCGTTCCCCCGACGCCCAGCGCGATCAGGTTGACCGGCCCGAGAACCCGTTTCAGCCCCCCGGCGGAGGCTGCCTGCACCGAAACGTCCTGCCGACGCAGCAGCGAAGGCAGGAAACGGCTGCGTACAGCACGGGTCATGCGGAGTATTTCCCGCAGGTCACGACATACGAAAGGATCAAATCAGGATGCTCCGTCATTTTGGCGTTGTCTAACCGCCACGATATGGCACATAGCAACGCTGTATCCATGCCCTCTTGCAAAAGGAAGGCATCAGCCGTCTTTAGACGATGGAGAATTATAACGGTGTCGGACCCTATGAACCAGACAGGCCTGAAGCAGTTTTTTCGCAGCCCCCTAGGCGAGGCCGATCCCGCTGTCGCCAGCATCATCGAGGCGGAAAAGGTCCGTCAGCGCGACGGCATCGAACTGATCGCCAGTGAAAACATGGTGTCCGCCGCCGTCATGGCGGCGCAGGGCAGCGTCCTGACCAACAAATATGCCGAGGGCTATCCCGGCCGCCGCTATTATGGCGGCTGTGTCGAGGTGGACAAGGTCGAGACGCTGGCCATCGAACGCGTGAAAAAGATGTTCGGCGCCGAATTCGCCAACGTGCAGCCCCATTCGGGCGCGAACGCCAACCAGGCGGCGTTCATGGCGATGGTCAGCCCGGGCGATACCGTCCTGGGCATGAGCCTTGCCGCCGGGGGGCACCTGACACATGGCGCGGCCCCGAACTATTCCGGGAAATGGTTCAATGCGGTCCAGTACGGGGTGCGCAAGGAAGACGGCCTGCTCGATTACGAGGAAATGGAACGTCTGGCGCGCGAGGCGAAGCCGAAGCTGATCGTCGCGGGTGGCTCGGCCTATCCCCGTATCATCGATTTCGCCCGTTTCCGCGCCATCGCGGACGAAGTGGGCGCCTTCCTGATGGTGGACATGGCGCATTTTGCGGGTCTGGTCGCCGCCGGGCTTTATCCTTCGCCCGTGCCGCATGCCCATGTCGTCACCAGCACCACGCACAAGACCCTGCGCGGACCCCGTGGCGGCCTGATCCTGACCAACGACGCCGACCTGGCCAAGAAAATCAATTCGGCGGTCTTCCCCGGCCTGCAGGGTGGTCCGCTGATGCATGTCATCGCGGCCAAGGCCGTGGCTTTTGGCGAGGCCCTGCGTCCCGATTTCGCGGATTACCAGAAGGCCGTGGCAAATAACGCGCGGGTCCTGGGCGAAACGCTTGTGGAACGTGGTTTCGACATCGTTACCGGCGGGACGGACTGCCACCTTATCCTTGTCGACCTGCGTCCCAAGGGAGTTACGGGTCGTGCGGCGGAGCGCAGCCTTGAGCGTGCCGGCATCACGGCCAACAAGAACGCCATTCCGTTCGATCCGCAAAAGCCTGCCATTACCTCCGGCATCCGCCTGGGAAGCCCGGCGGCCACCGCGCGTGGATTCGGCGCGGCGGAGTTCCGTGAGGTGGGGCTGATGATCGACGAGGTCCTGACCGCCCTTGCCAAGGCGGGCGAGGAAGGTTGCCCCAAAACCGAACAGGCCGTCCATGCGCGGGTCAAGGCGCTGTGTGACCGTTTCCCGATCTACGCCTGATTTTTCCTGACCGGCGGGGCGCGGGGCAAGATATCTTTCCCTGCGCTCCCGCAAGGCTATTTTAGGATAACAGAAGTTTCTGGGGGTCGCCTTTTTTCAAAAAGGGGGCGTCCTTTGAAGCTTTTTGTAAAAAGCTTCACCAAAAACTTTTTGTAATTTCAGTGCATTACTGCCCCGTCATCTGCGGGTCATGCCGGGCCAGCCGCACGGCCGTCTGGCCCCGGCCGGGCCGCAGGTTGGGCATGACCAGCATGCAGTTGTCATAGGGCGTGCGTATTTCATCATCGCCATCCCGCGCGAGAAGCGTGCCGCGACGGGCGATGATTTCCCCGCCCGCGAAGGACGTGACAAACGAGAAGCGTGATGAATGGGCGCGGACAAGATCCGTCACCACCATGCATCGCGTCCGGTTTTTTACCGTTGCCCCGGTGGTGGGGCGGGACATGAAACATGACGGGCGCAGGACCGCCTGCACGGCCTGTCGCGCCGTATCGAGCGTACTGCGTTGCCAGTGCTGTCCCGCCTCCAGCAGGCAGGCGCGCGCCGTGGTAGCGGGCGAGGCAAAGCGTTCGAAATCAATCAGGCGCGTGCCGTCGGCGTGCCCGTCATCGGCAACGATCAGGTCTGTCGCGGAGATCTGGCGACCAAGGGCCACGCCGCGCGGGCCACGTCCCGACAGGACCAGCGGCCTGCCGGGCCACAGCATGGAATGCAGGTCCACCAGAATGTCGGCCGTGCGGATGACCGGCAGGATCTGGCGCGCGCGGGCCAGTTCGCAGGAGGAACGCGTGCCCTGCAGCCTTTCGGGGGACCAGACACGGTTCATGTCCTCGTCCATGAAACGTGCCGCTACGGGATTGGCGGGGTCGAAATGATCCAGCGCGGTCATGTTGGCGAAAATGACCGACAGGCGGCCCGACAGGGGACGCAGGCGCGCGCGCAGGAATTCATCCATCACGATCGCCCCCGTATATTCGTTGCCATGGATCAGGCACACCACAACAACGTGCGGTCCGACGCGGCGGCTTTCGAAATGCATGACGCCGGGAATGCCGCAGTTCCCCGCCCGCCAGGGGGTGAGGTCCGGTGGCATGATCTCGACCTCGAAACGGGGCAGCGGGGCAGGGGGCGGGGGCAGCGTTTCCATGAAAACGCCGCTCCGGCGTGTCCTGACCGGTATTATCTGGGGTGGACGGGCGGATTTCATCTGACCGGCCCGCCCCGCACGACAGAACATGCGGCATCCATACGACGTTGGCTGGCGACGTTGACCGGGGCCGGGACATGAATCATGGGGTCGAGTTTATCGCCTTGGGGCCATGCCGCAATCCGTGACATGTTCATTTATGCGCCATTGGCCCCGTCGTGTTCATCGGCCCGGTTCACGCACCGGCCTTCATGTTTACGCAGGCGCTTCGACGGCCTTCAGCCTTGTCCCCGTGACGCGTTCTATGTCCTTGAGCATCTGCCGTTCATCGGGCGCGCACAGCGACAGGGCGCTGCCCTGCCGGCCCGCGCGCGCGGTGCGTCCGATGCGATGGACGTAGGATTCGGGCTGTCGGGGGATGTCATAGTTCACGACAAGCGTGACATCCTCCACGTCAATGCCGCGTGCCATGACATCCGTGGCGATCAGGACATCCAGCCTGTGCGCCCTGAAATCACGCAGCGTCCGTTCGCGCCGCGCCTGGGTATGCCGGCCATGCATGACCCCGCAGGGGATATCCCGGCCCAGGGCATTCATCAGGTCATCCGCCTGCTGCTGGGTATGGGTAAAGATCAGGACACGTCGCGCCGTATGGGTGGAAAGGAAGGAAACCAGCGCGGAAAGCTTGCGCCTGAGGGGAACGAACATCACCTGCTGGCGGATGCGGGGCGGGGGGGCGGATGTGGCGTCGACCGTTATCCTGACCGGCCTGTGCAGAAGCTTTCGGCCAAGGGCAATGATCTCGTCGGGCATCGTCGCGGAAAACAGCAGCGTCTGGTGGGTGACAGGCAGGCGTGATGCGATGTCCAGCGTATCCTGCGCAAAGCCGAGGTCGAACATGCGATCCGCCTCATCCACGACCAGGGCTGTTGTCGTATCAAGAACCACCGCCCCTTCGGACAGCAGGTCCAGCAGGCGCCCCGGCGTGGCGACCAGCACGTCCGCCCCATCCTCCAGATCCCGCGCCTGACGTGCCTTGGGCAGGCCGCCGATGGCCACCGTGACGCGCAGGCCGGTGCCCCGGAAGCACGCCCGCCATGTCCCGGCGGTCTGGTTCGCCAGTTCGCGGGTCGGGGAAAGGCATGCGATGCGCACGTTGCGGGGGCTGCGCGGTTGTGAGGCCGCCAGCAGGCGCTGGGTCAGGGGGGCGGCGAACGCAATGGTTTTCCCCGTTCCGGTGGGGGCCGCGCCCTCCACGTCGCGCCCCGCCAGAATCGGCGGGATCGCCTGAAGCTGGATGGGGGACGGGATGCGTACCCCCATGCGCGACAGATTGTCGGTCAGGGGCGCGGTCAGGCCAAGATCGGCGAATGAAGGGGTGGGATCGTCGCTCATCATGCCAAGCCATACAGTGCTTTGTGCCGCGTGGAAAAGGGAAAGGGATTGACGCCATGATTCCGCCTGCGCCAGATGCGGGACATGATGTGTCCTTCCATGGATGATGGCGGCCCGCGTGATGCGGTGGGGGTTGTCGCCGAAGATTTTGCCGGCATGAAATCCCAGGCATTCGGGCTGGCGCGGCGCGCGGGACTGCATCCCGTCCTGTGCCCGGTCACGGTCCGTGCCGGCTGGCGAAGACTGCCGGCGTCATGGTGGCCGATGCCCCTGCGTGCGATCCGTCCCCTCGACATTCCGCCCGGCTGCATGGAACCCTCCGGCCTGATGATCAGCATCGGCGGGACGGGCGGGGCGATTGGCGCCGCCCTGCGCGCGCGGGGTGGCCGGGTCGTGCAGATCCAGAATCCGCGCATGCCGCTGCGCCGGTTCGATCTGGTCATCGCCAACCGGCATGATGAAATCTCCGGCCCGAATGTCCTTCTTTCCCGCACGGCGCTGCACGGCGTTTCCCCCGCTCGCCTGGCGGAGGCACGGCGGATATGGACGCCGCGCCTTGCGCATCTGCCTCGTCCGCTAATCAGTGTCCTTGTCGGGGGAGGGAACGGGCGTTTCAGGCTGGGGACGGACGAAGCCCACGCCATCGCGGCGCAACTGGGGCGGATGATGGATCGCGATGGCGTGGGGATCGCCGTAACCCCGTCGCGTCGGACCGGGGCGCAGGCCCGCGAAATCCTGTCGCGCGCCCTGTCGCCCAGGGGGGCATGGGTGTGGGACATGACAGGCGAGAATCCCTATCTGGGCCTTGTGGCCTGCGCCGATGCAATCATTGTTACGTCCGACAGCATTTCAATGGTGTCGGAGGCGGTGGCGACAGATGTGCCGGTCATGGTGATCCCGCTGCCGGGCAGGTCCCGGCGGATCGGCCTGTTCCTGAACGACCTGTCCCGCGCGGGCCGCATCCGCATGTTCGATGGCCGCATGCAGGACTGGAGTGTGCGCCCACTGGATGACACGCCGCTCATGGTCGATGAGATGCGCCACAGGCTGCAGCTGAAATGACGTATGAATAACGCGTGTTTTCAGAAGGTAATTGTGACATAAGCAGACATGCTCGATATCCGCACCTTTGATGCACGCACCGGCGGCAATATCGCCTACAAGGCATTTTCCCATCCGCTGGCGGCCGAGCGACTGGCGGCGCTGGTGCGCAGGTTTCAGGCGGAAGGACCCATTGCGATCTATGACCCGGCGGGGCATGCGCGGACCCTTCTGGCGCTGTTGCCCGGTGACGTCCAGATCGAGGGGATTTATGTCCATGATAGCCTGAAAATCGGGGAACATATCGCACAGCAGCATGTGGCGCGTCCCCTGACGGCATTGCCGCGGGCACGGGTGCGCGTGGTCTGGGCGCTCGATTTCGAGCGCGAGCGGGCCTGCGCCAGACTGCGCGACATACTGCCGGCGGAGATGGAGATCTTTACACTGTCGGACATCCGGTTGCCCGATGACATGCTGACAGTAAGGAACACCTATCTCGATCGCCTGAATTTCGCGGTCAACCATGCTTTTTTCCGCGATGCGGACGGGCTGTCCACCCGGGTGGTCACCACGAATTACTGGGCGCGTTACGGGGCGGGGAATGTCCGGTTATGGCTGCGGCTGTTTGATGAGGATGGCCGCCCCCTTGCCACCTGGACCGAAGGCCCCTTTGCGCCGGAACAGTCGATCGTGCTGGAAAGCGGCGCGATCCGGCGTCGTTTCGGCCTGAACGCGTTTGTAGGGCAGCTTTTCATTCACGTGCTGGATGTCGCGGGACATGATGTCGTGAAATATGCCCTTGAAATTCAGGGGACGGGCGCGCGCGATACGCTTTCCGTCACGCATGACGCCAATGCCTGGCCCGCGCGGTGTTACGCCAACCTGCCTGCCCCGCGTGAGGGGGAAAAGGTGGTCCTGTGGGTCCAGAACAGCCACGCGGTGCCCATTCCCGCCGGGACAATGGCGCTGAACCGCATGGGGCGCGGCAACCGGTTTTCCATCGACCGGACCGTTGGGCCGTATGAAACCGTTGGCCTGTGCGTAAATGACTGCCTGCCGGACATGCGCTGGCCCGGACAGCTTGAATTCCATAGCGGTCAGCATGTCGTGCGGCCACGTTACGAAATCTGCTCGGGTGGTTCGAACCGTATCGCGCACCTGAATGTCGAACGCGCCGATCTGGTGGCCGATCCGCATATTGCCCATCTTCCGCCTGAATTTTTCGGGCGCGGCTACCTCCTCCCGTTTCCCGTTCCCGATCCCGCGCGCTACATCACGACCGTGCAGCCCACGCCAATGTCACAGGCGCTTGGCACCATGCCGGTGCGTATCGACTGTTTCGATCAGGAGGGGCGTCAGGCAGGATCGCGTTTCCTGGGGTGCCTGGCGCGTGACCATGACGTGGCGCAGGACCTGTCCGCCATTACCGGGCAGGCGGGCCATGGGGAACTGGTTTACGATTTTCGCGACGGAGGGGAGGCGGATGGCTGGCTGCATGCGCTGATAAGGTATGAGGACCGTCAGACGGGCCATGTCGCCGAAACCAGTTTCGGGGCGCATATTTTCAATACGGTCATGACGTACCGCAATGAACCGCAATCCTATTCCGGTCCCCCGCCGGGCCTTACCACGCGTCTGTTCCTGCAGGCCGGGGCAGGACATCCGCCATGTTTCTGCCACCTGATCTATCCCGTTTCCGGGACATGGCATGCCGCGTCCCGGACGCAGCTGGTCCTGCATGATGAAAAAGGCCGCAGGCTGGCGGAAGAACCGCTCAGCATTCCCGCGCGCGGCTCGGTCACGCTCTGGCCCCATCGCATTTTCGGGACCGATGCCATCGAACGGGCAGGCAGCGGGGGATATGTCATGATCCGGGACACGTCGTGCCGCCTGTTCGGATATCATGGCCGCATGCAGGAAGACGGAACCTTCTCGCTCGATCATATGTTCGGATTCTGAGGGCAGGGGCAGGCCCGTGGCGCAGGGCTGGGTATTGCGCTTTTCACGTAACCCCGCCATGCCAATGCGTTCCTTATCCATGTGTCACGGACACGATAGGATGGCGGGATAACAAAGGACCATCAACATGACCGATTCACATACACCCTCTGCCACCGAACACCTTCAGAAGCTGGCGGCCCGTGGGCATCATGAGCCCAAGCTGCTGACGCGTGAAGAAATCACCATGCTGGCCGCCCACGTTGGCAAGGAACATGCCGGCGTGGAAAAGGAAATCGCCAAGAAGGCCGAACATAACCCCGAAGGCGTGACGGCGGAAGAACTGCGTACGCTGTGCAGCCACATCATGGGCGAAAAAAAGGTCCGCTGATCCGGGCCGGGACCTGTGTGATCCGTTCGCATCAAAGGGACGGGTCACGCGGGGTTCAGTCGGGGGGACGGGACCATCATCATGATGGACCTTGCGCCCATGAATGACAGATGGAATGCGGATGCGCCAAAGTATTCGCAAAGCGGAAACCAGAAATTTCTGCCTGGTTGGTCGTATTCAAATTGTCTGGGAAGGTTCCGGATGGTGGGTGCGACAGGGATTGAACCTGTGACCCCCGCCGTGTGAAGGCGATGCTCTACCGCTGAGCTACGCACCCATCCGTGTCGGTGAGGTGTTATTAGTCGATCCTTTAACAGGATGCAAGCACCCCGGCGCAGGATTTTTACCTGCGCGCCGGACGTCGAAGACGATAGGCAAGGGCTTCGGCGATATGGGGCTGTCCGATATCCTCCATGGCCGCCAGATCCGCGATTGTCCGCGCCACACGCAAAAGCCTTGTATAACCGCGCGCCGACAGGCCCAGCCGTTCCGACGCCATGACGGCGTAATCGCGCGCGGCGGGCTGGATGGGAAACAGTTCGATACTGGCTTCCGCATTGCGCAGGCCGTCCTGTCGACGTTTCTGCCGTTCATGGGCGGCGGCAACCCGTTCCGCCACGATGGCGCTGCGTTCCCCCCGGGCCATGCCCGCGATCTGGCCCAGCGGGACGGGTTCGACCCTGACGCACATATCCATGCGGTCCAGCAGGGGGCCGGAAATACGGGCCTGATAATCCTCCCCACATCGCGGGGCCTTGCGGCATTCCTGCGCGGCATCGCCCAGATAACCGCAGCGACAGGGGTTCATCGCCGCGACAAGCTGGAAGCGGGCAGGGTAGGTCACATGGGCGGCTGCCCGCGCGATCGTAATGGACCCGGTTTCAAGGGGCTGGCGCAGCGTTTCAAGCGCATGCCGGGAAAATTCCGGGAATTCATCCAAAAACAGGACGCCGCGATGCGCCAGGCTGACTTCGCCCGGCCGCGCCCTGGTGCCGCCGCCGCTCAGTGCCGCCTGGCTGGTGGAATGATGCGGGTCACGATAGGGCGGCCGCACGATGGGGTGACCATCATGCAGCATGCCGCTGACGCTGTGGATACGGCTGACCTCCAGAATTTCTTCTGTCGTCAGGTCCGGCAGGATACCGGGCAGGCGGGCGGCCAGCATGGATTTCCCGGCGCCGGGCGGCCCCGACATCAGAAGGGAATGCCCGCCCGCCGCCGCGATTTCCAATGCGCGCTTGGGGCTTTCCATGCCCCGGACATCCGCCAGATCCAGTTCCGGCACTGCTGCGACCTGTCGCGTGGGGATCGGAAGTTCGACCGGCGTCAGGACCTGATGGCCACGAAAATGATTGACGAGGGCAGGGAGGCTGTCCGCAGCAAGGATATCCATGTCCTCGCTGGCCCAGCGGGCCTCCACCCCCTGCGCGCGGGGACAGATCAGGCCCAGCGACAGTTCATGGGCGCTGATCCCGGCCGACAGCACCCCACGGACGGGATTGAGGCCGCCATCCAGCGACAGTTCACCCAATGCGGCATACCGCGCCAGCATGTCATAAGGCACGATCCCCATGGCGCAGAGCAGGGCGAGGGCGATCGGCAGGTCGAAATGCGACCCTTCCTTGGCAAGGTCAGCCGGCGCGAGATTTACGACAATCCGCTTGGCCGGCAGCGACAGTCCCATGGCGGACATCGCGGCGCGGACGCGTTCACGCGATTCCGCCACGGCCTTGTCCGGCAGGCCCACGATCAGGAATGATGGCAGCCCGGATGAAAGTTGCACTTCGACCTTAACGGGTGTGGCATCAATGCCACAGAACGCAAAGCCATGGATACATGCCAGCAAAGTGTCAGCCATCAGTCAGAATTCAATCCGTGCGATCAGTGGAATTCCATGATGCAGGAATGTGGCGCCAAGCGCCAACCCGGTCATTCCGTCTGGCACATTTGTTGGCATAATATATATTATAGAACATTCGGCGCAGACCGGGCGGGAGGCGGTCCGCCGTGCGGCCATGTCGCACACAGGACGCCAGTTCCTGATCCGGCATCTGCCGGTTCCGCGCATCGTTCCTGACGCCCGTGGAACCGGCCTTTCCATATTATCGCAGCCCCGTTATGGCCTGAACCCGCTGCAGGATATCCATCCCCGTTTCGGTAAAGGCTTCCGGGCTGAACTTGGTGCAGACGAACTCCCGCGCCTTCTGTCCCATGGCATGCAGCTGTTCTGGCTGCGACAGCGCACGGATCAGCGCATCCGCCAGCGAAGGCGGATCATACGGGGCGGCGCACCAGCCGGTCCTCCCCTCCTGGATGGAGTAATTCATTTCCCCCACGGTCGTGCCAACGACAGGAAGTCCGGCCTGCATGGCCTCATGCATGGCGATGCAGAACCCTTCCCAGCGCGAGGGCTGTACGTACATATGCTGTGACGCCAGGAAATCGTGCGTATCGCTGACGAAGCCCGGAAACCGGATCATGTCGAGGCCATGGGCCCTGCAGCGATCCTCTATGAAGGTGCGATGCCGTCCCTCGCCATGGACCGTGATTTCATAAGGCGGAAGCTCCACCCCCCTTTTCTTGATCAGGGCCAGCGCGGCGCATAGGTCGCCATATCCCTTTTCGCGCGACAGTCGCCCCAGGGAACCTATCCTGATGACCTCTCCCCTCGTCCAGGCATGGGCATGGGGGGCGTTCGGGGTCGCGCGGAAGATGGGCCAGCATGCCAGCCGATCTTTCGGGACGCCCAGGCGTTCATGGGTCAGTTCCGTGACGAACTCGGAATCCCCGACCCAGAAACATGACAGCCGTCGCATGGATTGCAGCAGGCGAAGATTGGCGGGCTTGAGGAAGGCGGAATGCTGCCAGCTGACCACCGGCCAGCGGTGACGCGCGCCCACTACCTGTCCCAGCAGGGCCGAACGGATCAGCGAAGTCCACAGAAGGTCGGGGCGCCATTGCGTAACCGCGTGATTGAGCCAGCGGAGCGTGCGCACGTGCTGCGTTTCGGTGAACGGGCAGATTTCGACGCGCAGCCCGGCCTCCTCCAGCCGGGGAAGCGCCAGTCCGTCGCGGCGTGACAGTACGAATATGGAAACCTCATGCCCGGCCTGACGAAAGACGGAAGTAATCGCGGGAACCGGAAAAGACGCGCCACCGCCTTCAAGGGAATTTATAATATAGGCAATGCGCATTACTCGTCAGGTTCCTGCCACGGGTTGTTGATGCGCGGTTTTAGCAAAAACGGCGCAAAAAACACTACTGGCTGAATGACAATCGGTCATGTCACGTTATGAATCAGAGTCTGTCGTTCATGAACGGGGGAACCTGTCGGGATGCATGCGCGGTTTTTTCGCAACGTGTGCACATGAAAAGGGCTCCGCAGGAAGTCGCCCTTCCCCGGGTCGGGAGTTCTCCATCGCGGGCCAGACGGCCATTTGCGCAGATTTTTTCATGCACGATGGCGTCCCGACATGCAGTTCTGCCTGTCATGGATGGCTATGTCATGATTTCATGATGGAAATGGCTGGGGGACCTGGATTCGAACCAGGGCTGACCGGGTCAGAGCCGGTAGTTCTACCGCTAAACTATCCCCCAGCAGGTCTGCCCTGATCGGCAGAGGCGCTGTCGTTGCGGTGAGGGGGTGATAGCACCGGGTCCGGGGGTGCGCAACCATCTTTTTTCGATCTTTTCACGCAATCACATATTTGACTTGCGTTTAATGCAGGACAGTCCCCACAATGAAGGAATGCCTTGAAGGGCAAAGGATTGTACGGATGCTGCACAACGTTCCCCACCCCGCCGCGCAGGAACAGGGCCAGATGTTCGGGATGTCTGATTTCAGGCAGCCATCCTGTTCCGCCCCCCTGTACGCGGCGCTGGATCTGGGAACGCATAATTGCCGCCTGATGGTTGCGGCGCCAGCGGGACGGGGCTTTCGCGTCATCGACAGTTTCAGCCGCGTCGTGCGCCTTGGCGAAGGGCTGCATCGCACGGGACGGCTGGGCCATGCGGCCATGGAACGCACGGCCGAAGCCCTGCGGACATGCGTCGCACGGATGCGTCGCGCGGGCCTGCGGAAATATGCGGCCATCGCAACCGAAGCCTGCCGCCGCGCCGAGAACGGGCCTGCCTTCCTTGAAGCCATCCGGCACGAGACGGGGCTGTCCATTTCCATCATTTCCGCGCGTGAGGAAGCCGAACTTGCCCTGACAAGCTGCGCCTCACTCCTGCATGACGGACGCTTCTCCCCGCTGCGGGGGCGTGCGCTGCTGTTTGATATTGGCGGCGGGTCAACGGAAATCGCGTGGGTACGTACCGATCATGTCCGGACGCGGCAGTCGCTGATCGGGTATCTGAGCCTGCCGATGGGCGTCATCACCATGTCGGAACAGATGGGGGACGCCGCCTTTACGCCAGACGGTTACGCGGCAATGATCGCGATGACGCGCGCGCGGCTGGAGGAATTCGAGAAAGTCCACTGCATCCGGCGCGAAATCGCGGGGGGCAATGTCCTGATGATGGGGACAAGTGGCACCGTGACGACGCTGGCCAGCGTCGCGCTGGGGCAGGTTCGCTATGACCGCGCCACGGTCGATGGTGCCACCCTGCCCATGAACCGGGCGCTGGAGGTCATCAGGACCCTTAACCGCATGGACCTGGCGGGGCTGTCGGCCCATGTGGGGATCGGGCCGGATCGCGCGCGGTACATCATGGCGGGATGCGCCATTTTCGAGGCCATACAGCAGGCATGGCAGGTGCCGGAGGTCGTCGTGGCGGATCGAGGATTGCGTGATGGCATGCTTTTGCGCATGATTGGCAGGAATTCGCGTATCGCCTTTCAGCCGGTACCCCCTTCCTTTTCCCATGTCCGGCCCCGAATGCGCCCGACGAGCGATACCTTTGCATGAAAAGACGACCAGCAGACCAGAAGCCCCGCGTTCCCGGAAAATCCCGTTCCAGCAGCCTGACTCCCGGCGAATCCCTTGCCAGCGCGGATTCGAGCGCCGTTCGTTCAGCCCGCAACCAGACCGTTACCGTCAAGAAGGCGCGTGGCCGCACCACGGCGCAGCACCGCTGGCTGCAGCGACAGCTCAATGACCCCTATGTTCAGGCAGCGCAGAAGCAGGGATGGCGATCCCGCGCGGCGTTCAAGCTGATCGAGCTTGATGACCGCTTCCATCTTCTCCGGCCCGGCATGCGGGTGGTCGACCTTGGCGCGGCCCCCGGTGGCTGGGCGCAGGTGGCCGTCAAGCGCGGGGCCAGCCATGTGGTGGGGGTTGACCTGCTGCCGGTGGATCCCGTGCCCGGCGCGACGATCATCGAGGGGGATTTCAATGACCCGGACATGCCGGACCGGCTGACGCGGCTTCTTGATGGGCCGGCGGATCTGGTGATGTCGGACATGGCCCCCAACACGACAGGCCACGCGCCGACCGATCACCTGCGCATCATCGGCCTTGCCGAACTGGCGCTTGATTTCGCGGTCCGGATCCTGGCCCCCGGCGGCAGTTTTGTCGCAAAGGTGTTTCAGGGAGGCTCGGAAAAACAGATGCTCGAGGCGATGAAGCGTTCGTTCGGGCAGGTGCGTCACGCCAAGCCCCCGGCAAGCCGCAAGGAATCCAGCGAACTCTACGTCATCGCCACCGAGTTCCGGGGGCGCGGGGCCGAACAGGCCTGACCTCCCCCGACAGGATCGGGGGAGGATGCGCCATTACGGCGTGTTCCACAGCCACGCCGCGCCCCGGACGCCCGAACTGTCGCCATGCATATTCTTGACAATCGGCGTATTGCAGTTGGGCGTGATGGCGTAACGTCGCATCAATGGGGGAACGCGTTCATAAATCTCCCCGATGTTCGAAACCCCGCCACCCAGCACGATGACGTCGGGATCAAGGAAATTGATCGCCAGCGCGCAGGCGCGGGCCATGCGTTCCATGTAACGGTCAAGCGCGCCGATGGCCGTTATGTCGCCGTTTTCCGCGGCATCCACGATTCCGCCCGCACTGCGATGGCCCGGACCTTTCCAGTCCTGCGCCAGGGCGGATCCGCTCAGGAAGCGTTCCATGCACCCTTCGTTCCCGCAGAAGCACTTGGGCATCGGGAATTCTTCCAGGCGCGGCCACGGCAGCGGCACATGTCCCCATTCGCCCGCGATGTGATGCGCGCCGATGATCAGCTGGTGATCCGTTACGATCCCCGCGCCCATGCCCGTGCCGATAATGACGCCAAAGACGGTCTTGTACCCCTGCCCCGCCCCGTCGATGGCTTCGGACAGGGCAAAGCAGTTGGCGTCATTTTCCACCCGGACCTTCCGGCCCAGCGCCTCTGTCATGTCCCTGTCGAGCGGCTGGTTGTTCAGCCACGTGGCATTGGCGTTCTTGATGACATGCGTGTCGGGACTGATGGAGCCGGGAATGCCGATTCCCACGGTCCCTTCCCCACCCAGTTCCCCGTCAACGCCGGAAATCAGCTCGCACATGGCGCGGATGGCGCCGCTGTAATTGCCCGGGTTGGTGATGCGGCGGCGGATCAGTTCCCTGCCATCATGACCCAGGGCCGCAATTTCGATCTTGGTGCCCCCAAAATCGATTCCGATACGATAAGGCCCCATCAGCAGCTACTTTCATGCGTCATGATTACATCCATGGCTTGTTTTCTTTTATGATCCGATCTCGCTCAGACTTCAAACCCGCCCTGTCCCGCATGCCGGAGGGCTCCGTATCAAAAGGAAGAGACGTGGCATGAACGAAATCCTACTTGATGCACGCGGACTGACATGTCCACTCCCCGTGCTCAAAGCGAACCGGATCCTGCGTGGCATGCCCGCCGGGGGGCGGCTGCGTGTCATGGCCACGGATCGGGCGTCCGTGGCCGATTTTCAGACTTTCTGTCGGGAGACCGGACATGCGCTGATCGCATTCGGTGAGGAAGGCGGAACCCTGTCATTTGTGATCCGCCGCAAGCAGTCTTCTGAAAATAAATAGTTTTTTGTGGATTTACATGAGCATTGGCATCTATCCATGCGCAATGACGCGCCGGTCATGCCCGTGACGCGGTGCAATCCGTTCACATGCCCCTTGGCAGAAGCCTGCTCAAGGTTGTAATTCCTGCGCCACGAGATGATGAAAGTGTGACATGCCGATGACAGATGAACTGACTTCCCTTTCCTTCGAGGACGCGCTTGCCGAACTGGAAGGCATTGTCCGTCAGCTGGAAGGCGGTCAGCTCAGGCTGGAAGATGCCATCAAGGCATATGAGCGTGGCGCCGTCCTTCGACAGTATTGTGAGACCCGGTTGAACGAGGCCGAGGCCCGCGTTCAGGCGATTATCCAGCGCGCCGACGGCACGCTGGATGCGAAATCTATGGATTGATGCGTCAGATGAGCCAAACAACAGCACCCTCGCCCGAAAAAGACGGCCAGGACCGTATGGTCCGTCTGCGTGCCTCCCTTGCCACGCGGGCCGAGGCGATCGAGCATGCGATCGACCGCCTGCTTGCCCCGGTAAAGGGCGGCGAAGCGCGCCTGATCGATGCCATGCGCTATGCCACCCTTGGCGGGGGGAAGCGTCTGCGCGGCTATCTGGTGGCCGAGGTCGCGAGCATGTTCGGTGTGGACGGGGCCGCGGCCTATCGCGTCGCCGCGTCGGTGGAAATGCTGCATGCCTATTCCCTGGTGCATGACGACCTGCCCGCCATGGACGACGATGACCTGCGCCGGGGGCAGCCTTCCACCCATCGCAAGTTTGACGAGGCGACGGCCATCCTTGCGGGGGATGCCCTGCAGACGATGTCGTTTGGCATCCTGGCCGATCCCGCGACCCATTCCGACGCCGGCGTGCGGATCGAGCTTGTCACGGCGCTGGCCGCGGCCTCGGGCGCCGCGGGCATGGTCGGCGGCCAGATGATCGACATGGAAGGCGAAGGCCGTTCCCTGTCGCTGGAGGAAGTGGCGCGGCTGCATGCGCTCAAGACCGGCTGCCTGATCCGCTACTCGGCGGAGGCCGGGGCGATCCTCGGGCAGGCCCGGGCTGATGTGCGGGAGAGAATCGCGGCCTACGGGCGCGACCTTGGCGCGGCCTTCCAGGTGGCGGATGACGTGCTGGACGCGACCGCCAGCGCCGAGGAACTGGGCAAGACGGCGGGCAAGGACGAAGCCGCGGGCAAGTCCACCTATGTCGCGCTCCTCGGTGTCGAGGGCGCTGCGCGGGAGGCGCGCCGCCTTGCGGAACAGGCCAAGGCCCATCTGGATATCTTTGGATCCGAGGCGGACCGCCTGCGCGATCTGGTGAATTACGTGGTAGAGCGCAGGAACTGAGTGCATGACTGATACCCCCTCCCCCGACGCGGAGTCCTGGGGCTCGATCCCGACGCTGGGCCGTTTTGCGCATCTGGACCGGGTGCGTTACCCGCATGACCTTCGCAACCTTTCGG
>NZ_NOXG01000020.1:0-38056 GCF_003207955.1 Novacetimonas pomaceti
AGGGTCACGACCCAGTGCTTCCTGGACTTTCAACGCCAGCCCGGGCATCCCCAGGCGCATATCGGTTACACCGGCCGCCAGCCATATCCTCAGCGTGGAGGGAAGCGGGATCATGATCGTAGTGCGCCCACAATCTCACGCAGACGATCAGCGGACAGCCCTGTGTCGAACTCCAGCCGCACACCGTCCGGAAAGACCAGGCTGACGGCTCGGTCGGACAGCGTTCCCTGTTCTCTCCGACGCTCCAATGGCTGCGGCTCGGGGGCCGGGGCCACCATGACAGGTATGAACGATGTCCCGCCTTTGGCCCGAGCCTCTCGCCGCCAGCGAAACACCAGACTTGGATGGATCCCATACTGTGCAGCCACCTCCCTTATGGGGCGTCGGCTCTCGTAGGACGCGATGACCACTCGCGCGCGAAATTCAGGGGCGTGCCAGCGGCGGCGATCCGAAACGATCTCGATCCGCGAGGCGTCCGCCAGCCTGTCCCGCTCGCCTGTCTCTCTACCGCTCCTTTGGAGCCTCTCTGCGGTACTACCTGCGACACTCGCAGGTAGTACCGCGTCCCTATCTCTTAAATCGCTCATGCTTCATAGCTGAACCAGACCAGAAGTATTCAGCAAGGCGTCAGTCGCCGGGAGCTTACTCGGAGCCTATAACAGCGGCATTTCCTTCGGGCAGCAGCGCACCCAGATCATCTGGACCCGGCTGATCTATCCGAACGGCGAAAGCCTCATCCTGGAAAAGCTGCCCGGTGGCGACGCTATCGGCCAGTCTGGCCTGTCTGATGAGGTGAACAACCACTGGGGCCAGCTTTTCAAAGCCGCCCTCGTCACCACGCTTCTCAGCGTTGGGTCGGAAGCGGGCACATCATGGAACGAGAACAATCTGTTGCAGGCAATCCGCAGCGGCGCCAGCAACGGCTTCTCTATGGTCGGCAACCGCCTCATCGATCGCAGCCTGAACGTCCAGCCGACGCTGACTGACCGGCCAGGTTTGCCGTTTACGCTCGTCCTGAATCGTGATCTGGTTCTCGGGCCTTGGAAAGAGAAGGAATTCCGCCCATGACGAAGCTGAAGATCGGGTCGATTGAGGATGACAAGCCGGTGACGGTTGCTGAAGCTACCCGCCACTCTTCACTGCACCGATAGTGGAGCAGTTCATCGCGACGGATCTGGAGTTCGCGAAGGCGACGAGAACGAGTTTAGTTTAGATTTCGGGAGGACGATAAAAAGTATAACCACAAGACGATGGGATGGATTGTGGCGAGATTAATGATTTTAATTCATAGTGCAGGACAGCCTTATGCAAGTAATTCCTGTTATCGCGATTATGTAAAGAAAGTAATAAAAACCAATATTGATATTTCAAATTTAGAAAATTACTTAAAAATATTTATAGAAATGCACATGCTGTGCTTATGTTTCGTCACTCAAGAGGGTATTTGTTCTTCAGTTGGTATTATGGATTATACGAGTAAATCCTATTTAGACGTCCCACAAGTTGCGATGGGGTTCAAGATAATCACTGGATGCAGCCGAAAACTCCGCATCTTTCTGCACTGCGCGTTTTAAATCAGCGCGAGCTTCAGATACGATCACGATCTGATCAGATTCTGTGCTATTTTGGAGGGATTTGATGATATTAAGGAGTGCATCCAGCAATTTGAAATGCTGACGACGTCTAAGTAAAAGACCTTCGCGATCAAGCTTAATACTAGAAATGGTCGTCTTCCCCGCAGCGCTCTTCCAGATCGGCACATCGCCATTAAAATGGATATGCTCGCGTGGGTCGCTGGAACCCGAAGGATTCAGAATGAGGGGATCTTCGAGTTTTATGTTACAATGATGATTGTGTGCCCGACGTGTTTCATCAGCGAGTGGAAAGGCTGTACGCTTACTATACTGGTTGCAAGCGGCACAAGCATAAAAAAGATTAGACCACGAGTAAGCCAACCAGTAATATCCAGGAAGTATTTTTGATTTTCCTGAGCCGATAGCGCCTTTTGGGCGATAATGCTCTACATCCCCGCTGTAATTTGCATCAAATATACTTTCACAGTAACAGCATTTTTTGTTTTGTGCTTTCTTTAGTGCCGCTTTGACGGTTGTATCTCCATATATGTTACTATCGAAGTTGAATTTTTTGATTCCTGTGTCGTAGCTACTTTGTGCGGTGTCATAGGTTGTGTTAAGAGCGGTAGTTGCGACGGTTGCAAGTCTCAATTTTTTCGGCGGCGTTATGGGTTTGGTCACCAAGATCATTTTTGGCGCCCATCCAATACAGCGGCCGCCCGCTTTATAACATCTAATGCGCGCTCGCTTTCCGGGTCGAAGGTCGGAGTGACTTCGCTGGCAAGCTTATCAAGCTTATCAAGCTCATTTTTCTCCGCAGATGTCAGGCGTTGCTTTTGTTTCAATTTTGTACGCTTCCGAAGTTGTTTTCCTATGAATGGAGAGAACGCAGAATCGACTTCATAGAGTGCGCTGGTGACTACCTCGTCGATCCGCCATCTCTTGTTCACAATTGGATTGTTTTCGATGAGCGCTTGCCCTGCCTCCTCTCGGATAACCGCTAGATTCGTGTCAAGATAGGACTGTGCGAGCAATGGACTATGAGCAGTGGCAATGAACTGCACATTTGGGAAGGCTGCCGAGATACTTTCTCGAAGTTCGCGCTGCCATCGCGGGTGTAGGTGGAGATCTAGTTCATCGATGATAACAATCGCGGGCATCTGCAATGGATCGGCAGCCTCGGGAAATTGGTGGTAAAGCCGCCATGCCAAATCAATCGCCCAAGCTGTCATCGTTTGGTACCCTAAGCTTAACTCGTTTAGCGGAACCTCGCCATAAGGCGTCTTGATCTGAACACCGACCTTGCCGCCCTTCGCGCCTGGTGAAGCTGGGCCATATAAAGTGATCGCCGAGACTTTTTTTACGTCAGGCAAAAGGCGGACAAGCGCTTCTTTAATGTGCTTTAAAAGGATTTTGGCTCCCGCTTGTCCCTTGCTGGCGCCATAGTCTAGTTGCTCTAAGATTTCCTTGGCATCGACTAATTCGAGGCTCGGATCGAATAGCGATGCCGTCGTATCAGGATGGAGCGAAAAGGGTTCTGATCCACGGTAGCGCATGTGGCGGGCGGCGCCATAGGCGACTACGAGAGGTTCTATTGCCTTGCCGATTCTTACCTTTGTCTGAGTGACATCAACGAGTTCTCCATCGGCGACCTTAATCGTCGCCTTGAAAGCTATTTCGCTCGCGGTCTCTGTTCGCTCGTTAAAGGCTTGCCCGGAAGACAAGAGCACGCTCAGTGTTGCGACTTCCGTGCCTGTTCGAGCGAGTGCCGCAAGTTCCGCATCCTCACGTCGTAGCAAGGCTGGCTCAACGAACGTTGGTGGAGGCGCGTTGATTGTGTCTGGCGCTTCTTGCTTATTCCCAGCCGGCTTGGGCGGTGGTGAGGCAGCGAGTACTGGGCACATTGATGCCAGACATTGGAGTAGCGTCGTCTTGCCGACGCCATTGTCGCCGAGAATAAGAGTCCAACGGGCAGCACGGCCATCGGTAGTGGTTAGATCCAGCGTCTGCTCGTCGCCAAAAGACCGAACATTAGTGAGCGATAATCGCTTGAGGTAGACATGGCAATCTGCCGTATTGCTCATAATCGTATCTCCAAAACGCGATAAAAATCTTGTTCAATAGGTAGGTCCCTGCGGATCTCATATCCAAGGTACACGCAATTTAGCAGAATTTCGAACCCGGGGCAGTTCATTGTCTTTTAGTCAATCGCATAACGATGTCTATGGGGGATATGGACATAAAAAATATCGATTATAATATGAATATATCGACAAATAACGTATAAAAGTTAAATAAAAAATAGGAACATAATGAATAAATAAGACTACAAATATAACTATAAAATAAATATCTATCATATGGAATATAATTAAACCAAAATAATGAATATTATTCTTTTTTATTAAAATAACTACATATCACACTCAGTGTTTTATATTATTTTTACTTATAATTATTCCGATAAATTTTTCTCATTGGCATTTATGAGTGGCTATGATAGATCCTAGAAAAAATAGGAGCGGAAAATGTACGATGTCTTACCAAAGCAGGAATTTCGTAACACTGAGGAAGCCGTGACGCTTGATGTCTCCCTCGATAGTCCAGCGATTCGTCGACTGGTAGAAGAGGTGCGTGCAGAACTCTATGAAGTGCCTCGGAGCTACAACCGAACCTTCAATCGACACAACCGCTAGGTGCAACGGCGGTGTTTATTGACACCGTACTCCTGAAAGTTGCGAGTCGCTGTAACCTCGATTGTAGCTATTGCTACGTTTACAACATGGGGGATGAGGCATGGCGCACTTTGCCGAAGCGAATGTCTCTTGCGACAGAGGATGCGGTTGCACGTAGCTTAGGTGAGCTTCTGCGATCACAAGGTCGTGAATTCTCGGTCGTTCTTCATGGTGGTGAACCCCTGATGCTTGGAGAGCGGCGGCTTGCCTCGCTGTTCTCCAAACTCCGTACGAATCTCGGATTGGGTTGTGGGATTAGCATCCAGACCAACGGCGTGTTGATTACCCCGGAAATCCTTGATTGTTGTGCCGAGCATCACGTGACGCTGTCGGTGAGCATTGATGGTCCGGCTGAAGTGCATGATCAGTTCAGGATCGACCGCCGAGGCCAGGCAAGCCATGCCGCTGTTGAAGAAGGTATTCGCGTGCTTCAAGCTCATGGGGCTGGTGCTGATCTGTTTTCGGGTGTGCTGGCGGTTGTCGACCCTAAGACGTCTCCAGAAACTATTTATCATTATTTCAAATACTTGTGCGTCCCCAGCGTGGATTTTCTTTATCGTGATGGTAATCACAGCGCACTGCCGTTTGGCAAATCTTCAGTGTCATCGACTGAATATGGTACGTGGATGAGCCGTATACTTGACTGTTATGTCGCTGATGCTGCCCCCTTTCGCATTCGTATGCTTGATGACATGCTCAAACTTGCTTTGGGCGGAGTAGGCGTCAAAGAGGGCGTTGGCCTTACCGACTATGGTATATTGATTATCGACACGGACGGCTCGATCAAAAAGAACGATACGCTTAAAAGTTCTCCTCTTGGAGACGCTTTCAATGAGACTTGGAATATTCATCATGACGAACTGCAAGAAATAGCTGTTAGTCAAGCCTTCCGCGACTACCATGTGGCACAGCGGCCAACATCGTCTCTCTGCACGAACTGCTCGCTACTGAAAATCTGTGGCGGTGGTATGCTGACTCATAGGTTTCGTGAAGGGACGGGTTATGACAATCCAACTGTATTTTGCGCTGATCAAACCCGTTTGATTAGTCGGATTTATGATCATATCGCCCACTATCTATCAATGGAGTCGGCGTGAAACCTATATCTATAGATGTCCGGCATATTCCTTTCGCCCATGCGTCGGCAGTGGGTTTTCTCGACTCTGATCTTGCCGGAGCGGCGTTAGATTGGATGGCATGTGATGCTCCTTGGATTCTTAGGATCGCGGACTTTTACGAGCAATGGGAACTGCATTTGGATCAGGAGAACTTGCCTGACTCTCTAAAAGAGCTTGTGAGTCCGGTTTTTGTCGACAGATTAAGGCGACATCTCCTCGAACCAATCACAAATATCGATCTAGAGCTGGCCGAAGTCACTGCACATAAGTTAGTTTCTGGACAAACAATTCGAATTCACAACGATTATATTGAGAATGCTGAATCGCATCGGGTATTGATCCAGCTCAACCGAGGCTGGGGGGATGAGCAGGGTGGCTTACTCATGCTGTTTGGTAGTGGAAGCGCGAATGACTTGGAGCGGATCATTAGGCCACTTCACCGATCAGCTTTTGGATTTACGATCAGTGATCGATCATTTCATGCTGTTTCCACAATTACGCACGGCGAGCGTTACACGCTTGTTTATTCGTTTAGACACGCCGCACTTGTCTCCGCATGATTCGACAGCAAAACATGCGGGCACCTCCATGGATGGATGGAAGCCAGTTCACTCCGGTGTTCTTTGGGCACTTCCACGCTGATCTTCTACGCAGGGTGACGCCTGCTCCGCCTGAGATCGCTGAGGAATTGGCGGCAAGGGGTTTGGTGAGTGTTGAGTCTTCGCCGGCCTCGACTCGATTGCTAGGTGCGGCTCTATCCTGGATAATACGTCTACAGGACTTGGCATCCCTTATCTATGCAAGCGTGACAGATATCCATTTCCTCGAATCCGAAACGGGCTATGACGTGAGCCACAGCGAACCTCGGTGGCGAAGCACAATTTTTGTGTCGGTACCCGACCGTAGCGATGATATTGGCGCTCTAAGATTGGCTGAGAGCGTCGTTCACGAGGCGATGCACCTTCATCTTACGAATAGGGAGCAGGAGACTTGGTTCGTGAAAGAGAGTGACGGGACGATGTGCTCGCCTTGGCGCGCTGAACGTCGCCCCTTTCAAGGCGTACTGCACGGTCTATATGTGTTTAGTTGCCTCTCTTTTTTTTTCAAAAGGCTTATCGTTGACGAAGCGCTTGTTGCTTCCAGTCGTGTCTACCTTACTCAGAGACTGACAGAGATTGAAGGCGAGGTGCAAAGCATCGATTTCGTGACGCTTGCTAGTGGACTGACTGAGAGGGGAGTTGCATTGATGGAAGAATGTGCCGGGGTCGTTATTCACCCGTACTGCTAATGGACATGTTCAACAATCTTTAAATCCGGTGATCTGTTTTTCTGGCTAAGCCGCCATATTAAAAATAATTTGCGTCCATGGTGCGTCTGAGTGATCTATGCACCTATACTGAAAATGTCAGTAATTGTCGGTATCGGCGCTTGCGTGCCCCCGCAACCATCTGAACTTGCGATGCGAACGCATCACGAACCCCAGCCCCGAAACGGGCTGGGGTTTTCGTTTGTCCGCCCGATGCCACCGTCAGGACACCGGCGAGATCGCCCCGGACATCGATCTGTAGTCCCTTGTCGGATGGCGTGAGGATGATGGCCTCGATCAGAGAGCGGATCACCTCGGCCGCCTCCTGGCGCTTCTCGTCCAGCTCGGAATGCAGCATGTCGTGCAGCCGCGCGAGCTGCCGGTGGTAGAACTCCGCCATCTGGGGATGAAGCAGGGGTGGGGGCGCTTCGGCAGTTGCAAGGAACTCCTTGAGTTCCGCCTTGCGGGCTTCGAGCTTGGATCCGCGCTCCTTGACCGTCTCGATCGAAATCGCTTCCGAGAGGTAGAGATCCATCAACCGCTGGATGTCGCGTTCAACCCGCTTCAGTTCTGCCTCTGACGCGCCGATGTCGGCCGACGCCTCCATGCGCAGCCGGTTCATCTCGGTGGTGAACGCTGTGCAGAATTCGGCGAACAGGTCCGGGTCCATGAGGTGATGACGCAGGGCGTCGAGAACGCGCCGTTCCAGTTCCTCGCGGCGCATATTGGTCCGGTTGTCGCAGGTGCCCTTGTTGCGTGCCGTCGAGCAGCCGAGCAGCACGCCGGAGATCATGGAGTAGCCGCCACCACAGCAGCCGCATTTGCTGAGGCCCGAGAACAGGTAACGGGGGCGGCGTTTCTCGCGGAAGTGGTCGGGCGATGACGTGTCGCGTGTGTCCCGGCTGGCGCTGACGCTGGCCTGCCGTGCCTTGACCGCGTCCCACAGTTCCTGATCGACGATCCGCAGCTCCGGCACCTCCTGGATTACCCATTCGGATTCCGGATTGGGTCGGGCCTGTCGCTTGCCGGTATCGGGATCCTTGATGAAGCGTTGCCGGTTCCACACCAGCCTGCCCACGTACATCTCGTTGTTGAGGATACCGGTGCCGCGTAGCCGGTTGCCGTTGATGGTCGAGAAACCCCAGGCACCGCTACCCGGTGCGGAGATGCCTTCGTCGTTGAGACGGAAGGCGATGGCGCGTGGTCCCAGCCCGGCCGCGAAATCGCGGAAGATGCGACGGACCACGTCGGCTTCCATTGGATTGATAGTCCGGTCGCCCCGGATCGGCTCACCATTGGCATCGAGCCTGCGTACGACATCATAGCCGTAGGCATTGCCGCCGCCGGACTTGCCCTGTTCGACCCGGCCTCGCAGGCCGCGATGGGTCTTCTCAGCCAGGTCTTTCAGGAACAGGGCGTTCATCGTGCCCTTCAGGCCGACATGGAGATGCGAGACTTCGCCCTCGGAGAGAGTGACGATCCGCACACCGGCGTAGTTCATGCGCTTGAAGACGCCGGCGATGTCCTCCTGGTCGCGGGAGAGGCGGTCCATGGCTTCGGCCAGCACGATCTGAAACCGTCCGCGCTGTGCATCGGCGATCAGCGCCTGAATGCCGGGCCGCATCAGGGACGCGCCCGAGATCGCGTGATCGGTATACTCCTCGACGATGCTCCAGCCCTGTTTCTCCGCGTGGGTGCGGCAGACCCGGAGTTGGTCGGCGATCGAGGCGTCGCGCTGGTTATCTGAGGAGTAGCGGGCGTAGAACGCGACCTTCATGACGGGGTATCCCTTACGGTCCGGAGCGGCGGCGCTGCTCCTTTTGCTGCGACCGGAACCAGTCCCGTGCCGCACGACGGGCCATGAGGCGGACAAGCGCCACAAGGCGCGGGTCGGGGGCATTGGGGCGCAGGATGAGCCGCAACTCGGGCTCTGGCGGCCGATATGCCGGGGCAATGGACTGGCTGGGTCTGTCCGTCATCGTCGCTCTCTTCCGACCGTAAGGCAAGGAAAACAGACACACGATCCGGGCAGATGACTGTTATTTCAATGGAAAACGGTAATACGAGAAGGCGTGCATGCACATGCTCCAGAGTGCGGAATCGTAGTTATGGGTAGTCCCGGATAGCGGCGCGTCGTACAAATATTGGCTTACGGCGGCATCACGGAAGGGGAGGGCGAGTCATGAACGATACGGGAGTGCCGTTCTTCCGGCAGGTCGGATGAGCGGGCGCGCCATCGACTCTTCGCCCACGGAAGCGCTGGCTGGCCTCGTGGAGCGGGTGACGTTCCACAACGCCGAGAACGGCTTCTGCGTCCTGCGGGTGAAGGTGCGGGGGCAGCGCGATCTGGTCACCGTTGTCGGCCATGCCGCAATGATCTCGGCAGGCGAGTTCGTGCAGATGTCGGGGCGCTGGTTCAACGACCACACCCACGGGTTGCAGTTCAAGGCGGAGTTTCTCAAAGCCAGTCCGCCGACCACGGTTGAGGGGATCGAGCGCTATCTTGGCTCCGGCATGATCCGGGGCATCGGTCCGGTCTACGCGAAGAAGCTGGTGAAAGCGTTCGGCGAGGCGGTGTTCGACCTGATCGAGCAGGAACCTGGACGCCTGCGGGAGGTGACGGGCATCGGCCCCAAGCGTGCCGAACGGATCGTCGCCGGTTGGGCGGACCAGAAGGTGATCCGCGAGATCATGCTGTTTCTGCACAGCAACGGCGTCGGCACCTCGCGGGCGGTGCGTATCTTCAAGACCTACGGGCAGGACGCGGTCAAACTGATCAGCGAGAACCCCTACCGGCTCGCGAAGGACATCCGGGGGATCGGATTCAAGACCGCTGACCAGATTGCCCGGAAGATGGGGATCGCACCCGACGCAATGATCCGCGTGCGGGCAGGGATCTCCTATGCGCTTGGCGAGGCCATGGATGAAGGGCATTGCGGTCTGCCTGTGGGAGAGTTGCTGACCAGTACCGCCGAACTGCTGGAGGTCGCCACTCCTCTGATCGAGATGGCCCTCGCGCTGGAACTGGAAGCGGGCGACGTGGTGGCCGACAGCGTGGGCGATACGGGCTGTATCTTCCTGGCTGGTCTCTATCGTGCCGAGCAGAGCATCGCCGAGCGGTTGCGCGCCTGTGCCATTGGCCGTCCACTCTGGCCTGACATCGACGCTGAAAAGGCCATGACCTGGGTGGAAGGCAAGACCGGGCTGGCTCTGGCCCCCAGCCAGCAGGAAGCAGTGCGTCTTGCCCTGCACAGCAAGGTGCTGGTGATTACCGGCGGTCCTGGCGTCGGCAAGACCACGCTGGTCAATGCCATTCTCAAGATCGTGACGGCCAAGGGCACGGATGTGCAGCTTTGCGCCCCGACCGGAAGGGCGGCGAAGCGTCTGTCGGAAAGCACCGGGCTGGAAGGCAAGACGATCCATCGCCTGTTGGAGACAGACCCGGCCACGGGGAGCTTCAAGCGGGACGATACCAACCCGCTGACCTGCGATCTTCTGGTCGTGGATGAGGCCAGCATGGTCGATGTGCTTCTGATGCGCTCCCTGCTACGCGCATTGCCTGACAACGCCGCGGTGCTGATCGTCGGCGATGTGGACCAGTTGCCTTCTGTTGGACCGGGACAGGTGCTGGCCGACATCATCGGCTCCGGCGCTGTCCCTGTGGTGCGGCTGACCGAGGTGTTCCGTCAGGCGGCACAGAGCCGCATCATCACCAATGCGCATCGGATCAACGAGGGCAGGATGCCCGAACTGAGCGCGGAAAAGGGATCGGATTTCTACTTCGTGGAGGCGGCCGAGCTCGAGGTCGGGCTGCGCAAGTTGCTGGCCGTAGTGAGGGATCGCATCCCGGCGCGGTTCGGGCTGGACCCTGTTCGCGACGTGCAGGTGCTTTGCCCGATGAACCGGGGTGGCCTTGGGGCGCGGTCGCTGAATATCGAATTGCAGCAGGCGCTGAACCCGCCGGACGAGGTGAAGGTCGAGCGGTTCGGCTGGACCTATGGTCCGGGCGACAAGGTGATGCAGATCGCCAACGATTATGACCGGGATGTCTTCAATGGAGACCTCGGCGTTATCGGCAGGATCGATGTGGAAGAGGGCGAACTGACGGTCTCATTCGATGGTCGGGATGTCGTTTATGGCTTCGGCGAGTTGGACGAACTGGTGCTGGCCTACGCCACCACCATCCACAAGAGCCAGGGATCGGAATACCCGGCGGTGGTGATCCCGCTGGTGACCCAGCACTACGCCATGCTGGCGCGGAACCTGCTCTATACCGGCGTGACACGGGGAAGGAAGCTCGTCGTATTGGTGGGGCAGAAGAAGGCGCTTGCCATCGCTGTGCGCAACCAGGGCGGGCGGCGGCGGTGGTCGAAGCTCAGGGAATGGCTTGCGGGTAGTTTTGCATGACGGAGCGATGCCTCCATGTCGGCTTCTGCCTTCATGTCGGACACACATACGGTTAGGAGAGTTTCCCAAAAGCTGACCTGAATCACACAACGCTCTTCTGGTAACTATGGATAGTTGACTTACGTGCGCATTCAACCGGTTGAGGTTCGAAACTCATCAGTCAATCCACGTCGGAACCAGCTGAGAACTATGTCTACGCCATAGCCCTCTAAAGCCCGCTTTGGCGGACGATCTGCTCCGTGAGTTCAAGAGTATCAAGGGGGCGGCGTTAGTACCTCGGAGAATATTCTCCGAAATTGCCATGAATAAAAATGTGGAATATCTTAGCTTGAGAGCTAAGGAAAGAATTTGCGATGCACCTGACTATGTTGATGATGGCGAGTTTGCGTGCTCATGGTCCCTATGTCAGATAACGTTCCGAATCCTCCTGTATCGCCTCCGGTTCCGCCTGCATCTTCTGCATCGCACCAAGTTCCGCCGCCGCCTCCTCCTCTGCCGCCACCTCCTCCACCACGAACATTTCGATTTATCCGGTCGTTCGATGTGCCAATGCCTCCCCTGATTTGGGGTAAGGACGAGGAGCAGGTTCGCAAGGCTGTCGGAGAAGCGCTGAACGCCCGTAACGTAGCGTTCTTACTCGGTGCCGGCTGCTCGTCGATGCGGGTAAAAGGCAAGGAATGCGGCATTCCGACCATGGCTCCGTTGGCCAAGACTTTTTGTGCGCACCCAACAATCGAATTTGATGAAAACTTAGATCTGGTTGAACCACCGAAGTGGGCGCTCGTTGCAGATGACGTTGAGTTCCTCGGCAGGTTGGGGGCAAAACTCAAAGGGACAGAATACGAGAAAAACCTTGAGCGGCTCATGGAGCTCCTGCACAGCCTTCGTTTCGTCTTTGCACGGAGCGACATCGCCGAGCATGTCGAGCGAAAGGCCAAAATCGAGGGCCTGATCGCCAAAGTGCAGAATTTTTTGTGGGAGCACCGCACCGATGGCGCATTCGCCCACGGCGATGGTTCGGTCCTCGCGCTCTACGAGTCATTTTATCGCAAGCTGGTGATGCGCGATCGCTCGCTTCCTAGGCCCTGGGTGTTCACGACCAATTACGATCTTTTCAACGAGCGGGCGATGGACCGGCTCGGTGTGCCCTATGCCAATGGCTTTTCCGGAGTTGTAGAGCGTCGCTTCAATCCGGCGACCTTTCGATATGCCCTTGCTGAACAGCTTGACCTGTCCAACAGGAAGTGGACTGCTGTCGATAGCTTTATCTATCTCTGCAAGCTCCATGGATCGATCAGCTGGACGGAGGATGACCATGGTCTGTTCCCCATCAGGGAGACTGTACCACAGGACGTCCCCGGCAAGGTCATGATCTACCCGACCCCGGCGAAGCAGAATTCGAGCCTGGGGTCGCCATACGCCGATCTCTTCAGGGAATTCCAATCACGAATCGTCCGCGAGCAGAGCGTGTTGATCACAGCTGGGTTCGCGTTTGGCGACGAGCACCTCAACAACATCATCTACCAGGCGCTTACCATTCCTACCTTCAGGTTGATCGTCTTCGCAGACCCGGATTCAACGGGAGAGATAGCCAAGCTCATTGCCCTGAAAGATCCCCGCATCTGGATCATCGGGGGGGATGGACCGGTCGAAGGTTCACGAGCTCACTATTTCGATACCATCGTCGAGCATTTCCTGCCTCAAAGACCCCCAGAGCGGATCGATGATGCGGTGAGGCTCGTGCTGGAGACCTTCGGCCGTAAGTCTGGCGAGGTTGAAAATGGGATCTGATGACCGCCGGAGGGCGATTGGCAAAGTCACCTCGGTTTCAGCAGACCGGTTCGTTATCGAGATGCTGGGCGGAACCGACAACTTCACGGTGGTCGGCTTTGACGACGTACACTATGTCGCCCGCCTTGGCTCATTCTTGATGATACCGGCGCAGTCGGAATACGTCGTGGCCGAGGTTGTCGGCTTGCGTGAGAAGGATATGGCCAGCGACGGGACTGGACAGTTCGACAAGGCAAACTCGGCGAAATACCTCGACGTTGTCCCAGTCGGGATGTTGCCTGCTACTGGAGAAGGCAAGTTCAGATTCGGCGTGTCCATCTTCCCGTCGCTTTATTCCGACGCACTCTATGCGCTCGACGGAGAGTTGGATCGCATCTTTGACACAGAGACCGTCGCTATTGCTTCGATCGGCTTTGAAGGGGCGGACTGCGTGCCCAACGATGCGACGCGCTTCCGTAATCTCGGCATAGGCCAATCGGTGGTGTTCGAGGATTATAAGGTCAAGGTCAGGATTGACGACTTTTTCGGCGGGCATGTCGCGGTATTGGGCAACACGGGTAGCGGAAAATCCTGCACTGTGGCTTCTGTCCTTCAGGCGCTGTTTGAGAAGCCTGACGAGCACCATGCCCGCGGCGCCACCTTCGTGGTATTCGATGTCAATGGTGAGTATCATCAAGCGTTCGGGGAGATTCCAAATAAAACGGATATCGGTGTGAACCGACTCATCCTTGATGGAACTGCGGAGGTAGGGCGCTTCCGCCTTCCCCACTGGTATCTCGACCTCTCCGAATGGGAACTACTGCTGCAGGCGAGCGAGAGGACGCAGGCGCCAATCCTACGCATGGCGCTGGGGCTGGCAACATTGTTCGGCACTGCCAACTCGGCACAGCTCAATAATATTCGCAATCATATCTTGGCGACCTGCATCACCCTTATTTTGGGAGACGAAACCTCGCCAGGAGCAAAAAGGACTCGCATTTGCGGTATTTTGCAGCGGTTCCAGACCGCAGAGATTACTCCGCACACGCTACTCCCGATGATAACCGTCAATTACGGCGACATGAAGGGATTGGACGCGGCATATCAATTCTTGGCTGGAGGCGGCAGAAATCCGGGCTTTATCATTCCAGAACTCAATCTGCCGGATTATGATGGTACCCCATTCGATTTCGCTGTTCTAGGTGACGCCATCGACTTGGCGCTGCTCTACGAGGAGGCCCACGGCAACCGACAGATCCGTGACTACTGCTCACAGATGGTCACGCGCTTCAAGGCGTTGCAAGATCGCGCCGACTACCAGTTCCTAAGGCATGAGGCTGCCGCAGCCTGCGACCGTGAGAGCTTCCTCGCGAAGTTGCTTGGTCTTTCGCCGTTGGCTGGCGGCAGACTGACGAAGTCGGCCCAGATCGTTATCATCGACATGAACACCGTCGAGGACGAGGTCGTCGAACTGGTTAGCGCCGTCATCGCCCGCATGGTGCTTCGCCTCTTGCGTCAGGCTGAACCGCGCAACCGCTTCCCAGTCCATCTCCTTCTCGAAGAGGCGCACCGTTACGTCGCCTCGACGCCCTCAAAACACGCGGTCGACGCCAGTCGGATTTTCGAGCGCATCTCGAAGGAAGGCCGGAAATACGGTCTCTTCCTGCTCGTGGCTTCGCAGAGGCCGAGCGAACTGTCGAAAACCGTTCTGTCTCAATGTTCTAATTTCGTCGTCCACCGGATCCAGAATCCTGACGATCTTTCCCAAATCAGGCAGATGACGCCCTTCATCTCGGACAGCGTCCTTCGACGGCTGCCCTCGTTGCCCAAGCAGCACGCGCTGGTATTCGGAAATTCGGTCAATCTGCCGACGACCTTCAAGGTTCGCCGTGCCGACCCGCTGCCCGCCAGCGATGATGCCAAGATCGTTGACTTGTGGTTCCACGAAGCGGGGCGCCCCACCTCGCTTTGTCTGTCTCTGCCCCCGTCGCCTCCAGCCCCGCTTCCACCTTCTCCCGCCAATCCGGTGAATAACGATGGATAGCGCCTCTGCTGCGGAAATGATCGCTAGGCTTGAGGCGAACGGCGACTACAGGGTGCTTCGTCGCCTTCGGCCCCCTAAAACGTTGAGAGAGGCCCCGTTGGGCACCCGACGCGCTATTCTGGCGGATGTGGAGACCACCGGTCTGGACTGTGAAAAGGATGAGATCATTGAACTTGCAATGGTCCCCTTTTTCTACACCCATTTCGGCGAAATCGTCGGCATAGGCGCTCCGTTCGAAGGCCTTAGACAACCTGCCAAGCCGATTTCAAGTGAAGTAACCAAGCTGACGGGAATCGATAATGCGATGGTGGAAGGGAAGGCTATCAACCCGGACGAGGTCGCAGCGTTTGCCGGAACCAGCCTTGTCGTTGCCCATAATGCGGCGTTCGACCGGCGCTTCCTTGAGCGCTTCTGTCATGCATTCGCGGGAAATCCGTGGGCATGTTCCATGAGCGAAGTGAAGTGGTTCGACGAGGGCTTCGAAAGCTCCAAGCTCGCTCTTCTGGCGATGAGCAGTGGCTTCTACTATGACAAACACAAGGCTGTCCACGACTGCTACGCGACGCTCGAACTTCTTTCACGTACCCTCCCGGTGAGTGGGGGGCAAACGTTCCCAGCTTTACTCGCCTCAGCCAGAAGGAAGACCATACGCTGTTGGGCAGAAGGCTCTCCCTTTGACTCGAAGGATGTTCTCAAACAGCGCGGATATCGCTGGAGCGGCGGAGAGGACGGCACGCCGCGCTCATGGTGGATTGATGTCCCCGATGCAGACTTCCTAACTGAAAAGGCATTCTTATGTGCCGAGATATATAAGCGCGATGCGACGTTTCCGACTGCGGAGATCACGGCATTCAATAGGTATTCCGAACGAGTTAGACCGGTGACATGATTGGTGCGATTTGAACCGCTCCGCTTTTCCCAGAGCCTTCAAATCTGCAGTGGCGGGGGATGTCCGCTCACGCCTCATCTCGGTCATCAACGCGATTCTATAGCAAAACCAAAAGCGGCCCCGTACCGAAGCGAGATCCGACGGCTACCTGCATAATTTATGACAACCAACAAGATGGGGGTGGCGAATGAAGGCTGTCATATTATTCGTCATACGGTAGTAACTACACTTCCGATAGCTTCTTGAATGAGCTCCTTTAGTTCAGGCGCGACAGTATAGCCACTGGGAATTTTATATGCGTTCAACTGCGTGTCATCATGCCCAGCTTCTTTGACGATTGTTTTTAGCGCGCGGTGAAGCAACTTACCTTTCACTGTCGCAGGCGAAGGGCCGCCCGCTTCCGCCCACATTGCATCTGCATTAGGCGATCCACCGTTCGGCCACACAGCCTGTACAACTTTTTTACGCTTTTCGAGAAAGGCATCACGTGCCTTTCCGACTTTGCGGGCTGCCTGTAACCGCCAATCTTCCGCCTCCTCGGGCGTTACATCGTAGAGTGCGCATAGGTAATCGACCTGACAGAAATAGGCTTCAATGTCCGACCCTGCCGTGACCCAAGGAAAGACGCCCGGGGTCTTGAATTTTTGACACCACAACTGAGCCTCCTCAGTCGTCATGAAGTCTCCATCACGATGTAGCAACGCTCGGAGTTTGAGTTCTCCGTCAACTAGGAGACCCTGTAAAAATTTGTCACGTGGCAGATTTTCTATTCCAAAACACCTACACACAGCAACCTGTCGTGCGAGATCTGGCCACTGCCGAAGCACTGCTCTGAGCGGCTTGTCGTCTTCATCTTCGACAAAAAAGAGGGCTCCTTTGTCGAGGCCTCCCCAGCCTAACAGGCGGCGGATCGCCTCGTCGTCCTCCGTTTCAATGTTTCCGTCTTTCATCCAGACCAGTTTAGCCGCCGCGCTCGCGGCCCTGACAATATGGGGGCTATGGGTGGTAAGAATGATCTGGGTGTCGTAGGCAGGTGCGGCTCGTTCTAGCGCCTCGATAAGGCGCTCTTGCTTGTCTGGGTGAAGGTGTGCATCCGGCTCATCGATTAACATAATCTTAGGTTCGAATAAGATGAGATACGCGAAGATCTGAATAACTTGTAGCACACCGGTCGCAGCAGTTTCCAGCGGCCGAGTTTCGCCGAAAGATTCTCCCGTCCGAATAGTGGCGAATATATGGTAGTCTTCGCGTTCGTCGAACGCGACATCTATTTGAATCCCAGGATGTACCTGTTGGACAAGTTGGTTAAGCTTAGCGAGTCTGTTCAGTCCCGGTGTCTCATCGGCTTCTCCCTCTCTACGGCTGCGCAAGTTGAGAAGAATGTTACGCAGCACACCACCGGCATCTCCACTGGCAGCCTGCCGACGCAATGTTGGCTGTGCGAGGATAGACTCTTTCTCAGATAGACCGGCGAGTCCTGGGATATAAGTGGTGATAAATTGGTAACGTTGCTTATAGGGCGTGACCGCGCCACCGCCATCCATATAAACACTGATGCCCCCTCGGTTTCGGGCTCCGCGAATACGAATTGTGGCCTCAACTGCCTCCTCGTTGCCCGCAGAGTGTGAAAACACGACTTCAACAGGTTTAGAAGCGGCGTCCGATCTGAGCTCTCCCTTGTGAAGAGTGGTCAGAGGATCGCTCGACGGAACATAGTCCAGTCGCTCGAAGGAAATCACCTCCTTCGTGTTCCTCGGTAAAACATAGCTTGCTGCTCGTGCGGCCCAGTGAATTGCCTGCAGCACTGACGATTTGCCGCAACCGTTTGGTCCAACGAGGATTGTGAGGCGGTCAAGCGGTATAGTTGCCTCATTGGCTGCTTTGAAGCCACGAACCGTTATCGACTCAAGAGGGCTCCACTTTCGCGCTCGTGCAGACCGCGTGTCAGAGATTCCAATTGATGGGGAAGACACGGACACCCCATCGGTGCCTACTAACCTCTCGCTGGCGCTAGTGGTCCCGTCCTTGACTGGCAGGTCGTGGTTTTGGCTCAATGGGTCAAAAGCCACATCCGCTCTTTTGACGATCTCATAAGAATCTTCGGTCGCTATCACTACAGAAGATTCTTCTGGAGGTGTCGTCACTACATCCTCAACGTCAACATTGTCGCTATTGATCATCGACACATTTTGAAGACTATTTTCCGAGAAGTCTAGTTGCTCGTGTAAAGCGAGGATGACGTACGGTTTATTATAAGCACTAAGTCATCATGAGTCCGAAATCTGACTAATTTTGATACCAAATAACGTCCGGTTTCTCACCAGATGGACCGATACCAGACATTCTGCAATCCTGAAGGGTTTCGGGCGCCGCGAGGCGTACGAAAGTCTGGGAAGACCGAACCCGCGACACCGGGACTCAGTTATGGGGAATTTGCAACTGGCGCTACCCGGGGGAGAGGCTGAGCCAGAGCATACAGGTGCGTTTGTGGAACTGGAACGGGTTTTTGTGACCGGATCTGCATGACGCGATGACAGAACTGGCGGTGCAGACAGCGATTTTCCCGGTTTTTCCGGTGATGCGTACAGGAGCCCCGGTTTGCCGGCGCGGAGCCACTCCGACATCGGGATCGGTCATGCTGTCGTATCTGCAGGCTGTCATGGTGATCCCTTGGTTGGATCACTCGCCTGTGGCGGCCCTCGGGGCTGGCACCATCGGGGAAGGATCTGGATGACGACCATCGGACCACCACAGCATGGGCACGGCGGTGGCGTGATCGGTTCGGCTTCCGGGACTTCTGGCGCTGGTGTGGATATGACATTCAGCAATTCCCGCACCCGGGCGAGGCTGGCCTTGCGGCTGGAACTGGCCAGCAGGCCATAATGGCGGATGCGATGAAATCCCCGTGGCAGGACATGCAGCATGAAGCGGCGGATGAACTCATCCGTGGCGAGTGTCATGACCTGCTGCTGGTGGGCCGTGTCCCGCCGGTAGTCCTTGTAGCGGAACGTCACACCGTTTTCGTTGAACGCCAGGAGGCGGCGGTTCGATATGGCGACACGGTGGGTATAGCGTGACAGGTAGGCCAGTACCGCTTTGGGACCGGCAAAAGGCGGCTTGGCGTAGACGACCCAGCGCGTGCTGCGCACAGGAGCCAGATACCGCATAAAGGCACGGCGGTCTGCCAGAGGGGCAAGCTGCCCCCGAAAGACCAGCCGGTCGGCAGCAAAAAGTGCGCGCAGCCGGGTCAGAAACAGGCGGCGGAACAGTTTGCCCAGCACGCGAACGGGCAGCAGGAAGGCAGGGCGTGACGAGATCCAGCGCTGGCCATCGGGCGAGAGACCGCCACCCGGCACGATCATGTGCACATGGGGATGGTGGGTCAGCGCCGAACCCCAGCTGTGCAGCACGGCGGTGATGCCGATGCGGGCACCCATATGCCGGGGATCGGCGGCGATCGTCATCATCGTCTCCGAGGCGGCCTGGAACAGCAGGGCGTAGAGAACGGCCTTGTTCTGGAGCGCGATGTCGGCGATCCGCGCAGGCAGGGTGAAGACGACATGGAAATACCCGACCGGCAGCAGATCGGCCTCCCGCTCGGCCAGCCATGTCCGCGCGGCGTTCCCCTGACAGCGCGGACAATGACGGTTGCGACAGCTGTTATAGGCGATCCGCCAGTGTCCACAGTCCCCGCAGGCCGCGACATGACCACCAAGGGCCGCCGTGCGACAGTGTTCGATCGCCGACATGACCTTGAGCTGCTGCAGGGGGAGACGGCCGGCATGGGCTGACCGCCAGGCAGGGCCGGCAGCCCGGAAGATGTCCCCCAGTTCGAGGGAGGCGGACATGACCGCCCCCGCCCGGGGATCAGCCGTCGGGCCTCGCCTGCGTTGTCGCCAGCATGCCCAGTCTGTCGAGCGGACTGATGACGGCCCGCACGGTCCGTGTCGCAACTTTTGTATAAAGGGCCGTGGTCTCCAGACGGGAATGACCCAGCAGAACCTGGATTACGCGGACATCGACACCATCCTCAGGCAGGTGCGTGGCAAAGCTGTGCCGCAGGGTATGAGGCCCCACACGTCTGGTGATCGAAGCGGCCCGCGCCGCATCGACAACCACACGATGGAGTTGCCGTGTGCTGATGGGCCTCATGGTGTCCTGCCCGGGAAACAGCCAGCCACCCGAATGCATCACGCCCTGCTGGCGTCCGGCCTTCCACCACTCCCGCAGCAGAGGCAGAAGGTCTGCCGGAAGCATGGCGTTGCGATATCGTCCCCCTTTGCCCCGTTCGACCCTGAGCAGCATACGTTCGCTGTCGATATCACTGACCTTGAGGGCAGCGACCTCGGCCACCCGCAGGCCTGCCCCATAGGCGACCGACAGGGCGGCCTGATGCTTGAGGCATACGGTCGCGTTGAGCAACCGGGCAACTTCATCGCGGCTCAGCACGACGGGCAGGTTGCGGGGCTGCGCTACCCGGACCAGCTTGCGTGCAAGGTCGGGGCGGTCGAGCGTCTGGGTGAAGAAAAACCGCAGCGCCGACACGATGGCATTCATGGTCGGTGTCGGCATGCCAGCCGCGTTCTGCGCAATCTGGAACTGGCGCACATCCTCGGCTGTTGCCGTATGGGGTGAGCGGCCCAGAAACGTGGCGAAACGGCCGACATCGCGAAGGTAATTGCGCTGCGTCTCCCGGGAGAACCGCCGCACCGCCATGTCATCAAGCAGGCGCTGGCGAAGGGGACTGATTGCAGCAATGCACAGGGACTCTGTCATCATCCGGCTCCTTCTGGTGGGAAGAAGCCAGAGTGCTTGGCCCGATCAGGACAGTTCCAAATAAAACAGATCGCTCACGCCGTGGTGACAGACCTGCACACCGCACCAATCCCGCGCAGCGGGTTCGTTCATCCCCCCTGATATGCCTGTCTGCTCAGGGATGGATGAGCAGACAGGCGGCAGTCGCTTTCATGGCGGACCTCATTACAAATTTTGGGAAAGCCAAAAAGCGGACATGAAAACTGTCTCATCTGATTGGTCGGCTCGGTAAGTCCCAACTGCCTTCAAAATTGCTGATGCCGGAGCAGATAGGTCCATGCCTAGTGTAAGATGGGTTAACCACCGATGCGCTGTGCCGGGCCATTTCAAGGGGAGAGAGAAGCAGTCAAAAATCTCAAGACGATATTTAGATCAACAAAATTGAGCGTACACAAAAAAGGCATTATCAATCTTCTATAGCAGCCTGTGAGCTATACCTCGCCGGGTTACAAATTGTTTGTTAAAGTTGATTTCAATATCCCTCTGCTGTCTGGATTATCCGGTTTGATGCAACACGACTTTTTCCTTCACCCCGTCGTCAACTCCCCTTATGGATATCCGGCGCGTCACTGGGCACTGGACGAACATGGGCAGCCAACAGGAACCCTTGTAGAATCACGGCGAGCGGCGGAGTTCATCACTCCGGTCCCCAAACCCAAGAAAACCAAGGCGACAGCAGCTCAGCCCAGTCTGATCTATACCGACACTGAGGGGCTTTCCACCGAAGAGCAGGAATACAATCATAGTCGCCTTATTAATGAGGTCCGTTCTGCCGTAGATGCATGGCGGCAGCTTCCCAATCCGAACCAGTGGGGCGTGACGCCTGAAACCGCACGGCTGCTTCGTCATTGGCGGCATCATAATTTCAGCGGAATCAAGCCCTTTTTCTGCCAGATCGAGGCAGTTGAAACGGCAATCTGGTTGACTGAGGTCGCCCCCAAGTTGGGCAATCGGGGCGTGCGTTTCATCACGCACCTCAAACAGGCCAACGAGGGCGCCAATCCCGGACTGTCCCGCCTTGCGCTCAAGCTTGCCACCGGTGCCGGCAAGACGACCGTCATGGCTCTACTGATCGCGTGGCAAACCGTGAACGCCGTCCGTCATCCAGGGAGCAAACTATTTTCATCAGGCTTCCTGATCGTAGCCCCCGGCATCACAATCAAGGACCGGCTGCGTGTCTTGCTCCCCAACGATCCGGACAGTTATTACCGGTCACGCGAAATCGTTCCGCTCGACATGCTGCCGGACGTGATGAAGGCCCGGATCGTCATTACAAATTATCACGCCTTCAAGCTACGCGAGCGGCTGGATATTGCGAAAGGTACACGGACGGTTCTTGAAGGCTGGCGGGAGGAGACCGTCCAGACGCTGGAAACGGAAGGCCAGATGCTCCAGCGTGTCATGCCCGAACTGATGGGTCTCAAACGTGTCGTCGTGCTCAATGATGAAGCACATCACTGCTATCGCGAGAAGCCAACAACGGATGAGGAAGGGGCACTCAAAGGCGACGACAAGGCAGAAGCCGATGAGAACAACAAGGCTGCCCGGCTCTGGCTTTCCGGCCTTGAAATCGTGCAGCGTAAGCTTGGCATCGCAACGATCTTCGATCTCTCCGCAACGCCATTCTTCCTCCGAGGCTCAGGTTACGCAGAAGGCACGCTCTTCCCCTGGACGATGAGCGATTTCGCGCTGATGGACGCGATCGAATGTGGAATCGTCAAACTGCCCCGCGTCCCGATTTCCGACAATGTGCCCGGCAGCCAGATGCCGCTGCTGCGCAATCTGTGGGATAATATCGGCAAGGATATGCCCAAGAAAGGGCGTGGTAGCAGCGCCGTGGCTGACCCCGAAAAACTGCCACATCTGCTCTATGACGCGCTGGACGCGCTTTATGGGCATTATCGCCAGGTTTTTGAAATCTGGGAGCAGCAGGGCATTGACGTGCCGCCGGTCTTCATCGTCGTCTGCAACAACACGACGACCTCCGAACTTGTCTATAAATACATTTCCGGATGGAGCGAGATTGACGAAGACGGTAACGAAACAGTCGTAAACACCGGGCATTTCCCGCTCTTTGCCAATTATGACGAAAACCATCAGCGTCATTCCCGCCCGCGCACCATCCTGATCGACAGCGCCCAGCTTGAATCCGGGGACGCTCTCGATCCCAGCTTCCGCGCCGCTGCATCCGATGAGATCGAACGATTCCGCCGCGACATTGCCGAACGTGAGGGTAACCCGCAGGCCACAGCCAAGATTGATGACGCGACCTTGTTGCGCGAAGTCATGAACACCGTTGGCAAGTCCGGCAAACTGGGCGCGCAGATCCGCTGTGTCGTCTCCGTCTCCATGCTTACCGAAGGGTGGGATGCGAATACCGTCACGCATATTCTTGGCGTCCGTGCCTTTGGTACACAGCTCCTGTGCGAACAGGTCGTCGGTCGCGCCCTGCGCCGCCAGTCCTATGAGCTGAACCCAGAGGGCCTGCTGAATCCCGAATACGCCGACATCCTCGGCATCCCGTTCGACTTTACAGCAAAGCCTGTCGTTTCAGTCCCGGCCACCCCAAAACCGACCACGCATGTTCATGCTGTGCGTCCTGATCGGGATGCTCTGGAAATCGTCTTTCCCCGCGTCGCTGCTTACCGCACTGAATTGCCTGACAAGAAGGTCACAGCGCAGTTCACTTCGGACTCCACGCTGGAGCTGACACCAGACCTTGTTGGTCCGACAAACACTGAGAATGCGGGCATTATCGGCGAGAGCAATAACCTCACGCTTGCGGATATGAAAGACGCGCGCGCCTCCACTATTATCTTCAAGCTCGCGACCTACCTCATCACCCGCACCTATCGCGATGCCGGGGAAGATCCGCCGTTGCATCTCTTTGGCCCCATTCGTCGGATCGTCCGGGAATGGATGGACAATCACCTCTTTTGCAAAGGTGGAACCTATCCCGCACTTCTGCTTCGTCCCGACATCGCGGAGCGGGCAGCGGAGAAAATCAAGAACGCCATTACTTACGCCAATATTGGAGAAAAGCCCGTCATCGTCGTGCCCGATCCTTTCGCGCCGATCGGCTCATCTGCCGATGTGAGTTTCGTTACGACAAAGACGACGTGGAAAACCGATCCAGAGAAAAGTCATATCAATGTGGTCGTTTGCGACAGCGATTGGGAAGCAGAGTTCTGCCGTGTGGTGGAGCAGAACCCGCATGTTCTGGCCTATGTAAAGAATCAGGGACTTGGTTTCGAAGTGCCTTACAATGATGGCCATGTTTCCCGCCACTACCGGCCGGACTTCGTCGTCCGCATTGATGACGGAGAGACAGATCCGGTCAATCTCGTGGTCGAAATCAAGGGGTATCGAAAGGAAGACGCGAAGGCTAAGGCCGAAACAATGCGTACGCTATGGATTCCTGGTGTGAACCACCTTGAAACCTGTGGCCGCTGGGCTTTTGAGGAATTCAAAGACGTTTTCGAGATCGAAGACAAATTCAATGAACTGGTGGATCGCCTGCGCGCCGCCCCCAAAACAACAAAGACGACAGAAGCGGCGTAAGAGAGCACGACGATGACCGACACACGGAAAAATGAATTCCTTGAAGCCCTTCGTGCTGAAGGTGGATCAGCCGGTAATGGCACCCTGCGCGAAAGACTGGCCTGGGACGAGGGTGACTATAGAGACGTCAAAGACGCACTGCTTGCTGACGGAACAATTGCGAGCGGACGTGGACGAGGTGGTTCGGTGCGTCTTGCCGGAGCCTCTGTTGTCGAAGCACCGAAAGCCGCGTCCCAAAATACGGCTGCGATGCCTCAAGCGAAGGCAAAGTCAGCGACAAAAAAGGCAAAAACAAAAACGCCTGCCATAAGCAGCTATCGTCACGAAGAAGCCACACGGCGGAACATCCCGACCGCCGAGTTTGAATCCATCATGGAGGCGGAGGATCGCAAGCCAAAGACACTACTCTATCCCCGCAACCCCGACCTCGACCCGCAACTTGTCTGGCGCGGGAAGGATGAACAGGACCGAGCAGCCCTCAGTGTGTCCGCGCCGCCCCTGTATATTCAGGAGAAAGTCCATCCGCAGGCGCTGATCGAAGATCTCAAACGGCAAAGCCGAGCACGCGTTGAGGATGATGCCCCTGATCTGTTCGGGGATTTTAACGGCCTGCCGGACAGTCAGGCGAAAACCGAATTCTACCGTCACGACCAGCACTGGTCGAACCGCATGATCCTTGGCGATAGCTTACAGGTGATGGCTAGCCTGGCCGAGCGTGAAGGGCTGCGCGGCAAGGTGCAATGCGTCTATTTCGATCCGCCTTACGGGATCAAGTTCAACTCGAACTTCCAATGGAGCACCACCTCGCGCGACGTGA
This sequence comes from Novacetimonas pomaceti, assembly GCF_003207955.1. NCBI lineage: Bacteria > Pseudomonadati > Pseudomonadota > Alphaproteobacteria > Acetobacterales > Acetobacteraceae > Novacetimonas > Novacetimonas pomaceti. The sequence continues at coordinate 25,037 of NZ_NOXG01000020.1, forward strand.
AGGACGGTAAGCTCGACCAAGTGACGCGCGAGCCGGAGCAGGTCAAGGCGTTTCGTGATACTTGGCGAGATGGGATTCACTCCTATCTCAGCTATTTGCGAGACAGACTTACCGTTGCACGAGATTTATTGACTGAAAGTGGTAGTATATTCGTTCAGATTGGGGACGAAAATATTCACCGGGTTCGGGCAATAATGGATGAGGTTTTTGGCGATGAAAACTTCATTTCTCTGATTACTTTTGTAAAGACAAGTGGGCAAACTGACAATCTTCTCGCCTCAGTCTCAGATTATGTGATTTGGTTCGCGAAAAATTCAAAGTTTGTAAAATATAGGCAGCCCGTTTTATTGAGAACCATTTCGGAAGCAACCGAAGGTGCTTATACAAAAATTCAACTTCCTAACGGTACTAGGCGTCCACTTACTAAGGCGGAACGAGAAAACTCTGGTAATTTACCTGTTGGAGGAAAACCATATCGACATCAAATTTTAACCAGTCAGAGCCCAGGAACCCGTTATCCTGTATCTTTTGAAGGTAGAAATATTTCTCCTACAACAGGGTATTGGAAAACGCAGAAGTCCTCGATGCCAAAGCTTATTCAAGCAGGCAGAGTAGAAGCGACCGGGAAAACATTAAGTTATGTTCGATTTGCGGACGATTATCCCGTCGTTCCTGTGGCTAATTTCTGGCAAGATACCGGATGGTCTTTGGGGGCCGATAAGACTTATGTCGTGCAAACTTCGACAAAAGTCATTGAGCGTTGCATTCTAATGACAACAGACCCTGGCGATCTTGTGCTTGATCCTACGTGTGGTTCAGGCACCACGGCTTATGTTGCCGAACAACAGGGGCGGCGCTGGATCACCATTGACACGTCACGTGTAGCACTTGCTCTGGCTCGTTCGCGATTAATGGGTGCACGCTATCCTTATTATCTTCTTGCAGACAGTTCAGAAGGTCAGTGCAAGGAAGCGGAAATCACACGTTCTGTTCCGCAATCACATCCAACACACGGCAATATCAGACACGGCTTCGTATACGAGCGTGTACCGCATATCACACTGAAATCCATTGCCAACAACATCGAGATCGACGTGATCTGGGAAGATTTCCAGATACGGCTGGAGCCTCTGCGGGCAGAACTTAACAAAACCCTTGGCCAGCATTGGGAGGAATGGGAAATTCCGCGCGAGGCGGACACAAACTGGCCCGAATCTGCACGGAAAACGCACGAAGCATGGTGGGCGCAGCGCATTGCTCGTCAGAAGGAAATCGACGCCTCCATCGCGGCCAAAGCCGATACCGAGTATCTTTACGACAAACCTTATGAAGACCGTTCGAAGGTGCGTGTGAGCGGACCGTTTACGGTTGAGTCCCTCTCACCTCACCGGATGCTGGCAGTCGGCACGGACGATCAGTTCTTCGATCCCGGCAAACCGACCGCGCCCTCGCGCGATCCATCCGTGCGTGATTTCGTCACCATGATCCTGACGACCTTGGGTGAAGCCGGCGTGCAGCTGGGCGACAAGCGCGAGCGGATTACCTTCACGTCGCTCGATGTCTGGCCGGGCAAGATGCTATGTGCTGAAGGCCGCTTCATGGAGGGCGAGACCGAGCGGCGAGCAGGTATATTGATCGGTCCGGAATTTGGCACGGTAACAAAGCCTGACCTGACCGCAGCAGCCCGCGAGGCCGGCGATGCCGGGTTCGACGTGTTGATCGCCTGTGCATTTGCTTACGAGGCCAATGCGTCCGAGTTCAACAGCCTTGGGCGCCTGAAAGTCTTGCGCGCGCGGATGAACCCGGACCTGCATATGCAGACGGACCTGAAATCAAGCGGCAACCTGTTCGTCGTGTTTGGTGAGCCGGATATTGGCATTGAACGAACGGAAGATGGAGAAGTGCGTGTCCGCATTCATGGTGTGGACGTGTTTAAGCCTTCGACGGGTGAAGTTGTGTCGGGTGGGCCAGAGGATATTGCCCTTTGGATGATCGATACGGATTATAATGAGGAAAGCTTCTTTGTGCGTCATGCTTACTTCCTTGGCGCAAACGATCCTTACAAGGCGTTGAAGACGACACTGAAAGCGGAAATTGACGAAGAAGCCTGGACTAGCCTGAACAAAGAGGTCTCACGTCCGTTCCCGAAACCCGAGACCGGACGGATTGCAGTGAAAGTCATCAATCAGTTTGGCGATGAGGTGATGAAGGTGTTTGATATCTCATGACCGAGTTTCGCATTGCCGACACGTTTACCGCGAGTCTTGCCCGGCTTTCGGGGCAGGAGCAGAAAGCCGCAAAGATCACGGCGCTGGACCTGCAATTGGACCCGACCGGCAAGGGACTGAGCTTCCACCGCATCGACCACGCGAAAGACCCGCATTTCTGGTCCGTCCGCGTCAACAGGGATATCCGCCTGATCGTTCATCGTATGGCAGGCAGTTTGATGCTCGTCTGGGTGGATCATCACGACGACGCCTATCGTTGGGCCGGGAGACGGCGGATTGAGGTTCATCCCGCGACCGGCGCGATGCAGATGGTGGAAATCCGCGAACGGGTTGAAGAATTACCAGTTCCGGTGCTTCGAGAGAAGCGACTGTTCGCAGGACGTACGGAGGCGGAACTGCTTTCCTTCGGAGTGCCAGCGGATTGGCTGGCTGATGTTCTGGCTGTCACCGACGAAGATGCGTTGCTCGATCTGCTCCCTCACTTACCTAGCGAGGCGGCAGAGGCATTGATGGCGTTGGCAGTAGGGGAAAAGCCAGCTCCTGCACGGATCGAAAAAGAAGTTCAGGGCTTCGCCCATCCCGATGCTCAGCGTCGTTTCCGTGTGCTGCATGGAGTGGAGGAACTGCGCCGCGCGTTGGATTATCCATGGGACAAATGGGCCATTTTCCTTCACCCTGCACAGCAGGCACTGGTGGAGCGGTCATTCTCTGGGCCCGCGCGGGTGATGGGTTCCGCTGGAACGGGAAAGACGATTGTCGCCTTGCATCGGGCAGTGCATCTGGCACGGGCTCATCCGAACGAGCGGATTCTGCTCACAACCTTTTCCGGTCCGCTGGCGCGTGCGCTGGCAACACGGGTATCGTTGTTGGTTTCGGACGACAGTTCGCTCGCCTCCCGGATTGACGTAAGTTGTCTGACGCAAACGGGACTGGGGCTTTACACAACCCTGACCGAGAAAAAGCCGCTCATTGCATCCTCAGCCGATATTCAGGAGCGGCTGGCACAGAGCGCGAATGATATAGTGGACAGCCGGTTTTCGCTATCCTTCCTGTTCGGAGAATGGAGCGATGTGGTAGATGCGCGTCAAATCCATGATTGGGAGACCTATCGCACAGCATCACGCCTGGGACGCAAGGCCCGCCTCGGTGAAAGGCAGCGCGCATCTCTCTGGACGTGTTTTGAAGCGTTACGGAAGTCACTTGCCCAAGACGGCCTGATGACCGAGGCAGATGTGTTTCTGGCTTTGACCGACGCATTGCAGGAAGGACGACTGGCGCCTCCTTATAGTTTTGTCATCGTGGACGAGGCGCAGGACCTGGATATCGCCGAAGCGCGTTTCCTTTCCGCCCTTGCTGGCAGAAAAGAAAACGGTCTGTTCTTTGCGGGTGATCTTGGCCAGCGGATTTTCCAGCAGCCTTTTTCATGGAAGGCAATGGGAATTGATGTTCGCGGCCGGTCGTCCACCTTGAAGATAAACTATCGCACCTCGCATCAGATCCGGACGCACGCAGACCGGCTCCTCTCCCGATCCGTCTCGGATGCTGACGGTATTGCGGACGAACGGGCCGAAACGGTCTCTCTGTTCGATGGCCCAACGCCGATTGTTGCCTTGTTTGATGATGCTAAGACAGAAGAGGCCGAGGCGGGACGCTGGATTGCCGAGCGCATGAAGGAAGGCTGTCTGCCGGAGGGGATCGCTGTTCTTGTTCGCTCCCGATCCGAGATCAACCGGGCGAAGGCTGCCGTTCGTGCAGCCAGCATAACGGCTACAGTATTGGACGACACGCTCGTCCTCACGCCCGGTTCCGTTTCCATATTGCCGATGCACTTGGCAAAAGGACTGGAATTCCGGGTTGTCGTGGTTATGGCGTGTGACGACGAGGTTATCCCGCTTCAATCGCGGATCGAGCAGGTTGCAGATGAAGGTGAACTCGAAGAAGTTTACGCCACTGAGCGCCACCTTCTTTATGTGGCCTGCACGCGGGCGCGAGATGCGCTTTGGGTGTCGGGGGTAAAACCGGGATCAGAATTCCTGGATGATTTTGAGAGTCTCAAGTAATCAATTTTGCGTTTGAAGCGAAGGAGACTAAGGTCTGTGGGGATTCATCGTGAGTGGATAATGGCTGCAGCGAGATAGATCATGGCGCTGAAGCTTTTGTCCGTTTTGTCGGCACGCATGGCGATGCGTTTGAATTCCTTGAGCTTGCAGAAAAAGTTCTCGATCAGGTGCCGCCATTTATACATTTCCCGGTCAAGGGGTAGCGGCTTTGAGCGCCTTGGGTGCTGGGAAATGACGACTGTGGCGCCCCTTTCATCGAGTTCAGCGATGATGGTGTTACTGTCGAACGCTTTGTCAGCGATGAAGGCATCGAATTCGAGACCGTCAATCAACGGCGGCACGTCCACACTGTCGAAGCGCTGCCCAGGCATCAGACGGAAACGCACGAGATTGCCCAGAGCATCCGTCAGCGCGAGAATCTTCGTCGTCATGCCGCCTTTCGAGCGACCAATGGCCTGCCTTTGAGTCCCCCTTTTGCCCCCTGACCGTGGCGGTGAACTTTCACGATCGTCGCGTCGACCATGGCGTATTCCATGTCCGGATCGCCGGACAGGGCATCGAAAATCCGCTCGAAGACATCGGCATTGCGCCAGTCGCTGAAGCGACGGAAAGCGGTGCTCCAGTTGCCGAACACGGCGGGCAAATCACGCCACGGACTTCCCGTTCGGACAACCCACAGCACAGCTTCCATAAAAAGCCGGTTATCCCGACCACTTCGACCCGGATCCGTCGATTTGCCAAGGCATTGGGGTTCAATCAGCGCCCATTGGGCGTCCGTCAGTACAAAGCGTTCCATCAGAAGCTTGAATCATAATTCAAGCCTCATGTGAATCCCCACAAGCCTTAATCAATGATGTCTGCTTGTTTGTAGTAGGATCTAGAAGCAGACCTTTCGCTTCCCCCCCCAAGTCAGGCGTTCCATTCCGGCTGTTCATGCAGGGAGAATTATCATCGAAAAAGGCGGGCATGATCTACGAAACGGATATGTCCGCCGGTACCCCGTGTCCGCCCTGTGCATCTTCACGCGTGCCTTTGCTGTTCGTACACGCGCAGATTCAGATCCGTGAGATCCAGGAGAGGCGTCGGGATCTGATGGACGCGTGCCCGCCTGACCAGATCACCAATAATCTGCTGCGCCTCCACAGGAGCATCCTGCAGCAGAGCCCGGAACATGGAGGACGTCAGGGTGGAGTCCGTTTTCGTCAGGAGACTGACAGTGCCCTTCAGCGTGGCATCCCGCAGGGGATAACCGGCCGCCGCTGCCGTTGACGCACATTCATGGATGACCGCCTGTACAAAGGTCTGACCTGCTGGCTGGCTGGCGACATCCCCCACGGTTCCGCGCATCAGGCAGCAGATGCTGCCCAGGGCGGCGAGCAGAACCCATTTGTTCCACATGTCCTGCAGGATGTGGGTGGAACACACGATTTCAAATCCGGGGCCTGACAGGGTTTCCGCAATACTGCGTGTCACTGGCGTATCGCTGCCTTCCCGGTCCCCTATCGAAAGCCGGGGAAGAGAACCCGTCTGGACAATGCGCCCCTGCGCGTCGAGCCTGCTGACGATAAAGCACGTCCCGCCCATGACCGCGTCAGGACCAAAGCGGTCTGCCAGAATATCAAGATGCTGCATGCCGTTGAGCAGCGGGACAATCCGTGTCTGCGGTCCCACCGCAGGCGCGAAATCGTTCATTGCCGCCATCAGGGAATAGGCTTTTACGCTGACAAGAATGATGTCGTAGGGATCGTCAACCTCACCGGCCATCACCATCCGGGGGGTGAGGGTGACGTTGCCAACGGAACTGATCAGGCACAGGCCCTCGGCACGAAGCTGCTGCAGGCGCCTTTCGCGTACCAGAAAGGTCACATCATGTCCGGCGCTGGCCATGCGCGCGCCAAAATACCCACCCACGGCACCCGCGCCGACAACAAGAATTCTCGAGCCCATGACGTTGTTTCCTCTCTTTGATCCGCCCTGATGTGTTGCGGTTGAAGGCGAGTTGAGGCGCTCTGGCGGTAGGGGTCAAGACAGGCTCAGAATCTCGATCTTCCCGGGTGCCGGGCCTTGATGCTGGCCGCGTCGATATAGGTCTCGACGACCTGAAGACTTTTGTGCCGCGAGAAGCGCTTCAGTTCCAGAAGATCATACCCGTCCTTTGCGCCCGTGGTGATGGCGCCACGGCGCAGGCTGTGTCCGCCAAAGTCCCCCTCAAGGTGAGTGTCGCCGCATCGCTTGCGGATGATGTCCGTGACTGCCCGGTCCGACAGGGTGTGCGGCCCGATCCTGGGCGATGTCCCGACGGGAGTGGCGCCCGCCCTGTGACCCCGCGCGGACCAGATGCGCCGAAAGACCGGACCTTCCGTGATCCCGGCCAGCCGGAGCCAGGTCTCGTATGCCAGAACCGGGCAGTTCCGGGTCAGGCCCCGCGGGATGCCGATCAGCGCGCCTTTGCGCTGGGGATCACCCTTGGACCGGCCCAGCCGGATCTGCATGCCATCCTCGTCCACCGTGATGTCGTCCACCTTCAGTGCGGCCAGTTCGGAGCGCCGGAACGCGCCGGCAAAACCGAGCAGAAGAATGGCCCGGTCCCGCGCACCGACCAGATCGTGGGGACTGATGGCCTCGACGACCCGGACGAGCCTGTCCCAGGTGAGCGCGGTTTTCTGGCGGGGCAGGGTCTCCTTTGCCTCCCGACGAATGCCGGCAAGGGTTGCGGTCACCATCGGGTGGGCGGTGGGTACGGCAATCTGCGCCAGATGGTGCAGGTAGCGCAGGGCGGCACGATGCAGGTCGATGGTGCTGGTCCTGCGGCCCTGCAGCGCCATGTCGGCCAGATAGGCGGCAACATCCTCGCTGCGGGCGGGCAGGGCAGGCAGGGCGTGACCGGCAGCCCAGCGACACCAGGACCGGACGGCGGCGCGATAGGTGCGCAGCGTGTTTTCGGCCTTGCTGCGGTGCATATAGGCATCGGCCGCCTGACGGGCCGTAGCCAGGCGGCCATCATGTTCGGGCACAGGCTGTGTCGAGACGACGGAAAACCATTGCGCGACGGCAGCGGCTGGCTGGCCAACGGGCGCGCGGGGCGCTGCGTCTGCCGTCTCGGGACAGGAGCCTACGGACTGGAGCGGCCGGAACCAGGCCAGGAAACAGGGTGTGCCATCATCGATTTCCAGTCCGACGGCTAGTTCGAACCCCGATGGGACATCCGCAACGTGGTCCTGAGCCATCTGCTGGGCTGCCGACGCATACGGCACGCCCTGGGCGAGGGGGGTATCCGGGGAATAGGTACCGTCCGGCAATTCGATGCCCGCCAGAAGCAGGGGCAGGGGTGGTGTGAAACGCGCGGTCGAGAGGATTTCGCGCCAGCGCGCCGGATCCTGTGTCTCGGCCAGACGCAGCTGCGTCAGTTGGTCCACGCGGGCGTGCAGCGCGGCCTGCGCGCGCCTGCTGGAGCCGAGGATCCGGACATCGCTCAGCATGGGCGGCGTTCCCAGTCAGAATACCCCTGGGTGCAGAGACGGCGACCGGGATCGCGCCCGTTTTTTTTCCGGTGGCCCAGTCCGGGCTGGCCGATCGGTGCGGCAGGACGGGCCTGGCCGCCACGCGGGCAATAGGGGAGGGGCAGGCAGAGGAACGTGGCGGAAGAACTCTGGAACGGGCGCATTTCGGGATTTTAGCAGGCATTTTGGAAATTTTCATTTACTTCCGACAAGATAACTTATCGGAAGTAGGAGTTTGATTGGCCGAATTTTGCCCAGCGAGGAAGGGAGGGAGCAGAAAGTCCGGGAAACCGCGCCTTTCGGGATCGATCGGGCGCTTTTCCGTTCTCAAAAACCCGTTAACATGATATGACCTATTATATGACGCGAGAACGCCTTAATATGGTCAGGGTCAGGCGGCGCAGTTGCCTGCTAAGGGTGGGTAGGCTGCCTGCTTCCGCCGTCCGTCCGCCGTCGACCTGCAGGGCGTGCGGGGCGGAAAACCGGGGATCCGATCAGAATGGCTGAGACTGGCCGACCGCTGCAGGCGGCGCGGCCGCCGACCGGCCTGTCGCCGGCCACGGCGCGGGCCTATGCGGCCTCCTGGCGCGCCTTTGTCAGGACCCAGCCAGCCGATAGCGGCTTTCCGGTCGGCCCCGTCGCGGTGGCAGCGTGGCTGGACGCCCGGGCCAAGGCCGGACGGCCGCGGCAGAGCCTGGTGGTGGATCGCGCGGCGCTGACGGCCTGGTGTGCCGCCAATGGCGAGGGGCTTGATGTCGCCCTCCCCGCCACACGGGTGCGCCGGACCGGGGCTGGGGTCGATGCGGCTTCTCTGCTGGCTGCCGCGCGACGCTGCGGGCCCGACCTGCCCGGCCTGCGCGACCGGGCCTTGCTGTTGCTGGCGGCCACGCTGGACATCGGCGCCGAGGCCTTGGCCCGGCTGACGGTAGAAGACATCAGCGACACGACGGACGGGATGACCGTCGCCCTGCTGCGGCCCCGGTCCGGGCGCCACCAGTTGCGCCGGTTGCGGCGGCGCCGGGAGTTGGCCGTCTGTCCGGTGCGATCCTGGGCCGTCTGGCGCGATGCCGCGCAACTGCGCTGGGGGGCAGCGTTCCGGGGGATCGATGCGCCTGGCACGGTCGGGGATCCATTGTCGGTGCCGGGGATCCGGTTCGTGCTGGACCGGGCAATTGGACGTTCCGATCGCCCGGCCCACCGGACACGGCGGACGAAATCCGGCACCCCGCCAGAGTCCTCAGTCCGGACGCCAGCGCGTCAACGTATGCTGAGACCGGCCCCAGACTGGATCCGGACGACGCTCACGGTAAGCGGTCCGGTAGATGCAGTGGCCCGGTTCCGGATGGCGGCCCAGGGGCCGGGGATCATTCCCTGGCAGGTGGATTTTGACTACGAACAGGCCCGCCTGCTGGCGCCGATGGCGGGGAAGGGGGCGCAGGCGGTGACGCTGGCCCGGCTGCTGCGCCAGGCGTCCGAGCGCCTGCATCAAATCGCCCTACAGCATCAGGCGGCAGGCTGCCCTGCTTGTGCCTTTGACCTGCACCGGCTGGTACCGGTTCCCGGTCCCATTCTGGAAGCCGGGGCGGACTCCCGTGCGGCGGCGGCCTGGCTGCAGGCACAGTGGGGCACGCTGCTACCGTTGCGTCGGGTGGAGGTCGAAGCCCCGCGCGACCAGCGCGTCCGCCGCAGTGCCCGGCTGGTCTACCACTTCTGGTCGGCGGAGTGGACGCCGTGGCAGGCGCTGGAGCGGGTGCGGACGGACTGGCCGGAGCTGGTTTTCGACATCCGGCCGCATTACGCACGCGCTGATGACAGGAAGACCGCCGATGCCGCCTGAGGAGGACGAAGACTGGGGCGATCCGCCGCGTCGGTTGCCGCGTCCAGCGGTGCCGGAATTCCATGTCGAGGGGTTTGACGGGCCGCTGGACCTGCTGCTGGACCTGGCGGAACGGCAGCGTCTGGATCTGGGTGTCCTGTCCATCGCGGACCTGGCGGCCCAGTTTGTCGCTGAGGCGGAGCGGTTGGCCTGCACGACGCCGCTCATGCAGCGCGCGGACTGGGTGATCTGGATCGCCCGGCTGGTGTTCCTGCGCTCGCGGCTGCTGTTTGCCTCACAGGCGGAAAAACAGCTTGCCGAAAAAGAGGCGTGCCGGACGGTCGGCCAGATCGAGGGGCTGTTGCAGATGTGTGCGGCGGCTGACTGGCTGGAGGCGCGACCGCAGCTTGGTGTGTCGGTTTTTGCACGAGGCAGGGTAGCCGTGGAGAATGGCGTTTCAGGAAGGCAGGGGACTTATTTCAGTCTGTTGGAAGTTTGTCTCAGTGTGCTGGAACGGGAATTGGTGAGGGTCGAGACATCCGTTCCGATCTATCGGATCAATGTGCCTGCATATTGGCGTGTGACAGATGCGCTGGCCCTTGTCCGCGAAAAAATAGGGAACGGGGCCTATCGCAGCATATGGGAAGAGTGCATACCCTGGTCGGCTTTAAGCGGGCCGGATAGGATCATTGCTTGTCGTGCAGCTGTTGCTGCTACGTTTGTGGCTGGCCTAGAATTGGTGCGGCGGGGAGAGGCATCGATCGATACGGTTATGTTTCCCATAGCATGATGTTCCTTTGTAGCCTGGCAATGGCTTTTGGCTTCTTTAATAATGTACAAAGATATAGGTGAAATGAGCGGACAGAAAACAAAGGTGAGCGCGAAGCAAAATGTGTTTTTTATGTTCACAAATACACGAGTTAATTTATGTAATATTTAAAACTTTATGAATGATCGCAATATAGGAAATGTAGAAACGTACATTATTTTAATATACATATTATATAACTTTAACAATTATGAAGGTTAATAATATTATGGATATCGATAAGCCAGCGATGGTAGATGTTATATTTAACAACCTAAAACAAGACTTGAATAAGATATTGCCTTCTTATCGGAATGATGACCGTATTATATGTTGCATGTGCGGAAGGCTCTTACGTAAGGACCAGTTCTCTCTTGAACATATAATACCCCAGCAGGCGTTGAAAAAAGATATCAGAGACTCAAAATCTATCCCGAAGAATACACGTGCAGGGCTTACATTATTATGTAAGCAACCATTAAAAATACGTGGAAAAAAAGTCTCTGAACTGGGATGCAATGCATGGAAAGGAAAGCATTACGATAAAAAAATTGCTTCTTTTTTGCAAAATCAGAATTTTAATAAAATGGATGTCTCCAATATAATATCTATCTTTTCTACCTGTTTTATAGCCATGTTTTCTGTATTCGGGTATAAAGCGGTGTTCACGCATGATGGTATAATATGTCGCAGACAATTTTTTTCGCCAGATAAATTCCGTCGCGATATTCCAGAATTCTCACAAATTATTTTAGCTGGATCGTCACCGGAAAAACTTACAGTCGACAATCAGAAATACTGGTCATCACCTTTCTATTTTTTCGAAAAGCTATGCGGAAATAAATTATTTTGCAGCGTTAGTATCAGACACGTGGCGATGGTGCTTCCCTTAACGCAATCATTTAGTCTGAACATTCGACCTGTGTTGCCATGGATGCCGTCACATCGAATCATGCGACCTGATTTTACGCCGCTTTTTTCCTAGTTTGCGTCAAAGACGCGGAAAACTCTCGATGCATTTCTTGCTTTTGAGAAGAACCCTTATCGAAAGTAGCCGGGCCTATGCGAGGCCATCCGGCTTATCCAGCACCACGATCCGGGTGCTGATCATGGTGCCCGCCGCCTTGAAGGCCCCCACCGGGACATCCTCGACCAGCGCGGCCCCGCGGATCAGCGTCTCTGCCCGGGCCTTCAGCCCTGCCGGGCCAGCTCCGGGCCCGTTGGGCACCAGCGCCACCAGGCGGCCGCCCGGCGCCAGCCGCTCCCATGCCACCAGCAGGTTGCGGATCCACTGGCCAGAGGAATAGGGTGGGTTCATCACGATCCGGTCGTAGCGGGCCGTGTCCGGATCCAGCCAGTCCCCGCGCCGCGCGCTGACCCGCGGGTTCCCCGCGTAGCGTTCTGCCAGGAGGGCCGCCCGGCCCGCATTCTTCTCCACCGCCATGATTGAAGCTGCCGGCGTCTCCAGCAGGGCATCCACCAGCGCGCCTTCACCCGCGCTTGGCTCGCACAGGGTCATGACTCTTTAATCAGGAGCATATCTGGTTCCGGCTTGCGAAAGGGAATAATCGGGTCCAAGGCGCCTGCCGATATACAAGGTCCGAATTTCTTCTGGAGCCTGCCGTCCGATAAACCCTTTTCTGTCTGGATATTCTTTTTCAAATCCGGAGAAATACGCCTTTGTCGCCGGGAGCCATTTCTCGGCAATGAAAGCGTCTATTACCAAATTGTTTTTGATAGCCAGGATGTATTCGATAGTTTTTAGTCTCTCGGCAGATAACCGCCACGCATACCTGACAGCATCATAATTGCTCATCATCGAAGATGTCTTGTTGACGGCGAGAAGGAGAACCTTGTGCTGAAAATCTATGAGGGGTGCCTGATACCGCAACAAGAGTTCTTGCGATGAGGCTACACCGCAATCATCCGAGTAGTGCCCCCGAACAATGTTGGTCAGGTTAAGGTATGCGTCGATTAAGGCGGCTTCGACATGAAGCGCCGTGGCTTCATCCAGCTTATGCCGATGGATGAAATGGTCTACAGATAAGCCTTCCTTATGAATTTCCCTCCTTTTCAACACGCGCTCCCACTGCATGCTGGAACACACGATTCCCCTTGCCTTTGCCGACATAGAACGTCTCGCCGTTTCGAGGGTCGACAAGCCTGTAAACGTAATAGCCAATTTGTTCACTAACGTCGTCACTAAACATTCTGCGCCCTCGTATTACAGTCAGGTGCAGGATTGCATCTGCTGATACGTTGCTTAAGCCATAGGATGCAGTATGCAAATATTCATTTTTTAATTATATGATTACTCCGTTAATCATGTGGCTTCTCCAAGGCTTCGATAGCCGAAATCACTTCAGATCCAAGCTGGCGGGTATTTCGTTTATTGCCAGTGTTGTTAAGGAGACTGACACCCAACGATGTGGCCAGTTCGCGCAAGGCTGGCTTTGTTATCCTTGCGGGAACGCCTTCCTTTTCCACCTGGATTGTACCGCTTTCATATTCGACGCGGATTTCTCACACTTGAGGCAATTTCGGGTCATTTTGTAGAATTCAGTCATCCCACAGGAGCCCGATCTGGAATATTGACGATATTCTGCTT